>JAUNUI010000030.1 GCA_030538255.1 Pelistega sp. | reverse complement strand
TACAATCATGCTGCGTAATACAACTTCAGATTGCTGCTTGAAACAGATTGCGTAACAGGCCTTTAGTATGCCACAAAATGCTCTTTAAGCATCTGGCTAGTTTCTTGTACCTGTTGGCTAAGTTGTGCGAACTTCTCTAAGCGCTCAGCCCACAACTGTTGTGCTTGTTCCACGGTACATAAGCTAAATTGCACTTTTTGCCCGGGTAGATGCTGCGCTAAATAACTCAGATCGGTCTGGATAATATTGGCGATTTTAGGATAGCCACCGATGCTTTGACGATCGGCCATCAAGGCAATCGCTTGGCCATCGGCAGGTACTTGAATCGTCCCGAAAGCCATGGGCTCTGAACGTAGTTGCAAGGCTTGCTCTAGCTCAAGGCTTGGCCCTTGAAAGCGATAACCCATGCGGTCAGACTGAGGGGTAATCGCAAATTCTGCATCGACCAAGGCTTCACGTGAGGTCATCGTGAAGTGTTGAAAGTGAGCACCACGAATAATGCGAATGGTTTTACGTGTTTGAATCCCTAAACCCGAGCTTAGGTAAATTTTGCGCTTATGCAGATGACTTAAAATCAGCAGCAATGACTCAGCATTAAAATAGCCATTTAAACTTAAACGGTCGCCTTTTTGTAAGGCACGTCCTTGTATGCCACCAAGTCCAACGCGATAATCTGTGCTTTGACTGCCCATGACGGGCTCACTTTTAAAGCCTCCGTGCACAGCGATATACGCTCTTGCGCCGATGCATTGAGAACTGGGTTTAAAGCTGAGTGTCTGGCCAGCCTTCACCATATAAGCACAGTTATTTTGAATTGCTTGCTCATCAATATGGGGGTTTAAGAAGGCGCCACTAATGGCAATACATGCCGCCTCTTCGAAAACTAAACTAGGACCGCTGAGGGTGACTTCTAAACAAGCCATATTTAAAGGATTGCCCACCACGCAATTGGCAAGTCGTAAGGCACTGGGGTCCATGGCGCCGGTTACGCTGACGCCCAAGGATTGAAAACCCCAGCGACCGGTATCTTGGATAGAGGTAAACATACCTGGTTTACTGACAAGGATGCTCATAAATCACCTGTTCCATTGTCGGTAGGTGCTTTGACTGTCGCCAACACCAATGAACGCATGAGTCTATTCATAAATCACCCGTTCCATTCTCAGCTTGTAAGATTAAAAACTCTTCTTTGCTAATGGCTTTAAATTGAATCTTATCGCCTGCTTGATATAAGGTATAGGGTGCCTTATTCGCATTGAATAGGCGCAAGGGTGTGCGCCCGACAATATGCCAACCACCAGGCGTGGCAAAGGGATAGATGACGCCCTGACGATTGGCAATACCAATTGATCCAGGTACTAATTGAGTGCGTGGCTGAGCGCGTCGCGGCAGGTTCAGTGCGGGGTCGAATAGGCCATGGAAGGGCAGACCTGGCGAGAAACCTAACATAAATACATGCATGGGTTCGCGAGTATGTAATTCAATGATTTGCGCGACGCTTAAGCCAAGTTCTTGGCTTAAATAAGGGAGATCAACGCCATACTCGAGCTCGTAACAGACAGGAATCTCAACGATGCGACTTGATGACTCTTGTGTCTCAGTTGAAGCAGCAGACCCCTTAGCGGCTTCACTTGTAGCGTCAAGGTCTTTGAGTCTGTTAAGACTAAATTTCTCTAAGGCCTTGCTTAAGAGAGCGAAAGGACTAAGATTCTCGGCTGCTTCAGCTGTAGGATCTGGGTGATGCTCAGCATGAAAGCGGTCTAAGTCATAATACACACCCACCGCATCAAAGCTGGGGATTGCTTCGATGATGGCTTGAGGTAAGGCTTGGCCAATAGCAGATTGAATGCTTTGCGCGAGGTCAATGGCGCAGCGATTCAGCTGTGCATTAATTGGGTCTGGCGACACTTGCTCAGGTGTACCATGCGTTTGATGAATGCTGCTATTAGGGCTTTGGTAGGAGAGGCGAATAATAATACAGCTATCGCCTTCCGCCTCAAGTCGTAAGTCTAGGGGTGGAATCTTTTTCAATCGTTACGCACTCCTGCGGGAAAATAATGCTAAACGTACTGCCTTTGTTAATCTTGCTCGTAATTTGTAGTTTAGCATTATGCCTGATCAGAATGTGTTTGGTAATAGCCAAGCCAAGTCCTGTGCCGCCCGAAGCGCGGGAGCGGCTTTTATCGACACGATAAAAGCGTTCGGTTAATCTCGGGATGTCACGTGGCGCAATACCAATGCCCGAGTCCTTAACGCTGAAGACAGCTTGACCTTCAGGGTCTAAATACCAACGTACGGTAATATCGCCATCAGTAGGGGTGTAACGCACGGCATTAGTGACTAAATTAGTAATGGCTGAGCTGAGCTCATTATAATTGCCTTCGATGTAAATATTGTCGGCAATATCCCAAGTAAAACTGTGCTTATCATTGGAGAGGACTTCAGCTTGTTGGCGCGCGGTTTGAATGACGTCTAACATCCGAATAGGCATCCCATTCTGTAGCTTGGTGGACTCTAAGGTTGAAAGCGTTAATAAGTCGGCGACAATCGCTAACATACGGTCCGCTTGCTCTTTCATGAGGATTTGGTATTGCCGACGTTGCTCAACGGTTAAGGCCTCAGGAGGCAGCTCACTAATGGTCTCTAAGAAACCAATTAATACGGTCAAAGGCGTACGAATCTCATGCGAGACATTGGCGACAAAGTCCTGTTGTGTCGTACGCAATTTCTCAAGCTGGGTATTATCAATACACAATAATAAAATACTATTATCATCGTACTGCGTCAGTTCAAAGCGCAAATGATAGGTGCGCCCATCAATTTCGGCCGTATTCGTATAGGCTTTAGACCAGTCTTTCTGTAGGGCGTATTCGTAGAATTCAGGAATACGGATAATATTAAAGAGATTAAACCCACGGTCTTCTGCATAATCAATGCCGAGCAGGGTCTTGGCATTACGGTTACACCATTCAATCGTGAAGTTCTTATCCATAGTCACGGCAGCCGCTGAGAGCGCTTCGGCCGCAGAGAGAATGCTGTTATTCACATGCTCTAAACGTATAATCTCATTGCGCTGCGTGCGAAATACCTTATACAGAGGCGTAATGATTTCATCATAGCGACCAACATAGGGTGGTGGTGAACCCGTTGTGTTATTGGCCCATGCTAAGGTCGCACGGTAATATTTACGGTCTCGATAGATGAAATAGAGGATAAAGAGCGTCAGAACGCCGACACCCCAGTAGCCACCAAAAAAAAAGCTCAGGACAAAACCTAAAATAATACCAGCGAATAAAACTAAATTTGATTTAAACCATGCCATGGTAAGAGGATCCACAAAAAGCGCAATCGGCTTAAGAGTACCCACTAGTGTATCAGGTAAGCCAGAGTTCTAACAAGATAAATGATAAGCTAAAGCCTAGGCAAACGCTAAGAACTAAACGCTAAGAACTAAGCAGTATGTGCTTTAGATGGCATACGTGTGGTGAAGCGATAACCACTACCGCGCACCGTCTCAATCAACATATCATGTTTACTAGGCTCTAATGCTTTGCGTAAGCGACGAATATGAACATCCACCGTACGTTCTTCTAAAAACACATGATCGCCCCACACTTGGTCTAATAATTGACCACGTGTAAAGACACGCTCAGGATGCGTCATAAAGAAGTGCAATAGACGGAACTCGGTGGGGCCAAGCGATAAATTAATATCATTGCCTGTGGTGCGGTGTGATACGGGATCAAGGCGTAGACCCGCAATCTCAATTTCATCATCCGTCAATTGCGGTGCGCGACGACGCAATACCGCTTTAATGCGAGCCATTAACTCCTTAGGAGAGAAGGGCTTGGTGATATAGTCATCGGCGCCACTTTCTAAGCCCTCGACCTTATCCGCTTCCTCGCTTTTCGCCGTCAGCATAATAATCGGGATTTCACGCGTACGCTCATTACTACGCAACGTACGCGCTAAATTTAAGCCTGAGGTGGTCGGTAACATCCAATCCAGGAGGATGAGGTCGGGCAGCTCAGCATTAATCAGAATTTTTGCCTGCTCAGCATCCAAGGCGCGTAGCACTTTATGGCCTGCAAATGTCAGGTTAACCGCAATTAATTCTTGAATTGCGGGTTCATCTTCAACAACGAGAATGGTACTTGCCATAATAATAAATTAATATAAATAAGTTATAACAATTGGTGGATAAGTCGATTTGGACTTATACTTCTTCTTAACGTATATTAGTGTTGTTTTATGTCATGTTTGTGACAAACCCCAATTTAAGTATAAATTTATGAACGATGATAAGAAATTAAGCGATAAATCAACCACCCATTTTGGTTTTAAAACCGTCGAAGAAGGTGAGAAAGCGCATAAAGTGGCCGAAGTTTTCCATTCGGTAGCTGTGCAATATGATTTGATGAATGACTTTATGTCGATGGGCTTGCATCGTATCTGGAAGCATTTCACCATCGGTAAATCACATGTACGCCCAGGCATGAAAGTCTTGGATATCGCCGCGGGTACGGGTGACCTGACCTTAGCTTTTGCCAAGAAAGTCGGGCCAACTGGAGAAGTTTGGCACACCGATATTAATTACTCTATGCTCAGTGTTGGGCGTGACCGCTTAGTTGATAAGGGGTATGCCTTGCCGAGTGTGGTGTGTGACGCAGAGGCCTTGCCATTTGCCGATAATTATTTTGATATCGTGACCGTGGCTTTTGGTCTACGTAATATGACGCATAAGGATAAAGCCTTAGCAGAGATGCGCCGCGTACTACGTCCTGGTGGCAAATTACTAGTACTTGAGTTTTCTCGTGTGTATAAGCCCCTTGAGGCGCCATATGACTGGTATTCATTCAATATCTTGCCATGGCTTGGGAAAAAAGTCGCAGGTGACGAAGAAAGCTACCGTTACTTAGCTGAGTCAATTCGCATGCATCCAGACCAAGAAACCTTGGCACAGATGATGCGCGATGTGGGTTTTGATCGCGTTGATTATCATAATTTGACCGCAGGCATCGTCGCCTTACATGAAGGCATTAAGCTGCGTTAGTGTGCGCTTATCTCAATCAGCATCAGTATTCAGCGAGGTTAATCTCACCCTTGAGTGGCATGGTGCGCTATAGCTAATGCACAATGGGGGGCGGGGCTAATCTTTCACTCTTGAATAGCCATTCTGACCGACAAGGATGAAGTTAAGTCGATTGGCTGTTTAACAATCTGTTGGCAAAGTACCACGTTTACCTCGTTTGTGCAGATTTCAGATGATTTCCTTAGGGATTTTCTTAGTTCTTCTTAAAAAAGAATATGCTAAACTTACAAATAGCTTAACTCTTTTTAAAAAAGCAAGGATATCTATGTCTAAGAAATGGTCTAAATTTGTCTCGGCAGCCGTAATTGTGCTGTCGTCTGCCGTTATGTTTACCGTAACTGCCGATGCTGAAGCTCGCCGTATGGGTGGTGGCAGCAGCTTTGGCCGTCAATCGACTCAAATCAATCGTACCCCAGCAACGCAAGCCCCAGCTACACCGGCAGCTCGCTCAGCTGCGGCACCAGCCGCGGGTGCTGCTGCCGGTACTGCAGCAGCTGCACAACGCTCTGGTATGTCACGCTTTCTTGGTCCTATCGCTGGTATTGCGGCAGGTCTAGGTATTGCCGCATTGCTATCTAGTTTAGGTCTTGGCGGTGCGTTACTCGAGTTCCTCTCTAGTGCCATCCTTATCGGCTTAGTGATTTTCGGTATTATGTTTATCGTTCGTCGTCTACGTGGTGGTGCACAACGTCCAGCATTCCAAGGTGCAGGTCAAGGCACTAACCAGGGTGCGATGCGTCATAGCGATAATCTACGCACACCAGAACCTATGCAACGTAATGATTTCGGTGCTCAGAATGCACAGAACACACAGCCATTTACACCTGCTAGTGCTTCAATTCCTGCTGCGACCACTGAAGTGGCACAGCCCGTCGATACCAGCTGGTACATTCCTGCTGACTTTAATACCGTGGCCTTTTTACAAGAAGCCAAGAAGCAATTCGCTCATGTGCAAGCGATTTGGGATAAGGGTGATGTCGAGCAATTACGCGCCTATTTAACCGATGACTTGGTGAAAGAACTCTCACCACAGATCACCGAGAATGCAGGCCGTACCAAGACCGATATCGTCCTCTTGAATGCTGAGTTATTGGGTATGGAACAAGTTGCTGATGGTCACTTAGCTAGCGTGCGCTTCTCAGGCATGTTACGTGAAGAAGCCAACCAAGCCGCTTTCCGCTTTGAAGAAGTGTGGAATCTGTATAAGACCGATAATAGCGGTTGGTTATTAGCCGGTATTCAGCAAATTCCTGTTGAGAACTAAGCCAGTAGCTACGCTGTTAACTCAATGATGTTAGTGACTTAATACGAAGATCACTTGATATCAGCGCTGTAGATAGTCAAAGCCTCACAACATTGCATAATATGTTGTGAGGCTTGTTTTTCTTCAAGCTCTTGTTGTGGCGCTTTTATGGCTAGGTGAGTGGTTGGCTAGACTTGACAGGATATAATTAAGTCTTTATTCTGTCCTTGTGTATTAAGGAGGTACTATGTCACTTGCTGAACAAATTAGGCCCATCACTTATTTGAAAACGAGCGCTGCGGAGATCGTTAAAGAGTTCGCTGAAAATCCTGAGCCTATTATCATCACTCAGAATGGTGAAGCTAAAATGGTGGTTATGGATATTCATGAGTATGAGAAGCAACAAGAGACCATGGCACTCCTCAAACTACTTGCCTTGGGACGGAAAGAGTTTCAAGAAGGCAAGTACAGCGATGCAGAAACTTTTCTTGACGAGATGGATGATTAATTGTGTCACGCAAGCTTGTAGTTTTAGATAGCGCGAAAGAAGAGTTTATAGACATCAAATCCTATGTGCAAAGAGATTTTGGTGATTTGACGTGGAATAAAATCAATGCTGAGTATAAGGATGCCTTTAGGCTCATCAAGAATGAGCCCGATTCAGGCAGCCCAATTGTGCTCTTGAAAGATCTTGGTATCAATAATATTAAGTATAGACTTGTGAAGCAGACACGCATTGTCTATGAGTATGATGACAGACTTATCTTAATTCATATGTTTATTAGCACCAGAAGGGATTTTGCCACACATCTACTCAAGCGTCTTTTTCGCTAGGCGCTCACTCCACAAGTATAAGCTATGCGGACAGCAGACCCAAGAAAATAAAGAGGTCCCTTAGTTCATTCTAGGCTCTGCGCCTAGCATGCTTAATTGACATTCTCTCCGCCTTAAAAGATGGGGGTCACGACGAGTCTGGATATGCTTTTCACCCTTGTATGCCGAATCAGCCGAATTCCGGCATACCTTATTTGCGGTGCTTTTATGGCTAGGCTAGTCGGCGGAGCTAGCAAGATTTCTGTTAAACTAGGCAGTATCTTTTTAATGATTCACGCTATACGGACGTCTATGTTTCCCCCTCTGTTCAATCCTAAACAACTTGCTATTCGTGTTCTTAATGCCATGCTGGTCCGTGAACCATGGGCTTTAGAGAGAATTGCAGCGCATGCCGGCAAGACAATTCGACTGAATGTGTCTAAATACACGATTCGTTTAGCGATTGAAGCTGATGGTACGGTGTCACAAGCAGCCGATGATGTGGTGCCGAACGTAACGTTAAGTATTAATGATGAGAGTCTTAAGCAATTGCCCGCAGCGATTAGTCGGAAAGCAAGTATTGATGAATTGGCCTCATTACTCCATATCGAAGGTGATGCAGGTTTGGCGCGCTTAGTTTCGGAACTCGCACGTGATTTACGCTGGGATATCGAAGGGGAGTTAAGCAAACTTGTCGGCCCTTTTATGGCGACGATGATGATGAGTAGCCTTAAGAAGGTGAAGGATACAGGACAAGATATCGGTACACGTGGCGTCGCGAATATCACGGAGTATCTAAGCCATGAAAGCAAGATTTTAGTGCCTGCTGTTATGATGCGTGGCTTAAGTGATGATATTCAAGAGCTGAGTATGCGCTTACAGAAACTAGAACAAGCACTCAAGCGCGCACAAGTGAAGCTCCCTGCAGCTAAGGGAACGAAAACACGATGAGATTTCTACGATTAATTAGAATCAGTTTTATTGCTTTTCGCTATGGCTTGGATGAGCTTGTTTTAAGTAGTATTCATCATCCCGTAGCGGCTTTCTTATTAAAATTTGCTCGTTTTGGACGTAAACACACGCTGCCACGTGGTCAACGTCTACGTGAAGCTTTAGAGCAGCTCGGTCCTATTTTTGTCAAGTTTGGTCAGGTGATGTCCACACGTCGTGATATCGTGCCCTTAGACATTGCTGATGAGCTGGCGCTGTTACAAGATAAGGTACCGCCTTTTGACCCAGATTTGGCTGTCAGCCAAATTGAGAAATCCTTAGGCAAGCCCATCGATCAATTATTCGCCTCATTTGAGCGTGAGCCTTGCGCCTCAGCCTCGGTGGCACAGGTGCATGTGGCGTATTTATTTGATGGTCGCAAAGTTGCGGTGAAGGTCTTGCGTCCAGGTATGCTTAAGGCGATTGAACGAGACCTCGCCCTAATGCGCTCGTTCGCCAGCTTAGTACAGGGCTTTATGCCCGATGGTAAGCGCCTCAAGCCGAAAGAAGTGGTCGCTGAGTTTGACCAATACTTGCACGATGAACTCGACCTACAAGTTGAGGCGGCGAACTGTAGTCAGTTACGTCGTAATTTCGTTGAAGCCAAGCGCGATGGCTTGCTCTTGGTGCCTGAAGTACATTGGGAATACAGCACCTCCTCCGTATTCACCATGCAGTGGATGGAAGGGATTCCGATTAATCGGGTTGAACAGCTGCGTGAGCATGGTGTAGATATTGAGAAGCTTGCAGTGATGGGGGTGGAGATCTTCTTTACGCAAGTTTTTGAAGATGGCTTCTTTCATGCCGACATGCATCCAGGCAATATCTTAGTATCCTTGGCGCCAGAAAGCTTTGGCCAGTATATTGCGGTCGATTTTGGCATTGTGGGCTCCTTATCCGATTTTGATAAGAACTACTTAGCACAGAATTTCTTAGCTTTTTTCCGTCGCGATTATCGTCGTGTTGCTCAGTTGCATATTGAGTCAGGCTGGGTGCCTGCGACGACTCGTGAAGAGCAACTCGAAGCGGCTATACGTACCGTGTGTGAGCCGCATTTTGACCGTCCGCTCTCTGAAATTAGTTTGGGCCAAGTCCTTATGCGCTTATTTCAGACCTCGCGTCGCTTTAATGTAGAGATTCAGCCGCAGTTAGTTCTATTACAAAAAACCTTACTGAATATTGAAGGCATGGGGCGCGAGTTAGACCCTAATTTAGACCTCTGGAAAACCGCTAAACCTTTCTTAGAGAAATGGATGTGGCGTCGTGTCGGTCCCCGAGGTTTCGTTGATCAGATGAAGAAAGAGGCCAGCCAATGGTCTGATATCTTGCCAGCGATTCCGCGTCTTGTGCATAAGAACTTGAATAAAGCGGACCACGCCAAAGAACTGAATGAAGAGTTAAAGCGCCTACGACGTCTACAGAAGTGGCAAGTATATGCCGTGGGCTTATTGGCTTTAGTGAACACGGGCCTACTGATTTGGTTAATTCGTTCTTAAATAGTGTTTTAGAGTTATTGGCTAAGGATGAGTTCATATGCGCAATCGCTCTAGCTCGGCATTAAGAAAATATTGTGAGATATCAGCAAACACAAGGGATAAAAGTACGAAGGCCTTGTGGCTTCACCGTTGGAACTAACGCTATGTATGAGATAAAACAAGCCCCCCGTTTTGAACAGAAAATCTTAAGCCTCGAGGCTTTGAAGCAGAAAATTGCTTCAGGAGAGTTGGCGCGCCCCATTATCTTTACCAACGGCGTATTTGACATATTGCATCGTGGTCATGTGAGTTATTTAGACCAAGCTGCGCAGCTTGGCGCAAGTTTAATTGTTGCCGTGAATACCGATGAGTCTGTCAAGCGCTTAGGCAAAGCGCCTGATCGCCCCTTCAATACCATGCTTGACCGTCAGGCACTGTTAGCTGCTTTGGCCAGTGTTGATGCGGTGACCTACTTTGCTGAAGATACACCGTACGAACTTATCGATGCTCTGCGCCCGGATATTATTGTGAAGGGTGGTGATTATGATATGGAAACCTTAGCAGAGACAGCTTTGGTTAAAACTTGGGGCGGCAAAGCCATCGCCATTCCTTTCGAATTTGAACGCTCAACAACCGCACTCGTGAGTAAGATTAAGCGCTAGGAAGGGAGCGCGCGCAGCTTGTTGACAACAACGCCCTAGACGAGTTGCCAATCTGCAAGGTAAAGACGGAAAAAACGGCTAAGTTGTTAGCCGTTTTTTGGTGTAGCATGCTGCTAGACGAGGCGCATATGTCATCCTCTTGCAGATCTAAATTTTACAGATCTAAGCCTTGAAACGTAAAGCTTGATGTCACAGGACCACGCAATGGTTTGATGCAGGTTTCAAGAATCGATTCCTCTTCAAATGCTGAGGCAGATTTACGCGTGATACGCACTAATTGCATCACCGGTGATTTACCTACAATAGCTACTAGGCGACCGCCTTCAGCTAATTGGTATTTGATCGCATCAGGAATTGAGGGAAGTGAGCCAGTGATAAGAATTGCATCATAGCTTTCACCCGACCAACCATTCTGTCCATCACCCACCTCAACCGAAACATTGCTAATATGGTTTTTGGCTAAGTTAGCAGTGGCGAATTCGGCAATCTTTGAGTCAATTTCAATGCTCTTAACTTGACGGCAGAGTCGGCTTAATAAGGCCGCTTGAAAACCACTGCCTGTGCCAATCTCTAAGACACTATCGGTACTCTTAAGTTGCAATTCTTGCGCTAAGCGCGCTTCAATACGCGGAGCTAGCATATTTTCATTAGATAAAGCACCCGCGACTTTGATAGGGATTTCTGTATCGCTATAGGCAACCGATTGATATTCAGGCGCCACAAAAGCATCACGAGAAAGTCCCATCATGGCTTCTAAAACAGCTTCATTCAAAGTGCCAGCTGGGCGAATTTGTTGCTCGATCATATTGAATCGGCTTAGATCTAATAAACTTTGCGGTGCATTCATAGACTAACTCTTTAAAAAAACTAGTGTAATTACGGTATTTTAACAGATGCTTAGGGTCGCTTCGCTATTCTATCTGAAACTTAGACTTTTCTCTAAGAACGGCGAAAATAGCCTAGCAAGGAATACGCCTATTAAGCCACAGACAGATAGCATGGCAACAGATTCCCATGGCTACTGTACGCTTATCTGCTAACGCGATGGATGAGTGGGAATGCCAAATCCTCACGGCCTATAAATTACCATTGCGCATGAAAGTGGTGAATCGGTCCATGACCTTGACCCACACTCAGCTCATCAGCGCGACTAATCGCTTGGAAGATATAGTGACATGCTTGTCGCGTCGCTTCCGGCACATCTTGTAGGCGCGCTTGTAGCGCACACACAGCAGAAGATAGAGAACATCCCGTGCCATGTGTATTGCGCGTATGAATCTTACGTCCTGGAATTTCAAGCATCCTGTCACCGTTGAATAAGAGATCAACGGTTTCATCGGTACTTAGGTGCCCCCCTTTGAGGAGAACCCAGCGTTCATCTTTATCACTCATCAGCTTGTGCAAGCGTTCTGCAGTAGCATACATTTCCTTGACTGTTTCAGGCGCTCTTTGCCTGAGTATCACACCGGCCTCAGGAAGATTCGGCGTAATCATATGCGCTTGCTGAACCAAGCCTTCGAGTAAGCTCGCCACCGCTTCTTTCTCTAATAATAAATCACCACTTTTCGCCACCATAACAGGGTCTAAGACCACGAAGGGTGGTTGATATTGGGCAATTTTATCGCTGACAATTTGGCTGACTCTCGCTTCACCTAACATGCCAATTTTGACCCCATCAATCCGTACGTCATCGAATAAGGTATCAATTTGCAAAGCAATAAAATCAGGAGGAACCGTCTGAATACCCGTCACTGCTTGGGTGTTCTGCGCGGTTAAAGCGGCAATTACAGCCGTTGCGTAGGTGCCCAAAGCACTCATGGTTTTTACATCAGCGAGTACGCCAGCGCCGCCAGAAGGGTCAACACCAGCAATGCTTAGTGTGTTCTTAATCATCATTCTCCATACCTATTTTCATGGTTGTTTGTTGCATATGTCCGACTACCTAGTATGCATCTTCTAATGCTTAAACTTATAACATTATTTTGACGCAAAAGCAGGGTAAAATATATGTGTGAAAAGATTACTGAGAAAGATAAGAATTAAGGGACAACGATTTTTTTATTTGTGAGTTTAGCTCGCGTAACACTACGAGGACAATAATGGTAACAAAGACGACAGGTACAAAGACGGTTCGTAAAACTACGGCAAACCCTCAGCAAACAAATCCAGTAGGCAGTGAAACCACAGCCAATGAAGTCAGTAATCCAGTATCGGCATCAGTGAGTTCGACAAGCACTGTTAAGACAAGCGCTATTAAAACAGCACCAGCGAAAAAGACAACGGCGACGAAGTCAACAACAGCACCAGCGAAAAAAGCCACGGCGACTAAAACGACAACAACAGCCACTAAAAGAGCAGCTACCAAGAAAATTGCCGCGAAAAAGACAGTCACAAGCACAGCATCTCGAGAAGTGAAATCTGGTGATACGATTAGTGGCAGCACACCTGCACAAACTCGTCGTAATGTGATTAAAGATCGCGTTGCCGCACGCACTGAAGGTAAAGCAGCCTCAATCGCTGAAGTGATTGCCAATACGCAGAAGGTGGATCAACCCGCTAAAGCCTATGCCATGTTAGAGAACTTATCGGCGGATGATCGTGATGAGTTGCTCAAAGTGTTACGTGATGAGAAGCGTAAACTCGATCTAAAGAGTGAAGAGAATCCTGACTCTGTATTAGTCGATAACTGGCAAGAAGAGGGCGCCTACCCTTATCGTTACCTCATGTCTCGCCGCAATTACGAGTATCAGAAATATAATCTACAAGTTGAGCTATTGAAGCTTCAACAGTGGGTACAAGAGACAGGTCAGCGTATCGTGATCCTTTTCGAAGGTCGAGATGCGGCTGGTAAGGGCGGTACGATTAAGCGCTTTATGGAACACTTAAACCCACGTTTTGCCCGTGTTGTCGCACTACAAAAACCGACCACAACTGAATTAGGCCAATGGTATTTCCAACGCTATGTACAACACCTACCGACGGCAGGTGAGATTGTGTTATTTGACCGCTCTTGGTATAACCGTGCCGGTGTAGAGCGTGTAATGGGCTTCTGTACCGATGAACAGTACAAAGAATTTATGCGTCAAGCGCCAGAATTTGAGCGCAATCTAGTGCGCAGTGGTATTGGTCTGATTAAATTCTGGTTCTCAGTGAGTCGTGAAGAGCAACGTCGCCGCTTCCGTGAGCGTCAGAATCATCCATTAAAACAATGGAAACTATCACCAATTGATATGGCCTCATTAGACAAGTGGGAAGACTATACCAAAGCTAAAGAAGCCATGTTCTACCATACTGATACGAGTGATTCACCATGGACCGTGGTGAAGTCAAACTGCAAGAAGCGTGCGCGCTTGAACGCCATGCGTTTTGTTTTGCATCGCTTTAACTATCGTAATAAAGACCTTAACGTTATCGGCAAAATTGATCCACTTATCGTAGGTCGCTCGAATGCGATTTACGAAGCGGGTGAGAATGTGTTGATTTAGATTTATTATCAACTTAGCTTGTGTTGAAGCCCCCATCCTAAAGAACGGGGTTTTAGGCGAGTTTTGTTAAACACTATCCTCAAAATGACCATTAAATACAATGGACTTTTTGAGGATTATTTTACTGTGCGTGAGGCGCCAGTAGAGTATCCTCAGGATGAATAACTCCACGGATGTTGTTTATGACAAAAAATAGTGTAATAAGGCCTTGAATCAACACTAAGATTCTGACCTAAAAATATGATTTAGATTGAAAGTAGATTGTGAAACTCAAAGTGATAAGAAGAAGTGTCTAAGTCGCTATCTTTCACCTCACCGAAAAGCCGTCCGCGCTTCCATAAAACGCTGTGAGAAATACTTAGAATCCATTGAGTCTACACGTACTGCGCCTTGGTTTCTACTTGAAGGAGCATGGACGAATTTTCTATCCCCTAAGTAAATGCCCATATGTGTATAGGGACCTGAGGTATTAAAAAAGACGAAGTCCCCACGCTTAAGGGATGATGTTTTAATTTTTCGGGTAGCGCCTGCGATATCACGTGTCGTGCGGGGTAGCGATGCTTTCGCGGTTTCTGCTACGGTATAGCGTACAAAGCCGCTACAATCAAAGCCTTCACCAGGATGATTGCCACCATAACGATAGGGTGTACCCATTAGCATCATGGCATTGGCTACTAAGGTTTCGCGATAACGGGGATCAAGTTGAACGGAAGCAGAGGAGCTAGAGGTAGGGGGACTGGTGCTGGAGCAGGCTGTGAGGATAAGGGTGAGAGCCGTGAGGGCAAGGTATTTTAAAAAGGTATTTTTAAATCCATAAGGCTGAGTATCTGTCATCATCCATCTCTCCTTAGTGCCTAAGCCAAAACTTTAAGACTAATGCTTGCCAAGATTTTGTACCAAACAATTAAGATAAATTTTAAGTCGAAATAATCGGACATTCAATAACAATCGAACAGGTAAACAGAATTAAGCGTACTCATATGAACTTAATAATCGAGTGCACAGTATAGTGCGGAATGGGTGCTTCTTGATAGAGAAAAGCTTTAGCCCGCATTGATAAAAGCTATACTGCCAGAAAATCACTGGTAATGGCGGATAAATCGCTAATTCACGTTAAAATGAATCCACATAAATTTTCTCATGGGTGGCAATAATGCAAAACTACGATTTTGATTTATTAGTGATTGGTGGTGGTAGCGGTGGCGTACGTGCATCACGTATGGCAGCAGCACAAGGCGTTAAGGTCGCCGTGGTTGAGGATGCGCCACTCGGTGGCACATGTGTTAACTTGGGATGTATTCCAAAGAAACTGTATAGCTACGCATCAAGCTTCCCAGGTCACTACAGTTCTGCAGTAGGTTATGGCTGGGAAGCGGTTAATCCTAGTTTTAATTGGGAGACGCTGAAAGCCAATCGTGCCACTGAAATTACTCGCTTGAATGGAGTGTACAAGAACTTGCTCGATGGTTCGGGTGTGCAATTAATTGATGGTCGTGGTGTTTTAGTTGATGCGCATACCGTACAAGTTGGCGAGCAACAATACAGCGCTAAATATATTCTCATCGCGACAGGCGGTTGGCCTGTGATTCCTGAGGTAGAAGGTAAAGAGTTGGCGATTAGTAGCAATGAAATTTTTGATTTGCCAGAGTTTCCTAAGCGCTTAGTCGTGGTCGGTGGTGGTTATATTGCCAGTGAGTTTGCTTCAATCTTTAACGGTTTGGGTTCACAAGTAACGCAGCTTTATCGTTCGGAACAAATCCTGCGCGGCTTTGATCAAGATATTCGTAACTTCTTAGCTCAAGAGATGAGTAAGGCCGGTGTCGATATTCGCACCAATAGCGATGTGGCGAAGCTAGCCAAGACAGCCGATGGTATTGAAGTCACTTTGAAAGATGGTAGTACCTTAGAGGTTGATCAAGTACTTTACGCTACGGGTCGTGCACCGAATGTGAAAGGCTTAGGTCTTGAGGCGCTGAACATCGCTCAGCAGAAGAATGGTGCCATCGTAGTCGATGAGGATTATCGTACGAATGTGGAGTCTGTGTATGCCTTAGGCGATGTCACTGACCGTGTGCAGTTAACACCAGTCGCTTTAGGTGAAGCCATGGTCTTGGTCGATCACTTGTTTGGTGAGGGTAAGCGTGAAATGAGTTATGACTATATCCCGACTGCCATTTTCACCACACCGAATGCGGCAACGGTTGGCTTGACGGAAGACGAGGCGCGCGAACAGTATAAGGACATCGTCATTTATCGTTCAGAGTTCAGAGCGCTTAAGCATACCTTAACAGGCAAGAATGAGCGTACCTTAATGAAACTAATCGTCGATAAGGCCAGTGATAAAGTTGTCGGCATGCATATGGTGGGTGATGAAGCGGGTGAGATTATCCAAGGCTTCGCCGTCGCCATGAAAGCGGGTGCAACTAAAGCGGTTTTCGACAGCACAATTGGTATACATCCAACAGCGGCGGAAGAATTTGTAACGATGCGCACCCCAGCAGCTTAAAAATTCAAACACAATTTGTCACAAACTTGTTGTTCGGAACACGTCAAACACCTAGCGATTCTTGCTAGGTGTTTTTTTATGTTTAAAAAACATTTACTTATCTTGTCTAGTCAAGAATGAAGGCCTAAAGTGTTAATTGTCATATAACTGTAACGAAGCTTTAAGATGGATGTCACATTCAGTTTGTAAGATGGCGTCAATTCATTTTTAAAGACATTGTTATGACCACAGCAATTACTGTAAAACAGTTAAATAAAACATTTGGCAAAAAGCAAGTTCTCCATAGTTTGGACTTGGATGTGCCAAAGGGCGCTATGGTTGCCTTAATCGGGGCCTCAGGCTCTGGTAAATCAACCTTATTGCGTCACTTAGCTGGTTTAGAGCGCTCTGATAAGAAGCAGGGTGGTGAACTATTTGCGCTTGGCCAGCAAGTTCAAGCGAATGGTGTGCTGAGTAAAAAAGTGCGCCATATTCGTTCAGATATCGGCTATATCTTCCAGCAATTTAATCTCGTGGGTCGTTTAAGCGTGCTACAGAATGTTCTGCTTGGCCGCTTGGGTCGCATTCCACGCTGGCGTGGCACCTTATCCCTGTTCAGTCAAGAAGATAAAGACTTAGCTTATGCCGCTCTTGAGCGTGTGGGCTTATTGGAGCATGCTTTCAAGCGTGCCTCACAACTCTCGGGTGGTCAACAGCAACGTGTAGCGATTGCGCGCACCCTATGTCAACAAGCCGAAATTATCTTGGCCGATGAACCAATCGCTTCCTTAGACCCAGAGTCTGCTCGTAAGGTGATGGACACCTTGGCGGATATCAATCAGAAAGATGGTAAGACCGTTATCGTGACTTTGCACCAAGTGGACTATGCCGTGCGCTATTGCCGCGATGTGGTCGCACTGAAAGATGGTGTTATCCATTATCAAGGCTCTATCAAGGGTTTAACCAATCACTTCTTAAATGGTTTGTACGGCTCAGAGCTGGGAACCAATCTGCTGTTTGGCGATACGCATGCTGAACAGCACGATGAGAAGAAACCTACGGATAAAGAAGGCGATGTGCTGGTGATGGTGGCTTAATCAGTTTAGATTGAGAATCTGCTCATCACAGAGCCTCAACGCCAATGAGATTTTAGTAAGGAGTGTCTAGTTAGACTTTTTGCAAGAGGTCTAATCGTTCGAAGCACTCGATTGCAGAGTAAGAGATGACTTATGCCTTGATGAGATATCAGTCGTCAAAGTTTTAAATTTTAAATATTTGTGCGGATGTAAATCAATCTATTTACTGAGGCGCAATTATCCATTCAATAGTGTCAATATTTTTGAGAGAAATTATATGTTGAACGTATTTTCTAAAGCGGCTGCTGGCCTACTTGTGGCTAGCTGTTTTATCGGTGCTACCGCACATGCTAAAACCATTAACTTCGGTATTATCTCTACTGAATCTAGCCAAAACTTAAAAACTCAATGGGATCCGTTCCTTGAGGATATGAAAAAGAAAACTGGCTATGACGTGAAGGCGTTCTTTGCTCCTGACTATGCTGGCATTATTCAAGGCATGCGCTTTGATAAAGTGGATATCGCTTGGTACGGTAATAAATCAGCCATGGAAGCAGTTGACCGCGCGAACGGTGAAGTGATTGCTGCAACAGTTGCTGCTGATGGTAGCCCAGGTTACTGGAGCTTATTGATTGCGCATAAAGACAGCCCAATCAATAGCGTTGAAGATATGTTGAAGAATGCTAAAGACTTAAACTTCGGTAATGGTGACCCTAACTCAACATCGGGTTTCTTAGTACCTGGTTACTACGTGTTTGCACAAAACAAGGTTGAACCTAACAAAATCTTCAAGCGCACCTTGAACTCTAACCACGAAGTGAATGCATTATCTGTGGCTAATAAGCAAGTTGATGTGGCGACTTTCAATACGGAGAGCATGAGCCGCTTGGAAAAAACGCATCCAGATAAAGCGAAAGAGCTTAAAGAAATCTGGCGCTCTCCATTGATTCCTGGTGACCCAATTGTTATCCGCACAACATTGGATAAAGAAGATCAAGAGAAATTGAAAAACTTCCTCTTAAGCTACGGTGATACACCAGAAGAAATGAAGAACTTGAACAATCTTGATTGGGGTAAATTTAAGCAGGCAAGCAATGACCATCTACTGCCTATCCGTCAATTAGAGACTTTCAAGCGTCGCTCTCAAGTTGAAGCTGATGAGAAATTATCTGCCGAAGACAAAGCCGCACAATTGAAAGCAATCGACGAAGAGTTGGCTGCTCTTGACAAGCGCATGAAAGAAATTGCTGCTAAGTAATTAGTGCAACACTTGGTTTGCCTTATAGAAAAATTCTCTTGAATGTACGCTAGTTTTGTCGTGTGCAAGACAGTGTCAACACTAAGGCAAACCAATAAGTCAGACCGTAGTAGATTTCAACGTATGTTCGCTGCGCTTGTCCTGAGCGTCGTGTGAACAGGATAGGATCAAGCATGTACAGAGAGACTTCATGCATGCTTGAGCCCTGTCAACAAAACCTCCTAATAAAGGAAATGGTATGAGCAGTGCAAGCTTGGTGGCACAGGTTGAAGCCTTAAGACCACCAAAAAATCTTCTTCTCAGAATTATTGGCTGGGCCGTATTCTTGACTTTCTTGGCCTGGTCTTGGCAAGGTGCGGAAATGAATCCGTATCTCTTATGGAAAGATAGCGGCAATATGGCGCAATTTGCGGCCGACTTCTTCCCGCCGAATTTTTCCAACTGGAAGCTATATCTTTCAGAGATGATTGTGACCATACAGATTGCTGTTTGGGGCACGGTCCTAGCGGTTATTGCCGGTATTCCATTAGGCATTATGTCCTCAGCTAACTTGGTGCCATGGTGGGTATACCAACCTGTACGTCGTTTAATGGATGCCTTGCGCTCAATTAACGAGATGGTTTTTGCCATGTTGTTCGTGGTGGCTGTGGGTTTAGGTCCTTTCGCGGGGACCTTGGCTTTATTTGTCGGCACGACCGGTGTCTTGGCTAAGCTATTCGCTGAGGCAGTTGAGTCAATTGATCCAGGCCCAGTAGAAGGCGTGCGTGCAACAGGAAGTAGTAGTTTACAAGAAATTATTTTCGGTGTGATTCCACAAGTTTTACCGCTTTGGATCTCATTTATCCTCTATCGCTTTGAATCGAATGTACGTTCTGCGACCGTAGTAGGTATGGTGGGTGCTGGTGGTATTGGGGTATTACTGTGGGAAGCCATTCGCGGCTTTATGTTTGCCGAGAGTGCAGCGATTCTCCTGATTATCATTGTGGCCGTCAGCATCATCGATGTGATTTCACAGAAGACTCGTAAGTTATTTATTTAAGTTTAAAAGTGGCAGGGAACTGCCATTTTTAAAGGACTAACATGTCTAGACAAGAAGATCCGAAATATCTACAAATCGCTCATCAGTTACGACTTGAGTTGGCCAATTTTAAGGCGGGTGAGTTAATGGATGGTGAGTTGCCCTTAGCCAAGCGCTTTGCGGTGAACCGTCATACGGTTCGTCGTGCTTTAGAAGTGCTCGAGAATGATGGCTTTGTGCTACGGGTTCAGGGCAAGGGTACGCAAGTGCTATCACGTCATACCCTCTACCCGATTGAATTGCAGAATGCCTTTAGTTCGGCTGTCAGCGAGCAAGGCAAGCAAGTGACGGCCCAACTCATACGTAAACAGTTTCGTGCCGCTACTTTACAAGAGCAGGAATTACTTAACTTGCCAAGTGAGTCAGAGGTCTTTGAAGTGCAAACTTTACGACTAATGGAGTACAGCCCTGTGAGTGTTATTCGCCATTGTTTTGCGGCGGATAGGCACGGTTTATTTACCGATTATCAGGGCGGTTCAATGCGTGCTTATCTAGCCAAGCGTGATTATCAATTAGAGCGATACTCCACGGTGATTGGTGCGCGCTTAGCGTCGATTGATGAGGCCAGTCGTTTAGATATATCCAAGAAATCACCTGTGTTGACTGTGATGACCTTATCACATGATCAGCATGGGCAAGCTTTTGAGTTGGCCCACAGTGTCACTCGTTCAGATAGTTTTCAATACAAAATTGTTCTTAAGGAAAAGTAAATGCAAAGCAATATACAGCTTCGCCAAAAATGGATGCAGGTACTGGCCCGTGCAGGTCAAGACCTTCATCACTATTCTAAGATTTTAGAGCAGTCCAACTACCAGTGTATTCGTGCACCGGAGACGGGTATGGTCATGGTGCGTGCACGTATGGGTGGTACGGGTCAAGCCTTCAATGCGGG
Organism: Pelistega sp.; assembly: GCA_030538255.1. GTDB lineage: Bacteria > Pseudomonadota > Gammaproteobacteria > Burkholderiales > Burkholderiaceae_B > Taylorella. Next base: position 11,749 of record JAUNUI010000030.1, on the reverse strand, counting down.
TGAGATGACGGTCACGCGTTGTGTCGTGCGCTTGGATGATGGTCAGCTAGGTTATAGCTATTTAGCCGGTCGTGATAAGAAGGCCGCCTTATTGGCCGCATTGGCTGATGCCCACCTGCAAGGTGCGCAGTCTAATTATTGGCATAGCCAAGTCATTCAACCCTTACAGGTCCAACAAGCGCAGTTACGTGCTCAACGTGAAGAGGAAATTGCCGCTTCACGAGTGAATTTCTTCACTATGGTTCGCGGAGACGATTAATGCAGAACTCAACATTACACGCTGACCTCTCAGCCCCTGTTGCAACATTACAAGCCGGTTTTTCGAACCCTGTTTTACAGGCCCAAGAGAGTTTTAGAGCATTGCTTAAGGCCATGAGTGAGCCGACGACAGTGCAGTCATTAGGTTTGAGCCAAGGCTTAGAGCAAATTTATCCATCAGCCTATGATTTATTACTTAGCTTAAGCGATAGCGATACCAAGGTCTGGATTAGCCCAACGCTGGATTCGGTAGTGGTCCGTCAGAACCTGGCTTTCCATTGTGCTTGTCCGTTAACGACAGACATCCATGCAGCCGATTTCGCCTTATTCACACTCGACGATTTGGATCTTATTGCAGATCTGAATAATGGCACTGACCGTGATCCTGAACTCTCATGTACAGCCTTAATTCAAGTGCCAAGCGTGACGGTTGCTGATCCGACGAGTCCTGCAACGCAATGGCGTGGTCCTGGGATTGAGAGTCCAACAACGGTGCAATTGGCTTTGCCACAAGCGCTTTGGACAGTCCGTGAACAGGTCAATCAGTTTCCTCGCGGTATTGATATGGTCTTCTGCGCACAGCAAGACATCATGGCTTTACCACGCAGTACCCAGGTAATTTTTGCAAAGGATTAATCATGTATGTAGCAGTTAAGGGTGGTGAAAAAGCCATTGATAATGCCCATGCTTTACTTGCGCAAAAGCGCCGCGGGGAACCCTCTATCCCTGAGTTAAGCGTGGCACAGATTGAACAACAGATGTCAATGGCGGTGGCCAGAGTCATGAGTGAGGGATCTTTATATGATCCGCAATTAGCTGCCTTGGCGATTAAGCAAGCAGCAGGTGATTTACTTGAAGCGATTTTCTTATTGCGAGCCTATCGTACGACCTTGGTGCGCTTTGCCAATAGCACACCGATTGATACCGAGCAGATGCGCATTGAACGTCGCATCTCAGCGACCTATAAAGACCTACCCGGTGGTCAGTTATTAGGGCCGACATTTGACTATACCCATCGACTATTAGATTTCAAGTTACTCGCTGAGTCGAGTGATTTAGAACAGGTAGAAATGGCGCAGACAAAGCAAGAGGTAGAACCTTGTCAGCGTGTTTTGGCGGTCTTAGAGCAAGAAGGCTTGATGCGTAAAGAGCAGGACCAAAACCAAACGATTCCTGATATCACACGCGAACCCTTGGACTTTCCATCTAACCGCATGCAGCGCTTACAAGCACTTGCACGTGGCGATGAGGGCTTTATGATGGCCTTGGCCTATTCGACCCAACGTGGCTATGGTCGTAATCACCCATTTGCAGGGGAGATTCGAATTGGTCAGGTTGAGGTTTGGTTTGAACCTGAAGAATTGGATTTTGCCGTACCGCTCGGTGATATAGAAGTGACTGAGTGTGAGATGGTTAACCAATTTGTGGGCTCAAAATCAGAAGGAGCACAGTTTACGCGTGGTTATGGTTTGGGCTTTGGCTATAACGAGCGTAAAGCGATGACTATGGCGTTGGTGGACCGCGCTTTATGCAGTAAGGACTTGGGTGAGGAAGTGATTTCGCCAGCACAAGAAGAAGAGTTCGTTCTAATGCATTGCGATAATGTGGAAGCTGCAGGTTTCGTTTCACACTTAAAGCTTCCGCATTATGTTGACTTCCAAGCGGAACTGGAGCTGATACGTAAGCTACAAGTTGATCCTCAAGCAGCAACAGTAAATCTTGCCACCGATGAGGAAGAAGCCTCACTTGAGCTTAAGGTGCCTTCGCAAGGAGAAATCGCATGAGTAGCATCACAATGCAAACTGAACAAACTGAACAAACAACCCAGGCTTTAAAGGATTCTCTAGTGCAGAGTCAAGCAGCATCAGCAAGCGCTAGTTCACAAGCAGCGTCAGGTGGGCATGATAATGTTGCAGCTAATCAGATGGATGTGCAACAAGAGCAGGGCTATAACTTTGCTTACTTAGATGAACAAACTAAGCGCATGATTCGTCGCGGTTTGTTAAAAGCGGTCGCCATTCCTGGTTATCAAGTGCCTTTTGGTGGACGTGAGATGCCACTACCTTACGGTTGGGGCACGGGTGGTATGCAGGTCACGGCAGCTATCTTAGGCCAGTCGGATGTGCTGAAAGTGATTGACCAAGGTGCGGATGATACCACCAATGCGGTATCTATTCGTCGCTTCTTTGCCCGTACGGCGGGGGTGCAAACTACCACCCATACGAGTGAGGCGAGTGTGATCCAAACCCGTCACCGCATTCCGGAGAAAGCCTTACATAAAGACCAAATCATGGTCTATCAAGTACCAATCCCTGAGCCCTTACGCTTTATTGAACCATCAGACTCAGAGACGAAAACTATGCATGCATTGGACGATTATGGGGTGATGCACGTTAAGTTATATGAGGATATTGCCAAGTTTGGTCATATTGCTACGGCTTATGCCTATCCCGTCCTCGTCAATGGACGCTATGTGATGGACCCATCGCCAATTCCGAAATTTGATAATCCGAAATTACATATGAGTCCTGCCTTAATGTTATTTGGGGCAGGTCGTGAGAAGCGAATCTATGCCGTGCCACCGTATACGGCGGTAGAAAGTTTAGACTTCGAAGATCATAAATTTGCCGTACAGAAGTGGGAACAGTCTTGCGCGATTTGTGGCTGTGACCATTCCTTCTTAGATGAAATCATTGTAGATGACCAAGGCACACGTAGCTATGTCTGTTCGGATACCGATTATTGTTTAGAGCAGCAACAAACGAGAGGGGAATAGAGCATGAATGCGCCTCATAAAGTAGTACCAAGTGTCATGGATAAGAGCCTTTTAAGTGTTAAGGGTATTAGCCGTCTGTATGGCCCTAACAAGGGTTGCCAAGGCGTGAATTTTGAGCTTTACCCAGGTGAAGTTTTGGGTATTGTCGGTGAGTCTGGATCAGGTAAATCAACCTTGTTAAGTGTTTTATCAGGACGATTAACACCAGATGAAGGTCAGATTGACTATCGTCGTGAGTCTGGCGAGTTGGTGGATTTATATGCGTGTAGCGAGGCTCAACGCCGTACCTTATTGCGCACGGAATGGGGCTTTGTTGAACAAAACCCGCGTGATGGTTTACGTATGGGCGTATCGGCTGGAGCGAATATTGGTGAGCGTCTGATGGCCCAAGGCTGGCGCAATTATGAACAATTACGTCAGACGGGCCTACAGTGGTTAAGCCAAGTAGAAATTGATCCGCAACGTATTGATGATTTACCGCGTACCTTCTCGGGTGGTATGCAGCAACGCTTACAAATTGCGCGCAACTTGGTGTCCTCGCCTCGTCTTGTATTTATGGATGAACCGACAGGTGGCTTGGATGTGTCAGTACAAGCACGTCTCTTAGATATGTTGCGTCAGCTGGTCCGTGAATTAGGCTTAGCGGTGGTGATTGTGACTCACGATTTGGCAGTTGCACGCTTACTTGCAGACCGTCTCTTGGTGATGCGTCGCTCACAGGTGGTTGAGACTGGCTTAACGGATCAAATCCTTGATGACCCCCAACATCCTTACACCCAGTTATTGGTGTCCTCTGTTTTACAACCTTAAGGTGCTCAGATGTCAGTTCTTGTCATAAAAAATTTATACAAAACCTTTACCCTACATCAACAGCAGGGCGTTGTGTTAAAGGTCTTGCAAGATGTGAGCCTCAGTGTTGATGCCGGGCAATGTGTCGTCCTACATGGCCAATCGGGTGCTGGCAAGTCCACGCTGATGCGCACTATTTATGGTAACTATTTAGCGGCTAGCGGTCAGATTCAAATTGCACACCGTGGTGAGATGCTGGACTTAGTAATGGCTAGTCCACGTCAAATCATTGATGTGCGTCGCCAAACCTTAGGTTATGTGAGTCAGTTCTTGCGCGTTATTCCACGTGTTAGTTGTCTGGATGTGGTGATGGAGCCTGCCTTAGCGCGTGGTGAGGCGCAAGAGCAAGCGCGCGAGCGTGCGCAAAGCTTATTACGCCGCTTGAATATTCCAGAGCGCTTATGGAGCTTGGCGCCGGGCACATTCTCAGGTGGTGAACAACAGCGTGTGAATATTGCTCGTGGTTTTATGGTGCATTGGCCAATTATGTTGCTCGATGAGCCTACCGCTTCCCTAGACGATGTGAATTGCCAAGAAGTGTTGAATTTAATTAATGAAGCTAAGCAAGCGGGTTGTGCCATTGTGGGTATTTTCCATGACAAATTGGCACGCGAAGCAGTTGCTGATTGTTATTTTGATATGAATAGTCAGGAGTTAAGTCATGCTGCATAATGAGCAGGTGTACACCAATGCCAAGATTGTCTTGGCCGATGAAGTGATTAATGGCAGTGTTGTTGTACGTGATGGTAAGATTGCAGCCATCGATTCGGGCAATAGCCAAGTCAGCCATGCCAAAGACTGGCAAGGCGATTATCTAATGCCCGGGTTTGTTGAGTTACATACTGACAACTTAGAGAAGTATATGAATCCGCGCCCAGGCGTTGATTGGCCCTCAGACTCTGCAGTGATGGCGCATGATGCGCAGATCATTGGTGCTGGGATTACTACCGTATTTGACGCCTTGTCGATTGGTGATGTGAACCCTAAGGGCTATCGCTTAAAGCAATTGCCTCGTATGGTGGAAGCGATTCAAGAATCAATGAATTTAGGCTTCACCCGTTCAGAGCACTTCTTGCATTTGCGTTGTGAAGTGAGTCATGAGCGCACCTTAGAAATCTTCGAACAACTGATTGGCAACTCCATGGTGCACCTAGTGTCCTTGATGGATCACACCCCAGGTCAGCGTCAGTTCGTGAAGCTTGAGAAATACCGTGAATACTACCAAGGTAAGTATCATCTGAGCAATGATGAGATGGAAGCCTTTATTATTAAGCAAAAAGCCAGTGCTGAGCAATTTAGTGAGCCGAATCGCTTAGCCATCGCTAAAATCTGTCAAGACAAGGGTCTTGCCATGGCGAGCCATGATGATGCAACCACTGAGCACGTCGAAGAGTCTGCCAGTTTTGGTATGAGTATTGCCGAGTTTCCGACAACACATATCGCGGCTGATAAGAGCCATGAGCTAGGTTTAAAAGTTTTAATGGGTGCACCGAATATTGTTCGTGGTGGGTCACATTCAGGTAATATAGCAGCAGCAGATTTGGTCAAGAAAGGTGTGCTCGACATTCTCTCCAGTGACTATTATCCAGCCAGCTTATTAGCGGCTGTGTACCGTATGCATAAGGAAGAGTTATGTGACCTACCGAGTGCTGTGGCGACGATTTCACGTCTACCAGCGCAAGCGGCTAATCTGCTAGACCGTGGTGAGATTCGTGTAGGTTTACGCGCGGATATGGTACGTGTAAAGCCGACGACAAATCAATTTGTTGTTGCTGAAGTATTTAATCAAGGAAATAGGGTTTTCTAATGGCAGGACAACTTATCTATGTAGTCGGTCCATCAGGGAGTGGTAAAGATAGTATTATTCAAGCCTTGGCGGAGCAGACCGAAGTGACGGTTATGCGTCGCGTCATCACGCGTGAGCCTGATAGTATTGGTGAAGATGCGGACTCTGTAGATATTGAGACCTTCGATCAGATGGAGGCCGAGGGCAAATTCAGCATGAGCTGGCGTGCTAACGGCCTCTCGTATGGCATCCCATTAAGCCTGGACGAGCATCTACAGACTGGTCAGGTCGTGGTGGTGAATGGTTCGCGCAAATATTGTGAAACCTTGAATGATCGCTATCCTGATGCTTTAGTCGTCTTGGTTACGGTTGACCCTAGCTTGTTACGCCAGCGCCTGCAACAGCGTAATCGTGAGACATCCCTAGAAATTGAACATAGGCTACAACGTAATGCCTTGTTTGAGCAGACCTTATTGAGCAATTTTTCGCAATGGCAATTACGCTTTTTTATGCTGGATAATTCAGGTGAGCTGACACAGACAATTGAACAGTTCCATAAGAAGTTAGCTTTCCATCTGCGCATTCCGAAAACTGCACATATGGGGTAGTCGAGTTGAAATTTACGTTTTTAGGTACAGCCGATAGTGCTCAGCTTCCTGTCTACAATTGTGATTGTGCGGCATGTCTGCGAGCCCAACAAGACCCGACTTGGCGTCGTCGACCTGCTAGTGCACTCTTGCAAACTGAGCAAGGTGCTTGGTTAATTGATAGTGGCTTGCCTGATATTACTGATCGCTTTGCCCCAGGAACTCTTCAGGGGATTTTCCAAACCCATTATCATGCCGACCATGCTCAAGGTCTCCTACACTTGCGCTGGGGCGTTAAGATGCGCTTACCCGTGTATGGACCGGATGATGTGAATGGCTTTGCTGACTTATATAAGCATCCTGGTATTTTAGATTTTTCCAAGCCATTCAAGGCATTCGAGACCCGACAGATGCCAGGATTTACCGTTACGGCCTTACCTCTTGTGCACTCTAAGCTGACTTACGGCTATGTGTTTGTCAGTGATGCAGGGCGTAGCATTGCCTACTTGACCGATACCGTCGGTCTTAGTGAAGAGGTGATGGAGCATCTGGCTCGTTTAAATCTGGATGTGATGATTATTGATTGCACTTACCAACCTTTGGCTAAGGCGAATCGCAATCATAATGACATTACTATCGTACTTGCCTTGCAACAAGTGATTCAGGCAAACACCGTCATTCTCACTCACATTAGCCATAGCTTTGATTGCTGGTTAATGCAACATGCGCAGACTTTGCCGCCAAACTTTCAGATAGCGCAAGATGATTTAGGTTTTACCTTGGCGTAAGGGATCGTCTCGGCGTGATTCAATGTAAGGTATTTATTATAAGCCGAAACTATCATCGGCATTGAAATGCTTAGGTACAGGTACCCAATGTGAAATATAGGGTAGATGCTAGGATAGCGTAAAATATAGTCAGCTGAATGTAAAGCATAATTGATCGGGACTTGCCGTAAAACCTCCTCCTTCAGGATAGGGAGGACGTCAATTTAAGTAATTTGTTATAGGAAGGAATTTAATGCAGGCACAAATCCAAGCTTGGTTGGAATCTCAAAAAATCATGTATGCAGACATGATTGCTGTGGTGATCGCTTTGTTCGGTATTGTTGTTACAGGCGTGATTATTTACCAGATAGCGCGTTTGTTTACAAGGCGCATTATGCAGCCGATTCTAGCGCGCTCACATTTTCTTTTTATCCGCCAATTAAGTGAAACTCGAATCTTTATCTTGTTAAGTTATTTGGCCCTTGGGTTTGCACTAAATCATATGGTGGGTGTTTGGCTTGAGCCAGGCAAAATCGTTTTAGCGCTCTCAACGATTGTCCAAATATGGATTTTATTTAATTTCTTATTTATCGCGTTCTCTCTATTAGATACCTTTAGCCGTTGGGGGTTTGAGCGTCAGTTCGCCGTGCATTTTCCCATGGGTGGGGTAGTCCAAACCGTTAAGTTGATTAGTTCCATCGGTATTGGTATTGCGATTATCTCCTTGCTGATAGGTCAGTCACCTTTTATCTTGCTCTCAGGTTTGGGGGCCATGACGGCGGTGCTGATGTTAGTATTTAAAGATCCCATCCTTGGTTTAGTGGCAGGTATTCAGCTCTCCGCCAATAATATGTTGCGCGTAGGCGACTGGTTAGAAATGCAGAAATACAATGCCGATGGTGATGTGATTGACATTGGTTTAACCACGGTGAAGGTGCGTAATTGGGACAAGACAGTCACCACGATTCCGACCTATGCCCTAATTTCAGACTCCTTTAAAAACTATCGCCCAATGTCGGAGTCTGGTGGTCGCCGGATTAAGCGCGCTTTCTTAATCGATGCAAATAGTATTCGCTTTATTAGTGAAGCGGATGTGCAGCGCTTTACTCGCAGTAATTTATTAGCTGACTATATCATCAGTAAATCTAAAGAAATTGATGAATACAACCAGAAAGCCGATTTGTCGCTTTCTTTGAACGGTCGTCGCTTAACCAATATTGGTACCTTTCGCGCTTACCTAATCCGCTATTTAAATAATCACCCTAAGGTTCACAAAGGCATGACCATCATGGTGCGTCAATTGGCCCCGACCGGGGAAGGGGTGCCTATGGAAATATATTGTTTTAGTAACGATGTGGTGTGGGCCAATTATGAGGGCATTCAAGCCGATATTTTTGATCATGTCTATGCGGTGATTGGTGAATTTGGCCTAAGAATTTATCAAAACCCAACAGGTCATGATGTGCAAAGCATTGCTCTCTCGAATCAAAAGAGCTCAGGACTCAATAGCTAAGTTGACACATGACGTAAAATAATACCTTAATTGAACTTTACGGTATGCTTGAGTAATAGAGGCAAATATAATGACGCAAATTGAGGCTACACACAAACCCGTGATTGCCCTTGGCACTATCGGTGGGACGATTTCCATGACGGCGGCTAAGCCGGGTGAAGGCGTGAAGTCAACGCTTGGTGCTGAGCAGCTGGTGAATAGTATTCCAGGTTTAGACCGCGTGGATGTCGAGCTACGACTGCATTCGATTGCGAATATGGCGAGCGGCTCAATTCGCTTTCAGGATTTATTTAAATTATTGGGCTGGGCGAATCAGCAGATTGAGCAAGGGGCCGACGGGGTCGTGATTGTACAAGGGACGGATACCTTAGAGGAAACCGCTTTTTTCCTTGACTTGTACTGGTCGCATCAAGCGCCCTTGGTCTTGACTGGCGCTATGCGTTCACCTGGTCAAGCGGGCGCAGAAGGCAGTGCGAATATCTTGGCCTCAGTGCAAGTCGCCATGAGTTCAGCAGCACAGGGTTATGGCGCTCTGGTTGTGATGAATGATGAAATTCATCAAGCCAGCTCTGTGCGTAAGGTCCATACGACAGCACTGAATGCGTTCGCATCACCCGTTGTGGGACCTGTCGGTGCTGTACGTGAGGGGGTAGCGCGCTTTTTCCGCTTAGCACCTGTGCGTAAGGTATTGGCTCAGCCTGAGCAAATCAGCCAAACAACGCTGCTGATTGAGACGACTCTTGATGAGAATCCTATTTTATATTCGCACCTTGTGCAACTTGGCTACGCAGGACTCGTGATTGCGGGTCTCGGTAGCGGTCATGTTTCTATTCCTGTCACTGAGGAACTGAGTCATTTAGTGAAGGAGATACCGGTCCTGATGGCATCAAGAGCCGGGGCAGGCAGCACAACGAAGGCAGTCTATGCGTATCCTGGTAGTGAAATAGATCTGCAACAAAGAGGTGTCATTATGGTGGGAAGTCTGTGCCCACGCAAAACTCGTCTCTTACTTAATGCTTATCTCTGGCAAGGTTTAAGTCGTACAGAATTGGAGCAGGCGCTTATTCAGCACCTCGCGCTATTTGATTCCATCTAGTTAATGTTTGAATAATAAGCAAGCTGTAAACATGATCACTAAGCTTGAGCAGGGGGTTTGTTAGTTTTACTTGCGTCGCCCGAATGCGTAATATAGGGAAGCCTGAGTAGGATACCTCTTTATGTAAGGGCGGTGTTTCATGCAGAGAACAATTAAACTGCAGAGAGCAATTAAAACCCTTACGAAATTATAAACTTACACCTCACAAGAATCAACTTGCGTTTATAATGCTAGTGCATATGCAATTGAATATTATTTAAAGTTAAATAATTTATGGTTGCAAAATAAAACTTTTTAACAGGACCTCTATTTATATGAGTACTTTGGCTATTCTTATCTCTCTCTTTATGCTGATGTTCTTGGCATACAGGGGAGTTTCAGTATTAATTCTTGCGCCAATTATGGCCGCCTTAGCCGTTTTGTTATCGGGTGACATTAGTTTAATGTTGCCGATTTATACCGAAACCTTTATGGGGGCTTTAGGACAATATCTGCTGACCTTTTTCCCGATCTTCTTGCTTGGGGCTATCTTTGGTCAGTTAATTGCGGACTCAGGTGCTGCTTCGAGTATTGCGCATTGGTTTACACGCGTCTTAGGTCCCAAACATGCTATCCTGACCGTGGTCTTAGCATGTGCCGCCTTAACGTATGGCGGTGTTTCTTTATTCGTGGTGGCTTTTGCAATTTATCCAATCGCCAAAGTGATGTTCTATAAGGCAGGAATTCCTAAGCGTATTATCCCAGGTGCAATTGCACTTGGCGCCTTCACATTCACGATGACCGCGCTACCAGGTACACCTGCGATTCAAAATGCCATCCCGATTCCTTATTATGGCACGAACGTATTTGCTGCCCCTGGTTTAGGTATTATTGCCTCAATCATTATGTTTGCAACCGGTTGGTTATGGTTGAGTAGCCGTGCCAAAGCTGCACAGGCTAAGGGTGAGGGTTATGGTCAACATAATGATGGTGTTGAGCATGAAAGCATTGATGAGACGAATCCAATGCCAATTTGGCTAGCCTTCTCACCACTCATTCTTGTGATTGGCTTGAATGCCTTATTCACCTATGTGATTTTCCCGGGTATGGATTTCTTCGCAGTGAATGAGCGCTTTACCAGTCTCGACCCATCCAAGAAGACGGGTATGTGGGCGATTATTATTTCTTTAGTGTTGGCGTGTGTATGGTTAATTGCAATTGCATGGTCACGTTGGAAGCATCTGAAAGATACGATTAATAAGGGCACTTTAGGCTCTATGCTGCCCGCTTTCAATACCGCATCTGAAGTCGGTTATGGTGCGGTGATTGCGAGCCTTGCGGGTTTTGCTATTTTACGTGACTTAGTCTTGAACGTATCACCAGGCAATCCCTTGATTTCTGAGGCGGTGGCGATGTCAGCCTTAGCGGGTATTACTGGCTCATCATCAGGTGGTTTAAGTATTGCTTTACAGACGCTTGGTGCAGATTACTTACGTATGGCGATTGAAAACAATATTAGCCCAGAGCTGTTACACCGTGTAGCCGTGATTGCCGCGGGTGGCTTCGATACCTTGCCGCATTGTGGTGCCATCATTACCTTGCTCTCAATTTGCGGTATGAACCATCGTCAGTCCTATATGAATATTGCCGCGGTGACGATTATTGGACCTGTATTTGCCTTAGCGGTAGTAATTACCTTAGGCACCTTATTTGGCTCATTCTAGCGCTGAGTGTGTTCTTAGGCTTAGCGTCTTCTTAGTATAGATGCAGTAAAATATACCGAAGCAAGAGATACCTCAATTTCTCATGCTTCGGTTTTTTAATGCTTCAAAATTTAGCGAGAGACAAGAAGAGTGAGTGCGTCATTCAATCATGGTTTAAAATTGATACATTCCATAAATCACTATATTCATCTCTAGAGGGCGAGTGTATGTCTGATATTTTCCAATCTAATGCGTATATCTATATCTTAATTGCGCTTGTTGTCTTGGCTATCGTGTTCCATTGGGTCATTTGGGTTTATGTAATTCGCCCACGGCTACAGAAGCATCAAGAGCAATTACGTCAAACTTTAGATAAACTAGAGCGAGAACAGGCACCGCAGGTTAGCACGGCTACGACATCAGCGGCTACAACAT
>JAUNUI010000029.1 GCA_030538255.1 Pelistega sp. | reverse complement strand
TGAGGTAAATGTTGCTGAGGTAAATGGCGCTGATTGTGTGGTAATAACACAGGAGGAGGCTGCTGCTAGTGGTGCGCAGTCTTCATCCTCTCTTGCTACGCTACAATTAGGCCTCACTGAAGTGCTAGCAAAAGAGTATCAAACTCAAGTTCAGCAATCTCTTGTTGATATGTATGTCCTTCCAAGCCACTTGATCGAAGTCAGTGAGTTTAATGGAGTGCTGATTGAAGCGTACTTTAAGCAGGCCAAGGTTTTGCGAGCCGATGATTTTGAGAAAATTTATCTTAACTTAGAGAATTTGGCCTCCAAGCAGATTCAGGATAATCTCTATAATCTGCAACAGTTGCTTGATACTGAGTTAGAGCAACTGCAAGAAGAGGTTATTCTACGTCAAGAGCAATTGCAGCGATCTATTGCGCACTTGCAGGCTCAATTACCCTTATAATCCCAAGAAGTTCGCCACAATTTTTACGTGTGCGGGATTCTGACAGTAATTACATATAGAGAGAAAAGAATGATTGTTAATGCCCTTCGTAATGGCTTAGGTTGTGTTATTGCAGGCGTTGAGCAAATGACTCGCCCGGCTAAGAAGCAGCGTAGTGCTGAGGTACAGGCGCAAGTGAATGAACAAGCCGCTAAACTTGCTTTATACCAATTTCATGCTTGCCCATTCTGCATTAAAGTACGTCGTACTTTACATGTTTTGAACGTGCCTGTCACACTTGTCGATGCGAAAGAGCCAGCGAATGAAAAAGTCCTTATCGAACAAGGGGGCAAGCGCCAAGTACCTTGCTTACGGATTACGGATGATGAGGGCAATGTCACTTGGCTTTATGAGTCAAAGCAGATTATTGACTATCTACAGAATCAATTTGCTCATATGTGATTTTCAACTTAGTGGCTTGTAAGCACTTTCAGTCCAGTTGCCCACGTAGTTTATGCGTTAATTTCATCGCGTATATCAATGGCACTTTAGCTTAAGTTTGCCTGCTTGTTTTATTCAAGATCTTTGGAGGTTTAAACTAACCCTTATTGGGTTCCTAATTTCCCCGCGTGTCGATTTAATAGCATTAAGCAGGCGAACACAAACGCCACAGTTACCAAACCAATTAAGACTGTGGTGGTGCTGAAGTTAGCAATGATATAACCACTAATGAGTGGGATTAAGCAGATACCGAATTGAAAGCAAGCGTTGAAGATAGCGGTGGGTTTGGCTCGTTCATGCAGGGGGTAATGTTCAGAGAACCATGTACTGAGCAAAGGGAAAGCAAAGCTATAGCCTAAGCCAAAGACCGCTCCCGCGATAATCACTGTTGGTATGCTTGGGTAGAATAAGATGAGATTGGCCAAGCCCATGGCCACAAATCCAAGGCCGACGCCTGTTGCAATTGGATAACGAATGATCCATTTCATAAGTATCAAGCGTGATAAGAATAAAGTACCGGTGGTCGGTAAAAAGTAATAAATCATAGGAATCTGATTATTCTTGAGATGGAGCGCCAAGAATGAGGCGATAAATCCCCATAAAAATCCGACGACAATCACGCCTGACATTGGTAAGTAATTACGGCGGTCTTTAAAAACCGATAAATAGCTAGTTGTACTGTTAGTTTGCGGGCCAAGTGCGGCCGTCTTATCCTCATGGCGTGCAATCCAAATCAACATCAGTAAGCCAGTAAGCAGTGGAATTCCCAGTATTAAAAATAAGCCATTAATCCCAATACGGTCATAATAAATTTCCATCAAACTCGGACCAAGAATATTTGGCAGGGGTAGCATACTGACATAAATACCGAAAAAATAAGGGATGTTGGGTCCTTGCAGCAAATTGCGAGCAAATAGCATGGAAGAAGAGAAAAACAGCCCGAATCCTAGACCGACACAGCCACGTAGAATAGTGAGAAACAAGGGGTGATGCACCCCATATTGCATGAGTAAAAAGCTGATAGAACAGATTAACAAGCCTGAAATGGCAATCTGGATCGCACTATAACTTTGCATAAGACGCCCAACAACCAGCGTGCCAAATAAGGTTGGCAGAAAAGGGGACGATAAGACGAAACCGATGCGCTCAGTGGAATAGTGCAGATTGTCGAGTACCACAGCCAAGTATGCCAAGGTTGACATGGTTAAGAAGGCTAGAAAAGTGGCTATACAAAACAGAATATAATTTGTCTTGGCCCGAGGACTGATAAACGATTCCACAGCATATTAAAGAAAAAGATGAAACATGCTTTTGATTCTATACAGTTCTGCGTATTTCAGATATCAATATACGCTGAAGGGAGGGTTCAGATAAACGGAAGTTTGGCTGAAATTTAGCTGAACTGGGCGCTTGAAGGGATAGCTTGAAGGGATAGCTTGAAGTAGCTGAACGGCTAAATTGAATACTGACTTTGCACGACTAGCTTGAAGGCTGAGCGACAACTTCTTACATGAACAGCACATAAGGAGTTTAAGCACACAACTTATCAGCAGAATAGTCGTAGCCATTACGCAGGATTCGCGCCTTGACTTTGTTGCTTACCATGTTGAGAAACTCTGCTGCTGATTGAATAGGGATATCGGGATCCAAGATACGCTCGAACTTGTTATCCAGATCTTGTTGGTAGCTAGAGGTGAAGTAACTGATTTCTATGATGATATTGTGTAAGTTCTGAAGACAAGTTTCTTCAATATACACATCAATTACATCTTCAATATTATCTGTGCCTGTAAGCAAGTCGTAGTCTCGATGCAGGTATTCGCACATTAATTGTTCAAGAAGAGGGTAATCATTCATCGCCGTCACCATATGAAATATTGCTTAGAAATATGGTCTGTTAATTGCTAAATAACTATTTGTTTTTATAGGTATTTAGCATTCATTGGCTCTATTGTAGATGGCTAAAATGACAATATCGTGACATGTCATGGATTGGGTGAAGTGCTTGTTCTGACGCCTTTTAAAGAAGGAAGCTAGGGGAAGACCTGCTGGTAGACTTTAGAAAAGGAAGGTGGTTTTCTGCATCAACGCCTAATCACGCCCCTCAGCTTTATAGTTAAGGGGCCACTGTGAGTTCTACTAGGATCATCCCAGAATATGTCGGCGTTGATGAACCATCATAGTTAAGAGGTGGCTTTGTACACTTACTTTGACAGAAGAGCTATGGGCGCTTAGCTATCACGTCCCTCAGCCACCGCATGACAAGCAATCTGAATGCCCTGAAACGCCAAGAGTTGAGGGATTTCTTGCTTGCAACGTTCATTCGCTAATGGGCACCGAGGGTGGAAGGTACAGCCACTTGGAGGATTTAGTGGGTTGGGTACTTCACCAGCCACCTGAACTCGACGCCGACCGCTGCCACTCATATCAGGAATAGCACCTAGTAGCATTTTCGTATAGGGGTGACGTGGGTTGCCGAATAAACTATCGCGAGAGGCGATTTCTACGATTTTGCCTAAATACATCACACCAACACGATCAGCCATATGATGAATTACAGCCAGATTATGTGAGATAAATAAATAGCTTAAACCCAATTCCTTTTGAAGTTTTTTCATCAGGTTTAGAACTTGGGCTTGTACCGACACATCAAGGGCCGAGGTGGGTTCGTCACAGACGATAAACTCAGGGTTGAGCGCCAAGGCGCGGGCAATGGAGATACGTTGTCGCTGGCCACCAGAGAATTGATGGGGATAACGATTAACATCCGTGGCACTCAAGCCGACGAGTTCTAAAAGCTCGGCTGCTCGTGCCTCTTGCTCTGTCTTGGATAGACTGCTATGGGTGCGTAAGGGTTCTGCAATAATGTGCCCAACACGCCAACGAGGGTTTAAGCTGGCATAGGGGTCTTGGAAAATCATCTGTAAGCGACGACGCATTTGCAAGCTTTGTTGTTTGTTCATGCTCGATAGCTCTTGTCCATCAAACTTAATACTACCTTGGCTTAAACCATATAAACCCGTAAGTAGGCGAGCGACTGTGGACTTGCCACAACCAGATTCGCCAACCAAGGCTAAGGTTTCACCCTTATAGAGAGTAAAGCTGACATCATCAACCGCACGGACATAGGTTTTAGGGCGGCGATAAATTACACGTTCTAACCACGGTGCTGAAACATCAAAGTGGCGGGCGATATTTTTGACTTCAAGGAGCGCTTGCTGACTCATGCTTTCACCTCCTCATGCAGCCAACAGGCGACCTGACGACTATTAACCGACACTAATTCAGGGCGTTCGACTCGACACTTATCGAAGACTTCGCGGCAGCGAGGATTAAAGGCACAGCCTGTAGGGATGGCATTTAAGCGCGGCATACTACCTGGAATTTGTTCAAGTTCATGGATAGTGGGATCGAGTGTCGGAATGGATCGCATAAGACCATTAGTATAAGGATGAAGAGAGTGTTGAATCACATCTTGTACCGCGCCAATTTCAATAATACGACCCGCATACATTACCGCTACACGATCAGCGGTTTCGGCAATAACACCCATATCGTGGGTAATCAGCATGACTGAGGTGCCATGTTCACGGCAAAGTTTTTTTAAGAGATCAATAATTTGTGCCTGAATCGACACGTCTAGGGCCGTAGTGGGCTCATCAGCGACAATTAATTTTGGTTCAGCAGCAAGCGCTAAGGCAATCACGACACGTTGACGCATACCCCCAGAAAACTGGTGCGGATAGTGATCGATGCGCTCACGAGCGGCGGGGATGCCGGTCGACTCTAAAAGTTCAATGGCACGATCTTTTGCTTGCTTTTGACTCAAGTTTAAGTGGGTTTGAATGGTTTGGACAATTTGTTGACCCACGGTGTAGAGCGGATTCAATGAGGTTAAGGGGTCTTGGAAAATAGCTCCAATCTCTCGGCCACGCACCTTGCGCATTTCCTGCGGGGGTAGATTATCAATACGTCGGCCATCCAAGTGAATTTCACCATGGCTAATTCGCCCAGGGGGATCAAGTAGGCCAATGATCGATGCACCCGTGAGTGATTTACCTGCGCCTGACTCACCGACCACGCCTAATACCTCACCACGTCCAATAGTAAATGACACATCATCTAAGGCTTTTAATACGCCGCGACGGGTGGGGAACTCTACATTAAGTTGTTTAACTTCTAATAATGAACTCATTGTTTAGCCTAGTTCAGTTTGGGATTGAGTGCATCGCGCAGCCAATCGCCGAGTAAGTTTACTGAAAGTACCAAGAGAACTAACATCACTCCAGGGAAGATGGTAATCCACCATTCGCCTGAGAAGAGAAAGTCATTGCCCACACGAATTAAGGTGCCCAGTGAGGGCGAGGTGGGTGGTACGCCCACACCGAGGAAGGAGAGGGTGGCTTCTGTAATAATCGCAGTTGCGAGATGCACGGTTGCTAAGACTAAGACTGGGCCTAGGACATTGGGTAAGACATGGGTTAGCATAATCCGCGGTGAAGACACCCCAATTACCTTGGCGGCTTGGACGTATTCTTTGTTCTTTTCTACCATAGTCGAGCCACGTACAGTACGTGCATATTGAGGCCATCCTGCTAGGGCAATAGCGCCAATAAGCACAGGAAACGAGATTGATTCCAAGAGGTGCTGAGGTACTACCGCACGAGCGACACCATCGATTAAGAGAGCAATTAAAATGGCAGGGAATGAAAGCTGTACGTCGGCGACACGCATAATAAAGGATTCAATGCGTCCACCGGCATAACCCGCAATCAAGCCGAGAAGAATGCCAATGACCATGGCTAAGAGCACTGAGGCGAAGCCAATGAGTAAGGAGATGCGAGTGCCATAGAGGAGTGAAGAGAATAAATCACGACCCTGGCTATCGGTGCCGAGTAGGTAAGTCATCTTGCCATCGGCTTCCCAGGCGGGCGGGAGTAAGGCATCAAATAAATCGATGGAGGCGAGATCAAAGGGGTTGTGTGGTGCTAACCAAGGCGCTCCAAATGCGCCAAGAAATAGCAGGATAGAGACAATCGTGCCAAATATGGCTGTCGGTGTGTGGCGCCAAGACCAAGCCAGATCGCCATCCCAAAAGCGTTGTAGTATATTCATGCTTAGGCTCCTGGGCTGTTAAGGTTGGCGAGTAATCGCGGATCGACAGCAAAATACAGGAGGTCAACAATTAAGTTAATCGTGACAAATACTAAAGCAATTAAGCACAAATACGCGGCCATCACGGGCACATCGGCAAACTGCACCGCTTGAATAAATAGTAAACCCATACCAGGCCATTGGAATACGGTTTCGGTCACAATAGAGAAGGCAATAATGCCGCCAAGTTGTAAGCCTGTGATAGTAATTACGGGAATCATGGTGTTTTTCAAGGCATGGCCAAAGTGAATGGCTTGTTGGGTTAAACCACGTGCACGGGCAAATTTAATGTAGTCGGCTCTTAAGACTTCAAGCATCTCGGAGCGAACTAGGCGCAGAATTAAGGTGAGTTGGAATAAGCAAAGGGTGATGGAGGGTAGAATGAGGTGCTTAAGCCCGTCCAAGGTGAATAAACCACTACTCCACCAGCCGATACTAATGGTTTCTCCACGTCCATAACTCGGCAGCCAGCCTAATTGAACGGAAAAAACCAGAATGAGTAAAATACCGATTAAGAAGGTAGGTAAGGAAATACCTAATAATGAAAAAGATAAAATCGCCTGTGAAATCCAGGAGTTACGCTTAAGCGCTGTATAGACGCCTAAAGGCAAACCGATGAAAAGCGCAAGAAAAGCCGCCACTACAGAAAGTTCTACGGTAGCTGGGAGTCGGTCTTTGATGAGTTCAGAGACGTTTTGACCTTGACGTAAGGACAAACCAAACTCGCCAGAGACGGCATTCTGCAGAAAGTTCCAGAACTGTAATAGAGCGGATTGGTCTAAGCCGAGACTTTCGCGTAGACGTTGTCGGTCAAGGTCGGTCGCATCTTGGCCCAACATAATGGTGACGGGATCACCAACGTATCGAAAGAGAATAAATGCTAATAAGGCGACGACTAGCATCACCAGAATTGCCTGCAACAGGCGGCGTATAAGAAAAACTAACATAGGCACCAATAAAGCAAGTCTTAACGAGAAATACGAGAACAGGAAATACTGCTTAAGACTTGCTGGTCGTGTAGCTGATAATAAGAACTGCGTGAAGGTAAATTATAAGACTTATCAGTGTGGTTAATGTTCGCTTATTAAGCATTCGCTTTAGTTGCTAATGATTAACCACACAAAATACGTCATTCATGATTCGTCAATAATTATTCGTCATTAACGATTAGTCATTAATCACTACCCAGTCTATTGTTAAGCGATTATCCGCACGGTGGATGACATCTACATTCTTCGCCATGGCCCAAGGGATAACTTGGTCATGGATGGGAAGATGACCGAATTCTTGGGCGTGGGTTTTTAAAACTTGATGAATGGCGGCGGTGCGCTTTGCATCATCGGTTTCGGTCTTAACGGTATCGATCAGTTTATCGACTTCAGCATTTTCATAATTACCAAAGTTAAATGAACCATCAGCCCCTTCGCCCTTACTATGAATTAGACTCTGTAAGGTATACAGCGCATCGAATGTCGGTACACCCCAGCCGAATAAATAGGCGCTAGTATCGTAAGACTGGACTTTCGGGAAGTAGGTGGCGCGAGGCATTGAGTTTAGGTTAGCTTTCACGCCAATTCGTGCCCACATCGCCACAACGGCTTGGCAAATTGCTTCATCGTTAATGTAACGGTTATTTGGACAGTCCAGAGTGAAATTAATTTCGTTTGGCTGATAACCCGCTTGTTTAATCAGCTCTTGGGCTTTTTCCACATCAGGTTTAGGGCGCTGTGCTAATTCTTCGGTCCAACCGTTAACTTGTGGGGCAATCATGGTGCCGGTAGGCGCTGAAGAACCACGCATAACAGAGCGCTTAATCGCTTCGGTATCGATAGCTAAATAGAGGGCTTCACGAACACGTACATCAGCAAAGGGATTTTTGCCTTTGAGTGAGCTGTACTTCAACTCATCGCTCTTTTGGTCGAGACCAATATAAATCGTGCGGTATTCATTGCCTTCAACTACTTTGGCTTGGCGCTTGATGCGGTCAAGGTCTTGCGCTGGAGGATCAAGCACAAAGTCAACTTCACCTGATAAAAGCGCGGCGGTACGGGTAGCACTTTGGGTAATTGGGGTATAGATGATACGCGTAACATTGCCGACTTTCTGGTCTTTATTCCACCAGTTTTCATTCTCGACATACTCGGTACGAACATCTACTTGACGCGATGACAGTTTATAAGGGCCTGTACCCATGGCATTGCGTGCCGAGAAAGTCTCTTCCTTTTTCGTAAAATCTTGTGGTTGTGCGGCATTGTTCGCCTCAGACCAGGCCTTACTCATGATAAAGAGATTGGTTAATTGACGCAGTAAGACGGGATTGGGGGCGATGAGTTCAATTTCTAGGGTGTGAGCGTCGATCGCGCGTGCTTGTTTAATGCCATAGACATAGGCTTTGAAGTTAGAAGTAGGGGCCATGGCACGGTGAATGGAGAATGCCGCATCTTCAGCGCTAAAGTCTGAACCATCATGAAATTTCACGCCTTCACGAATTTTAAAGCGCCATAAAGTGTCAGAAGGTGTTTCCCACTCGGTGGCAAGCATTGGTGTGATTTTAAAGTCTTTATCGTATTGCACGAGGGTATCATAGACGTAACTACTGGCGGCAATGTTAAGCCCTTCGTTTTGTGCATGAGGGTCTAAGGTCAAAATATCACCTTGACTCGCCCAACGAAAAGTCTTGGCTTGGGCCGCCATGGGTACCAGCAGTGCCGCGGATAATGCTGAAATGAGTAACTTCTTATGCATAATTTCTCCAGTTCTTTAAAAGACGTAATCAGTGTAAATGATTTTGTCATTGTTACCAATAGCTTGTCAACGGTGAATGCTATATAGCTGGCCACTGCTTCTAACATTGATCACCACTGCTTAAGAGAGGGATCCAGCGTAGCTTATAAGATATAGGTCCATGTATATAACAGATTCGTCGTAGCGTTAAGTAGATGTACCACAGAAATGTGCTGTCGTTTGTAAGATCTGCTCAGTGAGCAAAGTAGAATTTCCCTGTTCACTTACAATCCTTTACGAAAAATATTTTCACGAACCGCTAAAATTAGTACTGAAAATTTAAAATGCATTTACCTTGCTGTCCTCACTGTCCTGGTAGACTTTGTTTTACGGTGAGTTTTGATAAATGCGAATCTTAAACTATTTATGGGTGCGAGGGATATATGGCTTTTGCGAGTTTATTTACCTTACTGGATGATGTAGCTGCGGTCTTGGATGATGTGGCGGTGATGACCAAGGTAGCGGCCAAGAAAACAGCGGGGATTGTTGGGGATGACTTAGCCGTTAATGCAAATCAGCTGACGGGCATTGCCGCTCAACGTGAGTTGCCCGTGATTTGGGCTGTCACTAAAGGCTCTTTCATTAATAAGGCAATTATTATTCCTGCGGCCTTATTAATCGCCTATTTCTCGCCGATGATGATTACCATTCTCTTGCTAATTGGTGGTGCTTATTTGGCCTTTGAGGGTATGGAAAAAGTCATCCACCATTTGCAACATAAATCTGCTGGGCATGCTAAAGCTGAGGTCTTAGCCGTAGTTGGCGGCGTTCATGCCGATTCAGTTCATAGTGAAAGCAATATTACGAGTCAAGGATCTGCGCAGCCCACTGTGATTCACTCAGATACCTTGAAAAGTGAAGAGGAATTAAAAAGCCTGGAACGCACGAAGGTCCGTGGTGCTATCCGTACCGATTTTATTTTATCGGCAGAGATCATTATTATTGCTATGGGGGTAGTGGCGAACATGGACTTTTGGCCGAAAACCTTAGTGATGGTGGCAATTGGTCTAGGTATTACAGTGTTTGTGTATGGCGTGGTGGCGCTGATTGTGAAGCTGGATGATATGGGCTTGTGGCTTATGCAAAAAGACTCCTCGTTGTGGCAAACAATAGGCAAAGGTATGATTACGTTTATGCCGAAGCTAATGCAAGGCTTAGCGATTATTGGCACCATCGCCATGTTCTTGGTGGGTGGCGGTATCTTTACCCATAACTGGCCTTGGCTACATGAACTTGTGGTGAGCTTGGTCGGTGATTCTTTCGTCGGCACGACCTTAGCCGATTTGGTGGTGGGTATGATCGTTGGGCTTGCCGTGTACTTAGTCGTCTCCTTGTTTATGAAACTTAAGCGTGATGAGCCTTCACGGCTTATAGTTGAGTGAGGCTTAATCTAAAACCTATAAGGATGCGTCGAATACGGTTCAGCTGGACAAGACCGTGTGTATGTTTGCTTTTATCGATAGCACTAGAAAAACCACTATTATGGTGGTTTTTTTGCGTTCACGTAAGTTGTCTCATAAGGCGTAGAGTAATATTAGAGAGAGCCAAAACGTGGGTCACTGAGGCTGGAAGATGAGTAGTTGCTTTGGAGTGTTGAGAAAAGAATTGTCATTGTGCTTACCAATAAGAAAATATATTTATTGCGTACAATAAGACTGCAAAACATCTTTAATCAGCATGCGCTAAACAATTCTAAAATCCATATAAAATAAAGCCACCCATAAAAAGGTGGCTTTATTTCAATTAATCCGCTTTACGTAAGTGCGGGAACAGCAATACATCACGAATACTTGGGCTGTCGGTGAGTAACATAATCAAGCGATCAATACCGATACCGCAACCACCAGCAGGTGGCATCCCGTACTCAAGCGCACGGATATAGTCCGCGTCGAAGTACATGGCTTCTTCGTCACCTGCGTCTTTCGCTTTGACTTGGGCCATAAAACGCTCAGCTTGGTCTTCAGGATCATTTAACTCAGAGAAACCATTGGCGATTTCACGACCTGTGATAAACAGTTCAAAGCGCTCGGTAATGCCTTCTTGTGTATCTGATGCACGCGCCAACGGCGACACCTCAACGGGATAATCAATAATGAAGGTTGGATTCCATAACTTGCTTTCAGCGGTTTCTTCAAAGAACGCTAATTGTAGGGCACCGATACCTGCATTGCTTAATACGGGACCATCAATCTCATTACCAACAAACTTACGCAGCTCTGTGCGTAGGAAGGCTTCATCTCTGAGTTGCTCTTCAGTGTATTGAGGCGCGTGTTTTAAGATGGCTTGCACAATCGTTAAGCGCTCAAATGGTGATTCAAGATCTAACTCACGACCTTGGTGTTCAATCTTTGCTGAACCTGTTGTGCGGCGAGCAGTCTCACGGATGAGGTATTCCGTGAAGTTCATAATCCATTGGTAATCGGTATAGGCCGCATAGAATTCCATCATGGTAAATTCTGGATTATGACGTGGGCTCACACCTTCATTACGGAAGTTGCGGTTAATCTCGAACACACGCTCAAAACCACCAACTACTAAGCGCTTCAAGTACAATTCTGGCGCAATACGTAGGTACATATCCATGTCCAAGGCATTGTGGTGGGTGATAAATGGCTTAGCCGCAGCACCACCAGGAATCGGTTGCAACATTGGGGTTTCCACCTCAAGGAATTGCTCCTCCATCATCAGGCTACGCAAGTGATTAATCGCTGCACTACGCTTTCTAAAGGTATCGCGTGTTTCATCTGTCATGATGAGGTCGACATAACGTTGGCGATAACGTAACTCTTGGTCGGCAATGCCGTGGAATTTATCGGGTAGGGGACGTAAAGATTTGCTAATCAACTCAAGCGATTGGGCGCGAATTGATAATTCACCCTTGTTGGTTTTAAACATTAAACCCTTAACGCCTAAAATATCACCAATATCCCAAGTCTTAAATTGTTCGTACACATCTTCACCGATATGGGCTTTATCCAAATAAATTTGGATGCGTCCGCTGACGTCTTGGAGTGTGGCAAAACTGGCTTTACCCATTATGCGTTTGAGCATCATGCGGCCGGCCACACAAGCGCTATTTTCTTGTGGGTCTAAATCGGCTTTCTCAATCGCATCATACTTGTCATGCAAGTCTTGCGCCTTATCGCTAGGACGGAAATTATTCGGAAATGCGATGCCTTTTTCTTGACGGATCTTATCAAGCTTAGCGCGACGCTCAGCGATTAATCGGTTCTCATCAAGTTCAGGGGTTTGAGTTTGTTCAGTCATGATTATTTACGGGGTAATTAAACGAATATCTTGTAAGGTTTGTTGGCCAAATTCTGGGCTAAGGCTGTACGCTAAAATCTGCTTAGCGACAGCGGGTGGTGAGCTTAATGCGTGCTCAGCATGTAAATCGATAAAGCGCTGAACGTTCGGGAAGTCCTCAGCGCAACTTTGGCGAATATCAGCTTGCATAGCGGTGTCGAGCACACCAGGTGCGATAGAAACAATCTGAGCAAAAGGCGCTTCGACTTGTAAGACCTCGCTATAACGGTCTAAAGCAGCTTTGCTGGCGCAATACACTGCCCATCCTGGATAGGGATTGCGTGCCGCGCCAGAGGAAATATTAATTACTTGAATCTTCGGTGTCTGCGAAGCATCAGCATCATAGCTTGATGGTACTGCAGGTGTTAGCAGAGCATCGGTGCCATGACTTGAGGGTACTGCAGCTACAAAAGCATTGTCGTGGTTTACTGCTACTGTATGTGCGAGTGCATTGTCATGACTAGACTTGGCCGTATGCACAAACACACTGCTTAAATAAATCACAGCGCTGATATTCAAGTTCATGGCTTGAGCAATCGCGGCACTTTCGCTACCGAGTTCGGCTAAGCCTGAGTATTGCGCCATTGGTCCAAGTGTACCCGCATTATTAATTAGCAAATAACGCTCAGGTAATAGGGCGGCTGCAGTGGTCTGTGCTTGCTCAGTGTTACTCAGCCTTGGTTCTTGCTGTGCGATATCCGCACTTGGCTCTTGCTTAAAACTTGGCTCTTGCTTAAAAATAGCGACTGGTTCTTGTGCACTTGTAGAACCAAGTTGCTTAAACCATGCTTGCACTTGTTCAGCAATAGCTGGCCATTGAGCAGCATCACTTAGATCACAGGCAATATGTTGCAACTGACAACCGTGTTGCGCCGCTATCAGAGCGGTTTGCTTGTCGGCTTGTGCCTGCCGTGCAAGCGTTAACACATGCGTACACTGAGTCACCAGTTCATGCGCAAACGCCTGGCCCAGGCCGCGTGAGGCCCCTGTCACAATAGCAACAGTACGAGGAGAGAGCGCAAGGCGTGTACTCATGGTTTAGATTCCTAATTTAAGGCTGGCTTCGATAAAGGGGTCGAGATCACCGTCAAGAACTTTCTGGGTGTTTGAAATCTCAACATTGGTGCGTAGGTCTTTAATACGGCTTTGGTCTAAGACATACGAACGAATTTGATGCCCCCAACCGACCTCGGTCTTCGCATCTTCCATACGTTGCTGATCTTCCATACGCTTACGCATCTCAAGTTCATACAGCTTAGAGCGTAACATAGACATGGCTTCAGCCTTATTACGGTGCTGTGAGCGGTCGTTCTGACATTGCACCACAATCCCAGTCGGTCCATGAGTAATACGTACCGCAGAGTCGGTCTTATTAATATGCTGACCGCCCGCGCCACTTGCACGGTAAGTATCAATACGTAAATCGGCTGGGTTGATATCAATCTCAAAAGAGTCATCAATCTCAGGGTAGACGTAGATGCTGGCAAAAGAGGTATGGCGGCCATTCGAAGAGTCAAAAGGACTCTTACGCACTAGGCGATGCACACCGCTTTCGGTACGTAAAAAGCCAAATGCGTATTCACCTTCTACTTTAATCGTGGCTGATTTAATACCTGCCACATCACCGTCAGACTCTTCAAGAATCTCAGTCTTGAAGTCTTTGCGTTCGCAATAGCGTAGGTATTGACGCAAGAGCATGGAAGCCCAGTCCTGTGCTTCGGTACCACCCGCACCTGCCTGGATATCGATAAAGCAATTCATCGGGTCAGCAGGGTTATTGAACATACGGCGGAACTCGAAACCTTCGATGATTTCGCCATATTCCTTGGCATCTTCTTCAATCGCTAAGAGGGTGTCATCGTCGTCGTCAGCACTGGCTAACTCGAAAATGTCACGACTGTCTTTGATGGATTGTTGCAGTTCCGTCAGTACATGAACGACGGCTTCAAGATTCTTCTTTTCGCGACCTAATTCTTGGGCGCGTTCTGGATTTTCCCAAATGCTAGGGTCTTCCATCTCTAAATTGACGACTTGTAGGCGCTCGGATTTAGCCTCAAAGTCAAAGATACCCCCGTAGGGCATGTTCGCGCTCGGCGTAATCCTCAAGCAAGGCCTCTAATTGATTCTGGCGCTCTGCTTCCATGATAATGTGATTTCCTGTGTGTGGTTTAGAAGGTAGAATAATTTCTACCAAACCGAAAATTATAACATAAGTAGGTGAAATATAGGGAAAAACTAAGGCTTGGCAGTAGGTGCACCAGGTTGGCTAATATTGCCAAAAGCGCCACCTACTGTGCCTAGTACGCCATCAACGGAGGCGTCAGAATTAATATGGGCACAGGAGGTCAAAAATAGTGGATTGAATAGACTCAGTATAAGGATGATTCTTGAGATTTTAATCATATGCTAAAGCGAGCAGTCGTCAAAATTTGGTTTAAGTTATCACAGCATGCTAATAATGGCAGGTTGGTGATGACTTTACCAGTTAATTGTTAAGTTGTCTGCCCTAGTATATCGCATGGCGCACCATAAATTGTAGAGTCACATTGCCATTCCAATAATTCGGGCTTAACTCATAAATTAACTCGACGCTTGGTGGTAAGGCCTCATTATGATTAAACCAGATGGCATCAAACACCATATTATGGCGTGCGACTTGGAGTTTTAAGTGTTTATCTTTTAAAAGGCGCTGCGAACGAATCTCAAAGACATCGCGGAAAATAGGTGCTGGGAAACCCGCCCCCCAGACCATATTGTTTAGCGCAACCGCGGTATCTGCGCTGGCATACAAGGGGTTTAAGGAACCATCGGTTTCAATGATGGGGGCGAACTCAGTCTTGCCACTAATATCGACTACGGCTTGGTCAAAGGCGTGGATAAAGGTCTCAAAATCAGCCTCAGCAATGGTGAGGCCTGCTGCCATGGCGTGACCACCGAACTTAGCAATTAAGTGTGGATGGCGTTTAGAGACGAGATCCAGAGCATCGCGTAGATGCACGTCAGGTACCGAACGACCAGAGCCACGAATTTCGCCATTATCACCTGGTGCAAAGGCTAAGGTAGGTTTCCAGAATTTCTCTTTTAAGCGAGAGGCGACAATACCGACCACCCCTTGATGCCAATCAGCATTAAAAATGCAAATGCTGTGTTTTAAGGGGAAATCTTCGCTATCTAGAGTGACCATGGCTTGTTCACTCATATTTTGTTCAATTGAGCGACGTGAATGATTCCATTGATCCAGTTCTTGCGCGAGCTCCAAGGCTTCAGCAAAGTCATCGGTAAGTAGGCAACGGATGCCAATACTCATATCGGCTAAGCGGCCTGCCGCATTGATGCGAGGGCCAATCTTAAAGCCGAGATCCATTGCGCTAGCTTGACGAGGATCGGTGCTGGCAACCGTGAAGAGGGCTTGAATCCCCGCTTGCATCTGACCTGCGCGCATCTTCGCTAAACCTTGACTGACAAAGATACGATTATTGCTATCGAGTTTCACCACGTCAGCCACGGTACCTAAGGCGACTAAATCAGCCAAGCCATCCAGTTTGGGTTCGGGACGATTAGTAAAATGTCCACGAGCACGCAGCTCGGCCCGTAACGCTAACATAGTATAGAAAATCACACCAACGCCCGCTAAGTTTTTAGAGGGGAAGTCACAAGCCACTTGGTTTGGATTAATGATGGCGAGCGCATCAGGGAGCTCATCGCCAGGTAGATGGTGATCGGTCACAATAACCTCCATGCCATGCGCTTTAGCGGCAGCCACTCCGTCAACACTGGCGATACCATTATCGACGGTAATCAGAATGTCTGGTTTTGGCTCGACCTGACGAAGAATCACATCAATCACCGCAGGCGATAAGCCATAACCCGTCTCAAAGCGATTGGGCACCATAAAATCCACTTGCGCCCCCATCATGCGTAAGGCACGCACACCAACCGCACAAGCGGTGGCACCATCGCAATCGTAGTCAGCAACGATTAAAAGGCGCTTGCCGGTTTCAATTGCATCGGCTAAGAGTTGCGCACCATATTCGACTTGTGTGAGGAGATTTGGGGCGAGCATCTGCTTCCATTGCGTCTGGGTTTGTTCAATATCGCTCACCCCACGTGCTGCCCAAAGACGTGCCATCAAGGGTGTGATACCTTGTTGGATAAGTTTAGCTTCGAATTCTGTGTTGACCTCACGGTCTTTAATAATATAATTGGCCACGTTAGGACGTTCCTAGATTAAGCTTGGCGCCTGAAGTGAGGCGGTATTCATGATAATGACAATAAAGGTGTGGTTTTTGTTTGGTTTAGCATAGTAGTGTTTGTTAAGACACTGTAGTTGCTGCAATGTATAACATTACTTACCACCAAGACTTCCATTGATTTTTAGATTGTAGCGTGCGCTTGAGCCAGCTTTGTGGGCTTAGGGTCACTTGTCTATCTAAGCCACACAAGACGAGCCGATAAGGACTTGCATTAGACTCAGTGTCCGCGCCAGAGTTGTTGGGTCCAGGAGCAGTACTAGCCTTGGCAATGATGTCAGGTAAGCGTTGATCGAGGGTGCTTAATTGTTGCAACCATATGCCCCAGTCCTGTTGCCGATGCGCATAGAGAAGGTCTTCAATCAATAGATAAGTTGCTGAGCTTGTCGCTTGCTGTGTGCTTTGCCATTGGCTCGAACGAATAGCAGTGCCTTTTATCCCGCCAAAAATCCAGGCGGTATTAATCGCGCGCTTGCCTTGGGCCTCACGTTCTTGATTGACAGGGTGGTTAAACCAACTCATCTGTAATTCGCCTAACAGTGCGCGCAAGGGACGGGTAGCACCGTCTTGTGGCCACCAATCGTTTAGATAGCCGGTGGCTAATAAGTTCGGGCTAGGTAATTCAGCGTTAAACTCGGGACCTAAATCGACGAGAAAATAATCGTGATGATAGGCGAGTAATTTATACGGAGAGTATGCAAAAACCGTCTGTGCGTTCTCAAATAATGCTAAGCTTTGCGCTGGTGTAATGGCTAACTCATCCGCTGTGTGCAAGCTGGCACTGTGTTGCCCAAGCGCAATATGACCTAATTGCAGTAGATAAATGCCGTGCTCGGGCACGAGGTGCTGCTGCAACTTTGCCGGTAAATGCAGTGCGCTTAAGCTGCTGGCAGCGAGCGGCAAACCAGCCGCTTCTAATTGATAAGCGTCCAATGGCGAATAGCCCAACTGGTCTAAATCATAGGTCTGGTGTTGGGCGTGATGAGTGCGTAGTCGCTCAAGCATATGCGGTGCGGATTTCTCAAGAAACTGCTGCATTTCGCGAGCGATAGAAGTATGGGGAAGTGCCCCTGCGATAACAATGTCCATGACCCTGATTGTAACCTTAGTTGAAAAGAAACGCTTGTGAAAATACCTTACGAATTATGGATTGGCTCGCGCTATGCGGGTTTAACGCGCTCAAAAGGGCGTGGTAAAAAACGAGACCGCTTTGTCTCTTTTGTGGCGGGCAGCTCAATGGCAGGCATTGCCCTCGGTGTAGCCGCCCTGATTGTGGTGCTGTCGGTGATGACCGGCTTCCAAGTGCAAGTGCGAGATCGTATGTTATCCGTATTGCCACATATTCAATTATATAACCCGACTGTGCAAGCAACCGAAGGCCTGAGTAATTGGGAGGCTTTGGCCAAAGCAGCACTAGAGAACCCGAATGTGCAAGGGGCCTCGGCCTTTGTCGCCGCGAGTGCTATGCTGGCGCGTGAGGATGTGTTAAAAGGTGTTGAAGTGCGTGGCATCGACCCTGCTACCGAAGGTCAAGTCTCTGAATTACCAGAGCAAATTACACATGGTGACTTAGCGTCTCTCACGCCTGGCAGTTTCAATATTGTCCTGGGTTCGCGTGCAGCCGCTCAGCTGGGTGTGAATTTAGGCTCTACTTTATTAGTGATGACACCACAAGGTTCCTTAAACCCAACGGGGTTTTCGCCACGTATGCGCCAGTTTACGGTGAGCGGGGTATTCTCCTCAGGTCATGCAGAATATGATGCGAATTTAGCTTTTATCTCGGCACGTGATGCTGCGGTGTTGTTCCGCGACTCAGGTATTGCAGGCGCACGCTTAAAAATTAAAAATATGATTGATGCGCCAGAAGTCGCTAATCAACTTATGAATACCTTGCCAGTAGGCTATATTGCGCGCGACTGGACCTATGACAACCGCACCTGGTTTGCCGCCGTGAAGACGGAAAAGCGTATGATGTTCTTAATCTTGGCGCTGATTGTCGCGGTGGCCGCTTTTAATCTTTTATCCTCTTTAGTGATGTCGGTGAAAGATAAGCAATCGGATATTGCCATTTTACGCACGTTGGGCGCAAGTCCAGTTGCTATTGCCTGGATTTTCCTGGTGCAAGGCTCCCTCATAGGCATTATTGGTACAGCACTTGGGGTCGGTTTAGGCTTGCTAATTGCCTATAATATTGATGTGATTGTGCCTGCGATTGAGAATTTATTAGGCATGCATTTCTTAGACCCAGGTATTTATTTTATTAACCAATTGCCTTCACAAGTCGACTTAAATGAAGTTAGCACGATTGCGATTACTTCATTAGTTCTTTCTCTATTAGCGACGCTGTACCCAAGTTGGCGTGCGTCACGCTTACAACCGGCAGAGGTATTGCGTCATGATTAAATCTATTCTTAACTATATACCGATTTATCAAGCACATGAATCTACGCAGGGGGTGGGTGGTGCTTTAAGCCAGATAGGGTCCGCTCAGGAATCTGCGCTGGGAACTGGCAATACGGTGAGTCAGTTTGGCTCTGCTCAAGCCGCCCTTGAAGTCAGTAATGTCACGAAATTCTATGAAGACGGTGGCGAGCGCTTAGATATTCTGCGTGGTGTGAATTTGACGGTGGCTTCAGGTGAGATGTTAGCGATTATCGGCGCTTCAGGCTCAGGTAAGAGTACCTTGCTACATATTATGGGGCTCTTAGATAAGCCAAGTACAGGCTCGGTACGTGTCGATGGCGTTGAGACAGGGCATCTGAGCGAGTCGCAACGCAGTCAATTGCGTAATCAGAAGCTTGGCTTTGTGTATCAGTTCCATCACCTTTTACCAGAGTTTACGGCCTTAGATAATGTGGCCATGCCATTGATTATGCGCCGTGATAGTTACGAAAGTGCGCGGGCGCGTGCTGAAGTGGTATTAGAGAAGGTAGGGCTTAAGCAGCGTGTGTTGCATCGACCAGGTGAGCTATCAGGTGGCGAGCGTCAACGCGTGGCCTTAGCGCGTGCTTTAGTCGCCAACCCCGTCTTGGTCTTGGCAGATGAACCCACCGGTAATTTAGATCGTGAAACCGCACAAAGCATGTTTAGTCTCTTAAAAGAAGTCAACCAAGACTTTAATA
Source organism: Pelistega sp. (assembly GCA_030538255.1). GTDB lineage: Bacteria > Pseudomonadota > Gammaproteobacteria > Burkholderiales > Burkholderiaceae_B > Taylorella. The sequence continues at coordinate 14,407 of JAUNUI010000029.1, read as the reverse complement.
CGGCATTTATTATTGTGACGCATGATCCGAAACTCGCCGATTTGGCAGAGCGTCAATTGGTCATGGATGGCGGCTTGTTAAGCGCTGCACCAGCAGTGGCTTAATTCTCTGGGTTCTGTGCTAATTGTTTATGGGTGATGAATTCTTGAACAAAGCAAGCGCGGCCGTGTGGCGCGCTTGATTAGATTAAGCTTATTAAGCTTTAAGTTGAGTTTATAAGTGATAAGTCGCATACTTTGTTTTAATGAGTAATGCCTCAATGATTAATATGGTCATTGAGGCATTAGTTTTATCTTGAATGCAAGGTTTTGTTTTAAAGTTCACTTTATCGATGCGACACGTGGGTCAGCTGACGTGAAATCAGGTATTTCACGGGTGGTAAGTTATTACTAATGCGCATAACCGCTTTACGTAATAACTTAGCGGGCGGTGTTTCAGCGGTAAAGAGTTTCACCACAAAATTCGTGCCATGATAAATTGTGCGCGTGCTCATCATATGCTTGATGTTATAGCGAGAGAGTAGACGAGGAGCAGCTATATCTTGGCCTGCACGTGCGGCTTCATCAATCAGTTGACCTAAGATAACCGCACTCTGTAAGCCTAAGTTATAACCATGTGCAGTAACGGGGTGCATACCCACGGCAGCATCACCAATCACCGCACAAGATTGACCATAAAATTGCTTAGCATGGACGCCGACTAAGGGATAGGTAACCATCTTCTCTACAAACTTCATCTGGCCTAAGCGGTGCTTGAGCTGTTCCATAATGGTTTGCTCGAGATCTTCAGGACTGAGGTCGCTAATCTCATGCGCACGATGGCTATCAATCGTTACTACACAGCTACATAAGTGTTCATCTAAGGGGAGAATCGCAAGGGTGCGACCATAGGAGAAGCATTCAATCGCGGTATGTTCATTGCTAATGCTATGTTCCATACGGAACACATGTACAGTGCGACCAAAGTCATTCCAATCAGCACCAATGCCCATCTTACGACGCGTATTGGAAAAGCGACTATCCGCAGCAACCACAAGACGGCACTTTATACTTGAACCATCTTCAAGCGTCACGACAGCGCCTTTTTCACTTAAAGCAACATCGGCCACACCATGGCCGTAGCGGATTTGCACATTGTCTTGTGTGCTGACCGCATTGTACGAAGCTTGACGGATATTATGGTTGGCAATAAAGTAGCCAAGACCTTCTTTCTTGCTGTTGCTATCGGGTTGTGGGAAGTGTAGGAGATAATCTGAGGTGCCATCGAGTACTTTAGCGTCGCGTAGGAGATAAATCTCATCGGCGGGCACATGGTCCCAAATACCGAATTTCTCCATGGCATGGCGTGACGCATGGGTGAGGGCAATTTCACGACCGTCAAATTGAGGCTTGGCAATGCTTTCTTGTTCCTGCTTTTCAACAACAATCATGGAGACAGGACTCTGTGCAAGTGAACGACAAAATGCCAAGCCTGCAGGTCCAGCACCGACAACAACAATATCCGCATCTAAAGACATAAGGACTCCTCAAAAAAGCCAAAACTTAAATAGGTATGAAATCAATAAGCTACGTAATAGCTAGTAAAAATAGCGCTCAAATAACGATGAAAATAGCTTTAAAATGACTATCAATATAGCAAGTAGGTGATTAAATCAAGAAAATACCCTTAAGAATACCTGAACTATTCTGCCTGCTTTGCTTTAATTTAAGCTTGTTTAATGTATATCAAATGAGTGAGAGTAAAATGGGACACTAAGCGGCGAATTACCGACAGATTGAATTGCTTTGTTCGGCCTGAGGAGGAAGTGTTATGGAGTCTATGAGTGCGCACAGTAAAACTCTATCCTTGAAGGCAAGAAGGGGGAAGTTTTATGGAGTCTATGAGTACGCACAGTAAAACTCTATCCTTGAAGGCAAGGAGGGCGTCAATAATGTGGAAGAATTATACGTATAATGATCTATGTCGATTATATGTAAATTCATTCATCTAATCTGCTATGAATTTATGCTTAAAGGAATCCTATGTTGATCGATAGTCATTGCCACTTAGATGCAGCTGAGTTTGATTCTGACCGCTTGCAGGTCTGGGCGCAGGCGCAGAGTTTGGGCGTAAGCAAGGTAGTCATCCCTGCGGTGCATCCTGATAATTTTGCCACTGTCGCTGAGTTTGCCCAACAAGTGACGGGAGCCTATTATGCTTTAGGCATTCATCCCATGTATGTGCGCTATTGTGCGCAAGCAGAATTTCAAGAGAGAAATAATCCATCCCATCAAGAGAATGAGGGTAGGAGCGCTAATAGAGATATTGGCACTAGTGTCGATGTCCGTGTTGATATGGACTATAAACAAGGCTCTGATAGATCTGTTGAGGTTTATTCTCGTGAACCTGCCTTAAGCGACTTGGAGGCGGCAATTGTTAAGGCTTTAGATGACCCCCTATTTGTGGGTATCGGTGAGATTGGTTTGGATTTCTTTGTGCCTGAAATAAGTGAAGGTGCTGAACGTGAGCGGCAAGAGCATTTTTACCAAGAACAATTAAAATTGGCGCAGCGTTATCAGTTGCCAGTTATCCTGCATGTGCGACGCTCCCAAGATACTTTACTTAAATACTTGCGGCGGATTAGGGTGCCAGGCGGTATTGCGCACGCGTTTAATGGCTCAATGCAACAGGCGCAGGCATTTATCGATTTGGGTTTTTGTCTGGGCTTTGGCGGCACCTTGACCTATCCTCGTTCCTTGCAAATCCGTCGCTTGGCTACTGAGTTGGACTTGGCGCAGATTGTCTTAGAGACCGATGCGCCTGATATCCCACCTGCGTTCTTAACGCCAGATACACAAGGTCAGCGCCGCAATAGCCCTGAGTATTTGCCGCGTATTGCCCGTGAGTTGGCTGATTTACGTGGGGTTTCCTATCAAGATATTGTTAGTGCGACAGGCGCTAATGTGCAGCGTGTGCTTACGCGCATGAGCTGATGGCTTGAGTGCGAGATTGAACAGTTAGCGCAAGAAGCGAGTGCTTGCGCGTGTCGTGTAATAGCCTGTGATATCGCGAATGCATGTGACTAGGCTAGCACATGGCGTTATAAGTAGAATAGGTAGTTTTGCGCTTGGATAGTTTTAGCCTAAACCACTTAATTAGTGTATGGCTTGCTCGTATGATGAGCAGATGTTAAGCGCTTTCTGTTTTGCCGGCATTCTTGCCTTCGCCCTTATGGCTATATTGCCTCAATTACCTGCGCATGAATTTGTCTGGGTAGGTTTGGCTCTGTCTACGTTGACGTGCTTACTCATTGCAACACGGTCTTCATGCAAGGCCTTGCTTAAACAGAGACGCAGAGTCGTGGGTGGGCGACTCATCGCGCACTCTTTGCATAAGGTCTGGCTTAAACAGGTATCTAGAGTAGTGGATGGGCGCTGCATAATAGGTGGGCGGCTCATCATTAGCCGACTTGGCCAGCCATACACGTATGGTATGGCTATAGCACTGGGGTTTGGTCTGTCATTTAGCTATGCATTGGATCAAGCGCATGAACGTATTAATCAACGCTTAACGGCTGTGCATGAAGGTAAGGTGGCACGTGTGCAATTGCGAGTTAGTTCAATTGCCTTGTACACACCTGAAGCCATACGCTTTGATGCGCAAGTATTGAGTTCTACGCCTGCAGGAGGCATTCCCGAAACTATTAGAGTGCGCTGGCCGCTGACTGAGCCTGAAGAAACAGCAAAATCTAAGAAGGGGCAGCTTAAGCAAAAGGCCGCTGAAATTAATCTAGCTGAGAGTCCTGCGAAGACTGGCTCAATAAGCGTCTCTGACATAGAAGTGGGTGAAAATTTTGTAGGTCTTGAATCGTCAACTGCAGCAAGAGTTCAACTCGTGCAGCGACCCATTCTCGTGCGGCCTGGGCAAGTTTGGGCCATGAGTTTGGAATTAAAAAGTCCACGTAGCTTAATCAATCCTGGTGGTTTTGATTATGAGACCTATGCCTTTCGTGAGAATGTATTGGCACTTGCCCATGTGCGTGGCACGCCACAATTGCTTAAACGCTATGAGGCTGGCTCCTGGGATACGTGGGTTCAAGCCTTACGGCATGATATTCGTGAAGCGATGCACCGCTATTTGCACGATAAGCGTTATGGTGCTGTATTGATTGCCTTGGTGATGGGTGACCAAAGTAGTATTTCCAGTGAGGATTGGGAGCTCTTTAATCGCACAGGGATGACGCATCTCGTCTCAATCAGTGGCTCCCATATTACTATGCTATCGAGCATCGTCATTCTTATGTTTATGTGGCTTTGGCCTTATTGCCGTTGGCGTGGCAAGTCTTTAGCGGATCGCCAAGCAGGATTGTATTGGGCAGGGGCGCTAGGGGTGATTGTAGCGCTAGCTTATTGTTTGCTGGCAGGTTGGGGAGTACCCGCGCAGCGAACCTTCTTAATGTTGGCTTTATTTTATCTCTGTAATCTATTACGACTGCCTATGTCGATTAGCAGCATGTTTGCGGTAGTGGCCTTGGTGGTTTTGTTCTTAGATCCCTGGGCTATCTTAGCCCCTGGCTTTTACTTATCATTTGCCGCGGTGGCGGTTTTACGGCACCTTGTGATTCAAATGGTCTTGGAACCGAGTCCGAAAGTCGGCACGACTACCTTGGCGAAGCTTATAAGTATTCTCTATAAGCTTAAACTATGGGGCCGTATGCAATTGGCCATCACTATAGTTTTAGCGCCTTTTTTATTGATTTTCTTTAATCAAGTCTCCCTGATATCACCGCTGGTCAATGCTTATGCGATTCTGATGGTGGGTGCTATAGTGACGCCTATGGCCTTGTTGCTAGGGGTATTGGCATTGTTTAATCCATACATTAAGCTTACGCAATGGTGGGCCGACTCATGCCATCAATTACTTGATTACACGATGCAGTTAACCCAGCTGCTCGCTGCTTTACCATGGGCAAGTCTTAATCTACCAGGTGCATCAGGCTGGGCTTTAGCCTTGGCTTTGTTTGGTGTGTTATGTTTTGTTTTACCCAAAGGCTTGCCCTTGAAACCCTTGGCACTGCTATTTCTTATGCCCGCTTTTATCGGGCGTCAACACCCCATAACCGAGGGTGATTGGCAATTATGGGCGTTCGATGTGGGGCAGGCCAGTGCTATCTTGGTGCGGACCAGCAAGCATAGCTTATTATTTGATACGGGTGTTAAGACTGAGCTAGAGCATGACTCAGCGACCAGAGTGCTGATTCCAAGCTTTCGCTACTTAGGTGTCGGTGAACTTGATGCGGTGGTGGTTTCACATACCGATAGTGACCACAGTGGGGGTTTTGCGAGTTTAATTAGCGATTGGCCGGTGCGACATGCCTATGCCTCATTTCAATTAGATTATTTTTTACAGGCTGAACAGGTTCAGTGGGGTCGTGAGATCACCCCAGTCACAACTGAGCTAGCTTATCAAGCGTGTCAAAGTGGCCATGAGTTTAGCTGGGATGGGGTACGGTTTCGCTTTATGTTCCCGCAAGCACAAGCCGAGTTACCCCAACATGCAGGCAATGAGCGTAGCTGCGTACTGATGATTGAGGGGAGGCAGCACAGCGCCTTATTAACGGGTGATATTTTACGTGCACAAGAGGAGCAATTTGATTGGCCGAGCGTGGATTTGGTGGTGGCTGCGCATCACGGCTCTTCGAGTTCATCAAGCCCGCATTTTGTCGGACAAACTCAACCACAGCATGTGATCGTGCAAGCGGCTTATGGCAATCGTTATGGTCATCCACATAAGGCGGTGGTGCGACGTTGGTTGGACAGTGGAGCGCAGTTGTGGAATACCGCGAATCAGGGGGCTATCCAGGTGAGCTCAAGTTATAAGGGGCTGGTGCTTAAGGCTTTAAGGGAGGAGCAATTACGCTATTGGCATGCGCCATAATTTAAAACTGCCATGATCTGTGTCTATCAATGCGCTGATTGGGCTGATTAAACTAGACGTGGTTAAGAAGCCTTGCTTGATTGCTCAATTTCACCTCCAAGCTTAGTGCTAGAAACTTATGTGCCTCTAGCTTAATTGCCGTTTTAGCTTGGCAGATTACATAATAATGTCTTGGGTTTGGTGTATAGTTAATTGATGTCAATAATCATTACTCAGAGAAGGATTGGTATGCAACAAGAACCGCGTCTTGAATATATTACTTGCGTTGATAAATCAGGCTTACATCGCCTTGCTTATTGGGAGTGGGGTGATCCTGAGAATGATAAGGTCTTGTTATGTGTACATGGTTTAACCCGCACGGGACGTGATTTTGATGCGCTAGCACGTGCGATGATGGGCGAGTATCGTGTGGTATGCCCTGATATGCCAGGTCGTGGTGCTTCAGACTTTTTGAAAGATGCCTCTGCCTATGCAGTGCCGAATTATGTGGCGGCGATGGTGACCTTATTAGCGCGCTTGAAGGCGCGAACTTTAGATTATCTTGGCACCTCTATGGGGGGCTTAATCGGTTTGGGCTTAGCGGGCTTGGTTGAAGGCACTGAGATGCTGTATACGCATATGCCAAGTAGCAGTCCCTTGCCAGCGAGTACGGGTCTGCGCTTTAATAAATTTATTTTAAATGACGTGGGTCCTGTGCTAGAGCCTGAGTCAATTGCGCGGATTAAGTCGTATGTCGGTGTCCCTATGGTGTTTGATTCTCTGGAACAGGCAACTCAAGCGATGAAGCTACGTGCAGCCTCGTTCGGACCGATGAGTGATGAACATTGGCGTGAGTTCACCCAAGTTGTCTTACGTGAGAAAGACGGCAAATGGGTCAATCATTATGACTTACGTATTGCTGAGCCTTTTGCACAGATGGATAATCCGGATGTCGTGAAAAATAGCGAGGCAATTTTATGGGCATCTTATCAAGCACTGAAGTGTCCTATTATGATTATTAGGGGAGAGACCTCTGATTTGCTAAGTAAGGATACCTTGGCTAAAATGGTAGCGATGAATCCGCAAGCGAAGGCGGTTGAAGTGCCTCTTGTTGGCCATGCGCCGACTTTGCTAGATGAGGCGCAAATTAGTATTGTGCGCGATTTCTTACGGACCTAATTTCTTTTTTGGCTTATTTAAGTTTTGCTTGGCGAGAATCTATATATAGTATGCGCATATAGCAACTTAGCTAGGTCTCGCGAATATCGCTTTTTTCAAGGTGGGCTTGATCTAAGCTCAAGAAGTAGATTATGAAGTATTCCAGCGTAGATTTACATTGTCATTCCACTTTTTCGGATGGAACATTAACACCGGAAGCCTTGGCTGAGCGTGCCTATCATAATGGTGTGCGCTTATGGAGTTTAACCGATCATGATGAGATCGGTGGGCAAGAGCGTGCGGCACAAGCTGCACGTAAAGTTGGCATGGACTATGTGACAGGCATTGAAGTTTCCGTCACTTGGGCTGACCGTACTTTGCATATTGTTGGTCTTGGCTACGATCCTAAGAATCAGGCCATGGCAGAGGGCTTAAACCGCATTCGTGAAGATCGTGGCAATCGTGCGCGATTAATGGGTGATAAATTAGCTCATTTAGGCATTCATGGTGCTTATGAAGGTGCTTTGGCTTTAGCGGGAAATCCTGATTTGCTTAGCCGTACGCACTTTGCGCGCTATGTCGTGGAGCAAGGACATTGCCATCATATGCAAGAGGTTTTTGATAAGTACCTTGCCGATGGTAAACCAGCCTATGTGGCTGGCGCTTGGGCAAGTTTACCTGAAGCCGTTGAATGGATTACTGAAGCGGGTGGTACTGCGGTAATTGCGCACCCTGGTCGTTATAAGTACTCAAGCAATGAATTTAGTAATTTATTTAAAAGCTTCAAACTCCTTGGTGGCAAGGGTCTTGAAGTGGTCACGGGTTCACATTCGCCCGATCAATATTTACAATACGCGAACGTGGCGAAGCATTATGATTTTCTAGCCTCTTGTGGCTCAGATTTTCATAGTCCTGAAGAAAGTCGTATGGATTTAGGGCGTTTGCCAGAGCTACCCTCAGGTCTGAAGCCGATATGGGAACACCTTTAAGTAACAAAGCCTTTTTATTGACCTTTTTTGCCGCTGCTTTAGGCTTGCCATAAGCTTAAGCGCTTATATTATTAGAACGATGAGTAAAGCATTTACCAAAGAAACAGACCACGATGACGACGATGACGCCGTTGTTGACTCCGCCTTACCGCAAGGCGTGAAGAACTACTTAACCGTGGGTGGTTATCAGACCTTACGTGCAGAACTGGCGCATTTAGTAACCAAAGAGCGTCCAGATGTGGTGAGTGTCGTGTCTTGGGCAGCGTCCAATGGTGATCGCTCGGAAAATGGCGACTACCTTTATGGTAAGAAGCGCTTACGTGAAATTGACCGTCGCATTCGCTTTCTGACTAAGCGACTGGAGGCGGCTGAAGTGATTAATCCAGCCACGCAACCGAATAAAGACCAAGTGTTTTTTGGTGCAACCGTACTGTATAGCAATCAAGACGGCGAAGAGTTTAGTGTCACTATTGTCGGGGTGGACGAAGCGGATCCTTTGAATGGCAAAATCAGTTGGATTTCACCAGTGGCTAAGGCGATTCTGAAAGCGCGTGAAGGGGATACCGTGTATTTACAGACCCCTGCCGGGCGTCAGGAATTAGATATTTTAGAAATTAGCTACCCTGAAGAAGCATAATTGCTCTGAGGACGTATTACTTTTCAAGATGTTCTAGCTTAAAACTTGCGTGGCCATCTTGGTCCAGATGCTTGGCTAAGTAAGGTAGAACTTCTTGCATCGATTTATACAAGGTATAGGGTGGATTGATAACAAACATACCGCTACCATGCAGGCCATAACCATCGCTACTTGGTTTTTTCACAGTTAAGGCGGCATGTACCCACTCAATACCGGGTAATCGCTCTAATTGTTGCAACATATCATGTATTTCTTTGCGTTGTACAAGCGGGTACCAGACCATATAGCAGCCAGTCTGAAAGCGCTCTAAGCCTTCTTTAACACACTTCAACACATGACGATAATCTTGCTTATCTTCATAAGAGGGGTCAATTAAAATCATGGCGCGACGCGTTGGTGGTGGGAGCTGAGATTTGAGTCCGCTAAAACCGTCTTTCTCAAAAATACTCACTTGGCGAGCAATAGAGCGATCTTGTTGGGCAATATTATCGGCCAAGACTTCAATTTCACTTGGGTGTAATTCAAAAAGGCGTAGACGGTCTTTTTCACGCATCTGAGCTAAGGCGATCCAAGGAGAGCCTGGATAAAATTCTAGCTGACCGTCTTCATTAAACTGCTGGATATGGTCAATATAGTCTTGCAGGTCCGCGGGTAAATCTGTTTGCTCGAATAGACGAGTAATGCCTGTAGCGTATTCCGCTGTGGTTTCCGCCCAATCATCGGCAAGATCATAAATCCCCGCACCTGCATGAGTATCAATCACCCAGTATGGGGTTGGTTTATTGTTGAAGTAATTTAATACATGCAAGAGAATCGTATGTTTTAATACGTCTGCATGGTTGCCTGCGTGGAAGGCATGACGATAACTAAACACTATAAATCCTTTAAGTCCTTGGTGGCCAGTTGGGGCGGGAGTTTTAAAGCGGGCGCAACTGGCATTATAAAAGCGAGTGTGACAAACATTGTTAAGCGAGTGACGTCGGCATTATATAAGCAAGTGACGACGCCGTTATTAAGCGAGAGAAGCCAGCATTATTAAAGCGAGCAAGGCAGGCCTTGTTAAGCTAGCGAGGCAGGAATGCGCTCTAACTCATCAGTAAATAGCGCATCACATCCCCAGGCTAAGAGTTCTTTGGCTCGGCGATAATCATTTACTGTCCAAGCGGATACGCGATAGCCGTCCTGATGAATTTTAGTGATAAGTTTCTCGGTAAGAACAGATTGCTTTAAGTTGACGGCAACACAGCCAAGACGTTTTAACACTTTTTCTGCAGATTTATCGTACTCTTCGCATAAGAAGGCTCGCGGTAACTGAGGTGCTGCTTTAAATGCCGCCTCAAGTGACACTTCAGAGAAGGAAGAAAGTAGGGGGGCAATGGCAGCATCTTTAAAAAGCTCTGCAGCGGCTTGCGCAACTAAGCGGCCCGTTTCTTCTTCACGACCTGGGCAAGGCTTGATTTCAATATTACAAATAATCTGATTTTCATTCGTAAAGCGGGCAACACTAGCGAGCGTTGGTATGCTTTCGCCGGCAAAATAGGCACTATGCCACTGCCCCATATCCAAGGCTAAAAGTTGAACAAAAGTCATCTTAGCGGCAAGGCCTTGCCCATTCGATGTACGCTTAACGTCGTCATCATGCAATAAAATGACATGATTATCCTGGCTTAACTTAGCATCGAATTCAACCATATCAAAACCATAGTCTAGCCCGCAGCGCATGGCGGCTAGGGTATTCTCAGGGGAAAAACGTCCACCACCACGGTGGGCGATAAGACGTGGATAAGGCCATAAACTCGATGATTTTTTTGATGACTTGCCAGACGATTTGCCAGACATAATAGATCCTTAGGGTAGGTGATTAAGCTGAGCTATTGTAGCATGAGGCTGCTGAGACGAAAGTGAGTATTTGCTAAGGTTTCAAGGCCTCATGAATAATCTTGCGTCTGAGGCGCATAGCTTTACCTTAGCCGCGGAAAAGCATTAAAATAGAGGATTACTTTTTAGAGAATAGGCAATGTTAGAATTTATTCGTAAGCATCAACGCCTCATGATGGGCCTTTTGTTCATCTTGATTGTGCCATCGTTTGTCTTTTTTGGTGTTTCAGATTACTCTGGCTTCGTGTCTAACGAAGTGAAAATCGCCAATATTAATAAAGAAAGCATTTCACAAAGTGAATTTAATCAGACCTGGACTGAGCGCTTGAATGCGATGCGTCAAGAGCAAGGTGCACAATTTAATCTTGCTGCAGTGGATACCCCAGCTAACCGTCAAATTTGGTTAGACCGCTTGATTTCGGATAAAGTCATTAGCCAAGAAATCCAAGAGAAAGGTTATTTTGCAAGTGACAATATGGTACGTCAAGCGCTTGCCACTGACCCTCAGTTTAGTGAAGGGGGTCAATTCTCCATGGAGAAATATAATAATTTCCTACAAGGCATTGGTGCCACTGGACAGCAATACGAGAATTTTGTACGTGTAGACCAGACCTATCAACTTGTCACAGGGCCGGCAACGGTTGCCGTGAGCTTGCCTAAGAAAACCACGCAGTTGCTTGAAGACGCGATGACCGAAGAACGTAGCGTGCGTTTACGCATGTTTGAGGCAGCTAATTATGAGTCTGGCCTAGAAGTCAGTGAAGCTGAAGTTCAGCAATGGTACGATGCTCATGCTAAAGAACTCGAAGTACCTGCTTATGTGAATGCCAGCTACGTCTTATTAAATCAAGAGGCAGCGGTCGCGAAAGTGGCTAACCCTTCTACTGAGGAGTTGCAAGGCTACTACAATAGCAATATCCGCCGTTATTCAACGCTAGAGCGTCGTCATGTCAAGCATATTCAATTGCCTGGTGATAATCTAGAAAAAGCCAATGAAGTCACGGCTAAGGCCAAAGCAGACCCAAGCAGCTTTGATGCGCTCGCTAAAGAATTCTCAATGGATGCGGGTACGAAGAACTTAGGCGGAGAGTTGGGGGTATTAGCGCGTGGTGATATTGCTGCTTTGGACGATGGTGCATTCACCTTAGCACAGGAAGGCATTACCGATCCTGTTAAAGTTGGTAATTCATACCATATCTTCAATATTGTTTCTATCCAGCCTGGCTCAGTAAAGTCGTATGATGAAGTGAAAGATGAAGTACTGAAAGAAGTTAAATTACAATTAGCGAGCGAGCAGTTTGCTGAGATGGCGACGAAGCTGACGAATATTGTCAACGACCAACGTAACTCACTACAAGCAGTGCAAGACGATTTGCAGCTAGAAATTAAACAAGTCGCAGGTATTACACCAACAGGCTTATTAAGTGCTGAACAAGTCGGTCCTGATGCGGCTCAAGGTAGTGCCGTAGAAGCTCTATTTGCTACGCCACGTGTGCGAGAAGTTTTATATTCGCGTGAAGTTTTCAATGAGGGCTTTAACTCGGGTACGATTGAAGTGTCACCCTCTGAGATATTAGTCGTGCGTATCGCAGAGAAAATTCCTGCAACAGTACCAAGTTTAGATAAAGTACGTGAACAAGTACTCGCTCGTGTGAAAACTGAAAAAGCCTTACGCTTAGCACGTGAAGACGGAGCCAAAGTATTAGCTGAGGTACAAGCCGACTCATCAAGCACAGGCTTTAGTAATGAGGTTATGTTCAGCCGCATGTTAGGTAATCAAGCGGAAGGCATGATGAATGCGATTATGCATGCACCAAGCGATAAGCTACCTAGCTATGTAGGCTTTGAAGTGGATAATGGTTATGGTATTGCTTTGATTGAATCTAAGAAAGAGGGTAGTGCCGATGCTAAGCAGTTCTTTAATTTATACCAGATGCCACAACTTGAAGTTGTATTAGGTAATGATGTTGGTCGTGGTGTAAGTTCCTTACTACGTGAACAGCATAAAGTTGAAGTCTTAGCACCTGCGCAGCAAATTATTGCCGGTGAGCAACAACGTTAAAATGATGTGTTGAGCTTGGCTAGGACCTCATTGGTTTTAGCCCAAGACTAAGTGGAGACTTACACAAGACTTAACCAAGACTTAGTTGAGATATAGCTGTGGCTTAACCAAGACTTAGTTGAGCATTAACTAAGAATTAACTGATATCGTTTTCATTTTCTAAGAAATTAATCCCTAGTGTTGAGGCAACATTAGGGATTTTTTATTGCTATCTTGCTCTTTGTTGATAGCTCTTTGTTGATAGCTGTTTATTGATGATTATTAATGAGCTCAGGACTAAACGCCTCGTTTGTTCGCTAAGGGAACTTGCTTAGTTCTCTACCCATCAATGAGAGGGGGTTAAGCGTCTAAGAAGCATTAAGGTGCTGATTTTATCGCTTGCAAAGCTTGCTCTAATACAGGCCATACGGTGGCGGCCATCTGCTCTTGTGCGGACTCGTTTGGGTGAATCCCATCAGCTTGGAACTTCTCCATATCCAAGGCGAAACCTTCCATTAGAAATGGTACAAGAAAGTCTTTCTCCGTCGTCACGTCCTTAAACATCTGGGTAAATTGTTGCGTGTAAATAGGACCAAAATTCGGTGGAATTTGCATGCCGATAAAAACCACAATGCCACCTTGTTGGTGCACCAGATCGCGCATTTTTTCAAGATTTTGACGTGATTGCTCAAGTGATAAACCCCGTAATGCATCATTCGAGCCTAACTCAATCAGAGCTATTTTAACGGGCTGTTGAGATAATAATGCGGGCAGGCGGCTTAAGCCACCCGATGTGGTATCACCACTAATGCTGGCATTATGCACTTGATAATCAGGATAGGCTGAATTCAAATAGTTTTTACGCATGATTTCAACCCAACCTGTACCACGCGTAATGCCATATTCAGCTGATAAACTATCACCGACAACAGCGATGGTATTATTTGCCATGGCAGGCACATGATAAGCCGCTAATGTTAAAATGAACGTAAATCCCAAGCCACGTAATAATTGAGAGAAATTAAGCATGCTAGCCCTTGAAGTTAAAAATATCGTAAAAAAAGTGAATGATGCCACAGGTGAACTTCTTATTTTAAAGGATATTTCTTTTAACTTAGGCCAAGCCAAGACATTAGCGGTTACAGGAAGTTCCGGATCGGGTAAGTCAACCTTATTGGGGATTTTAGCAGGCTTAGATGAACCAAGTTCAGGTTCTGTCCACTTGATGGGCCAAGATTTATTTGCCTTGAATGAGGATCAACGCGCACAGCTACGGGCTAAGCACGTTGGTTTTGTCTTTCAGTCATTTCAGCTATTACCGAACTTGAATGCTTTAGAGAACGTGATGTTGCCATTGGAGTTGCAAGGTAAACCTGCACAGAAACTTGCTAAAGAGCACCTAGAACGGGTTGGTTTAGGTACGCGCTTACACCATTACCCGAAAACCTTATCGGGCGGAGAGCGTCAACGTGTAGCCTTGGCAAGAGCCTTTGTCATGCAACCTGATATCTTGTTTGCTGATGAGCCCACAGGGAGTTTAGATGCGAATAACGGCGCTTTGATTATGGATTTGATGTTTGAGTTACAACAAGAGAAGCAAAGTACCCTTGTTTTGGTGACCCATGATCCTGTCTTGGCGACTCGTTGTGAGGCGCAGATTGAATTACAGGCAGGTGAAATCATTCGCGCTAATGTATAAATCGATAATATAAGTAGTAAAAGTATTTTAGATAGTCGAAGTATAGTAAGCGTCTGTAGAACACACATTGAAACGGTCCTGGAAATGCGTGAAGCTAATGTCTTCACGCA
>JAUNUI010000028.1 GCA_030538255.1 Pelistega sp. | reverse complement strand
AACATCGCTAACCACCGTAGGAATCTCCTGCATTCATGCAGGGGAGGACGTCAAATCTTAATTAATAGTAGGCTATAGCAATGACAGCTATATGTCATATATATGACATGAAATAATATTTTCGTAAAAAAATGTTAAGATGAACATATCTTATATTACCTATTAGCGATATGTCAGAACAAGAATTGAAATTAAATGTCCCCCTTCATGCACAACAAGCTGTTGCGGCCCATATGCATAAGAGCAAAGCGGAGTCTATAAGCTTACGCGCGCTCTATTTTGATACTGCCGACCGGCAATTAGCCAAGGCAGAAGTAGCCCTACGACTACGGCTTGAAGGCAATGATTGGGTACAGACCTTGAAGATGGCCGGTGGCAATAGCCTCACACGCATTGAGCTGAACCATAGCCGTCCGAGCCCGGTGCTCGACCTCAGTCTGTATGCTGGCACAGCGGCTGAACCTTTTTTAGCATCGCTAAGCAAACCACTCGAACTGCGCTACGAGACCGATGTCACTCGCCTCTTGCGCAAACAACGCACCCGTAAAGGCACGGTTGAGATTGCTTATGATATTGGCTGTGTCCGCGCAGGCAACTTCGAATTACCTATCTCTGAAGTTGAGTTTGAATTAAAGTCAGGTGATGTTGCCGCATTATTTGAATTAAGTCAGCGTTGGCTCCAGCAATATCGTTTAATTCTTGACGTACGGACTAAATCACACCGAGGTGATGCTTTAGCCAATATGTACGCAAAAATTTCCCATTCACATAAGAATGCCCAAGCCAAAATTGAACACCAAGAAACTCAGCGTTTTTGGGCTGAACGTAAAGCCAAACCTTACTTCTTACCCAAGCAATCAAGTGCCACGCAAGCTTTATGCTTAGTCACTGAAGAATGCTTTGAACAAATCGCTTTAAATGCCGCTTACTTGGCAGAAGTAGATACTGCTGGTGTGATGACAGTTGCTCGACCTGAACACGTCCATCAATTACGGATTGGCATGCGTCGCCTTATCTCTAATTGGCGCTTATTTAATAAATTAGCCCATTTGCCACCGGCCGATGTACAAGCCGAGATTAAAGTGCATTTGGGCCGCTTTGGCGCGACTCGTGATACCGATGTAATGCTAGCTACCATTGTGCCTCCTCTTGAAGCCGCGGGTATGCCACATTTTGACGTTGAGCACTATCAAGGGGAGACCGCCACTGAAATTGCACGAGATCCTAATTTCCAAAGCTGGTTAATTCGCCTACTTGAATGGGTCGTCACCACGCCACGTAGTGACCCGCAAAAAGCCACCGAGCCCCTTAACCCGGCCAAAGATGAAACCGCACAGGATGACGCCAAGGACCTCAAGTCAGACCAAGAGCTGCCTGCCTTAACAGCAGCAAACACTGATTTGGCCAAGGCAAGTCAGCAAGTGATAGTTCAAGCTTCACAAGACACACAAGTCGACGAAAACATTGCAGGCGCATCAATAACGACCACTGATAAAGCAGGTATAGTCGATACCAAAGAGCAGCACAACAAGTCCTTAAGCGCTTCAAGTGCAGTGGATTCTAATGCGTTGAATGAGGCCGCTTCGCAAGTCAATACTCAGTTATCAGCGCAGAGCCAACAAAACCCTGCGGCTTCCGTATTCGCATCAACACGTAGTTTACCAACACCGGCGTCAAGTGATAGCGCCTCACGTAGCCAATCGCTTGAAGATGATGCTAGCGATCAATTTGCCGATGCCTTACAAGACTGGGAAATTATTCCGCTTATTCCAAGTAACCAGAATCGTCCGGCCCTACGCAAACTTCTCGAAACACGCTTAAATAAATGGAATAAAGGTATCGTTGAACACTGGAAAACCAACGATAAAAGCGATATTGAGGCCTATCACGATTTACGCAAGAAAATTAAGCGCATTCGTTATGGTCTGAATGTCTATGAAGCACTTGAAGCACATGCCAATATCACAGCCTATGTGAAGCGTCTAGCACAAGCCCAGGAAGTCTTTGGTCAACTCAATGACTACTCAACCGCCTTGACCTATTTTGCAGGCATTACACACGAGCATCCTGAAGCATGGTTTGCCGTTGGATGGTTATCCGCTAAATTAGAAGCACACAAAGTTTTCTGTGACCATGCCCTATCGCTAATGCCCAAGCGTATCCGCTTTGCATAGACTCCAGCACGAGGCTTAAGTTTACCGCCTAAACATGAAGCACTTAGCTTAAGAACATAGGTGTGCAAACCCAGGGACTTGACGGCAGACTTATCAAGTTCATGTTATTAGACAAGTTGCTGTAGATAAGTTTTTTCAAGCCACAAAAAAGCGCACTTGATTGAAGATCAAGGTGCGCTTTTTTCCTCATGTGTATTAGCGGAACTCACCGTAAAACCCGTTCTTTAGGGTAGACAAGTCGTCAAAGGCTTACGCATTAAAGTTTACGCATTAAGGCTTTCTCATTAAGGTTCACCCGCTAAAGTTTACACATTTACGTGGGTCAATTAATCGCCTAGTAATGTGCTGTTAATCACCTAGTAACGCACTGGCAAACTCACTCGCACGAAATGGTTGTAAATCATGTAAGCCCTCACCTACACCAATCCAATACACAGGAATCGGGCGTACACCTTGACTGCCAGCAGCTACTGCAGCCAGTATCCCACCCTTAGCCGTACCATCAAGTTTGGTCACCACTAAGCCCGTTAAATTCAACACCGCATCAAAGGCTCTAATTTGTGCGATCGCATTCTGGCCGGTATTGCCATCCACGACCAACAAGACTTCGTGTGGTGCAGAAGCATCGGCCTTATTAATCACTCGTCGGATTTTTTTCAATTCTTCCATAAGGTGTAATTGCGTCGGCAAGCGACCAGCCGTATCCACCATCACCACATTATTGCGGCGCGCACGACCCGCATTCACCGCGTCGAAAGCCACTGCCGCGGGATCACCACCTTCCTGGGCAATCACTTGCACATTATTGCGCGAACCCCACTCAATCAATTGCTCACGCGCTGCGGCCCTAAAGGTATCGCCTGCTGCTAAGAGCACACTGGCGCCATTGGCCTGAAAATGATGGGCCAGCTTACCAATTGAGGTGGTTTTACCGGCACCGTTGACCCCTGCAATCATCACTACATTGGTTGCATCCTGCGCCAACATAAAAGTTTTCTCTAAGGGTTGTAAGTGCTCTGTTAATAACACATGGAGTGCTTTTTTAACTTCGGCCGCATTTTCAATGCGATCTTTTTTCACTTTTGCCCGTAGCTTAGTCAATAATGACTGAGTTGCCTCCACACCGGAATCTGCCATAATCAAGGCGGTTTCTAGCTCTTCGAAGAGATCCTCATCAACCTTCACGCCAACAAAAATGGCACTAATACTTGAGCCAGTACGTGATAGACCACGTTTTAAGCGCCCTAGCCAAGAAACTTTTTCCGCATCAGGCGTTGCACTTAAGGTGGCATCCATCGTCGCCGGGCTTGTTGCCTGAGTTACTGCATCGGTTGATGGCTCAGTCGCTGTCACAGGCGCTGTATCGGCCGCTAGGCTTGGCTCAGTCGCCACAGGAGCCACGGCTGCTACCGCCGTATCACGCTGAACATCTACAGCCTTAACAGCATTTGCCTCAACTCGCTCCTCAAACTCTTCCTCGTCCTCATCATCCCAAGCCTCTTCTGGCTCACGACGATAGCGCTCGGGACTATCTTCTGGAATTTCAGCCAGGGCTGCCGCTTCTAGCTCTTCATCGGTGATATCACTCACACCACTAAAACCACCCTCACCTAAACTAAAGCGAAGGCGGATTTTGCCATCCGCATCAGAGGCGGGTAGATCATCCTCCTGCTGTTGCAGCTCAGCCGCATTGTCAGGCACAGGCTCTAGTTTTTCTTGGGCTGCCATCCAGACATCCCCTGTCTGCTGGGCCGCATTCGGATTGCCCATATCCACTAAGCCTTCATCCTCGCTTGCCTCAGCAACTAGAGCGGGCGCCTCAACACCTTGCTCTCCTAACTCTACCGTGGTTTGCACACTAGCTGACTCTGGCAGAGTAGCTGCCGCCGTGCTTTGCGCATCCGTGACTTCGGCTGCAACACGCTCTGCCTGTTCAGGTGCTTGGCTTTCTGGAGTGACTGCAGGCTCAGATTTTTTGCGTCTAAAAAAGCGAAACATAGGTTTTTACTCAAATAATCAATGATGGCTTTATTGTACCTTATACTTTCAATTGACGTAAAAGCGTATAATCCATAAATCAATACACTTTACGTCCTTGAACAAAGCTTGACGTCTCTCGTTATGACAAAGTTTCCAAGTCCGAAACCCTTTAAACACACACCTAAGGCTGCCTCCAAGACTTCAAGTAAGGGCCTAAGCCAACATAAAATTCGCATTATTGGCGGTGACTTTAAGCGTACGCCTATCCCGGTAGTGGATATCCCAGGCCTGCGCCCAACCCCTGACCGTATTCGTGAGACAGTATTCAATTGGTTAAATCATCTGTGGGATAGTCATTATGCCGATAAAAGCGTGCTTGACCTCTTCGCTGGGACTGGTGCATTAGGTTTTGAGGCGGCCTCTCGAGGCGCCACTCATGTGCAAATGGTAGAGCCTAATCCCCTAGCTCTGAGCCAATTACGCCAACTACGAGACAAGTTAGAACTATCACAGGTACGCATACATAGCCAAGATGCACTACAGGTCTTGCGCCGTATGGATGCCTCACGTTTTGACTTGGTTTTTTTAGACCCCCCTTTTGGCAGCGATCTATTAACACAAGTGAAGCCCTTCCTGCCCGCTATCGTTAAGCCCGGTGGACTTGTCTATATTGAGTCAGACAAACCCATCGAACTGAGCGAAGAATTTAGCTTATTGCGTGAATCCAAAGCAGGAATGGTACATTTTTCGCTATTTCAGTACTAACAGCGGTATAATTCTTAATAACTTTTAAATAATCTTTTCACTCTATTTTTCAGCGAAACAATACTATGTTAATTGCCGTTTATCCAGGTACCTTTGACCCATTAACCCGTGGTCATGAAGATTTAGTTCGTCGCGCCTCGAGCATTTTTGACAAAGTTATTGTCGGTGTTGCGGTAAGTCGCGGTAAGAATCCCTTCTTTACGCTTGAAGAGCGCCTTGAAATCGCCGAAGAAGTATTAGAGCACTATTCGAATGTAGAGATCAAATCCTTTGATGGTCTACTTAAGGACTTTGTTCGTCAAGAGAATGCCCGCGTCATTATTCGTGGCTTGCGTGCGGTTTCTGACTTTGAATATGAGTTCCAAATGGCTGGTATGAACCGTTATCAGCTTCCTGATGTCGAAACCTTATTTATGACACCCTCTGATCAATATCAGTTTATTTCTGGCACCTTTGTGCGTGAAATTGCGAGCTTTGGTGGTGATGTAAGTAAGTTCGTCTTCCCTTCTGTCGAGCGCTGGCTTAATGAGAAAGTAGCCGCCCGCAAACAAAATGCAGCCAAATAAACTGCATTAGATTTACGCTAGTATTCCTAGGCTGACATAATTACTTTTCATTTCAACGAAATGGGATTGGTATGGCTTTAATTATTAATGATGATTGTATTAACTGTGACGTCTGTGAACCACAGTGCCCGAATGATGCTATTTATATGGGCAAAGAAATTTATGAAATCGACCCTGAGAAATGCACCGAGTGCGTCGGCCACCACGATGAGCCGCAGTGCATGGTCGTCTGTCCGGTTGACTGTATTGACCCTCATCCCGACTACAAAGAGTCGCCAGATGACTTAATGGCTAAATTTAAAAAGCTCACCGCGAATAAATAAGCTGAAACGCTGTCATTCTAGCGTGGCGCTCTGCAGTCGAATAGAGCGCCATTAAGGCACAGTGTCTTACTCTCTCATAGCGAAGTGCTAAGCGTATAATGCAGTGCATTCTTATAGAGAACAGATAAAGCGTTGATCAGTGGATCCGCTCATCAGTTTAAACCTGTCGGCAATTGTCGGCATAATGTCGGTGAGGAGTTGATCAGTGGTTCCGCTCATCAGCTTAAACCGCTTAGCCGCTCAAATCGGACTCTCCTCATCCGGATGCAGTTTCATCAGACGTACAGGATAGGTGAAATACGTGGAAAGCCAGGCATTGGCCAGATCGCCCTCGGTCACGGCCCGCGCCGTCTTGCCACCCTCCAAGCGAATGGACTCGAAAGCCTCTTCGTCATCCTCCAAGACATCCATCGGTATATCTAGACGCAACATGCCAGGTGCGCGTAGGACCAAGTAGCCAAATCGTACCTCAGTACTCAGCTCGGCTAAAGCAGGATGTTCTTGCGCTAAAGCTTGTCCTTCTTGATCAATCAATACCCAACGACGATGGTATTGTGCTTGCGCCGCTCTATCACAGGGCGCACATTGAATAATAGCTTGTAGCTTGGTATCTGACATAAGCATTCACTTGTAGAAACAATTAAGGTAAGAAATTATCAGGATCACTTAAGAAATTATTAGGTTCACTTAAGTCTTTAATTTCTTAATTCTAAATTAAGGCGTAATGCCTTTCTGGGTCCCGCAATAACAAGAGGCAATTGCACGCTTTTGATGCGGAACATAATGCCCCCTTGATTGACGTTCACTGGTTTATTACTTTGGAACATCATGGGAATTTGGACCATATCATTGCGCCAATTATAGTAACTTGGCAATTTTCTTAACTGCAGATTACCTAAGTCCGCAGAAATATCCAGTTGCTTAAAGTTAATTTGCTCGTCAGCAATCTGCGCTTGTAAGCGCATTATATCGAATGGTGTTTGCTTACTTAAATCTATCTTTAAAGTCTCAAGTGTCATCGCATCTTGTTTAGCGTAAAGTAAGGGGTCATGCAAGAGCTCCTCGACATTAATCCCATTAAAACTTCCTTCTTTAGCGCTGATTTCGACCGTACCCTGCAAGTTTTTAATCAACTCCGCCTCTTGACGTCCCTCAGAACGCAGGTCCAGATGCAAATCCAAAACGCCACTTAAAAGCGCTTGTGCCTTCAGTTGTTGTAAGAGTTTTTCCGCTTGAATCGCGGTAAAGCTGGCATCGGCCCTCAAGGTATTCGCTTTAATCGCATACTCACCATTGGCACTTAATTTGCCATTAAAAACATCGGCTTTCAAAGATTTGACTTGAACGTCCTGCTGGTCAAAGATTAAGGTTGCACCTAAATTACTCAGCACCACGTCATGATAGCTAAGTTCTTTAAAATTGAACGTTCCCACACCGCTTAAGCGAGCCAATAGTTCCTGTTTAAAATTCAGCGTCGCACTGCTAGAAGTCGTCTCAAGTGCAGATTGTTCTTGCACGGCCTCTACTGCTTGTACTGAATTAGACACAGACTCACTCGTGTGTATGGGCTCAGCGCCCACCTCGACATCCTTAGCGCTGGGCTCTACACTTGCCTTATCTGTCACTTCATCGATTAAAGCTAAATCAACAAAAAAACCATCGAGACGAAACTTATCGGCTGAGACATCAAAACTAATACGTGGCTTAAAGAAGTTGGTAAAAATACCCGTAATCGCTAACTTACCTTGGGAATTCAAAAAGTTAAGTTGAAAGTCTGTTTGGTCCTGGAGTAAGTTGGTCTTAAGGGTTCCCGTCATGGGGAAAGTTTGCTGCGTATCGGCACCTTCTTGTAAGCGTAACTCCCCTTGAATATAGGGCAAGCCAATCGTCTGCTCAAACAAATTAAATTTACCCGCGGAGCTCAAGGAAATATCCAATTTACTCTCTTCATTCGCCTGATAGAGCCCGCTTAACTGGACTTGTTCAACATTCAAATCCTGAGCAATCCCGCTGATATTGCTCAGACTAAAACCGAGATCAATTTTCTGTTCTGTATGCTGAATGCTTATCTTACCTGTTAAGGGCTTTCCACCCGCCTTGGTCGGTGAGACATCCAATTCTGGACTACGCAACTCAAGGTCTATAGACTGTTTATCTTTGCGCTGTAAGCGGCTGTTCAGCGCAAAATTCTCCAAGCCTAAGCTCAGGTCCGATGCATTGTAGTTTAATTGTGGCGCAGTCATGTCAATACTCACGGTATCTGTACCACTCTTCTCTAGGCCCTTGGCTTGCACACTTAATTCTACCGCCTTACCAAAAATCGCATACGATAAGGTATCGAGATTAAAGTCACCCGCTAAATTTGCTTTCGTAATATCAAGCTGATTAATCTGCCCTAATAAGGTCGCGCGTAATTTTTGTGCCGTGTATTGTTGTTTTTCAGGATTTAATAAGAGCAAACCACTGACATCAAGGGTTGCAGCGGCCTGTGGCCTCTCCCCTTTTACATCAGCTTGTAAATGAATATCGAAGGCTTGCCCTAGCGTAATACGCCCAGTATCAACCTGCACATTATCTAATTGCAATTGATATTGTGAAGCAAGGTCTAGATAGTTGAGTTGTGCCTTTTGCAGAACCATACCCGCGACATCAACCTTGAAGTCAGTTTTCGCCAACCACTCGCCGAGTGATTCACTCACTGCTTGTTCTGTCTCTGGATTCACCTGGCCAGTTCCTGCCTTAGCAGCGACTTGATTGGCTTGGCTATTATCACCTGCCGCTTGTTCAGTTTCAGACAATGACAGCAAGTCATCAAAATTCAGTAAGCCATCGTGATCGCGCACAATATTTGCTCGCAAACCACTAATATTCATATGGTCAACTAAGAAGCGATTGCTAATCAGTGGCCATATCGCAACCGCAAAACGAATATTATCGACATGCGCAAACTCTTGCGTTGAGCCACGCTCGCTCAAACTAACATCAGAGACATTTAGACCAATACGAGGAAATAAAGAAAGTTTAATGTCGCCATTAACATTCAGTTCTCGGTTATATTGAGATTTCACCATGGAGGCAAGTTTATTTTTATATACCGTGGTATCAAACGTTAATATAAAAATAGCAACCCCGATAAAGGCAGCGATAAGAAATACAACGCATGCAATCAATATGCCTTTCAGCCACTTTTTCATGGATTAATCTTCTAAACTTTCTTTAATAGGTCTATTCATTTACTTAAGGCTTATCTCGCTTAAGGCTTAGGTATTGCGCTTGATTGCACTTATGGTTTAAATGTCTTCATACTCATTTTCAAGACATCCATCCCGGTCATCAACACAAAACTTAACTCTTTCAATGCCGCATCACTATCAGAACGGATACGTCGTACCGCATCAGAATTCGCTGTTAAGGTTGACTCAAAAGCCAAACTACCCATCGCCATTGAGAACGTGTACGTAACTGCGCGTAAGACGGTTGGATGATCCTCAGGAAGCTCAAAGTAGTTAGCAAACATCTCGCTCATCCGCGTGATATTAGGAAAGCCACCACGCTTCATCAACTCCATCCCAAAGGAAGACGGTTCGATATACTCACGCACCAAGACTTTCGCATACCACGGGGTTTCCTCAAGCAAAAACACCCCGAAAATATGTTCTAAATAGGTGCGGACTCGCTCACGCAGACTCATAATATCGCCAATCGTATCGAGCTTAAGTAATAAATTATCCGTCAACTGGCGTTGTGCTTCAATTAATACCTCACGGTACAGTGCAGACTTACCACCAAAGTGATAATTCACCGAGGCTAGATTCACATTAGCACGTTGGCAAATTGTCTTACTCGAGCCTGCTGAATAACCTTGCTCCGCAAAGACCTTACAAGCCTCCTCAAGCAATGCCTCACGCGTCACTTCACCATCGAAGCGCGCCTGACGCAAGGTACTTAAAGGCATAATATCATTATCGATAGACTCGCTTGTATTCAACTTACCTTGCTCAACACGCGTAGTAAGAAGCGTGGGATCAATTTTTTTAATCATGATGTCTCCGTCCCAAGATTAATTTGCTTTCCGCAACTGTAAAGCGTTAATTCAGTTTATACATTAAATAGGAAATTCAATACATCGCCGTCTTTAACAATATATTCCTTGCCCTCAGCGCGCATTTTACCGGCCTCTTTAGCACCTTGCTCGCCTTTGAAGACAATATAATCATCATAGCCGATGGTCTGCGCACGAATAAAACCACGCTCAAAGTCAGTATGAATCACGCCTGCTGCTTTCGGTGCTGTATCGCCTACGCGAATAGTCCAAGCACGCACTTCTTTAACGCCGGCAGTGAAATAGGTCTGCAAACCAAGCAATTTATAGCCAGCACGAATGACACGGTTTAAACCTGGCTCATCCATGCCCATATCTTCCAAGAACACCGTCTTGTCTTCTTCTTCCAAGTCAGCAATTTCAGCTTCAATGGCCGCACAGACTGCTACCACTGGGGAATGTTCATTCTCGGCATATTGACGCACAGCCTCAAGGTGAGGATTGTTCTCGAAACCGTCTTCCTTAACATTGGCGACGTACATCGCGGGTTTTGCCGTAATAAAACCAAAAGGACGAATCGCCAGCAGTTCGTCTTCATCCAAATCCAATGAACGAATAGGACGTGCCTCATTCAATACAGGTACAATTTTCTCAAGAACCGCTGTCAATTTTTGAGCTTCTTTGTCACCTGCACGCGCAACCTTCTGCGAACGTTGTAAGGCTTTCTCTGCCGAAGCCAAATCCGCCAAGGCCAATTCCGTATTAATTACTTCAATATCATTAATGGGGTCAACACGACCGGCCACGTGAACCACATTCTCGTCTTCAAAACAGCGCACGACATGCACAACCGCATCCGTCTCGCGAATATTGGCTAAGAATTGATTACCTAAGCCTTCACCCTTAGAAGCACCAGCCACCAAGCCTGCAATATCGACAAACTCAACTGTCGCTGGCAAAACACGCTCTGGCTTAACAATTTTGGCCAACTCATCTAAACGTGAATCAGGCACTTCCACAATCCCTACGTTAGGCTCAATCGTACAGAACGGATAGTTTTCCGCGGCAATACCTGCCTTAGTCAAGGCATTAAATAAAGTAGATTTTCCAACGTTAGGCAAGCCAACGATGCCACACTGCAAAGCCATATTCTTCCTTAAATTCAAAAACTCTTGTACAGAGCAAGAGAAAAACTGCTGATTCAAAATTCAACAGACACATGAATATCGACATATTTATTTTCATTTCCATCGATATTCATTTTAAAAAAACAATACTATACTGTATTACTCGCTAACAATTCGCAAAAACACTATGTAGTAAGAACTTGCTCAGGTAGCAATTGCATCAATAGGAGCATTAATAGGATAGGTCCCCCATTAAAAATTGCATGCATTACCACCGCACAAGCCATGCTGTCACGCATGCGCATCCAGGCAACAACCAAGCCTGTCAACCATTGTGGCAGTATTAATAAAGGCACTAACCATGTCATACTATCGCCAAATTGATAGTTCATGAGGTGCATAGCCGCAAAGCTAAAGACTGATGCATGAAAAACCAATGGAAACCATTGCCGATAATAACGTCGCCATGCAAATGGCAAAGCGAAGCGCTCATCAGTTTGACGTAGTAAATCAAATAAAATCAATAAAAATGATAATAACACAACTATGCCCAGACTGACGATATTCGGCCCATTGTGCATTACGTAAATCATTAAGGGGACGTAAATTAAAATCAATTTTGGCCGTCGTAGACCAAAGCGAAATAATAGCTCTTCCACTATGGGTGCCCATATAGCGGCCAATAAGAAGAGATAGGGGATATCTAAACTAATTCGATGTTTGGCACCTAATGATTCCGCCACACCTATCGCAATAGGCGCTAAAAGACCAATATTTAAAAGCCAAAGAAAAAAGGCCCATTTTAAAAGTAGCTTAAACGGCGTATGAACTTTAAGATCACTCCACCAACCATCACCGCGACGATTATGCGCAAGTCGAGGACCAAAGCTAGGCCGTATAATATACGCCCAGAACGCTTTTAAATCATTTTTAAAGGTAAGTTGAGAAGACACGAAAGAGTCCTTTATGCCTTAGCAGCAAGTTCACGTGAAGCTAAATTATAATCGCCTTTCAAGAGCGCTTGGACACTTTTTGTGGCACGCACTAAGCTCTCCTCAATCAAGGGCATATCTTCTTTACGGGGAGCATGCAACACATAGTCTGCAACTTGTTGCGCTAAACCCATTGTGCGCGGATGACCTATACCAATACGCATACGCAAGAAATCAGGGCTCCCCATCTGCGCTTGAATATCTCGCAAGCCATTATGGCCCGCATGACCACCACCCTTCTTGAGCTTCACTTGACCTGGCAATAGGTCTAACTCATCATGCAAAACCAATATTTCTTCTACGCCAATTTTATAAAACTGCGCTAAAGCTCGAACTGACTGCCCCGACCGGTTCATATAGGTCATGGGCTTTAAAAAATAAAGATTACCGTCAATCGTCTTGGTCTTAGCCACTTGTCCAGAAAATCCAGTTTCTAGGGTGAAGTTCGCATGATACCTATCCGCCAACTGATCGACTAGCCAAAATCCCACATTATGCCGTGTGGCTTCATACTGTAGCCCAGGATTACCAAGACCAACAATGAGTCGAATAGTGTGATTCACAATACTTCCTTACGTACAAATCCCCCGGCAAGCTTAACGCACAACGGGGGATTATAGAATGACTTATGCAAAAATAGCCTGTCTAAGACTATTCTTATCAATAAGATTATTCAGCAGCAGCTTCGCCTTCAGCGTCGTCAGCAGCTTCAACTTTAGGACCTTTAGGGGCAACAGCAGAAGCTAATACTTCATCTTCAGGCGCTACGAATGTAACACCTTTAGGAGCCTTAACTGAACCTAAGTGAACTACTTGAGCTGACTCTAGCTCAGCTAGATCAACAACGATTTCAACTGGCAAATCTTTCGGTAAGCAAGTGATTTCGATTTCATTCAATACATGAGAAACATTCTCACCGTGCAATTTAACCGCTGGTGACAATTCTGCATTGATGAATGTTAATGGTACTTTAGTGGTAATTGCTTGACCTGCTTCAACACGTTGAAAGTCAATGTGTAAAACTTGTTGTTTGTATGGGTGCCATTGAACAGCACGCAATAATACATTCTCAACTTTACCATCTAAGTTCATTTCTAGCACTGATGCATGGAACTCGCTTTTACGTACAGCGTGGTACATTTGGTTGTGATCTAGTTCGATGCTAACAGCTTCACCTTTACCACCGTAAACGATGCCAGGTACGCTACCAGCACGACGCAGGCGGCGGCTCGCACTCGAACCCTGAACGTCACGCAATTTGGCGTTAAATTTCATGGAATACTCCGAATATCAAAAAACATAAAAATAAAAAAGTTTAAGCCTAATGCTTAAACCGTGATTCAGTTGATACCGCGACCAGTATCAACTTGAATTCTTAATCCGCAAACATTGAGCTCACTGACTCAGATTGCGAAATACGTAAGATTGTCTCGCCCAATAAAGCGGCTGAAGATAATTGACGGATCTTCGGGCAAGCAGCGGCCGCTTCGCTCAGTGGAATTGTGTCGGTAACCACTAACTCATCAATCTCAGAACCACCAATACGCTCAATCGCGCTGCCGGATAAAACCGCGTGCGTACAATATGCATACACCGCTTTAGCGCCACGCTCTTTCAAGGCGGAGGCCGCTTTAGTCAAAGTACCCGCAGTATCGACCATATCATCCATGATGATACAGGTACGACCATCAACTTCGCCAATAATATTCATCACTTCCGACACATTGGCACGTGGACGACGCTTATCGATAATCGCTAAGTCAGCTTCAAGTTGCTTCGCTAATGCACGAGCACGTACAACACCACCAATATCGGGAGAAACCACCACTAAGTCTTTAAATTGGCGACGATCAATATCGGCCAACAAAACAGGACCTGCATAAATATTATCCACAGGAATGTCGAAGAAACCTTGGATTTGGTCCGCATGCAAGTCCATGGTTAAAACACGGTCAACACCCACAGACTGCAACATATTCGCGACAACTTTAGCGGTAATGGCCACGCGCGCTGAACGCGGACGACGGTCTTGACGCGCATAACCAAAGTATGGAATAGCTGCTGTAATCGTCCCTGCTGAGGCACGACGCAAAGCATCAACCATGGTCATGATTTCCATCAAGTTGTCATTGGTTGGTGCGCAAGTCGGTTGCAAGACGAAAACATCGCGACCGCGTACATTCTCAAGAATCTCAACCATTACCTCACCATCAGAGAAACGACCAACGGTCATCTTTCCTAGTGACATATCTAAGTGATTGACGACATCAACGGCAAGTCTTGGATTAGCAGTGCCGGTAAAAATCATGAAGTTTTTTGTAGTCATGATAGTGAGGAGGGAGATAAGTAGTAAGAAAAAAACCGTTTAGCAATACAGCCAAATCTGGTGTCGCATAAACGGTCTCATATAATTGTGTTGGCTGGGGCGGAAGGATTCGAACCTTCGCATGCTGGAATCAAAATCCAGTGCCTTAACCAGCTTGGCGACGCCCCAACACTTGTCTTATTTGGCTAGTGCTTATTTAAGCAATTAAATATGCCCTGCCTGACAAGATTTAAATTATACCCAAACTTTTAGGATTTTGAAAAGGGGTTGTTGCATAAATCACGCAATACTCACCAATTTGTTGCTTTATTGTCACACGTCTTGCTTTCTTGGCTGCAAACTTGATTAAGGTCTGCTTTTTATGCACACACACCTTAGCTTAGGTTAGCCTATCTACACCCCCAATAAAGCCTTAATCGGATGCGCTTGCAAGCTTTGACAAA
This sequence comes from Pelistega sp., assembly GCA_030538255.1. Taxonomy (GTDB): domain Bacteria; phylum Pseudomonadota; class Gammaproteobacteria; order Burkholderiales; family Burkholderiaceae_B; genus Taylorella. Next base: position 21,164 of record JAUNUI010000028.1, on the reverse strand, counting down.
CTTGCACGTATTTGATCGCAAGGTGATCTGCTGATTGTGTTTGCCACGTATCTGCCCAAGAGCGCACTTGTAGCGCTACTTCATGTGCTTGCTGAATATCTTTTACTGGCAGGAAAAAGCAAGAGCCTGAGCCCGTCATTCGCACTGGCCATCCTTGCTGATGTAAGGCGTGGACTAAATGCTGTAAGGCGGGATACAGTAATAAGGCGACTTTTTCTAAATCATTGTGTCCATAATAGCGTATATTCAGTGATGTACTCAGCGTCCTTGACTGTTCCTTAGGTATTCCAAGCACTTGCTGAGGCGAGCCCTGTCCTTGCTCTAAGGCCTGATTTATCGCTTGCCTACTTTGCAAACCCTGCTTGAGTTCCTGATTCACCGCCTGCATACTTTGTAAACCCTGCTCGACCTGGGCAAAACTCTGCTCTGCGGTATCGCGCTTAAGTTGAGGGGATTTAAAAATAGCTGGGGTCGGAATCGCTAAGTCAGGTTGAATCAAGACATAGGCTTGTGGCACTAGGTTTAATGCTTGCAGTTCCTCGCCAATGCCTTGGGCAAAAGCATCTTGACCAAAAATAAATACGGGAACATCTGCGCCAAGTTGTACGCCAAGCTCAGCTAATTCAGCATCACTTAATCCTGTCTGCCATAAATAATTCAGCGCCATCAAAGTTGTCGCTGCGTCACTAGAGCCGCCGCCTAGACCCGCACCGCTTGGCAGCTGTTTATCCACATGAATTTCCGCACCTAAATGTGTGCCTGTATGCGCCTGCAATAAGCGCGCCGCTCGCACCACGAGATCTTCTTCTGGCGCCACCCCTGGCATATCATTCAAGCGTATAATCTGCCCATCATCACGGCGCTTAAAACAAAGTTCGTCTTGCCAATCCACTAAGGTGAAGGCAGTCTGTAAGAGATGATAGCCATCGGCGCGCTGACCCAGCACGTGCAAAAAAAGATTAAGTTTTGCTGGAGCAGGCGCGCGGATAACGGTTTGTGCCACTGTCGTCATATTTGAAGTCAATGCTTATAAAGTAATGTCTGATTCAATCTTTAAATCAATGCCTAGATTTAAACCACTGCCTATATCAACGCCCAAACTGAGCCTACATCAATTTTTAAAGCATTGTCGATATCACACTATGCCTCAATTACCTTGGAATCCAAGGTTTTAATCAATACTAATACGCACATTTATGCGTTGGTTCGATACCTGTCGAATAAGTGCCAAACGCTTGGGACCTTGAGCATCATAATCGCTCATAGTGACACGCCATCCCGCTTGCTGAAAACGAGTTAAGCGCTTAGCCTCATCATACTCAGCTTGCTCGATTGAATACATAGGCATCGCACGGCCATGAATCCAATACTGCAAACCCGTGACGGGAATTGGATTACCTAAGACCTGAGCTACCAACTCATCAGGATTGCTGGCCTCTAAATACTCCCCATTGGCTCGTGTCATACTAGCATGACCTGGTCTGACCTCAACTCTGGCCAAGACCTGCCCTAAAGGGCTACTCAGGTCTAGAGTAATACGTTCTTGCTGCGATAACCAACGAAAATTACCTTGCACTGAATCTGTATTGCGCTCTAAGGCACGGTCAAATACCAATAAGGCAAAGCGTCCATCGCGCAGCAACTGTTGTTCTTGACTTAGACTGGGATCGGCTTGGATCAAGGGTTGGGGGGTAGTACATGCGGCTAAACCGGCAATAACGGCGAATGCCGCCACTCTTGTCAAGCGCTTTATCATCATGGTTTAATTCCTAAATCTAGGCGTCGAATCGTCTGACGCAACACCTCATTATCTTTATCCTGTTCTTGAGCTTTCAATAAAATAGCTTTGGCGCGCTCTGGATTACCTAACACAACATATACATCGGCCAAGTGCGCTGCTATCTCGACTTGCTCATCAATTTCATAGGCTAACTCTAAATACTCTAAAGCAAGCATATAATTGCCTAGTCGAAACTGCAACCATCCCATGCTATCGAGGATATAAGGGCTGTGTGGGTCAAACACCAAGGCTCGCTCTAACAAGCTTTGCGCTTCAGTAAGATTGTAATTATTATCCGCGAACACATAGCCAAGCGCATTATAGGCATGTGCATCACTCGGTTGAGCATCAATCACTTGACGCAGATACCTCTCGGTGAGATCTAATTGCCCGCGCATTTCGTAAAGCATAGCCAAACTATATTTAATCGAATTATCATCAGGCAAGTCTTTCAGCGCACGATCTAAATAAGCAATTGCCTGGTCCGTACGTCCTGAGGTTTGCAATATATCACCTCCGACTAAGTAGACCATCGACTTTTCTTCATCGCTCTCTGACTTAATCGAGGACAACTTATCTAAGGCCTTAGTAATCTGTCCTAAGCGTGCATACAAGCGAGCTTTCTCAAGATCAACCTCAAGCGTTGTATCCTCTGGCTTTAATTTATCTAACTGCGCCAAGGCTAAACTATATTTTTTCTCCTCGGCGTAAACCGACGCTAAAGCCATGCGCGCTAAAACTTCCATCTCTTTCGAGTTGGTGCTTTCATTTTCAGTGGTTTGCTGGCGTTGTTTCTGAATCTCTATAAACTGAATCAATAGCTTACGCGCTGATTCATATTGTTGCGCATCTTTGTGCAATAAAGCCTCAAAGTAAAGCAGTTCAAAATCCTCAGGATTGGCTTGGCGCATGCGCTTAAGCTCGGCAGTCGCTTCCTTATAATCACGGTCTCGGGCAAGCTCTTGAATATACGCTAAATACAACTCTCTTGAGGCTGGGTATTTATGTAAAAAAGACTGCACAAAATTCAAGGCCTGTGCGCGCCGCGGTCCTTGAGCCAAAAACAAAATTCTACCCGCTGCAGGCGCCATGCTCGGATCAATATCCAAGGCTTTAAATGCCTCATCCCATGCCTCTTCCATATAATTGACGCGAACAGCGAAATTCGACTTAATCATGTGTAAGTCCGCTGAGTCTTGTAGGATGCCATGGCTGGCATAATCGAAAACATCTTTGGCCGCTTGTCGGTCATTAAGCTCTTCAAGCAATGTCGCCATCTCATATAGGACAAGCTCTTGATCGTGCCCTTCCTGCGCCCTTAAGAGATCCGCGCGCAAATGGTCAGCCAATTCCCGCGTCTTCTGATTATCACCCAATAATAAGTAAAATAAGGTTTTCGCTTCCTTGCCCTTATCTAACTGCACCCAATAACGCACTGCTTCGAGCGCTTGAGCAGGCTTGTCTAGAGCAAGATGTAATTTGGTGGCTCGTTCAGCAATCGCCGAAGAGTTCTTGATATCTTTTAAAAAATTAAGGGATTCACGGGCGGCTAACTCATAATTGCCATCTTGAATCGCCACCTCTATCAAGAGCACTTGATAAATTTCATCCGCTTGCATCGCATACGAAAAATCAACAGGCAAGATATCATCCGCCACTTTGTATTCTAAAAATGGGCGCAGATGACGTAAGCCTGGTAAATCGATGGATTGAGCCAATACAGTCGGACCAAAACTCGATAAAATTAAACACAAGACAAGCGACTTAAGTAAATTCACAAAACCAAGAACACCACAAAATATTTATGACAAAGTTTATATTAACATTGCTACCGTATTTTTCAGCGTTCTAAGGGTAAAATCTTAATAGAAGACATCTTAATCTCCCCTCAAAGCAACGTTTTTAAGCAATATGCCTGAATTACCTGAAGTTGAAACCACCCGCCGAGGCCTAGAGCCTTTCGTTGCGGGACAAGCGGTCAAAGCCTTTCGCATTTATTTCCCCACTTTGCGCTGGCCCATTCCTGCCTTTTTACCGGAAACCTTAAAAGGGCAACAAGTGCTCAGCATCACAAGACGCGGAAAATACATATTAATGAATTTTAGCCATGGCAGCTTATTAATTCATTTAGGCATGTCCGGCTCCATTCGTCGTGTGAACGAGGGAGAGTTCTTATTAAAACATGACCACATTGAATGGGTTTTCGACAAGGCTTGCTTTCGCTTAAATGATCCAAGGCGATTTGGCGCAATCTTATGGCATGAGGGCGACAATGTCTTGGAGCACCCACTTTTGCAGAGCCTAGGCATTGAGCCTTTCGACCCTCTTTTTACGGTCGATTACTTATACCAAGCCTTGCGTCAAAAATCGCAGAATATTAAAGCCAGTTTACTCAGTGGCTCAATTGTCGTTGGTGTAGGTAATATTTATTGCAGCGAAAGCCTCTTTAAGGCAGGAATCAACCCCAAAGTCGCCTCGAATAAGATTTCACATCAACGTGTAGAGCGCCTTCATCAAGCAATACTTGACACTTTAAATAAAGCCTTAGAAAGTGGTGGCAGCACCTTAAAAGACTTCCATCATACCGATGGTCAACCAGGGGCATACTTTGAACTGCATGCGCAAGTCTATGACCGACTTGGACAAGCTTGTCGTGTATGCGCCACGCCAATTAAGAAAATAATCCAGGGGCAGCGTGCAACGTATTATTGCCCTCGCTGCCAGAGTCGCTAAGGATTAATAGAACTCAACGCTATTGATGACTTTACCAGGATTCAGTAAGGCATTCGGATCTAAGGCACGCTTAATTTTACGCATCAGAGCCAACTCAACCTCATCCTTGTATTCAGGCAGTAGATCTTTCTTAAGCTGGCCTACGCCATGCTCGGCCGAGATAGAGCCCTTGAATGCATGTACGCTGTCGTACACCACTTTATAAACATCTTTCTGAATACTTAAAAAGTCTTCTTCTTGCCCATCAGGAGCGCCCACATTGTAGTGTAAATTGCCATCGCCAAGATGACCAAAGATAATATGGCGCACACCTGGGAAATTTTGTTGTAGCAACTCATTGGTTTTTTCGACAAATTGCGCCGTAAGAGAAACGGGTACAGAAATATCGTTCTTAATACCTTTACCTACTTCGGCCTCGGCCAAAGGAATGCTCTCACGAATATGCCAGAGTTCCTGACTCTGTTGTACAGACTCAGCAATCACCGCATCAACAATTTCATCCGCCTCAAAGGCGCGACCAACGACATCTTCAAAGCGATTTCGGGCATGTTCAGCACTCTCACTATCCGACACCTCAATTAAGGCATACCAAGGCGCTGAAGCGGGCTCGAATGGCAATTTCATCTGCGGAAAATTATCGGCCACGATCTGCATGCAGTAATCTGAGATAATTTCAAAACCCGTTAAGGCGGAGCCAAAATCACGACGTGCTCGAGTGAGCACCTTCACAGCACTTTCTAAGCCTGTCAAAGCAAGTAAAGCCGTGGTCTGCGCCACAGGCTGAGGATAAAGTTTTAAAGTGGCTGCCGTGATAATCCCTAAGGTGCCTTCACTGCCGACAAATAAATTACGTAAATCGTAGCCTGTATTGTCCTTACGTAAGCCACGCAAGCCATCCCAGATTTCACCATCGACCGTTACCACTTGCAAACCTAAGGTAAGGTCGCGTGCATTGCCATAGCGCAGCACTTGTGTACCGCCCGCATTGGTGGCTAAATTACCGCCGATTGTGCAACTACCTTCAGCCGCTAAGCTTAGTGGGAAGAGACGATCCACTTTAGCGGCAGCCTCTTGAACAGCTTGCAGAATACAACCCGCTTGCACCGTAATCGTATCGTTATCGGTATCAATATCCAGCACCTTATTCAGACGAGTCGTGAGAATCACCACGGCATCACCCTTATTACTTGGTGTGGCGCCTCCTACCAAGCCCGTATTACCGCCTTGGGTTACCATCGGTGTTTCATAATACAAGCAGGTTTTCACCACATCAGCCACCTCTTCTACCGTGCCAGGACGAACCACGGCCACAGCTCTACCTATAAAGCGTCCACGCCAGTCAGTTAAATAAGGCTTGGCATCATCACCAGTAAGAATGTGGTCTGCTCCCACGACGTCTTGAAGATCGGCTAATAAAGTCATATCGGTACCTAAAATGCTTGGTCTGCTGTAAGTTTTCGTTAAGCGAAGAAATGTAAAAACCATTCTACCGAAAAAAACTGCTAATGTTTAGGTATTATGTGCGTTTTACATGTTTTATAAGGATTTCCTATGCACGCTTTACCGCAAAATGTCTTCAAAGCCTATGATATTCGTGGTATTGTGCCCGAGCAAATTAATCAGGACTTCGCCTTTTTACTCGGCCGCGCTTTAGGTCAACGTGCTCGTCAATTTGCACACACACAGATTGTCTTGGGTTTTGATGGGCGGCATAGTAGCCCTCATTTAGCGCAGCAATTAAGCGCCGGCATACGCGATCAAGGCGTGCAGGTGATTAATCTTGGCATGGTGCCGACGCCTCTCGTGTATTTTTACACCTACCACCACCAGATTGGTGCCGCTGTAGCAATCACAGGCAGCCATAATCCACCTGACTACAATGGCTTCAAAATGATGCTCAATGGTCAGGCCTTATATGGTGAGCAAGTCAGTTCCCTCTATGTTGAGATGCTGGCGCTACTTGAAAAAGGCCCTGCGAATTCGTCAACGCCGCCATTACTTAAGCCAGCGCTGAATACGCCAACTACGCAACTTGAAAAAGGCTCTGCTCACTTGGCAGGCACCGAGCAAGTGATTAAGGTTATTCCAGACTATATTCAACGCATCGCCAGTGATATTCAGCTCAGCCGCCCCATGAAGATTGCTATCGACTGTGGCAGCGGCGTAGGCGGCGTTGTGGCCGAAGATTTATTCCGACGCCTAGGCTGTGACATTGATGCACTCTACTGCGAAGTCGATGCTGATTTCCCGCACCATCACCCTGATCCCGCTGACCCACATAATTTGCAGGACCTTATCGAACATGTACAAAGCAGCGATTGTGAGATTGGTTTAGCCTTCGATGGCGATGCCGACCGACTGGGTGTAGTCACGAAAACAGGGCAAATCATCTGGCCAGATCGTCAATTAATTCTCTTTAGTCAAGATGTCTTATCTCGGGTTCCAGGCGCTACCATTGTCTATGACGTCAAGTGCAGCCGCCATGTTGGCGAGCAGATTGAAGCAGCAGGTGGCAAGGCTCTGATGTGGCAGACAGGTCACTCATTAATCAAACATAAGATGCTGCTTGAGCAAGCCGCTTTAGGTGGCGAGATGAGCGGGCATATTTTCTTTAAAGAACGTTGGTATGGCTTTGATGATGGGCTGTATACGGGTGCTCGCCTCTTAGAAATTCTGTCGCGTCACGAGAACGCCAGTGCGGTCTTGGAAGCCCTACCACAAGACATCTCTACACCTGAATTAAAAATCCAGATGCAAGACGGTCAGCCACATGCCCTCATCGCTCAATTACAAGCACAAGCGGAACTACCTAAAGCTACGCGCCTCATCAAGATTGATGGTATTCGTGCTGAATATCCTTATGGTTTTGGTTTGGCCAGGGCCTCGAACACAACGCCTGTTATTGTGTTGCGATTTGAAGCACAGGACCAAGCAAGTTTAGCGCAAATCCAAGCTGACTTCCGTAGTCTATTTCAGCAGTTTGCCCCTGACGTGACGCTGCCTTTTTAAGCCTAAAGTAATGCTTAGCCTTGTTGTCTTGATTACTTTTGCTGGTCTAACAGCTCTTGATAAAGTGCTCTATGTTGCTCAATAATAATCGGCAAAGCGAACTCCTCTTCAGCCAGTTCGCGCCCCGCTTTACCCATGGCTTGCCGGCGCTGCTTATCGCTAATCAGGCCTTGAATCGCCTCACTTAAGGCATGCGCATCTTTAACGGGTACTAACTCACCGGTTTTATGCACAATAATCGCATCACGACATCCTGGCACATCACTGGTAACAATAGGACGCGCACTGGCAGCCGCTTCAAGCAGAGACTTAGGAATACCCTCACGATACGAAGGCAAGACGACAATATGCGACTGCGCATAGAGTTGGGCAATATCATGGCGCTCACCCAGCACCTGCAGATGCTCACTAATTTGTGATAATTCTTGCTCATTAAGAGAAGCGGGATTGCCTGGATCTAGGCTGCCCGCGAGTTGCCAGACACTCGTATGATCACCCGCATCACGTGCTAGACGTGCAGCTTGGGCATATTCCATAACGCCTTTATCTTTTAACAAGCGAGCCGCCATCGTGACGACAACCGGCTCCGGCGGCTCTGGCGTGGCGGCAAACTCCTGCATATCAACGCCAGAGCCCTTGATTAGTACGGCCTGATTGGCGCGCAATGCACCTATTTGCTCCAAGACTTTCTTATCATCTTGGTTTTGCACAATCACTTTGCTATTCGGATGGCCTAGAGCCAATTTATATAAAGTTACTGCTGCTGTTTTGAGCAGATCTAAACCATTACGTTGCCGCGTAAAAATAAACCCTAGACCTGAAATCGCATACACAAGGCCTTTTACCTTAGCCAAGCGTGCAGCAATCCCACCATAGAGCACAGGCTTAATCGTAACCAAGTGCACTAAATCCGGCTGTTCTCGACGAAAAAGACAATAGAGAAACATAAGCGTCTTGAACTCTTGCAAGGGATTAGTACCACTACGCGACATGGGCAAGGCATGGTGCTTTAGCCCTGCTGCTAAGATAGTCTTAACCGATTCTCCAGCCATGGTCACGATATGCACATCATGCCCTGCTTGCTTTGCAGCCAAGGCTATCGGCAAACGATGCGATAGGAAGAATGCTGGATTATTGACTACCATGAATATTTTGGCCATTATTTATATCCTTTAAGCTTCAGCCATATTGTGATCAGTTTGCTCATAACGATTCGAGCTAAGCCTCAACCATATCTCGCCAAGTCTGTTCATAGCGATCCACCATTGTCGATAAACTAAAATTATCCAAAACAAATTGACGAACCCGTCGCGCATACTGCTCTTGTTCTTGCATGCTCAGACTCTCTAGATAGTTAAGAGCTTGGGCTATCTTCTGCGCCAAATCCTCTGGATTACTCGGCTGTGCGACCCAGCCCAAATCACCCACCATCAAGGCCGCATCACCTACATCCGTCACCACACAAGGGGTGCCACAAGCCATGGCCTCAGCCACCACATTCGGAAAGCCCTCAGCAATACTGGATAAGACATGAATATCTAGAGCCGACATAATCGTGGGTACATCGCTGCGCATCCCAAGAAGAATAATGTCGGTATGATTAGATCTGCCCTCCTGTAGCGTAGAAGCTTGTGAGGCCACTAGCTTATTGTCATCCTGCAAGTCAGAGTGCTCAGAGGTCAGCGGCTTATTGTCCCCTTGCAAGTCAGAGTGCTCAGCATCTAGCGTTTGTGCCGTTGCTAACGCTTGCATTAGCTGCGTCTCGTCTTGAGCTTTTAACCCTAGCTCATCAATCAAAGCCATCAATGGCGCATTGCTCGTCTCCAAGCCCTTACCTACTAACACTAAGCGCGGTGCCATGCGGCCTTGCTTAAGTCGCTCTTGCTTCAGTAATGCATAGGCGCGCAATAAACTCGTATGATCTTTTAAGGGATTCCAGCGCGCCACAAAGCCCAAGAGCTGTTCACCAGGTTTAATCTGCCATGCATGTCGAAGTTGCTCTGCTCCTAAGGAGTCGTCTTGCCAGCGGCTAAGATCGTAACCGTTCTGGATAACAATCATTCGATTTTTATCATAGGCCCAGGCTTGATGTAATTGCGCCGCCTGCTCTCCACATACAATAATTTTCTGTGGAATTAGGCGGCTCATTAGACCACTCAGGCGCGCTAGATAATACGCGCTACGTGAGCTTTGCTTAAGTTGATAACCAGAATTACGAATCCCCCAAGCAATATGCTTGCAGCCAGCCATACGCGCTGCGAGTCCGGCAATAAAGTCCGCATGATACATCCAGGTTTGCACCACATCAGGTTTTAACTCACGGATTTTCTTTATTAAACGCGAAAAGTCGCCCACACTTAAACGGCCTGGGCGCATTCCTAGGCAATGTAGCTCAACACCCGCTTGGCGAATCTGGGGGCCATACATGCCCTCATCAGCGAAGGATAAAACAATATTCTCTTCTTGTGAATGCGCGACTAATCGAGTCAACACGCTTTCGGCGCCGCCTTGACCAAGCCCACTAATAATGTGCAGTACACGTAATTTACGCTTCATAGTTATCTTAATTCCGTTTCGTTCTTAATGCTTCAAGGGCCGATCTAGAAGTTGTTCAAACAAAGCATCCCACTGCCCTAACACCTGCTCTTGACAGTAGTGCGTAAACACATGCTCTTGCCCACAGCTTGCCATGCTCTGTCGATACGCTGTATCTTGCATCATACGTATCAAGCCAGCTTGAAATTGTTGTGTATCATCTAAGGGAACAATCTGCGCGCATTGCCCTTCTTGGCTAATTTCTCGCGGACCACTTGGGCAGTCAAAGGCAATCACGGGCAAGCCCATTGCCATCGCCTCCATCATGGCATTCGGAAAACCCTCTAAGCGTGAAGTCATGGCGAAAATTTGCGCCTCACGCATTTTTTCCCAGGGCTCAGTAGTTTTGCCTTCAAGGAAAATCGATTCGGTTTTATTCAAACTCCCAATCAACTGCTGGAGTTTCTCTCGCTCAGGGCCATCACCATAAATATGTAAGGTCCACCCAGGTATCTGCTTACTGGCTTGGCTAAACACATGAATCAATAAATCAAACTGCTTACTCTTGACCAAACGCCCCATTGCCATAATCCGTTGTGGCTTCTCAACACTAAGCGCACTCAGCTGCAAATCAAGAGGTAAGGGATTGGGCATCACCACCAAGGACTTTAAAGCAGGCATACTCGCTTGGAACTCATCGGCTGCTTGCTTGGTTTGCAGCATCACCACATCCGCACGCGGATATAAGCGACGGCGTAAAGATTTTAATGCTGAACTAATTTTCTGGTGCAATGGATTAGAGCGCTCCGAAACAATCAAGGGAATCCGTAAACCCATGCTTGCTATCAGACTCATGACATTCACATTAGTTAAGAACGACACCATGATATCAGGGCGCTCTTGCCGCATAACACGACGTAAGTAAAAAGGCTTAAGACCTCGCTTAAGCAATTTATTTTGAGGCATTAGCTGACTTAGCCATACAACACGGACACGATCATCTAAGGGATAGAATGACTCCCCGCAACCCTGATTGAATGTTGCTACCAATACCACCTCGTATCCTCGCTCCACCCAGGCATTCGCCAAACTGACACCAACACGTTCCGCACCACCGGCATTTAAAGAACTTAACAACAACATTATCTTCATGTGTTTATCCAGATTTCTCGCTTGTCACTTTGATGCAGATTTAATAAGACGTTAATGTCACACCACCATCATTTAATGCATTTTAATAAACTGCTCTTACTTAGCATAGATTTAATAAGGCTTCTAATTTCACACTAGCATCGTAAATTGATTTCAATCTACTCTGCACTTAGACGCGAATTTGATACGTATCTAACCAGGCTTGCATCATTAAGATTCCCCATAGATGCGCGCTCCAATCACCCGCGCCTTGTTGGTGTTGCTGCCAAATGCGCTGTACGCAAGACGCATCAAATAAGCCCTGCTGCTGCAAGCGATCTTGGGATAAAAGATCTGAGGCCCAGGTTTTCATGGGACCACGTAACCATTGTCCAAGTGGCACAGAAAAGCCTTTCTTGGGGCGCTCAAGTAAGGCTTGAGGGACATGACGATAGAGCAACTGCTTCATCAGCCACTTCGATTGACCATCACGTTGCTTATAGCGCGGATGAATATCCCAGACAAATTCAAATACGCGGTGATCCAAGAGCGGCACTCGCGTTTCTAAGGAATGGTACATCGCCGCCCTATCCACCTTCACTAAGATATCATCGGGCAGGTACGAAAGCGTATCTAAGATTTGCATCGTATCTTGTAAATTACGCAATGGCTTACCATCAAAACATGTACTCAAGGCCTCCGATTGGAGCACCAAGTTCTCGGGCTGCTTCCAATAAGAAACAAACGGTCGATAAAACTCCACGGTATTCTTGGCGCGTAGGAGCTGGGCGAATTGCACACACTTCTCCTGTTTTTGACCTAAGGGCAAGCTACTCGCCAAAGTACTCAGCATCTTCGCCACAGTTGGACGCATTGCAGAAGGAATTTTCTGACAGCGATCCCACCAAGCTTGTGCCCTTGCATAGCGCTTATAACCACCGAACAATTCATCACCCGCATCACCCGATAAGGCGACCTTAACATGCTGTGCGGTGAGTCCCATCATCAACAAGACAGGCAATTGAGAGGAATCGGCAAAAGGCTCACTATATACATCCGCCAAGGATTGGAAGATAGTTAAGGCGTCATTACCATTCATGTACAGTTCAGTATGGTCTGTACCTAGATGCTCGGCCACCGCTTTAGCGAAAGGCGCCTCATTATAGGCTTGTTCCTCAAAGCCAATGGCAAAAGTCTTCACCGCTTGCGTGCTTTGCTTTTGCATCATAGCCACAATCAATGAAGAGTCGGTGCCACCTGATAAAAAGGCACCAAGACTGACATCGGCCAGCATCTGCCCTTGAACCGCATCACTCAGCACACGCTCAAATGCATCAATCGCTTTATCGTCATCCGCAAATACGCGTGCGCTACTACGCTTGGCGACCTCATAAGCAGACCAATAGCGCTTAGGTTCAGGTAATTCATGTTGTGAGAATAAGTGCTCAGCGTCTAATTGCAGATAGGAGGCGGGTGGTAATTTATAAACCCGCTCAAAGATGGTGTGTGGCGCAGGAATATAATTATGACGCATCAATAGTGCAACAGCACCGCGATTGATACGCTTATCGAATTCTGCTATTGGCATGAATGCTTTCAACTCTGAAGCAAAGAGCAAACCTTGCGCTTGTTGCGTATAGTACAAGGGCTTTTCACCAAAACGGTCACGCCCTAACACTAAGCTCCCTTGCTCTTGGTCCCATAAGGCAAAAGCAAACATACCCACGGCTTGACGCAAGGTTTGCTCTACACCCCAGGCGACAAAGCAGGCTAGTAAGGTTTCCGTATCAGAGTGACCACGCCATTGTGGGGCCTGACTACCGAGCGCATCACGCAAGGCAAAATGATTATAAATCTCACCATTAAAGACCATCACGTAGCGCTGATCAGCGCTTAACATTGGTTGATGCCCATGCTCAGAGAGATCTTGAATCGCTAAGCGCACGTGGGCTAATCCAACCTTCTGATCGGCACTTAACCAGACTCCCCGACTATCGGGGCCGCGTCGCTTAAGGCGCTCGCATGCTTGTTCGAGTTTTTCTTGTTTCTGCGAAAACTGACCAATTAAGCCAATAATTCCACACATAATCAGTCCTATTTAATGCTGAGCAGTTGCGCAAATAATCGATCCCACTGTTGGTAGATGCTGCGTGTTGAAAAGCGCTCGCGCACCTCCTTAGCCTCTTGACCAAGCTGAGCACGGCGCTCAGGATCACTCATCAGATCACGCAAGGTATTCGCTAAGGCATCCACATCTTGGTTGGGACGCACAAGAATGCCATCCACGCCATCACGGATAATCTCTCTGGGCCCACTATCACAATCGAAGGAAATTGCAGGCAAGCCGTAAGACATTGCCTCTTGTAAACTATTCGACAAGCCTTCAAAACGTGAGCTTAAAACAAATAAATCGGCAGCTAAATACCATTGACTTAAATTACCCACACGTCCTGGCAACAGAATTCGCTCTTGCAAGTGCACTTCTTTGACTTGTTTTTGCAAGGCTTCACGCTCATCCCCTTCCCCTAAGATAATAAGCTGCCAGTTCGGGACATCCTCAGCAATTTTACTAAAAGCTTGAATTAATTTATCAAAGCCTTTTTCCTCATGTAAGCGGCCAACCGCTAATAACCAATGGATATTACTCGGCTTATAGCAAATCACCTTAGGCTCAACATCCTGCATAGGCCAATGCACGGCATTCGCAATCACAGTCGGTTTACAACCCATCACATGATCACATAACCACTGTGAAGAGAGTTGGGTTAAGGCAATTACGGCATCCGCACGTGGATAGGCAAAGCGGCGTAAGCGTTGCCATAAAGAAGAGATTTTCTGTGAAGGCGGATGGGCATGCTCGGTCGCTATAACCCGCGTTGGTGATCCCATAGCCGCTAAGACACTATACACTGAACAGGTCGTCATCACGCCTAAACAGATTTCAGGACGGTACTGACCCATGAGTTTACGTATGGCTAGGGTTTTGCGTATATGGCCTAAAGCACCTGAACTACGCTCTAAATGCGCTAGACTAATGCGCTTAATACGCTTATCAAACTGATACACATCGGTGCTCGGGTCCGAGAAAGTCACCAATACCACCTCATGCCCTAAAAAGATCCAATGCGATGCCAAGTCCACCGTCACTCGCTCGGCACCACCGCCGCGCAGTGAAGGAATCACAATCATAATACTTAACTGAGCTGCTTTATCCATGGCATCAACTCTTGGGTAAGCGCCATGCTACTACAAAGTAGCAGACGAACGATAATAAATACATCATGCCTGTTGCTAACATAATGCCATTGACACCATAACTAGGGGCCAATAAATAATTCATCAAGGCCTTAATTAAGAAATTGGCAATAGCGATAATGGCCATCACGCGATAGCGATGTTGGCTCGCTAAGAGCTGCACTAAGATAAGGACGCCAAAATAAAAAGGCAACTGCACCAAGCCATAGCGCAAGACTTCAGTCACACGCTGTGTGTTTTCAGATGTAAAAGCACCATGTTCAAATAGTATTTTAACCATGTATGGCGCAATAAACCACATAATGAGGACCGCAAGCGCACCTAAACCCAACATAGCAACAGACCATTTTAAGGCCATCTGTTTGGCCTGCTCTGCATCACCGCGGCTATGCACGTCCGCCAGTACAGGTAAGGCCGCGCGTCCAACCGAGGCCGCACCTAAGCCGAGAATTAAAGACAACAGGCGCGTAGCATAACCCATCGTGGCATTCGCATTATCACCAAGTCGTGCAGCCACCATCTGGTCTAGTGGTCCGACAAAACTCATGGCAATCTGACCAATCAACATAATCCCAGCCGAGCTGAGTAATAAGTGCCATTGATCGGAGCTAAAGCGCCAACGTGGCCAGATAAAGCCATGACCATCAGCACGCTCAGCCAAGAACCAGAGAATCAGACTCTGCACGATATAACCGACTAAGGTACCTAAGAGTAAGGGCCAGACCGACACATCATCGGGCGATAAGAAAATCCACAGTAAGATAAAGAGCGCAGGCAGACTATCGAGCAAAGTATTAATATGCCGCTCTTTGGCTCGTAGCCGTGAAGTGCTGACCCCTATCAGCAGAATCAACAACACGCCTGGCGCGAAGGCCCAAATCAATAATTGGCTAAAGTCACGGGCCGATTGACTCAGTTGCCCTGCCGTTAATTGAACAATCTGTGGCCAGAAAAACCAAGTCAAGACGGCAATACCTGCGCCCAGTGTCAGCACCCACGCCTGTAATTCTGCGGTAAAGATTTTCTTCTCTGCCTCACCAAGATGCTTCAACTTCACCAGCACAGGAATGAGGACGATCGAGAAAGCACCGACCATGGTCATCGGCAACCAACTCGCCATCGTCATCGTAAACTGATAAGCGTCCACCACATCGCTGACGCCATAACGATTGGCAATAGCCATCTCTTTCAAGGCACCCGCAAATTTACCGATAAGCAGGAAAAAAGCGACCCGTAATGCCCCTTGGACAATCCGCATATGGTCGCTTAGAACTTTAGTTTGGTTCAAAATTTAGCTTAAAAACTGAATATACCAAGGCATCGCCTCAGCTAAACCCTGCTGAATCGAATGCGTTGGCTGATAACCCAGTTGCTGTTGTGCCTTATCAATATTTGCAAAAGAATGGCGCACATCACCGGGACGGAAGTCTTGATAATTGGGCTCAGCTTGATACGCGACTTGATTAGTCGCCAAGGTCTCACGAATCATGACAAACAGTTGATTAAGACTGGTCTGCGCATGGTAGGCTACGTTATACACTTCATAACCACTCTCAGGCATCGTCATCGCTGCTAAGAGATTCGCTTGTACAGCATTCTGCACATAGCAGAAGTCGCGACTGGTTTCCCCATCACCATTAACCACAATTTCTTCTTGGTGAATCATGGCGGCGGTCCACTTAGGGATCACCGCAGCATAGGCACCGTTCGGTGTTTGGCGCTTACCAAACACATTAAAGTAGCGCAAGCCAATCGATTTAAAGCCGTAGGTGCTGGCGAAGACTTTAGCGTACAACTCATCGACATATTTAGTAATCGCATAGGGAGATAAGGGATTGCCAATCTTATGCTCCACCTTGGGCAAGTCTGGATGGTCGCCATAGGTTGAGCTAGATGCGGCGAACACAAATGATTTCACACCCGCGTCACGACAAGCTACTAGCATATTTAAAAAACCACCGATATTCACCTCATTAGTGGTAATCGGATCGTTAATGGAGCGCGGCACCGAACCTAAAGCCGCTTGATGCAAGACGTAATCTACCCCTTGCGCCGCTTGCTGACATGTCTCTAAATTGCGGATATCACCCTCAATAAAGTGAAAATTCGTCCATTGCTCTGGCGTAACTTGCGTCTGCACTTCATCAAGATTATGTTGAAAGCCCGTGGCAAAATTATCGAGACCGACAACTTTTTGCCCAAGCGAGAGTAGTTTCTCTAAAAGATTAGAGCCAATAAATCCCGCACACCCAGTGACTAACCAGGTACGAGGATGATTACGCAACTCTTGCTGCGCATTTAAATAAACTTGCGTCATATCAATCTGTCTATGTTAGCAAAGCATTAATAAGGAATAACCAAAGCTCATCACTATAAAGCTAATACTTAATAAGGGGACTATCCGCAACTTACAGACAAGCACACACTTTACTTGCGCACTCACGTAGTAGCGGCGGATATCCGCAAACTCAAGACGAACTCAAGTATCCAAAGCAAATTCACCTATTACAGACGAATATCTGCATCTTCCGCTTTGAGAATATATTTTAAATCGTAAAGAACATGATTCGGCTTACCTAGCGCACGAATAGCTTGGGCACCCATCTCTACAAACTCTTGATGTGCAACACCTAAGATAATGCCGTCATATTCACCCGCTTGAGGATTGGCAATAGGAGTAATACCATATTCATGTTGGGCTTCCTCTACCTCTACCCATGGGTCGTAGACATCCACTTGAATATTATATTCGCCAAGCTCTTTCACAATATCCACAATACGCGTATTGCGTAGATCTGGACAATTCTCTTTGAAGGTTAAACCCATTACTAGAACACGCGCACCTTGTACTTGAATACAACGCTTAGTCATGGCTTTCACCAACTGAGACACCACATAAGAACCCATCGAGTCATTTAAGCGGCGACCGGCCAGAATAATTTCTGGATGATAGCCAATTGCTTGCGCCTTATGGGTTAAATAATACGGGTCCACACCGATACAGTGGCCACCTACTAGACCTGGACGGAATGGCAAGAAGTTCCACTTCGTACCCGCCGCCTCAAGCACGGCTTGCGTATCAATCCCTAAGCGATTGAAAATCAATGCCAACTCATTAATCAAGGCAATATTCACATCACGCTGTGTGTTCTCAATGACCTTGGCGGCTTCGGCCACACGAATACTTGAAGCCTTATGAGTACCTGCCGTAATAATGGTTTTATAAAGCTGATCCACAACTTCAGCAATCTCAGGAGTTGAGCCCGAAGTCACTTTCTTAATCGTCGATACGCGGTGTTGCTTATCGCCTGGGTTAATACGCTCTGGGCTATAACCACAGTAGAAATCAACATTATATTTTAGGCCTGAAACTTTCTCCAAGACAGGCACGCAGACTTCTTCAGTGGCGCCTGGGTACACCGTTGATTCATAAATCACGATATCACCTTGCTTTAAGGCTTTGCCGAGAGTCTCACTGGCTTTTACCAAAGGCGTTAAATCAGGTTGTTTGAACTCATCAATAGGTGTAGGCACCGTCACAATATAGGTATTGCAGGCGGCCAAATCTTGCGCATCCGCACTATAACGCAAGCCCTTAGCCTCTTGTAGTTCATCAGCATCCACTTCAAGCGTGTGGTCAACACCAGATTGCAATTCCTTAACGCGCTTTTGATTAATATCGAAACCAAGCAGCTCACGCTTCTTGCCGAATTCAACAGCCAATGGCAGGCCCACATAACCTAAACCAACAACAGCCAATTTCACATCTTGTAATTGCACAATAAACTCCTTGAAGGGGCAAAATAATTTAATGTAATTGTAACAAACTAAGGGATGACACTTAAAAAAGAATCGTCAATCATTTGTAAAAAAGTTTATCTCATTTTCGCCAGTATTCTTACGCCCTGCTTGTCTTGCACATACTTTGCATAAGCAGCGAATGCTATATCTAATATCTACCTCTCACTAGCGATCTTTGGCTCATCTATTATCATCACTTTTGCTAGGCTCAGTTTCAAATTCCTTAGGCCTGATAGAAGAGCACTACACCAGCCATGCAAATAGTTGAGTAGTTATAGATGGAGCACTTACGCACCCAGTGCGACACATTGTATGGTGCATGAGCAGCTATAGATGCTTAGCGCTTACGAGACACGGATGGTAATAATAACCACCGCGGACAACGCCAACTCACTAAGCGCGAATACAGCCAAATATACGCCGAAGAAAACACCAACATGCCTGCGCATAAGAGTAGCGGCTGATCCCAGAAAATAGTCGCCGGCACCAAATTGATTAAAGTTAACACCCATAAATACGGTGAGGTCAGCGCATTACATAGGTAGGGAGCCGTATCCACACTATCGCGATTAAATGTCACTCGCACCAAACGACGGAAAATCAATTGATGCAGATGCAAAGCATCCGGCTGATCCACAGGCACCCCACGCTTAAAGCGACGACGCCAAATTGAAAACAAGGTCTCAAAGACAGGGTAAAACAACACCGCTAAAGCATAAAAAGGCGACACTGAGTGGTTGCGAATCACCAATAACACCGCCAACTCAGCAAGAATAAAGCCAATAAAATAGGCCCCTCCGTCACCGAGAAACACCCGACCGAAGGGGAAGTTCCAGACAAAAAAACCAACAATCGCCGATGCTAGCGCCAGTGCAATCGTAAAGACCGCCATATCGCCCACTTGATAGGCCACCAAGGCAATCGAAATTGACATCAACATAGACACCATGGCGGCCAGACCATTCATACCATCTACGATATTCAAGGCGTGAGTACAGCCACCCACCGCGATAACGGTAAATAGGACCGAAATTGGCCAGAAACTAAAGAGAAAATCAAACGGCTGAATCCCAACGCGACTCACGCCACCGAAAAACCAACAGGCAATGAGTGCCGAGATAAATGCAGCCATCAGGCGCTTTCCTGTGCCCACATCCTTGGTAATATCTTCTAGAATGCCAGCCGCAAAAACCGGTAAAGCCGCAATAAATAAAGCGGGCCAGAGCCAGTGCAAGGTCGTATTATCTGGGCGCCCCCAGACTAATAGACCCGCTAAAGTACCCGCAAAAACAGCTAAACCACCAATCCGCGGGGTTGATTTCTTATGACTTGCCTGCGGCTTATTCAGGTCATAATCGCCCGTAAAGCGGCCGTGCCAACGTTCAGACAAGACAATTGCACCACCCACTGTAAAGGCGGTCAGCACAACGTAAAGATATAACCAAGAAAATGTCAAGGCAGTTCCGCTATATGAATGCTGTTATGTAAATGAAGCACTGCTCAAAAAAGAGATATACCCTTATGCAGGCTAACCTCTAAGTATAGAACCTATATAGGGAAAAAACATCTCTCAATGTAACAGTGTTGCTTTTTAGCCTGACTTCCTAGGCAATATCAAACGAGTGTTCGAAATCCACCACAAATTGACAGTTTTTAAAGCTTCATCTCGGGTATTCCCTAGGTTTTTCTTGCATTGCACAAAAAGTCTTCGTATAATAGATTCATTGGTGCTTAATTAGCTCCCTAGCAGAAAGCGAATGTCTTATAGAGTCGCTTAGTCATTAAGTTAGGTTTGAGCAAGTCGCTAAGCCCAGCAAGTTGTCTCCTCCACCCTCCTCCTTTGGTGGATTTTGCCCAAAATCGCAAGATTTTGGGCATTTTTTTGTCTAGCGTTTTTTCTTGTAAGCCTTCGCAAGAGCACCTTCCTTCACAAACCTCTTTTCTTTATGAGTGGAATGATATGACGCTTAAGTTCCTAGGCTTCGCTAGCATTTACCTTGGCGACATTTTCTCTTTAAATTCTCTTTTAAAAAATTTTCCAAATGAAAAAAGCGAGCTATACCTGCTCGCTTTTGCCTAGAGTTTGAGGCCCTCCCTGCCCTAAAGACAAGGTTTTACAGAGAGTTCTGATAGAACTCAGGAACTTATATCTTATACGCTAAATCTTATACGCCAAGGTTGTCATCACCTTGGACATAAGACGCATAGCACTGCGTACAGGTGCGGGCAATTGCTCAGCACCATGTGCTACTGCTGTATGATTATGATGAATTTCTTCCTCACGCATCTGCGCCACAATCGCTCTTGAAACCGTATCTTGTACGGGTAGGCTTTCTAAATGTGAATCCAAATGCTGCTCAACCTGCTTCTCAGTTTCTGCCATAAAGCCCAAGTTCTTAGACACTCCCGCTAAGCCTGCGACCACGCCTAGAGAGAAGGAGCCCGCATACCAGAAAGGGTTGAGATAACTACGATGGCTTTGTAACTCTTGAATACGCTCATTACACCATGCGAGATGATCGACTTCTTCCTTAGCCGCCTCTAGGAGCACTTGCCGTACATCTGGATCTTTACAGAATACGGCTTGCCCACGATATAAAGCTTGAGCACAGATCTCACCCACATGATTTACACGCATCAGCCCTGCTGCATGCGCGCGCTCTTGTTCATTTAATGCACCAGGCTCTTCAGTGAGAACTTGAGCAGGGTTGGGACGACTTGCCACCGCATTACCAGAGAGAATCGTTAAGGCATCATTGACTTGCCCTAAGACTTGATCCAATACGCCTGGAGCGCGTCTAAAACCATCACCGCTAATCTTTGTCGACATATTCAATTCCTATTCAATCAATCCTGAGCGCAATTTTCTGTCTGATTCAACTCTTTAGCCACACTCAAACATTAAGTCACACTCAAACAT
>JAUNUI010000027.1 GCA_030538255.1 Pelistega sp. | reverse complement strand
TATATTCTAATATAAAAGGCCTAGCCGAAGCTAGACCTTTGTCAGCAGTCTGACCGCTCTAGAAATTCTAGAGCGGTATTTTTTTGACTTATGCTTGGCCTTGAAAACTTATATTAAATAATCAACTAGAGGCTTACCAAGTTTCGTTCTACCACTGATAACCAACACCTGCACCATAGGTGACATGGCCACGGCTATTACCAGAGACGGAGCCTTTTAAGACCCAATCACCATCGTCGGAGATAGTTGATAAACCCACTGCATAACCTTGCTGACCACGGTGACCACCTGTGGCAATGGCAAACATACTTTTACCTGGTAAGTAGGCTTGCGGTAAGTTCGCCATCGCTGCAGCGGCTGCTGTACCCGCACGTGCATCACGGTCAATACGGTTCAAATCTCCTGTGAAGTTAGTATTATTGCTAATCGCGGCTTTAAGTTGATTTACATTCACCGCATCCGTACCCGCTACCCCTTCGGCAACATTCGTAATACGGTTACCGCCCATATTCACTGTCGTGCCTTCCTTAACCGATACCGATCCCTGATTAACCGTCAAGGTGCCACCACCAACATTCATCGAATTTGAGCTAATATTGCCATGCTGGATAATCGTCTGGTTCGTCGTATCACCACCGATAGTGAGGCTCTCACCAACCTTAAGGTTTGCACTCAGATCATGTTTAATATCCGTGCCCACGCGACTCACCACGATATTGCCATCATTATTGCCAAAATCGACTGTTGCCCCAGGAGCGACTTTTTCTGCTGCAGCACCATTGGCACTCACATTCCAACCCTTATTGGCGATCTCACTAACTTCTCCAATACTACTATCAACATACTTCTTATTGACAATATGGGTGTCACCGGTGATAGGACCGTTATAGTGTACATCGCCTTCTTTCGTCACCCAGAAATTATTCCCTAATTTGGTTTCCTCTTTCACGGTGAGGTTGGTCGTTGTTACCGAGCTCTTATCGATAAATGTATCACCTACGGTAATCGAGTTATCAATCTTTAAATCGGCATTCAGATCATGCTTAAGATTGGTTCCTGAGCGACTCACCACGATATTGCCATCATTATTACCGAAGTCAACAAGACCCCCGGGTGCAACGTTCGCACTTGCTAAACCATTCGCACTAACATTCCAACCCTTAGTCGCAATAATTTCAACATTCGTAATGTCTGTTTTCACCTTTTTAATCGCATCATGGACGGTATTTTCACCTGTATCACCAATATCGCTCATCGTCATCGAGCCATCAATATTTAAGGTCGCATTACCGCCTAAAATATTTTTCGTGCTATTGGCGACATTGCCTAAAACTTTATTGGTCGCATAGAGTTGACTGCCATTAATCGCATCCGTACTTGTTTCACTAATCTGCCCAGCAGCGACATGCTTAATTTGGCGCTCAGCACCCGCTGCACCGATCGACACCACGGCACCATCAGTCAACACACCAGAGCCCGCAAAGCCACCATAAGTCAAGCCATTCAGTGTTGCACTTGTGGTTTGTACGTATTTACTCGCCACAGTACCATCAGCGGCATTACCTAATACTACAGAACCTGCTAAATCGGCGGTGACATTATTACCCATGACAAAGATATTCTCTTTAGTCACGGTATTATCGTTACCGACTGAGTACGCTCCATCTGCACCAATCTTAATTTCCGTTGGATCACCAAAGGCACCTGCATTGTTCGCAAACACTTTCGTGCCTGTACCAATGGCAATTGAGTTACTGCCCGTAGCTTGTGCACCATCACCCATAGCAAGTGCACTAGCACCAGTTGCTTGTGTGCTACGGCCTATAGCAATTGAATTTATACCCGTGCTTGATTGGCCAGCAATGGCGCCAGTACCAATTGCAATGGCATCATTACTTTGCGCTTTGGATGACTGACCCACTGCAACAGTCCTATTAATTTCAAGCTTTGCGCTTGACGTTCCCTGGCCAGCACCACGACCGATTGCAACATTCTCATGACCAACAACAAAGCGACCCGCATTAAAAGCAGCGGCGAAGTTGTAATCACCACTTACTGTTCCGCCAGAAGCAGCACCTATCGCCGTATTATGATGACCCGTCACACTTGAGCCCGCTGCACGGCCGATACCCGTATTGCTATCACCCTTAACACTACCACCCGATCCATTACCTAAAGCGGTATTACTATTACCCTGTACCCAAGAGCCCGAATAATTACCTACACCCGTGTTCGTATTACCCTTGGAGCCTTCAGCTGATTGTGTACCAATCCATACGTTAGCAATACCCTGGGCCTTGGTCGCCACTGCAGAGCCAATATTCACATTATTCATACCAACAGAATTCTGCCCTGCAGTAAAGCCAATATTGACATTCACAGCACCTGCACTATCCCGTCCTGCACTTGGACCAATCATGGTATTGTTGCTGCCATCACCTGTTGCACCTTGGCAGTAATAGTCCCAATACGAGCAAGTAATCGTCACACCTGCAACCTCGGATGAGGGGCGGATATTGGTACCTGCACTCGCGCCAACTAATACATTACCGCTGCCTTTTGCATTCGAACCAGCATTCGAGCCTATAGCTACACTACTGGCTAGGGTCGCATTAGTAGCCACGCTTGCACCAATCGCCACGTTGCCACCATAACTACTTAAGCCCTGCGCTGCTTGGTAGCCGAAGATAATATTTTCATTACCCGAAACACCGACACCCGCACCATTACCAAGCGTAATATTATTAATATTTCTTGGATTCGTTTCACTGCCCGCGGCTTTCAGATTTTCAGCACCTACATTACCAACGACGATATTATTATTAATCGCGGTGGCTTCAGTACCAATGGCAATACCGTAGTTGTTCGCCCATGGCTTACCTCCTTTATCATAGTTCCACCCTTGATAAGTTTTGGCATCTGTACCAATAGCAATGCCATTGCCGGCACTTGATTGAGCACCAGCACCAATCGCAATCGTATTATTAGGCTGACTGGATACATCAACTATCGTGCTTCCACCAGGTGTACTTGGGGCTTGCGTATACGTCCCATCTTTCTTGCCTGCATAAGCACCCGTGCCAATGGCTAGGCCATTCGTGCCTTCGGCTTTAGTACGCACCCCTGCCGCTAAGGAATTCGTCCCAGACGCCCCATCATTAGCATAATTAGAGCCTGCACCTGTTTCAACTGAAATGACACTATAGTAGTGCATATCACCACTGCTCAGCGTTAAGGCTTTCAGCTGCGCCACGTTCACCGCATCAGTATCGGCACTACCTGCAGCGACATTCGTAATTTGACGGGTAAATGCTTTCGTTGGGTCGCCTGCACCATCACTACCCACTGAGAAAGCCGCTCGTGTACTTGCTACGGTTGCATCCACTTCTGCCGTACCTTTCCCGACGTATGTGTCTGTTGCTGTAATAGCTGCACGATTGGCGATACTGCCAGAACCAAAACTTGCTCCATGAGCAACTATATGCTCTGTACTTCCAGCACCAATTCCAATCGCATAATCAGGCATTGGTGGAGTCACACTGGGGGAAATCGTGGGATCACAATAAAAACTATTCAAATATTGACCTGAACGACAAATTAAAGAGCTCGGTGGCGTCCAGGGAGTCTGTGCAGCACTAATTTCAGGTATTGCAAATGCACCCAGCACTACAAACACTGAACATATAGCCTTAAGATTGAAAGTCTTACTCCTAGCCCCTGCACTTGCATTCACTGCAGATCCTGACTTCTTCCCCTTGGCCGAATCATGCTCAGAAACGGCAACCCAAGCACCTAGCGATTCATTGTAAATACTACGAAATGTCTTGTTCATGGCTATTCTCCCCCCCTTTCTAGTAGGAAAAGGGTGCAAAAAACCGTTAAGCCTTACTCTACTGAATAAGCTCTACTTATTATTTACAAATTAAAGTAACTTAATAAAATATATTAACGGTCGATAATTTAAAAGTGAAATTTATCTATTTATTTCAATTGTCCTGAGCCATCAACACTGACTTCCACACGACGGTTCGGTGCTAAGCAGCGGATGAGTTCTGTGCGATTAGCGTTATCACATTGCACAACAGGCTGTGATTCACCCATGCCTTGTGCACTAATCAGCTGTGCAGGAACCCCGCTTTGTACTAAGTACTGGCGTACTGTCTCGGCACGGCGTTGAGATAAACCTTGGTTATAGCGATCGTCGCCTAAGCGATCGGTATGGCCATAGACCGTAACGCCTTTTAACTGATCAAAGCCCTTAATCGTGCTAGCTAGCTCATCTAATCGGGCTCGACCTTGTGCATTCATTGAATTGAGGTCTGAGCGGTTAAAGGCGAATAAGGCATCTGCCGCAATCGTGTAACGCTGTGGACCTGCGCCTGGAGGGCAGACGCCATCCACTGGGTCAACAGGCTTCCAGAAGAAACTTTGTGTAAACAAGTTCTTGTCATAAAGCACTTTAAATTGACACGTCGTCACATTATTCGTGCCTTGCCCAGGAGTATGGAAATGAAAGAGGTAATCCCACTCACGCACGCCCCAGATCCCTTCACGAAAATGCGGGCGACCAATTAAGTAGTAGAGCTGATCTTTCGTCATCCCTGCTTCAACTTCTTTCAAAGCATCTCTATCAGGAAATGTACCCTTACCATTATTCATACCCACTTGCGTTGGGTCTGGCCAGATTGGATCTTCAGTCATGCCCTCAGAACTTACCTTACTGAGATTGCCACAGGCGGCTAATGTTAGCGCCGCCATAATAGCTGCTAATTTTGCTTTATATTTATAATCAGTCCTACTTACTTGGTACTTGCTCATAACCCACCTATCTTGTAAGAATACTATTGTGGATAAACAAAATCTAAAGAAACATTATCAAATGCCGGAACAATCACTATGCATAAGAAAATTGCTTTAAAAATCCTTTTAGGTCTTTTGTCCCCTTGGGAAGGTTACTAAAATGAATCTATATGTTATGTTTTTTCTAAAGCTGTTTTTTTATAAATCTACATTTACATTTGATTATTATTAGAAACCTTTATTATATTCTATATCAAATAAATTTTGTTAGATATCACTAGAAATAGTGATTTTTAGAAAAATTACTAAATTACAACAGTCGGAAGTGGTCTATTTATTACTTTAATGAATAAAGAATGCTTTGTGAAGGACAAAAAAGGCATAAATTACTAATATGCGCACAGAAAATGTGTAATTTTTAGGTATTGCCTGGGTGAGCGTGTTACCGTAATTTATGTCATCTCAATATTAAGAGACCTTTGAACTTATTACCCTAAATGCGATTTATAGAATAAGAACACGCGTGTTTATACTGTTGATAAGAATTTTTATAAGGACTATTATGAATTAGCTAACATAATAATTATTGTCATAGTGTTATGCTATTTGATTTTATGTATTTCAATTAAAAATAACTATAAAGGTTATTTAATCATTAAAAATAATCATCCAGCTATTCTGCACCTCTTCACTATTAATGAACGTCTGATCATGCTTATAACATTTAAGATTAGGAAAATTAATTCGCTTTTATTATATATTTACTTATTCAATAAGTTCCTATTCTATTCAAATGTTACTCATTAAATTTTAAATACTATTTGGCAAGTTCATGCTATGATTTATCTGTAGTAAAGTTTAACGTCAGAAAGAATCTCAACACTTTTTGTGTCTATGCTTTTCTTATTTCAATAATTCAAGCTATAAACTTTTCAGTATTATCATCATTGAATAAATTTTATAGACTTTATTATCTTAGCTATCTTATGAAAAACTTTAATGCGCTGATATTGAGTAAAGACTTAACAAATATTTCCAGATTTGTTGATATTTTAAAATCCAATTGTCATATAGTCTCTATTAGTAATGATCAGACTACCCTGTCTGAGATTATCGCTACACCTAGACCTAATCTTATTCTTATTGATTCTATAAGCCTACAAAACTCACCTCTCATTCTTCGCTTCATTAAAAATAGAATGGCGGTAAAAATCTGTCCGATTATTGTCATTACACATAATGAAATTTCAGATGAAGGCGTTGCTTATTTGCGTGATGGAGCCTCCGATTATATATCGATCAATATTAGTGATGAAGAGTTCCTTTTAAGAGCTCAGCGTCAATTAGAGCTTCATCAAAATACACCTAAAGAAGAACAGCGGCAAGAACCACAAACTAGCCCTTTTGAATCCATATATCCACTTGAAGATAGAGAAAAATTACTCGCTTCTATGGAGTATTTAACATCACATATGGAAGCAATCAAGAATGTTGCAGATTTGGCACTTGGTGTTGGTATCACAGAACGAAAATTAAATGAACTTTATAAGCAACACACACAACTCACCGCTGCAGAATATATTCGAAACAGCAAAACAAAGAAAGCAAAAGACCTGCTCTCCACAACCCGTATGAATATGTATGAGATTGCTGTTAAAGTGGGATACTCTAATGCCGCCAATTTTTCCACGGCCTTTAAGCATGCTGAAGGTATTACACCAAGTCAATATAAAAATAATTTACGCAATTCACTTTAGACATCATAGATTGACAATATAATGGACAGCCTAATTTAATAGACTGTCTTTTTTTGCTGAGCTAAGAATTTTAATGCGATTGT
Organism: Pelistega sp.; assembly: GCA_030538255.1. Taxonomy (GTDB): domain Bacteria; phylum Pseudomonadota; class Gammaproteobacteria; order Burkholderiales; family Burkholderiaceae_B; genus Taylorella. Next base: position 30,459 of record JAUNUI010000027.1, on the reverse strand, counting down.
CCTGAGCCATCAACACTGACCTCAACGCGACGGTTAGGTGCTAAGCAGCGTATAAGTTCTGCACGATTCGCTTCATTACATTGCACAACAGGCTGTGATTCACCCATGCCTTGTGCACTAATCAGCTGTGCAGGAACCCCGCTTTGTACTAAGTACTGGCGTACTGTCTCGGCACGGCGTTGAGATAAACCTTGGTTATAGCGATCGTCGCCTAAGCGATCGGTATGGCCATAGACCGTAACGCCTTTTAACTGATCAAAGCCCTTAATCGTTGCAACGAGCTGATCTAAACGAGCACGACCTTGTGCATTCATTGAGTTGAGCTCAGAGCGGTCAAAGGTAAATATGGCATCCGCCTCAAGCGTGTAACGCTGTGGACCAGCACCTGGAGGACAAACACCATCCACAGGGTCGACAGGTTTCCAGAAGAAGTTACGCGTTAAACTTGACTGATCATATGCTACTTTAAACTGACACGTCGTCACATTATTCGTGCCTTGCCCAGGAGTGTGAAAATGGAATAGATAGTCCCATTCACGTACACCCCAAATGCCTTCAGAAAAATGGGGGCGACCAATCAAGTAATACAACTGATCTTTGCTCATCCCAGCTTTCACTTGTTTAAGAGCTTCTATATTTGGAAAAGTTCCCATACCCTTATCAAACGTTACGCTTTTAACTTTGGGCCAAACGGGTTCCTCAATACTACCATCACTACTCACTTTACTTATATTACCGCATGCAACTAAGCTTACGGAGCAAGCAAGTGCCACTAAAATAGCTTTGAATTTAAATGGTTTCATTATTTTTCCTTAATCGTTTCGAGTATATTGCCTTGGACCATCTTATGCATAGCATGTAATGGCCCAAGTTATGTCTTGGCTAGTAGCGTATTACCACTGGTAACCTACACCAGCACCGTAAGTGACGTCACCGCGGCTATTGCCCGACACTGAACCTTTTAAGACCCACTTACCACCTTCCGAAATTGTTGATAAACCAGCAGCATAGCCTTGTTCACCACGGTGTCCAGCTGTGGCAATTGCAAACATACTTTTACCTGGAAGATAGGCTTGAGGTAAATTCGCCATGGCAGCAGCTGAAGCTGTGCCCGCACGCGCATCACGATCTACGCGATTAAGTTCGCTATGGAAGTTCGTATTGTTGCTAATCGCGGCCTTAAGTTGATTTACGTTCACTGCATCCGTGCCTGCGACGCCTTCAGCCACATTCGTCACACGATTGCCGCCCATATCAATAGTGGTGCCTTCTTTAATTGATACTGAACCTGGTTTAACGTTGAAAGTACCACCACCAACATTTACCGTATTTGAGCTAATACCACCTTGCTTAATAATCGTTTGATTCGATGTATTCTCACCAATAGTAATGCTTTCACCAATCTTCAGATTTGAACTCAGATCGTGTTTAACCTCGGTACCGACACGGCTCACGACGATATTGCCATCGTTATTGCCTAAATCTACCGTCGCAGCTGGGGCGACTTTCGCGGCGGTAGCACCATTAACACTGATGTTCCAACCCTTACTGGCAATTGTTGTAACTTCCCCAATACTATTATCAACATACTTCTTATTGACAATATGGGTGTCACCTGTAATTGGGCCGTTATAATGCACATCGCCTTCTTTCGTTACCCAGAAGTTATCCCCTAATTGGGTTTCACCTGAGACGCTAAGGTTGGTGGTGTTTAGGTTCGTCGTTGTGACTGATGTCTTATTGATAATCGTATCCCCAACAGTGACTGAATTATCAATCGTGAGATCAGCGGCTAGATTATGTTTAAGCTGGGTGTCTTCGCGACTCACCACGATATTGCCATCGCTATTGCTGAAGTCCACCGTCGCGCCTGGGACTACTTTCGCCGCAGTAGCACCATTGGCACTGACATTCCAACCCTTGTTGGCAATCGCTTCAATTTCTTTCAGTTGGCTGACATTAACACCGTCCGTGCCATTCACGCCTGGTGCCACATTTGTGATCACTTTATTACCCGCATCGATACCGACATTGGTGATGCTTGGGCCATTAGCGATGCTCAAGCCGCTTGAATTCAGTGTCGTGGTATTGCCGCCAGCGGTAAAGATGGCACTGTTGAGCCCTTGTAAATCTTTAGCCAAATCCAGTTGGATCGACCCATCTACATTACCCGTGGTCACGATATTACGCTCAGTCGTCGCGGCCGCGGCACCACCAAGGATATTCAATTGTTCATTCAACTTACGGTTAATTACCACCGCCTTGTTATCGCCCGCAAACTTCAAACCGTCATTTTGTGTCGCCAATTCATACGTGTTATAGGTCACTTTGCCGTCATTATTCACGATAAAGTTATCGCCTAACTTCGTTTCACCAGTGGCAGTCAGGTTCGTCGTGTTCACGTTCGTGCTATTCACATTCGTGGTTGTGACGGATGTCGTATTTATCGTGGTATTACCGACGGTGATGGAATTACCAATCGTTAAATCAGCGGCTAGGCCATGTTTAATATTGGTGTCAGTACGGTTCACGACGATATTGCTATCGCTACTGCTGAAGTCCACCTGAGCACCAGGTGCCACATTCGCGGCGGTAGCACCATTGGCACTGATATTCCAACCCTTACCTGCTGTACCACTAACTAGCTTTAACTGCTCTTCCGTCGCCGCACGCCCTTTAGTCGCAAAATCAGCCGCGTTTAAGGTTTTGTTCGTCAGGCCTGTGATATCACCCACAACCCCATCGATCTTCACGGTAGGTATTGTATTATTCTTAAACTGGGCGCTACTTAAGTCTTTGAGATCTTTAGCCAAATCCAGTTGGATCGACCCATCTACATTACCCGTGGTCACGATATTACGCTCAGTCGTCGCGGCCGCGGCACCACCAAGGATATTCAATTGTTCATTCAACTTACGGTTAATTACCACCGCCTTGTTATCGCCCGCAAACTTCAAACCGTCATTTTGTGTCGCCAATTCATACGTGTTATAGGTCACTTTGCCGTCATTATTCACGATAAAGTTATCGCCTAACTTCGTTTCACCAGTGGCAGTCAGGTTCGTCGTGTTCACGTTCGTGCTATTCACATTCGTGGTTGTGACGGATGTCGTATTTATCGTGGTATTACCGACGGTGATGGAATTACCAATCGTTAAATCAGCGGCTAGGCCATGTTTAATATTGGTGTCAGTACGGTTCACGACGATATTGCTATCGCTACTGCTGAAGTCCACCTGAGCACCAGGTGCCACATTCGCGGCGGTAGCACCATTGGCACTGATATTCCAACCCTTACCTGCTGTACCACTAACTAGCTTTAACTGCTCTTCCGTCGCCGCACGCCCTTTAGTCGCAAAATCAGCCGCGTTTAAGGTTTTGTTCGTCAGGCCTGTGATATCACCCACAACCCCATCGATCTTCACGGTAGGTATTGTATTATTCTTAAACTGGGCGCTACTTAAGTCTTTGAGATCTTTAGCCAAATCCAGTTGGATCGACCCATCTACATTACCCGTGGTCACGATATTACGCTCAGTCGTCGCGGCCGCGGCACCACCAAGGATATTCAATTGTTCATTCAACTTACGGTTAATTACCACCGCCTTGTTATCGCCCGCAAACTTCAAACCGTCATTTTGTGTCGCCAATTCATACGTGTTATAGGTCACTTTGCCGTCATTATTCACGATAAAGTTATCGCCTAACTTCGTTTCACCAGTGGCAGTCAGGTTCGTCGTGTTCACGTTCGTGCTATTCACATTCGTGGTTGTGACGGATGTCGTATTTATCGTGGTATTACCGACGGTGATGGAATTACCAATCGTTAAATCAGCGGCTAGGCCATGTTTAATATTGGTGTCAGTACGGTTCACGACGATATTGCTATCGCTACTGCTGAAGTCCACCTGAGCACCAGGTGCCACATTCGCGGCGGTAGCACCATTGGCACTGATATTCCAACCCTTACCTGCTGTACCACTAACTAGCTTTAACTGCTCTTCCGTCGCCGCACGCCCTTTAGTCGCAAAATCAGCCGCGTTTAAGGTTTTGTTCGTCAGGCCTGTGATATCACCCACAACCCCATCGATCTTCACGGTAGGTATTGTATTATTCTTAAACTGGGCGCTACTTAAGTCTTTGAGATCTTTAGCCAAATCCAGTTGGATCGATCCATCCGCATTACCCGTGGTCACGATATTACGCTCAGTCGTTGCGGCCGTGGCACCACCAAGGATATTTAATAGTTGACCTAACTGACGATTAATTACTGTAGCATTATCACCTTTGAATTTTAATGGAGTATTAGCGACTCCTTTCAACTGTGCAACATTGACGGCATCGGTATCTAAAGTACCTGCTGCAACATTAGAAATTTGACGACGAATAGCTGGTGTATTGCCCACTGCTACACTACCTACACTTAATGCACCAGATGTACTCTTGGTAGCTGAAATCGCTGCTTTATCAGCGGCATCAGCATAGTTTGGCTCAAAACCAGCCACATTGCCTGCAATCGCTGCTAGAGAACCTTGGCCCAAGGCAATACCGCCAACTGCGGTAACTTTTGCACTTTGACCTAAGGCAATAGAGTTCGCTAGTTCAGCTTCCGAATCCTTACCGACTGCAACACCACCTGCAATGGTTTTAGCATTCTCACCGATAGACACCGAATTGGCACCTGTAGCACCTGAATTACGTCCAATGGACACTGAATTATTACCTGAACCATCTGAACCAGCACCGATAGACACTGCACCAGTGGCTGTTTTCGAGAGATTACCAATAGCAACCGATTCTGAACCTGTAGAGACTGAACCTGTACCAATTGCTACTGATTTCTCACCCTCAGATTTAGAGAACGCACCAATTGCTAAAGCATTATTTTTCGTTGCATTCGCACCGCCACCAAAAGCAATCGAATCACGTCCTGTTGCATATGAACGTAATGCAGGTTGATAAACAACCCCAGCTTGTTCACCCGTACTGCTTGCAGTCTCAATATCAGCGGCACCAATCGCAATCGCGCGATAGCCCGTCGCAGTTGCCGAGTGGCCAATAGCTAAAGAGCCTTTAGCCGTTGCTGCAGCCACATTACCAATAGCTTGGGCAAAATCAGCGGTTGCTGCGGTCTGACGGCCTATTGCTAAAGCAGTATTTCCTGTAGCCAAAGCGCCAGGGCCAATAGCTACCGAAGCAACATTCCTAGACATTGCTTGGGCACCAATAGCAACACCTAAAGCGGCTATTCCTTCATTATCTTTATCTGCTGCTTGTGCACCGTCACCAATTGCGGTACCACCTTTATATGCTTTTGCATTATGACCAATGGCTGTTGCATAAAACTCTAAATCTGTTCGAATTTCAGTATTAAAGGGATTATCTCTGGTAAAAAATAATGTACGAGTATCATTAGGAAGCTCTGCAACGGAACCGCAACCAATTGCTATACTACTAAAAAAATTCGCTTGTGCTTCATTTTTACAATTATAATAATTATAATTATGCGAAATCGCAGTACCATATCCTGTACCACCTCCTGTACCTACTGCAGAAAACACATTAGACGATAACATACTTAATGCTGTACTTAATACTGCAGTCGCAAATATAGAAGTTTTACTTTGCATCAAACCACGCGCTGAACTTATTTTCTTACCCTTAGCATTCGCTAGTTCAGGAACTGCAACATAACTCCCTAAGCTTTCGTTATACACACTTTTATAAGCTTTATTCATTTCACTCACCTTTTATAATTCTGCTGCATTTCATGCACAGATATTTGATCTCTATAATTTTTTTGTAATATATCTGGTGATGTGAAAGCTATTTTTATTTAGTTCTATCAATTATTTAAATTGTTAATAAATAATATTATTTGATATAAATTAAAAAATTAATGTCAGTTTATAAAAACTCATATTATTAATAATTGTTAAGTCTAAATTATCGTTGTTAATTCGCATTTTATGATTTGGATAATCGCTTAAACATAAAAAAGCAGGCAATTTAATAATATAAATTGCCTGCCTTAAAACCTTGCTCGCTTATTGATTATATTTATACATTCTATTTTTTGATCTGTATGTACTTGGTGTTAAACCTATTGATTGTTTAAATGCAGTCGAAAAATTAGCTGCACTTGAATACCCTACTTCAACTGCTATTTCACACATAGACATTCTAGTTGTTTTTAATAGCTCCTTAGATTTCAGAATTTTCTTATTACGAATATATTCAGCTGTTGAAACACCAAGATGAAACTTAAAAATGTCATTAATTTTACGTTCACTAATTCCGATAGCTAAACATAAATCAGATACATTCCTAACCTCTTCCATAAAATTACTTAAATAGCGCTCAGAACGTATCAATATATCACGATCCTCGATAGGAAAAACTGTAGAAAATGTCTCAACTAACTCTTCTTCATCAGCCGTGACTGTTAAACGATCATTAAGATGTGTAGAAATTCTTAGATAAAACTCTTCATCACAAACACTAATAGAAAAATAATCAGCAGCCCCTTCACGTAATGAGGCAACTCCTTCATCAGAATTATCGTCCTCTGTAATTATGACAATAGGACAATCCATAAGCGACGTATGATTCTTTATAAGTCTCACACAAATTGATGTATTCTTGATGCTCATAGCATCAATAACAATTAAATCGGGTTTATCTTTCGATATCGTTTCATAAACGGTTGATTCATCATAAGCAATATATAATTCAGGAAAACTATATTTTAGAATACTCACTAAGTTTGAAATCTTGGCTAAGTTTTTGCTAAGTAGTAATGTACTGTTTTTTTTCATTGTCTACGTAACTCCAATTGGAATTTTTATTTATTCAGGCAGTAAAATATCTTATTACTAAAAATTATAAGCAGTATAGACAAATACAATAATCATTATAATAATTAAAAAGCATTGAATTCATTATATAAATGTTTGATTTAGCAAATTCTATATGTGTTAATTGACATATTTTAAATGTTATTTTGAATTTATAAAATCAAAATGTTGTAAAAAAACACTAGCAATAGCGTTTCCTTATTGAACTATATGATTTGATTAAGTCTAACTAATAACAAAAAAGGTTGATTTCAAAATGAAATCAACCTTTTTTATTAAAAAAATTTATCGTTTCAAAACTTAATAAGCATATAGAAATATAAGTTTAATTAGAAAGAATTAAGTAAAGACGCAATTTTCTCACCCAAAGATTTAATCTCTTCCATATCACCCTTAATATGAGCATGAACTTTAACATCCTGTCCCTCATAGTGAGGCACAAGATGAAAATGCACATGATAGACAGTCTGTCCAGCAACCTCACCATTAAATTGGCTAAATACCATACCATCAGCACCGGTAGCTTGCATTAATGCAGGTGCAATTTTCTTTGCTGTAGCAACACATGCTTGAGCACCTTCCACACTTAAATCAAATAATGTAGGTGCTGGTTCTTTAGTTAAGACCAATAAATGCCCCTTAGTTTGCGGCATGATATCCATCATGACATAAGTTTTATCATCTTCATAAACTTTAAAAGAAGGCAAATCACCACGTAATATACGGGCAAAAACATTATTTGGATCGTAATTCATAAATTTCCCTAGATGACTAAAAGTAAAAAAATGGCAAATAAAGAAGTAACTATAAAAATGCCTTGTGGATAATCTCTATAAACAGCTTCTGTGAATAACTTGTCCACAAAATTGTAATTAAGTTGGTTTATTAAATTTAGAAAAACTTATTAAATTCTATCCAATCAATAAAACTTAGCTTTTCAAAAACTAAAATTTATTCTAAGCGATTGATCTTAAAGAATAATTAAGCTTTGTTCAACTTATCCACAGAGTATTATTATAATTACTTATTATTTATATAGATATACATAATTATAGAGCCTGCAAACGTAAAATCGCATTTTCTAGGGTTTCTTGTGTTTTAGCAAAACAAAAACGAACAAGAAAATTATTTGCTTCCTTACTTTGAGGATTTTTATAAAATGCAGAAACTGGGATTAAACCAACACCATGATCTATGGTTAAATTTCTCACAAAACTTAATTCATCTTCAGTAGAAATCGCACTGTAATCTGCCAGTAAAAAGAAAGTACCATCACTTTTAATAGGTTTAAATGGGGTCTGTAATAAAGCTTCGAATAAGAAATCATGTTTAATTTGATAGAAGAACGATAATTTCTCATATGTTGTAGGATCTTGCATATATTCTGCGAAAGCATATTGCATAGGAGAGCTAACGGTGAAAACCACAAATTGATGGATGCGTCGGAATTCACTAGTAAGTACTGCTGGGGCAACACAGTAACCAACTTTCCAGCCTGTTGTATGGTAAGTTTTACCAAATGAAGAAATTATGAAAGTTCGCGAAGCAATAGCAGGACGGGTTGACAAACTGAGAAATGGCTTTTCATCAAAAACAATATGTTCATAGACTTCATCACTAATCAGTAAAATATTGTGCCGAGATAAAATTGCTTCAATGGAATCTAAATCAGAAGAATTTAATGTAATGCCAGTTGGATTATGCGGAAAGTTGAGGATCATTAGTTTAGTTTTTGCGCTAATACTCTGCTCTACCCTATCCCAGTCAATTTTAAAGCTATTGTGCGAAGTATTAGGGGCTTCTAAAGGGACATAGACAGGTATACCACCAGCTAGACGTATACTCGGCGCATACGAGTCATAGCATGGTTCAATAACAATAACCTCGTCACCAGCATGAACGACAGATAAAATTGCTGACATAAGTGCTTCAGTAGCGCCATTCGTAACGGTAACTTCTGTTTCCGGGTTGTATTCTGCAAAATAAAGTCGATTTATTTTTACAGCAATTTGTTGCCTAAGAATTTCAACACCTGGCATATATGGGTATTGATTATGACCTTGTTTCATCGCCTGATGAACCAGTTCAATCAATTTATCGTCAGGATCGAACTCTGGGAAACCTTGACCTAGATTAATGGCTTGGTGTTCGGCTGACAACTTACTCATTGTTGTAAATATCGTTGTTCCTACATCGGGTAATTTTGATTGAATCATATTATTCACAGTCCTGAAAAATGGTTACAAAACTTAATTCACATATTAAGTCTTTATTAATAATAGGCTTTTTTAATGATATCACCATTTTATACCGACTTATCCAAAGCTTTATACATAATTTTACACAGACTTATCCACAGCTTATAGGATATTTAAAAAGTCTATTCATGCACTAATAATTCAAGCGCGATTTCTACTGAAGACGATATAAAACTAAATGTTCCACGTGGAACATCGAAAAAATGATTTCTTTCTATGGATATATATCCAAAATTAATAGATTTAGATAGTTAATGAATATTGTGTTTATGCACCAATCCTAATCAGTGATCTTAGTAGATAATAAAGAGTTGAGGATAATGCTAATGTAGGTAATAAATATTCAATAAATTAAGTGATGTAAATATGGAGCTAATATTGAGTAACATTATATGCAGTAGGTTCAATAAATATAATGTCTTATAATTAATAATGAGTGAAACGTATTTCTATCATTTAGAGTGTTTCTAAAGCAAGGTTCTGTGTTCTGAATATTGTCTTAAAGCATACTGGCTTAATAACGTTAACAAATGACTGAGTATTGCTAATAAACAACTCAATATTGAGCCTTGGCATCAATATTGAGGAACAATGATAACTCTGAGGTTTATCTATGTCTGATGTTGTATTGTGGATCTATAAGAATAATCAATGATGCTGCCATTATATATTTGCACTGCATGGTTTAAAGTATGATTGATTATGTTAATTACATGTGTGAATTAAGAGTGAGTTGGTAAAGTAGGTTTATCTGAATTATGTTTTGTTTATTGTTTAGATATAAATTATAGTTTTGTCGTATGCATAGAGTATTCACTATAGTTATGGCTCTGTCTATAGACAACTCAGGTCGATGGTAATAGAAAATTACTTGAGTTGTTCATATTGTGATTATTAATGGATTTATTTAGAATTTAATCAGATACCAAGAAATTCATATGTATAAGCTGATACTTTGTTTCACGTGGAACATAGCTAATAAGTTTATCTTCTAAAGCACATCTTTCTTAAGAATATTACCTAACAGATATCATCTAATAGATGAGCTAGGATAGCAATCAGCTAGAACAATGCAAATACTTAAGATTCTAGAGTCCCATTCTTGATAAGTGATTAGATAGGACTCTGTGCTTATAAATTAGGTTCGATAAGATTTATTGTTCACAATGAGTTTGGTTGAATAAAGTTTTAATGAATCTGAATTTGCACAATTTATATAGTTATGCATAAATAAGTAATGTGTTTAAGTGATCTATCATTAATATTATTCTTCTTAAAATAATTCCATATGGATGCTGCTCAGTAATTTATTAATGAATTTAATAATGATTAGCCAGTAATCATGTATTGGCTTACAATCAATTTAGCTTAGCTAGATAATTTATAATGTTCCACGTGGAACAGAATCCAGTGTTAGTCTGGAATAAACAATCGTATTCGAGTGGATTTGCGCGTTATATCTTTAAGTAGATTGATAATATTTCGCTATTAATTAGCTTCAGTTAAAACTTGATCACAGTTCAATAAATGTTAATAACTAGTCATTTAGCATTGTGTTGCAGAAAATTTTGATAATACTGCATTGAATAATATACATATAAGTGAGTCAATTTTCGTTAAATTGAGCATCGCTGGATGAAATACTAGAAAATATGATTATTACTCCACAGTGTATGGTAATAAGAGATAGTGATTTAATTAGATACTTACTATTCATTGAATAATCTACGAGTCTGCCTCGTCTTAGAATTGACTTTGGTCAGAGTCAAACTAATGTTTAGCACTTAACAATTATTAGCACTTAACTATTATCAGTATCTAGCTAGTATCTTCACTTAGTAAGACATGATTTTTGAATTGTTTCACGTGGAACAAGGATAATGAGTTTATAGCTTAGTCACACTGTGAAATTTAACGATAGGATATTTTCAGTATTGTTGATTGATACAAGAACGATTATGCATGAATACACAGTTTGAACGGAATAGAGATTAAGCATACCGATAGCTAGTGAACAAGACATGTATGAGCAAGGTAAATTAACAATAGTGTGCGATGAAATAGTAACTAGGATGTACTTATAAAGCCACAGGAATTATTACACAATAACAACTTAATGCGGGATATAGAGTATATACCGAGTGTATTTATATTCGATATATTACTTAATCCCTGTTAATAAACATTTACTTAGAAATTGAGTAAAATTTATTATTCAAGTTTTATAAGCAAAATTGATAGATAATATTTCACTTGGCTAGTAGCATAACTTTAGATCAGCGATAAATCTGAAATGCATTAATGATTAAGCAGCAAGAAGTAATAATAATTATATTGTAGGGTCCAGCTAAAAATTAAGGTATTAATGAAGATATGTCTGAAACAATAAGAAAAAGAAAGATTAAGGAAATAATTATTTATTAATAATGCTAAGCCGAAAACTCATAAATATGCAGAATTAAGTGTAATTAAGTAAAGAATAACGCTGAAGTAATGTAAATAATATTCCACCAACATTACTATCTAAAATATAGTGTTAAAATACGAACAAATGTTTGTTCAGTATATTGAATAATAAGTTCCCATTTAAATATGCTAATTTCCACTACAGTAAGAGTTTAGCTTACTAGTCTCTCTAATTAATTGATTGTTCCACGTGGAACATTGAGTCAAAATGAATTACCCTGAAGAATTTGACGTGATCGTAGTTGGTGGTGGTCACGCTGGTACTGAGGCCGCTTTAGCAGCGGCGCGTACTGGAGCCAAAACCCTATTATTGACGCATAATATTGAAACACTTGGACAGATGTCATGTAATCCCTCAATTGGTGGGATTGGTAAAGGACATTTAGTTAAGGAAATAGATGCCTTGGGTGGCGCTATGGCGCTCGCCGCTGATGAGGCTGGGATTCAGTTTCGTATATTGAATGCTTCGAAAGGTCCTGCCGTGCGCGCAACGCGTATTCAGGCTGATCGCTTGCTATATAAGCAAGCGATTCGAGGACGCTTGGAAAATCAGGAAAATTTGTTTATCTTTCAACAATCGGTTGATGATTTAATACTTGAGGGCGATAAGGTCGTAGGCGCTGTTACGCAGATTGGTATTCGCTTTCGTGGTAAGGCGCTTATTCTAACCGCGGGCACATTCTTAAATGGTTTAGTTCACGTTGGTTTAAGCAATTATTCTGCTGGCCGCGCAGGTGATCCACCATCGGTCAGCTTGGCGCATCGATTGAAAGAGATGCAACTACCACAAGGTCGATTGAAAACGGGAACACCGCCAAGAATTGATGCACGTACTATAGACTTCTCTAAATTAACAGAACAAGCTGGTGATACCGACCCGATTCCTGTGTTTTCGTATATGGGTAGTGCGGATATGCATCCACAGCAAGTTTCATGTTGGATTACCCATACCAATCAGAAAACACACGATATCATTCGTGGTGGTTTAGATCGATCACCTATGTACACAGGCGTGATTGATGGTGTTGGTCCACGCTATTGTCCTTCCGTTGAGGACAAAATTCATCGATTTGCGGATAAAGAATCACATCAAGTTTTTTTGGAGCCTGAGGGCTTATTAACCCATGAGATCTATCCTAATGGTATTTCAACCAGCCTACCATTTGATGTGCAATTAGAATTAGTACATTCTTTGCCAGGTTTGGAGAATGCCCATATTCTTCGTCCAGGCTATGCGATTGAGTATGATTATTTTGATCCACGATCACTTAAGTCAAGTTTAGAGACGAAATCGATTCGTGGTTTATTCTTTGCTGGTCAAATTAATGGCACAACAGGCTATGAAGAGGCGGCGGCCCAAGGGCTGATTGCAGGGCTTAATGCGGCACGATTTGTAAAGGGCTTAGAGCCTTGGACCCCACGTCGTGATGAAGCTTATATTGGTGTCCTGATTGATGATTTAATTACACGTGGCGTGACAGAACCCTATCGTATGTTTACTTCACGCGCTGAGTATCGCTTGAGTTTACGTGAAGACAATGCAGACTATCGTTTAACTGAAATTGGCCGTGAAATGGGCTTGGTGGATGATACGCGTTGGGAAGCCTATTCACGCAAGCGCGATAATATCAATAATGAAATTGATCGCTTATCCTCAATCCGTGTTCATCCTAAAACTTTTAATAAAGCCGCGGCAACAGAATTATTTGGTAAGCCTTTAGAGCGTGATTATCTATTGGCTGATCTGTTAAAACGTCCGAATATTTCATATGAACAGATCATGAATTTGGCTTCAGATGAAGATTTCGGCAGTAGTGAGAGCTTAAGTGAGACTGAAATTGAGCAGATTGAAATTCGCTTAAAGTATGCTGGATACATTACGCGACAGAAGGTTGAAGTTGATCGTCATCTGCACTATGAAAATCAGAAGATCCCGAGTGATATGGATTATGATTTAATGACGAATTTATCCTTTGAAGCGCGTGATTTACTCAAGCGCCATCGTCCTGAGACGATTGGACAAGCCACGAGAATTCAAGGGGTGACACCAGCGGCGATTTCCTTATTACTCATCCAGTTAAAGCGCTTGCAACAATCTGTTTAGTGGAGAATGTAGTGCAAACTGAAATTTCTCAGCGATTACGAGAGGGTAGTCAAGCCTTAGGCTTAGACTTAAGTGCGGAGCAGGAGCATGCTTTGCTACAGTATATGCAGCAATTAAAGCGCTGGAATAAAACCTATAACTTGACTGCTATTAAAGACGATGAGCAGATGCTTAGCCATCATATTCTTGATAGCTTGGCAGTCGTAGCTCCGTTGCGTCGTAAATTTTCTCATAAAGTGGCTATCTCAGTACTTGATGTTGGTTCAGGTGGTGGTTTACCTGGTGTGGTACTGGCTATAATGAACCCAGACTGGCAAGTAATGTGTGTTGATGCGGTTGAGAAAAAAACCACTTTCATTACGCTTAGCTCAGGTATTTTAAACTTAAAAAACCTGAGTGGAAAGCATTCCAGAATTGAAAAATTAGTGATTGAGCCCGTTGATCTAGTGATTTCAAGAGCGTTTGCCTCATTGGTAGATTTTGCTAACTGGTCTGGGCATCATGTTGCCAATGATGGTCATTTAATCGCTATGAAAGGACACTATATTGAGTCCGAAGTTGAAGAATTAAGTGCGCGTAGTGATTGGCAAGTCGAATCCTATGAGAATATTCTGGTACCGCAACTTGATGCACAACGTTGTTTAATCTATTTACACAGAAAAAACTTAGTTAAAAGAGGAAATTAAATTGGCAAAAATCTTTTGTATCGCAAACCAAAAGGGCGGTGTTGGTAAAACCACAACGGCTATTAATTTAGCGGCCAGTTTAGCCACTCACAAGAAACGCGTTTTATTAATTGACCTAGACCCACAAGGTAATGCCACCATGGGTAGCGGTATTGATAAGAATGCCTTAGATTTAAATATTTATCATGTATTAATTGGTCAAGCCACTGTCAAACAAGCCAGTGTGGCATCCGAATCAGGTGGCTTTGACGTGCTGCCAGGCAATCGTGAGTTATCAGGTGCGGAGATTGATTTAATTCAATTAGATCAACGTGAGCGCCGTCTTAAGAATGCCTTAGCCGATGTGATGGATGATTATGATTTTGTATTAATCGATTGTCCACCGACCTTATCCCTTTTAACCTTGAATGGTTTAGCATGTGCACATGGGGTTATTATTCCAATGCAATGCGAATATTTCGCACTTGAAGGACTTTCTGATTTGGTAAATACAGTCAAGCGTGTGAATAAGAATATTAACCCTGAATTGACCTTGATCGGTTTATTGCGTGTGATGTTTGATCCCCGCATTACCTTACAACAGCAAGTATCAGAGCAATTAGTTGAGCACTTTGGTGATAATGTATTTAAAACCATCGTGCCACGCAATGTACGACTTGCTGAAGCTCCTAGTCATGGCATCCCAGGAATTTTCTACGATAAGAGTTCGCGCGGCGCCCAAGCTTATACAAGCTTTGGTGCAGAAGTGATTAAGCGCGTTAAAGCAATGGATAAAAAGTAATGGTTACTAAATCAACAAAAACTGCACCAGCCAAAACCGCCGCTAAAAAAATCGGTTCGGCAACTAGCAAGACAACACAACGCGGCTTGGGTAAAGCCGTCTTAAGCAAGACGACGGCAAATAAAACAGCAGCGAGTAAAGCGGCTAGCAAAAAACCAGCGAAAGGATTAGGCCGGGGCTTAGGTAATCTATTGGGCGATGATTTTGATGTGATCGGTTCTTTACAACAAAGTCATAGCGCCAGTAACTCCGTAAATTCAGAAGGCATAAGTATTTTAAGTTTAGACTTAATGCAGGCCGGTAAGTATCAGCCACGTACGCATATGGATGAGACAAGCTTAGCTGAGCTTGCCCAATCGATTAAAGAACAAGGCTTGATGCAGCCAATCTTAGTGCGTCCAATTACGGATAGTGAGAAGAGCTACGAGATTATCGCTGGTGAGCGCCGATTTAGAGCAGCGAAGATCGCGGGTTTAACTGAAATCCCCGTCTTAATCAAAGACGTCAGCGATCAGAATGCTGCCATTATGGCCTTGATTGAGAACATGCAACGCGAAGATCTCAATCCGCTAGAAGAAGCTCAGGGTGTACAGCGCTTAATGCGTGAGTTTGACTTTACCCAAGAACAAGCCGCTCAAGCGATTGGTCGTTCACGCTCGGGGACAGCGAATTTACTGCGCCTTTTAAATTTAGCGCAACCGATTCAAACCATGCTGACCGCTGGTGATATTGATATGGGGCATGCGCGTACCTTACTTGGCGTCAGTGACCTAGCGCAGCAGATTCTTTTAGCCAACCAGGTCGTGGCAAAGCGCCTATCCGTGCGTGAAACAGAAAAACTCGTACGTGACGCACTGAGTCAGGAAGATAATCTCGGTAAAAGCCGCAACAACAAACCTGTAAACCGTGACTTAGAACGCCTACAAGAGAAAATCGCCGACTATTTGGCTACCAAAGTCAGCTTTAAAATGATTAAGAAAGATCGTGGACAATTGATTATTGATTTTAATGATTGGGAACACCTGAATGCCTTACTTGAGAAGCAGGGCTTAAGCAGTGTTTTTGAGGATTAATATGGATAGACGAATTACCAAGAATAGATAAGGTAGCTTTAAGATTTGCGTTCGCCTCGTCCTGATGGACGAGATTTACGCAGAGTCCTGAAAATCAAAGCAAAAATTGCCTATCCATACCCCAGATTTAGCGTATGGCTAACGCAAAAAACAGTCGTAATTCTGTATATTCAGCACATTTAAACAACAAGAACTCGATTTAGCGTCGAAAAACAACAACAAACAGCCTGTTTTTTACGTTAAATACAAACTAGACTTGACTTAGTAATAAAATATCTTCATAATTTAACATTCCTTTGGGGTGGAGTGTCCGAGTGGCTAAAGGAGGCAGACTGTAAATCTGTTGGCTAACGCCTACGCTGGTTCGAATCCAGCCTCCACCACCAAAAACTTTTTCTTTTATTTGTTCTTTGTCGAGCCTTACATTAGCCACAATAACGAATAAGAGGGCAGGTGAAGAGAATTTTGCCGCGGGCGTAGCACAATGGTAGTGCAACAGCCTTCCAAGCTGATGATGAGGGTTCGATTCCCTTCGCCCGCTCCACTAAGTAGTGATCATTATTCGCCCATGTGGCTCAGTGGTAGAGCACTCCCTTGGTAAGGGAGAGGTCGCGGGTCCGATTCCCGCCATGGGCACCAAATAAAATATTTCCATTAATTCCAGCACCAATCTTCAGGAGTCGGTCATGGCAAAAGGTAAGTTTGAACGTACCAAACCGCACGTTAACGTAGGTACGATCGGTCACGTTGACCACGGTAAAACAACATTGACAGCAGCGATTACAACCGTATTAGCGAAAGAATTCGGTGGTGAAGCACGTGACTACGGCGCGATTGACGCGGCACCAGAAGAGCGTGCACGTGGTATTACGATTAATACCTCACACGTTGAGTATGAAACTGCAAACCGTCACTATGCTCACGTTGACTGCCCAGGTCACGCGGACTATGTTAAAAACATGATTACCGGTGCTGCACAGATGGACGGCGCGATTCTTGTGTGTTCGGCCGCTGACGGCCCAATGCCACAAACACGTGAGCACATCCTATTGTCACGTCAAGTTGGTGTTCCTTACATCATCGTATTCTTGAACAAAGCTGACATGGTTGACGACGAAGAGTTGTTAGAGTTGGTTGAGATGGAAGTGCGTGAGTTGTTGTCGAAGTATGACTTCCCAGGCGACGACACCCCAATCATCAAGGGTTCTGCAAAATTAGCACTTGAAGGCGACGAAGGTCCTTTGGGTAAGCAAGCGATTCTTCAATTAGCTGAAGCCCTAGACAGCTACATCCCAACACCTGAGCGTGCTGTTGACGGTACATTCTTGATGCCTGTTGAAGACGTATTCTCAATTTCTGGTCGTGGTACAGTAGTAACAGGCCGTATTGAGCGTGGTATTGTTAAAGTGGGTGAAGAGATTGAAATCGTCGGTATCCGTGATACTGTGAAGACAATTTGTACTGGCGTTGAAATGTTCCGTAAACTTCTTGACGAAGGTCAAGCAGGTGACAACGTAGGTCTATTACTACGTGGTACGAAGCGTGAAGACGTTGAGCGTGGTCAAGTATTGGCTAAACCAGGTTCAATCAAGCCACACACTAACTTCTCGGCTGAGGTGTATATCTTGTCTAAAGAAGAAGGTGGTCGTCACACACCATTCTTCCAAGGTTACCGTCCACAGTTCTACTTCCGTACAACGGACGTAACTGGCTCAATCACCTTGCCAGCGGACAAAGAAATGGTTCTACCAGGCGATAACGTGTCAATGGACGTTGAGTTGATTGCACCGATCGCGATGGAAGAAGGTCTACGTTTCGCGATTCGCGAAGGTGGCCGTACTGTTGGCGCCGGTGTTGTTGCTAAGATCTCTAAGTAAGATCTAAGATAAGAGTAGTAAATCCGGGTAGTCTTAGACTGCCCGTACGCACCTTCAAGGTTTGCGTTGGAAATACAGGGGTATAGCTCAATTGGCAGAGCGTCGGTCTCCAAAACCGAAGGTTGTAGGTTCGATTCCTACTGCCCCTGCCACAAAATAAGCGGACTCATCACTTACCGCAAGTATAATATGTCAAATAAAAGCCAAGTCGAAACCATCACAAGCTCAGCCGATAAGGTCAAGATTACCTTAGCGGTTATCGTGCTTATTGCCGGAATATTTGCTTATTCCTTTTTTAGCGATCTTAATATCTACGCCCGTGTAGGTATGTTTATCGGTGGTCTAGCTGTGGCGACATTATTGCTATGGCTAAGTGATAGTGGCAAGCGCATTCTAGGTTTTGCAACCGGTTCATACAATGAGATGAAACGTGTTGTGTGGCCGACTCGCAAAGAAACCTTACAGATGACAGGTATTGTCTTCGCATTCGTGACTGTAATGGCAATTGTGCTGTGGCTCATGGATAAGCTAATTGGTTGGCTTATTTATGGTGTCTTGCTGGGTTGGAACTAAGGACAACTTATGAGTATGCGTTGGTATGTAGTACATGTTTTCTCTGGTATGGAGAAGAAAGTTCAAAGTTCTTTGCAAGAACGTATTGAGCGCGCTGGTTTGCAATCTTCATTTGGTCGAATCCTCGTGCCTACTGAAGAAGTGATTGAAAGTCGCGGTGGCCAACGTGCTGTGACTGAGCGTCGAATTTTTCCAGGCTACGTATTAGTTGAGATGGAGTTTTCTGACGAAGCATGGCACTTGGTGAAGAGTACTAATCGTGTAACAGGTTTCTTAGGTGGTACGGGCTCTCGTCCAACACCGATTCCTGAGAAAGAAGTGCTACGTCTTTTCTCTCAAATTGAAGAGGGTGGTGAAAAACCACGCCCAAAAATTTTATTCGAAGTTGGCGAAGTCTTACGTATCAAAGAAGGTCCATTTGCGGACTTTAATGGTAGCGTTGAAGAAGTCAATTACGAAAGAAACAAGGTTCGCGTGAATGTCATGATCTTTGGTCGTGCCACACCTGTTGAACTGGATTTTAGCCAGGTTGAAAAAACAATCTGATTTTTAACCCCGGGGAGCCGTAAGGCGCAACTACCCGTAAGGAGCATATTATGGCGAAGAAAATCGTCGGCTTCATTAAGCTGCAAGTACCAGCTGGTAAAGCCAACCCATCACCTCCAATTGGCCCTGCATTAGGTCAACGTGGTCTAAACATTATGGAATTCTGTAAAGCGTTCAATGCCCAAACACAAGGCATGGAACCAGGTTTACCAATTCCAGTAGTAATTACTGCTTTTGCAGACAAATCATTCACTTTCGTGATGAAAACCCCTCCAGCAACGATTCTTATCAAGAAAGCTGTTGGTATTCAATCAGGTTCTGCGCGTCCTCACTTAGATAAAGTAGGTACATTAACACGTGCACAAGCTGAAGAAATCGCAAAAACTAAAGAGCCTGACTTAACAGCCTCTGACCTAGATGCCGCCGTACGTACCATTGCTGGTACAGCACGTAGCATGGGTATTAACGTTGAGGGTATCTAATCATGGCGAAACTAGGTAAGCGCGCAGCCGCTATTGCTGCAAAAATCGATCGCAATAAACTATACCCAGTTAACGAAGCTATCACGCTTGTTAAAGAATGTGCAACAGCTAAATTTGACGAGTCAATCGACGTTGCTGTTCAACTTGGTGTAGATCCTAAGAAATCTGACCAAATCGTACGTGGTTCAGTTGTGCTTCCTGCTGGTACTGGTAAATCAGTGCGTGTAGCGGTATTTGCTCAAGGCGAAAAAGCTGAGCAAGCTAAAGAAGCTGGTGCTGAAATCGTTGGTATGGAAGACTTAGCGGACGAAATCAAAGCAGGCAACTTTAACTTTGATATCGTGATCGCGTCTCCAGACACAATGCGTATTGTTGGTACTTTAGGTCAAGTATTAGGCCCACGTGGTTTAATGCCGAACCCTAAAGTAGGTACTGTAACTCCTGATGTAGCTACAGCGGTTAAGAATGCCAAAGCTGGTCAAGTACAATATCGTACAGACAAAGCAGGTATTATTCACGCTACTATCGGCCGTGCGTCTTTCAATGTAGAGCAATTACAAGAAAACTTGAATGCTTTAATTGATGCGTTAAACAAAGCACGTCCACAAGCTGCTAAGGGCATCTACCTACGTAAGATCGCTGTATCATCAACAATGGGTGGTGGTGCAAAAGTTGAAGTTGCTTCTCTAAGCGCTTAAACTTTAAAAAGAACTTTGGGCTGTGCTTGGTGGCCTGACTACTAAGCACTGCTATCAAAGACCGCAGGAGCCTATAAGGCTTAAAACTAGCTTATAAACTAGATCCCGCGTAGATGGCGTCCCATGGAAGAATTCAATAATGAGCTCGACCAGGTACGCCGCATATGGAACGACACACACGAAAAACCTTTTCGACCGTGTCATTTGATGGAGTGTTCAAACCGTGAGTCTCAATCGTAATGAGAAAGCGGCAGTCATTGAAGAAGTATCAGCTCAAGTAGCTAATGCTCAATCTGTGGTTGTTGCTGAGTACCGTGGTATTGACGTTGCTTCTGTCACCGTATTGCGCAAAACTGCACGTGAATCTGGTGTGTATCTACGTGTTCTTAAGAACACATTAGTTCGTCGCGCGATTGCTGAGACCGAATTTTCAGGTATTAGCGATCAATTAACTGGTCCATTAATCTATGCGATTAGTGAAGACCCAGTAGCGGCAGCTAAAGTACTATCCAATTTTGCTAAAACCAATGAGAAAATCGTTATTAAAGCTGGTGCCTTACCAGGTTCAGTTTTAGACGTTAATGGCGTTAAAGCCTTGGCAACTATGCCTTCTCGTGAAGAGTTGTTATCAAAATTGTTGGGTACTATGCAAGCACCGATTGCAACATTTGTGCGTACGCTTAATGAAGTTCCAACTAAATTCGTGCGTGGCCTTGCTGCTGTGCGTGATCAAAAAGAAGCTGCGTAAGCAGTGGTTGGACTTGTCATTAAAGACAAAGCGATACAAAACCCTGGCATTAATTTAAAAATTTATATTTGGAGTTCTTATAATGGCTACTAAAGCTGAAATCCTAGACGCAATTGCTAGCATGACTGTGCTTGAATTGTCTGAGTTAATCACAGAAATGGAAGAGAAATTTGGCGTGTCAGCTGCTGCTGCCGCTGTTGCTGTTGCTGCACCTGCAGCTGGCGGCGACGCTGGTGCTGCTGCTGCTGAGCAAACTGAATTCTCAGTTGTTCTAACAGAAGCTGGTTCTTCTAAAGTTAACGTAATTAAAGCTGTTCGTGAAATCACTGGTTTAGGCTTGAAAGAAGCTAAAGACCTAGTTGACGGCGCACCTAAAGCAGTTAAAGAAGGTGTTGCTAAAGCTGAAGCTGAAGAAGCTAAGAAAAAGCTTGAAGAAGCTGGCGCTAAAGTCGAACTTAAGTAATTCGTCCTTTAGGATACCCGGAGAGAGTATTTATACTCCCTTCGGGTTTTTGTGTCTTCCGAAAAAAACATTTTAAGTCCATCCGAATCGCTGCGATGGCCCGCAGAAAAGTGATTTTTTCTGAAGCCGTAAATCCCTAGAATTATGAATCGGCCATAATTCCACAACCTCTCGAGTCGGAGTGCTCATGCCTTACTCGTACACAGAAAGAAAACGTATCCGTAAAAGCTTTGCTAAGCGCGAAGAAGTTCAGGATGTTCCTTACTTGTTAGAAACTCAATTGCATTCATATCGTGCTTTCTTGCAGCAAGATACTGCTGCGCAAGAGCGCATTAACGATGGTTTGCAATCTGCCTTTAATTCAATCTTCCCGATCGTCAGTGCCAATGGCATGGCGCGGTTAGAGTTTGTTAACTATACCCTACGTGACCCTGTTTTTGATGTTAAAGAATGTCAACTACGTGGTTTAAACTATGCAGCTTCGCTCTACGCCAAGGTTCGCCTTGAGTTGTATGACCGTGAAGCGAGCAAGCCTACCGTTAAAGAAATGAAAGAAGAAGAAGTCTATATGGGTGATATTCCCCTGATGACGGACACAGGTTCTTTCGTTATTAACGGTACTGAGCGTGTTATTGTTTCTCAGTTACACCGTTCTCCAGGCGTGTTCTTTGAACATGACCGTGGTAAAAACCATAGCTCAAGCAAGCTATTGTTCTCTGCGCGCGTTATTCCTTACCGTGGTTCATGGTTGGACTTTGAGTTTGATGCGAAAGATATTTTATTCTTCCGTATTGACCGTCGCCGCAAAATGCCAGTGACGATTCTTCTTAAAGCTATTGGTATGACACCAGATAGCATTTTATCGACTTTCTTTGAAACCGATGTGTTTGATCTGAAAGACGAAGGCGCAGTTATGGAGCTTATTCCTGAGCGCTTGAAGGGTGAAGTGATCAGTTTTGATATTACTGATAAGAGCGGTAAAGTCATTATCGAGAAAGATAAGCGCATTAATGCTAAGCATTTGCGCGATCTTGGTAATGCCGGTATCCAGACGGTATCAGTACCAGAAGATTTCTTACTCGGCCGCGTGATTGCTAAAACCATTACTGACCCTGATACAGGTGAAGTGTTGGCGAATGCTAATGATGAAATCACTGAAGGTTTACTCAACAATCTACGTGTTGCTGAAATCAAAGAATTTGAAACCATCTTTACCAATGAGTTGGATAAGGGTGCGTATATTTCAATGACATTACGTACCGATGAAACCGCCGACCAAATGGCTGCGCGTGTTGCCATCTACCGTATGATGCGTCCTGGTGAACCACCAACCGAAGAAGCTGTTGAAGCCTTATTCCAACGCCTATTCTATAGCGAAGAAAGCTATGACCTATCGAATGTAGGTCGTATGAAAGTGAATAGCCGCTTGGGTCGTGGTGAGGACACTGCAGGTCCTATGACCTTGACCGATGAGGATATCTTAGACACGATTAAGATCCTTGTTGACCTACGTAATGGCCGCGGTGTGATTGACGATATTGACCACTTAGGTAATCGTCGTGTCCGTTGTGTTGGTGAGTTGGCAGAGAACCAATTCCGTGCTGGTTTAGTACGCGTTGAGCGTGCGGTTAAAGATCGCTTAGGCCAAGCTGAAGCAGATAATCTTTTACCGAATGATTTAATCAATTCTAAACCCATTTCAGCTGCGATTAAAGAGTTCTTTGGTTCTAATCAACTGTCACAGTTTATGGACCAAACTAACCCGCTTTCTGAAATTACTCACAAGCGTCGTGTATCAGCACTAGGTCAGGGTGGTTTAACCCGTGAACGTGCAGGCTTTGAGGTACGTGACGTACACCCGACACACTATGGTCGTGTATGTCCGATTGAGACACCTGAGGGTCCGAACATTGGTTTGATTAACTCAATGGCGCTTTATGCGCGCTTGAACCACTATGGTTTCCTTGAAACACCATACCGTAAAGTGACTGATGGTCAAGTCAGTGATGATATCGAGTATCTATCGGCGATTGAAGAAAGCCACTATGTGATTGCACAGGCTAACGCGGAATTAGACGAAGAGCATCGTTTTGTTGATGACCTAATCGCTTGTCGTGAAGCTGGCGAAACTATGTTGATGTCACCTGATAAAGTTCAGTATATGGACGTGGCACCATCACAGATTGTATCGGTAGCGGCTTCATTGATTCCATTCCTAGAGCATGATGACGCGAACCGTGCATTGATGGGCGCCAACATGCAACGTCAAGCCGTACCTTGCTTACGTCCAGAGAAACCATTAGTGGGTACTGGAATTGAGCGTACTGTAGCGGTCGACTCGGGTACCACAGTACAAGCGACACGTGGTGGTCTTGTTGACTACGTTGATGCTGAGCGTATTGTGATTCGCGTGAATGACGATGAGAATACGACAGGTGGCGTTGGTGTGGATATTTATAACCTCACTAAGTACACACGTTCGAACCAAAACACCAATATTAACCAACGTCCAATCGTGAAGATTGGTGACCATGTTGCGCGTGGTGACGTATTAGCTGACGGTGCTTCGACCGATTTAGGTGAGTTAGCGCTTGGTCAAAATATGTTGATCGCCTTTATGCCATGGAACGGCTATAACTTCGAAGACTCGATTCTTATTTCAGAGAAAATCGTTGCCGACGATCGTTATACCTCTGTGCATATTGAAGAGTTGTCAGTGGTTGCGCGTGAAACTAAATTGGGCAATGAAGAAATCACCCGAGATATTTCAAACTTAGCTGAAATTCAATTAAATCGTCTAGACGATTCAGGTATCGTTCATATCGGTGCTGAAGTTCGTGCGGATGACGTTTTAGTCGGTAAGGTAACTCCTAAAGGTGAAACTCAGTTAACACCTGAAGAGAAGCTATTACGTGCGATTTTCGGTGAGAAAGCTTCTGACGTGAAAGACACCTCACTACGTGTGCCATCAGGCATGGTAGGTACCGTGATTGACGTTCAAGTATTAACGGGTAAAGGCGTTGAGCGTGATAAGCGTGCCCAGTCAATTATTGATAATGAGCTACGTCGCTACCGCCTAGACTTGAACTCGCAGCTACGTATTGTTGAAGACGATATGTTTGACCGTTTGCGCCGTACCCTCGTTGGTAAAGTCGCCAATGGTGGTCCAAAGCAATTAGCAAAAGGCAGCAAATTAACCGAGGAATACCTCGACTTAATTACGCCATGGCACTGGTTTGATGTGCGCCTTGCTGATGAAGACACAGCGGTTGCGCTAGAGCAAGCGAAAGAGTCAATTGAGCAAAAACGTCATGAGTTTGATTTAGCTTTTGAAGAAAAGCGTAAGAAACTCACGCAAGGTGATGAGTTACCTCCAGGCGTGCGTAAGATGGTTAAGGTGTTCTTGGCCGTTAAGCGTCGCTTACAACCTGGTGATAAGATGGCGGGTCGTCACGGTAACAAGGGTGTGGTTTCACGTATTACCCCTGTTGAAGATATGCCGCATATGGCTGATGGTACCCCTGCGGACATCGTATTGAACCCATTAGGCGTTCCATCACGTATGAACATTGGTCAGGTTCTTGAGGTTCACTTAGGTTGGGCGGCTAAGGGTCTTGGTCACCGTGTTGCCGATATGTTGCGTGATGAGCGCAATGTTCAAGTGGCACAACTACGTGAGTTCTTAGCGACTGTATATAACTCTACAGGTAAGTCTGAGCAACTTGATAACTTAAGTGATGATGAGATCATTACCTTAGCGCATAACCTGAAGAATGGTGTGCCGTTCGCAACGCCAGTATTTGACGGTGCGACTGAGGAAGAAATTAAGTTAATGCTTGATATTGCTTACCCACAAGAGATCAAAGATAAACTACGTTTAACTGACTCTCGTACCCAAGCGTATCTAATTGATGGCCGTACCGGTGAGCCGTTTGAGCGCCCAGTAACGATTGGTTATATGCACTACTTGAAACTCCATCACTTAGTGGATGACAAGATGCATGCCCGTTCTACTGGTCCTTACTCGCTTGTTACGCAACAACCATTGGGCGGTAAAGCTCAGTTCGGTGGTCAGCGTTTCGGTGAGATGGAGGTGTGGGCACTTGAAGCTTACGGCGCAGCTTACACGCTACAAGAGATGTTAACGGTTAAATCGGATGACATCGCTGGTCGTACCAAAGTGTATGAAAACATTGTTGAAGGTGACCATGTGATCAATGCTGGTATGCCAGAATCATTTAATGTATTAGTCAAAGAGATTCGCTCGTTGGCATTGGATATGGAACTGGAGGGTAAAAAATGAATGGATTAATTAACCTCTATAAACAAATTTCGACGGATGAGCAGTTCGATGCCATTAAAATTGGCATCGCCTCTCCTGATAAAATTCGCTCATGGTCGTTTGGTGAAGTTCGCAAACCAGAAACGATTAACTACCGTACCTTTAAACCAGAGCGCGATGGTCTATTCTGCGCCAAGATTTTTGGTCCAGTAAAAGACTATGAGTGTCTTTGTGGCAAATATAAGCGCTTAAAACACCGCGGTGTGATTTGTGAAAAGTGCGGTGTTGAAGTCACTGTGACTAAAGTACGTCGTGAACGTATGGGTCATATTGAGTTGGCCAGCCCTGTTGCGCATATTTGGTTCTTGAAGAGCTTACCTTCTCGTTTAGGTATGGTTCTTGATATGACCTTGCGTGATATTGAGCGTGTACTTTACTTTGAAGCATGGTGCGTAATCGATCCAGGTATGACTCCACTTAAACGTGGTCAGATCATGACCGATGATGATTATGTGGCTAAGACTGAAGAATACGGCGACGACTTTACCGCACTGATGGGTGCGGAAGCGGTTCGTGAATTGCTGCGCACCATTGATATTGATCGTGAAGCAGAACAATTACGTAGCTCTTTAGACACCACCAAGTCTGATGCGAAAGTTAAGAAAATTTCTAAGCGTCTGAAAGTCATCGAAGGCTTCCAAAAATCAGGGATTAAACCTGAGTGGATGATTATGGAAGTATTGCCGGTGCTACCACCGGATCTACGTCCATTAGTGCCACTAGATGGCGGCCGCTTTGCGACTTCAGATCTTAACGATTTATACCGTCGTGTGATTAACCGTAACAATCGCTTAAAGCGCTTGATCGAGCTGAAAGCCCCGGAAATCATTCTACGTAACGAAAAGCGTATGCTACAAGAAGCCGTTGACTCCTTAATGGATAACGGTCGTCGTGGTAAAGCCATGACAGGTCCTAACAAGCGCCAATTGAAATCACTTGCCGATATGATTAAAGGTAAGAGTGGTCGCTTCCGTCAGAACCTCTTGGGTAAACGTGTTGACTACTCTGGTCGTTCAGTAATTGTGGTGGGTCCACAATTGAAACTACACCAATGTGGTCTACCTAAATTAATGGCGCTTGAGCTATTTAAACCGTTTATTTTCAACCGCCTTAAATCGATGGGCTTAGCCTCAACCTTTAAAGCGGCGAAGAAATTGGTTGAGCAGCAAGAGCCTGTCGTATGGGATATTCTTGAAGAAGTTATTCGCGAACACCCAGTCATGCTTAACCGTGCTCCTACCCTGCACCGTCTAGGTATTCAAGCGTTCGAGCCTCAACTGATTGAAGGTAAAGCGATTCAGTTGCACCCACTGGTTTGTGCGGCCTTTAACGCTGACTTTGACGGTGACCAGATGGCGGTTCACGTGCCTCTATCCTTAGAAGCACAGATGGAAGTTCGTACTTTGATGTTAGCCTCAAACAACGTGCTGTTCCCAGCCAGTGGTGAGCCATCAATCGTACCTTCTCAAGATATTGTTTTAGGCTTGTACTATACAACCCGTGAGCGTATCAACGGTAAAGGCGAAGGCATGTTCTTTGCGGATATCCAAGAGATGCTACGTGCGTATAACAGCGGACAAGTGGGTCTACAAAGCCGTATCACTGTGCGCTTAAATGAATACGAAAAAGACGAGAACGGTGAATTCCAAGCTGTCTTACGTCGCTTTGAAACCACGGTTGGTCGTGCGATGTTGTCTGAGATTCTGCCTAAAGGCTTGCCTTTTAGCGTCTTAAACAAAGCACTTAAGAAGAAAGAAATTTCTCGCTTGATTAACCAATCATTCCGTCGTTGCGGTTTACGCGACACAGTAATCTTTGCCGATAAACTCTTGCAATCTGGTTTCCGCTTAGCGACCCGTGCTGGTATTTCTATTGCCATGGGTGATATGTTAGTGCCTAAAGCCAAGGAAGAAATCTTGCAACAAGCTAGTGCTGAAGTGAAAGAGATTGATAAACAGTTCTCTTCAGGTTTGGTGACTGCGCAAGAGCGTTATAACAACGTGGTGGATATTTGGGGTAAGGCCGGTGATAAGGTCGGTAAAGTGATGATGGAACATCTCTCTACTGAGCCTGTGACTAACCGTTTTGGTGAAGAAGTACGTCAAGAGTCATTCAACTCAATCTATATGATGGCTGACTCAGGTGCGCGTGGTTCGGTAGCACAGATTCGTCAGCTATCAGGTATGCGTGGTTTGATGGCTAAACCTGACGGATCAATTATCGAGACACCAATTACCGCGAACTTCCGTGAAGGTCTTAACGTATTACAGTACTTTATTTCTACCCACGGTGCACGTAAAGGTCTAGCGGATACGGCGTTGAAGACAGCGAACTCGGGTTATTTAACCCGCCGTCTGGTTGATGTGACACAAGACTTAGTGATTACTGAAGACGATTGCGGTACAAGCAATGGATACATCATGAAAGCCCTACTTGAGGGTGGTGAAGTGATTGAAGCCTTGCATGACCGTGTATTAGGTCGTGTGACAGCGAGCGATATCGTTAACCCAGAAACACAAGAAACCGTGATTGCTGCGGGTACCTTGTTGGATGAGGATAAAGTTGAGCTTATCGACAAACTCGGTATTGATGAAGTGAAGATTCGCACACCGTTAACATGTGCAACCCGTCGTGGTTTATGTGCCCATTGTTATGGTCGTGACCTAGGTCGTGGTTACTTAGTGAATACAGGTGAAGCGGTTGGTGTGATTGCAGCGCAATCTATCGGTGAACCTGGTACTCAGTTAACCATGCGTACCTTCCACATTGGTGGTGCTGCGTCTCGTGCTTCATTGGCTTCAACCGTTGAAACACGTTCTGCTGGTACCGTTGGTTTCTCTGGCAATATGCGTTATGTGACTAATGCAAAGAATGAGCGTATCGCGATTTCTCGCTCTGGTGAGATCATGGTGTTTGATGAGCAAGGCCGTGAACGCGAGAAGCACCGTATTCCTTATGGTGCGACCGTGTTAGTGGGTGATAATGAGCAAGTCAAAGCGGGTACGTTACTAGCTACATGGGAGCCAATGACTCGCCCAATCATTTCTGAGTACAAAGGTACTGTTCGCTTCGAAAATATCGAAGAGGGTTTAACGGTTGCGAAACAAGTGGATGATGTCACTGGTTTATCTACCTTAGTTGTGATTACACCGAAGACTCGTGGTGGTAAAGCAGCTCAACGCCCACAAATCAAGCTTTTGAATGAAGCGGGCGAAGAAGTGAAAATTGCGGGTTCGGAACACTCAGTGAATATTACCTTCCCAGTCAGTGCTTTGATTACGGTTCGTGATGGTCAAGAGGTGGGTGTGGGTGAAGTCCTTGCGCGTATTCCGCAAGAATCACAGAAAACCCGTGATATTACCGGTGGTCTCCCGCGTGTGGTAGAGCTCTTTGAAGCACGCTCACCTAAAGACGCTGGCGTATTGGCTGACGTGACTGGTACCGTATCTTTCGGTAAAGACACTAAGGGTAAACAACGCTTGGTATTAACGCGTCCTGATGGTACTAGTCATGAGATCTTGATTCCGAAAGAGAAACAAGTATTGGTGCATGATGGTCAGGTGGTTAACCAAGGTGAATTGATTGTTGACGGCCCAGCCGATCCACACGATATTCTTCGCTTACGTGGTATCGAAGCACTTGCTCAGTACATCGTTAATGAGGTTCAAGATGTGTACCGCTTACAAGGCGTGAAAATTAACGACAAGCACATTGAAGTGATTGTGCGTCAGATGCTCCGTCGTGTCAGCATCGTTGATGCAGGGGACACCTCATTCATCCCTGGTGAGCAAGTTGAACGCTCAGCCATGTTGAACGAGAACGATCGTGTACGCGGTGAAGACTTACGTGAAGCCACTTACGATAACGTGTTATTAGGTATTACTAAAGCATCGCTATCGACTGACTCCTTCATTTCTGCGGCTTCGTTCCAAGAGACAACCCGTGTCTTGACTGAAGCAGCAATTATGGGTAAACGTGATGATCTTCGTGGTCTGAAAGAGAACGTCATTGTGGGTCGCTTAATCCCAGCAGGTACTGGCTTGTCTTACCACAATGCCCGTCATGCTAAGGAGGCGGCGGAGCTACAAGACCGTATGGCCTTACGTGCTCAAGAGAACCCGTTTGAAGAGCCATCAGCTCCAGTATCACTCGAAAGCGCTATGGCATTATTTGCCAGTACGCCGATCGTGACCGATACCGATGAAGGTACTTCAGAAGAGTAGTTGCGCTTAGGTCTGCGCTTAAGGTAAATTTTTAAGAGCAGACCTTATACGATCTAGCGGTTCTTTATAAGCTTCGTTTAAGAGCATATAAGAAGCGTATTGGAAAGTTCATACTAGGCAATAAAATTGAAAATCCCCATGTTCATATTTGAGCATGGGGATTTTTTATGGGCACTAATCTTATCAAATAAATTAAAATTAATATGATGACTGTATAGTAAAAACTTCGTAAGCGTCCGTAGAACACACATTGAAACGGTCCTGGAAATGCGTGAAGCTAAT
>JAUNUI010000046.1 GCA_030538255.1 Pelistega sp. | reverse complement strand
CATTAGCTTCACGCATTTCCAGGACCGTTTCAATGTGTGTTCTACGGACGCTTACTGATTTTTTCGCCTACGTGTGATTGTTTCACCTAAGTGCGATTGTTTCGTCCAACGATGAGTATTTCGTCCAACAATTTTCGAGTGTTTCGCTATGCAAAATTGTGTTGCAAATCTAACAAAACGCTATTTGAAAAGAGCCCCAAAAACGGGCACTTACACTTTATCGCACCATAGTGGTGCAAAATGCCTAGCATTTTCCCTAGTCCTTGAAATAAATCATTGCAATTGCACTTTGCATTGCTTATCATTTTTTTCTATTCACAAGGGGAAGTCCTGCCCGTCAATTTTTTCGGGTAGCCATTAATAAGCTCTATGGAGATTTTTATGAAGAAAAATTTTTTCCGCCTAGCTCTCAGCGCTGTTGTTGCATTTGGTGCTCTTGGTACTGCGCAAGCGGCATTTCCAGATAGAGCAGTACGTGTTATTGTTCCTTTTGCCCCAGGTGGCTCAACGGACATCGTGACACGTATTGTTACCGCTAAGATGGGTGACATCTTAGGTCAAACCTTTGTTGTCGAGAATAAGGGTGGTGCTGGTGGTGCGATTGGCGCCGCTGAAGCGGCCCGTGCAAAACCTGACGGTTACACTCTTTCGATCGCAACTGTCTCAACTTTGGCGGTGAACCCTGCTTGTAAGCCAACAGGTTTAGGTTATGATGCCCAGAAAGACTTCCAACCAATCACTAACTTTGCGAATGTACCTAACATTCTCACGGTTAATCCTAAGTTTGCTCCAACCACTGTTGAAGAACTCCTCACCGAGTTGAAAGCGAATCCTGGCAAGCACTCTTATGGTTCTTCAGGCACTTGCGGTGTTTTACACTTATTCGGTGAAGCCTTCCGCTTAGCTACAGACACAGATATTATTCACGTGCCTTATCGTGGTTCTGGTCCTGCAGTCGCTGATGCAGTTGGTGGACAAATCCCTATTTTATTTGACAACTTGCCATCGTCCTTACCACAGGTCCAAGGTAATAACTTGCGTCCGCTCGCCATTGCATGGCCAGAGCGCTTAGCTGATCTACCAAATGTACCTACATTCAAAGAGCTTGGCTATGAAAGCCTTAACCAACCTGTATGGTATGGTTTGTTAGCACCAGCTGGTACGCCTGATGATGTTGTTCAAATTCTTTACAAAGCAGCCGCTGAAGCACTTAAAGATCCAGCCGTTACTGAAGCCTTACTGAAACAAGGTGCCTTCGCTTCAGGTAACACACCTGAAGAGTTCGCTAAAGAAATTAAAACACAATACGATTGGGCTCACGAAATCGTTAAGAAAAGTAATATCGAATTAAACTAATTATAAGTGCGTAACAAGTTACATGTTACGCACGCCCAATCCTTTAGGAAGAGACAATTTAGCATGAAGAAAAATTTATTATCCGTTGCCCTAGGCGCTATTCTGAGTATCAGCGCCTTAGGCGTAGCACATGCAGCCTACCCAGAAAGACCTGTGCGTGTGATTGTACCCTTTGCACCTGGTGGCTCAACCGATATCGTTACACGTATCGTGGCCGCTAAGATGGGTGAAATCCTTGGTCAAACCCTGGTTGTAGAAAACAAGAGTGGCGCAGGTGGTGCCATTGGTGCTGCTGAAGGCGCTCGCGCAAAACCTGATGGTTATACGCTATCAATTGCTACGGTATCCACATTAGCGGTGAATCCAGCGTGCAAACCAACTGGTTTAGGTTACGATCCTCTTAAGGATTTCCAACCTGTGACCAACTTCACCAATGTGCCGAATATTGTTTCGGTAAACCCTAAATTCCCAGCGAAAGATTTTAAAGCGTTTGCTGAAGAACTTAAGGCCAACCCCGATAAATATTCATATGGTTCATCTGGTTCATGCTCGATCAACCATTTGGCTGGCGAAGCGTTCTTGATGGCGACAGACACCAAGGTCACTCACGTACCTTATCGTGGTTCAGGTCCTGCCGTCGCTGATACCGTTGGTGGTCAGGTACAAGTGTTATTTGATAATTTACCGTCTTCACTAGCACATGTACAAAGTGGTGGCTTAGTCGCTATGGCCGTAGCATGGCCTGAGCGCTTAGCTGACTTACCCGATGTACCCACCTATAAAGAATTAGGCTATGAGAGCCTAAATCAGCCTGCCTGGTACGGTTTACTAGCACCTGCTGGTACACCCGCTGAGGTGGTTGAAACACTGCATAAAGCAGCAGTGCAAGCGCTTCAAGATCCTAGCGTTAAAGAGTCTTTATTAAAGCAAGGTGCTTTCGCTTCAGGTAATACGCCTGAAGAATTCGCCGCTGAAATCAAAGCTCAATACGACTGGGCTCACGATGTTGTCAAGAAAAGTAACATCGAATTAAGTAACTAAGCTGTATTCGCTTGCTCTGCAAGCCTGGCCTAAGTACGAGCACCAGCTCATGCTTAGGCCTAAAAGTCTAGATAAAAGCAGTAAACCTTAAATACCAACTATTAAATATTATTAACAATATTAACTAACGACTAAGGATAAGTATGTTTATCAAAAACCAGCAGGACTTTTGGTCCGGTCTGATGTTCGTTGGAATTGGTGCATTCTTTGCACTCATTTCTTGGACTAAATACGATATCGGTACCGCTGCCCGAATGGGGCCCGGTTATTTTCCGCTCGCGCTTGGCGTCATTTTATTTATACTCGGTGTCATTGTGACCTTAGGTTCACTACGAGGCGAGCATAATGAAGAGCATAATGTTGGCAAATTTGATTGGGATATTTTATTCCTAGTAATTGGTTCAATTTTCCTCTTTGGTCTCATGATGGATCACTTAGGTCTTTATGTTTCCATCGTCGCACTGGTTATTTTCAGTAGCTTAGCGAGCCATGAATTCAGCTTGAACATTGCGATTGGTAATGCCATCTTCTTGGTATTGTTTGCCTACTTCGCTTTCGTCAAGGGCTTAGGCTTGATTTTCCCTCTCTACCCTATCGCATGGGCAGAGTGGTCAACCACCGCACAGATTTTTATCCCAATCGCCGTTTTGATTGGCCTAGCTGTACTGGTCCGCAAACTTAAGAAAGGGAGAGCCTAGTCATGATGGAATTATTAGAACACTTAGCACTAGGGGTATCGGTTGCGGTATCTCCTGAGAACTTAATGTACGCATTTATGGGTTGTTTATTAGGCACCCTAATTGGCGTTCTACCTGGTATTGGTCCCGTTCCCACGATCGCCATGCTATTACCGCTCACCTATGTATTACCTCCAGTCGCAGGCTTAATTATGCTTGCAGGTATTTACTACGGCTCACAATATGGTGGCTCAACCACAGCGATTCTCGTGGCTCTCCCTGGGGAAACCTCGGCGGTCGTGACGGTGCTTGATGGTCACCAGATGGCGAAAAATGGCCGTGCTGGTGCTGCCCTCTCGATTGCCGCTTTAGGTTCATTCTTCGCGGGTTGTGTAGCAACTGTTCTCTTAGCTGCCTTTGCGCCGCCATTGACTGAGGTTGCCTTTAAATTCGGCCCTGCTGAGTACTTCTCGCTCATGTGTTTAGGCTTAATTGGTGCGGTTGTGTTGGCTTCAGGTTCATTAGCGAAAGCGATTTGTATGATTATTCTGGGTCTCTTGATCGGTATGGTTGGTACCGACGTGAACTCTGGTGTAGCTCGCTTTGACTTCAATATCCCTGAACTACAAGACGGCATTGACTTCGCGGTTGTGGCGATGGGTGTGTTCGGTCTTGCTGAGATTATGAACAACTTGGCGCAACGTGAAAACCGTGTAGACATTACCGATAAACTAGGTACGCTCTATCCTAATAAGCAAGAATTCCGTGAAGCAGCCCCTGCGGTCTTACGTGGTACGGCTTTAGGTTCTGCGCTTGGTATTCTGCCTGGTGGTGGTGCGGTTCTTTCATCGTTCGCATCATACACGCTAGAGAAGAAGATCTCTCGTACACCTGAGCGCTTTGGTAAAGGTCACCCAGCAGGTCTAGCAGGCCCAGAGTCGGCGAATAATGCTGCTGCACAAACCTCATTTATCCCATTATTGACACTTGGTATTCCAGGTAACGCGGTGATGGCGCTAATGGTTGGTGCGATGACCATTCATAACATTCAACCAGGTCCACAAGTGATGTCGTCTCACCCTGAGTTATTCTGGGGTCTGATCGTGTCAATGTGGGTCGGTAACTTGATGTTAGTGGTACTTAATCTACCTCTAGTGGGACTATGGGTTAAATTATTGAAAGTACCTTATCGTGTACTTTTCCCAGCGATTCTTCTGTTCTGCTCAATCGGTGTGTACTCTCTCAACTATAACGTCTTCGATATCTATATGATGGCTATTTTCGGCATTATTGGTTATCTCTGGTCGAAATTGAAGTGTGAAGGCGCACCTTTATTACTCGGTATGGTGTTAGGCCCAATGATGGAAGAAAACTTCCGTCGTGCCCTACTCCTAGCACGTGGTGACTTTACGACCTTCGTCACACGTCCACTATCGGCCACATTACTCCTCATGGCAATTGCCTTAGTGGTTCTTGTCAGCTTACCAGCGATTCGTAAGAAACGTGAAGAGACCTTCGTCGAAGAAGAGTAATCCTTCTAGCTTGCAAAGAGCGCCATAAGCCAATGGTGCTCAGCAAAACAAAAAGGTCAGAGACTATGCATCTCTGACCTTTTTTATGGAGTTGCCCTATTCGATATGACATCATTGTCGTACCGTAGTAAGCGTCCGTAGAAGACATCTTGATTAAGGGCCGCCTATTGCGGCCCTTAA
>JAUNUI010000004.1 GCA_030538255.1 Pelistega sp. | reverse complement strand
CCGCGCCTTGTATCTCCGCCGTGAACGGCGAAGTTTTACGGCGCAACTTGATAAACCTGATTAATTATTCGTATGAATCATAGATTTAACATGGTCATCAAGTTATTTGTATGAATCATATACTTAGCATAGTCCTCAAGTTATTCATCGAGGTTTTCTTCAGGCGTTTTATCTGGTTCAAAGAACATGCCGATATAGCTTGCATATTGACAGGTATGTAAGATGACGCTAATGGTATTAATTGCAAAGAACATGAGTAAATAAAACACCGACAGATCACGAACAAAATACAGCGCTATATATTGTGGAAATAAAAACATCAACAGCATAATGCAGACTAATAAAATCCATAGAAAGATTAGTGGCAGAATGTTTTGAATACTGGCTTTAAAAGAGTGTCGGTAAGCATCAAGTAAATTCATCGATTCCCAACTCAATAATGGAAAAACCCAGGCAGTACAGAGCAGGAAGAGGGAAATTGAGAGAAAACCAGGGATTAGGCTCATCATGGATAGATGCTGTGAAGCATATTGTGCGAGCTCAATACTCGTCATAGTATTGAGTTGCTCCATGCTCAGCGGCAAACTTGGAAAAGTCAGTTGCGTTATCACGTACAAGGCTAAGGTATTTAATAGGCCCGCAATAAAGAAACGCATCCAAACAAGAGGTGTATCAATTTTTTTAATTAAATCGCTTAATTTAAAATGTCCGCGAATTGCTGTGCCATGTGCAGCGTTAAACAATACCATCTGCATCATGGGTACGCTTAGGACACTGATGATTAATAAGAGAAAATCAGGTAATGCAATGACCATTCCCATACCAAGGAAAAGAGTCATAAATAATAAAAGAAATTTCGACCATTGTTTAGCAAAAAGACGCAGCCCAGTACCTAACCAGTCTAGAGCTGTACCAACGCGATGAGGATATATTTGCATAATGAATTCTTAAATTTTAGACGTTCGGCGTGACTTCATGATTAGGATCATATTAAAAGGAGTTCAGGAGCGACGTGATAATTTTCTCGTCGCTAGGAACGACTAGCAGGCTTATTAGTCGCCCTGGAACAACTTCTTAGTTGACTTATCGCGGTAACTCAGGGATATAGCCATCTAAGCGTTGCTTTAAGACGCGCTCAAAATGCGTCGGGTCATGCGGTTTGAGTGTTTGTGCTTCGCGGGGTAGATAAAAATCGTATAGACGCGATGTCCAAAATCGTAAAGCTGCTGCACGTAAGGCTTGCGGCCACACGGCGCGTTCAGCATCGGTGAAAGGGCGAATTTCATGGTAGGCTTGTAGCCAGGCCTTAACATTAGGACGAATAAATTCACCTGTATCGCGTAAGATACACCAATCGTTAACTGCGACGGCAACATCAAATATCCACTTATCGACACCCGCAAAATAGAAGTCAATAACACCACCCATACTCGGGTTCTGATAAGTCCCTGCAAAAAGCACATTATCTCGGAACATATCGCAGTGGCATGCACTTTGCGGTAAGTTGCGCCATAAATCACTGTTCTGTATCTCAATTTGCTCTGTTAGGCAATGTTGGTATAAGTCATTAAGCTCGGCCGATAAAAACGGTTGAATAGCAGGGTAGTTGGCTTGCCACCATGATAGACCACGTAAGTTAGCCTGCTCGATAGGATAGTCAAGTGCGGCTAAGTGGGCTTGGGCTTGAGTTTGTGCCGCTAATATGCAATGCGCTTTACTGGGTGTCGCTTCGTAGCCACCCGCTAGCCGGGTGACAATGCTGGCGGGCTTACCTTCAAGTTTTGAGATTAACTTACCATCCAAGCGTTGTTGTGGCATGGGTACTTTCACCCCTTTGTTCGCGAGGTGATGCATCAATTCAATGTAAAAAGGCAATTGCTCGAAGGTTAAAACTTCAAAAATAGTAAGGACATAGTCCCCCTTGGTGGTATAGAGAAAATAATTGGTATTCTCAATACCCGCTGTGATGCCTTGTAAAGAAATAAACTCACCAAGATCGTATTCACGTAAAAAATCAGTGGCTTGTTGATTAGAAATAGGGGTAAAAACGGCCATAACAAAGTCTTATAACAAATGAGGTGATGATGTAGTATTCTAGCAAAACCCTAGACTTGATTATATGAAAATGGGGGAGTTGCGGTTTTTACCCGGTTTTCGCTCGGCTTGGATAGACTAGTACGAAACCCTTACAGTGATAAGGTTTGTCGGATTGCCTGCGAGCATCCGTTATAATATATGCTTATTTCTTAAAGTTGTATTGTTCGTGAAACATACTATTCGTCGTACTCGTCGCTACTTTTCTTCTATGCATTGGCTATTTGGGCAGTCAGGGCTTTTGCTATGGGCAATTGTCATGGGCATAGCGGGCGCTTTTAGTACGATTGCTTTTAATGAAGTCGTGGCGTGGATTCAACGCATACATTCAGGTGCCGATGGTGATATGGTGGCGATTGCCTGGGAGTGGAGTACCTGGCAAAGTATTTTAATCCCCACTATAGGTGGACTTATAGGCGGTATTTTATTATTTTGGGCGTCCAAATTAAGAGTTGATACCAACTCCGATTATATGGAAGCGGTAGCTATCGGTGATGGGCGCTTATCGTTACGCCAAGGCTTACTTCGTGTGGCATCCTCATTGGGCGTCGTCTCAACGGGTGGTTCGCTTGGGCGGGAAGGGCCCATTATTCATTTGGCCGCTATGATTGCCTCATTCTTTGGTCGATTATTCTTATTTGATTTGAATCGCTTACGATTATTAGTGGCTTGCGGTGCTGCTGCAGGCGTGGCTGCGGCTTATCATGCGCCAATCGCGGGGGCACTATTTATTGCCGAAATTGTCTTGGGCTCTATGGCGATGCACGTTATTGGGCCATTATTATTAGCCTCAGCCACCTCATTCATCACTATGCATGCGATGGGGTTTGGTGAAACCCTGTATCATCCTCCAGCGATGCCTTTTCTGGCGCATGAATATTGGTTAGTCATTGTCTTAATCGGTGCTGCCGCAGGAGTTTTGGCGCCATTATTTTTACGTTACCTAGCCTTTTGTCGTCGAGTTTTTGACGCCATAGGCTTACATATGATATTGAAGCTCTGCTTAGGTGGTTTTTTGCTAGGTTGCGTACTGGTTTATGAACCGTGGGTAGCAGGGCGGGGTGATACGGTTATACGTTCTTTCTTTGCCAATGAATGGACTTGGCAGGCAGTCTTAATTGTCTTTGCCTTAAAGCTCTTGGCGACGGGTATCAGTGTAGGTTCGGGCGCTATCGGTGGTGTTATCACTCCGGTGATGTTTGTGGGGGCTGGCTTGATTATGCTTTGCGTACAATTGGCCAGTTTAGTCTACCCTGAAGTACTTCAGTATGGTCCTTTATTTATTTTGGTGGCGATGGGGG
Source organism: Pelistega sp. (assembly GCA_030538255.1). Taxonomy (GTDB): domain Bacteria; phylum Pseudomonadota; class Gammaproteobacteria; order Burkholderiales; family Burkholderiaceae_B; genus Taylorella. The sequence continues at coordinate 162,692 of JAUNUI010000004.1, read as the reverse complement.
CATTTTTAGCGGCGGCAAGTAGTGCGCCCTTGATGGCTGTTATGCTTATTATCGAGATGACTTATAACTTTACGATAGTGCCGCCATTAATTGTGGCCTGTGTTTTCGCTTACTTTATCTCGAAAGCGATGACGGGAACGGTCATGTTTGAAGTGGTGGAGAATCGTGATAAGAATGACACTATTCGTCGAGAGCTTAGCAAGCTTCGCATTAATAGCTTAGTTCATCCCGTGCAAATTACCTTAACCACTGAGAATACGGTTCGTGATGCCTTGAATATTTTCCTTGAACATAGCTTGCGCTTTATTTATATTGTCAATGAAAATAAAGAATATCTGGGCGTCGTCGCGCATAAAGATGTGACCAGTTTACTCTTGATTCGTCAGGAGTTGGATGAGCCGATCTCGAAAGAACTTATTCAGCGTACCTATGTTGATCCGCTTAAGTTAAATATGAGTTTAGATGAGGTGCAAGATCACTTTGTAAACTTTAATGGTGAGCGTCTGCCTGTGGTGGATTTGGAAGATCCGCCACACCTCATCGGCGTCGTCTATAAATCAGATGTTTTACGTAAATATAGCGAAATTAAACGCATTGAAGACCAGCGTGGTGAGTCTATCGTCGATATACGAGGCTCGCGACCTAAAATAAAACGTGGTGTTAAAAAGTAATGTCTCTCTATCAATTAACTATGAAGCCTTGGCGCTTATCTGTTGCACCGATGTTGGATGTAACCGATAGGCATTGTCGTTATTTTCACCGATTATTAGCACCTGAAGCTTTGCTCTATACGGAGATGGTGACAACGGGCGCCTTGATTCACGGTGATGTGCCACGCCATCTGGATTTCAGTGCTGAAGAACATCCAGTCGCCTTGCAATTAGGCGGTAGTGAGCCTGATGCTTTAGTGCATTGTGCGAAATTGGCCGAAGAGTGGGGGTATGATGAAGTCAATCTAAATTGCGGCTGCCCATCAGAACGTGTGCAAAAAGGGGCTTTTGGTGCATGCCTGATGGCTGAGGCAGATTTAGTGGCCGATTGCATTAAGGCGATGCAAGATGCGGTGAACATACCCGTTACGGTAAAGCATAGACTTGGTTTAGATTATGATGAATCGTATGGGTTCGTGCATGATTTCGTGGCGAAGATCTATGCCGCGGGTTGTCGTGTCTTCATTGCGCATGCACGTAATGCGGTGCTTAAGGGTCTCTCACCCAAGGATAATCGAGCTATCCCGCCCTTGCGCTATGAAGTAGTAGAGCAGTTAAAGCGTGACTTTCCAGATGCCTTATTTATTCTGAATGGCGGCCTGAGTACGCTTGAAGCCATGATTGAGCAAAGTGAAAAGTTTGATGGCATTATGGTGGGACGCTTAGCTTGGCATGAGCCGTATTTATTACGCACTATCAGTCAGCACTTATGGCCAGACAGTCCCGTGGCTAGTAATGCACAAGTGGCACAAGCGATGATGGATTATGCCCAGCGCGTGATGCAAGAAGGCGCACCCCTACGTGCTGTGATTAAGCCTATGCTAGGGCTTATGAACGGACAGAAGGGCGCACGACATTTTCGTCGTTTGCTTTCTGATCCTAAGCGCTTAGCGCAGCAGGATGTGGGATTGATTGAAGAAGCGTTTGCGCCGTTTGTTTAGGGACTTTGGTGTTAATTTACTTCGTTAATACGGTTTGCTTATGCTAAATAAGCTTGGATTTGATGTGGCTTAGAGAAGTAGTGCGTATAGGGTGGCGATAGGCAATGACTAAATATTTTTTATAAATTTTGTCTGTCAAGAGAAAATAATATTTATTTTAAACAGTGGTTTTTTGTACTTACTTTGTAACAATGCAAAAAATTACAAATGATGGAAAAAGATGGAGATTTAACGCATTAACCTAACTATTGTTTATTATTAAACTAAGAGTTTGCTATTTTATTGTTCTCTAACTTTTGAACTTGGGCTAGTACAAAAGCTTAATTCTTGTTATGATGTCAAACAACCTTAATACCATATATGGTGGTATTTTATTACCGCAATACTAGATATAGGCTTTAACAAAAACCTATATTTAGTCCTGTAAACATTTACTTGGACAATGCCGATGAACACTCAACTGTTAGTGACTAAGCGCAGTGGCGTAAAAGAGCCGCTGAACTTAGATAAAATACATCGCGTAGTCACTTGGGCAGCTGAGGGTCTAGATAATGTCTCAGTGTCTCAGGTTGAACTACGCTCTCAGATTCAGTTTTATGATGGAATTCGTACTGAAGACATTCATGAAACCATCATTAAAGCTGCGGCTGACTTGATCTCGCAAAACTCGCCAGATTATCAGTTTCTTTCTGCGCGCTTAGCGATTTTCCATCTTCGTAAAAAAGCCTTCGGTCAATTTGACCCTCCTCGTTTGTACGAGCAGGTTAAGCGTATGGTCGAGATGGGTAAGTATGATGCGCATATCTTAGAAGATTATACCGAGCAAGAGCTGGATGAGTTAGACGGTATCTTAGATCATTCACGTGATATGACTTTCTCGTATGCTGCGGTGAAGCAGTTGGAAGGTAAATACTTAGTCCAAAATCGTGTCACCAATGAAATTTATGAGAGCCCGCAATTCCTCTATATTATGGTAGCGGCCTGCTTGTTCTCGAAGTATCCTAAGGCCACACGTCTTGATTATGTGAAGCGTTTCTATGATGCGGTTTCAACATTTAAGATTTCTTTACCGACACCGATCATGTCAGGTGTTCGCACACCAACCCGCCAATTTAGCTCATGCGTCTTGATTGATTGCGGTGATAGCCTAGACTCGATTAATGCCACAAGCGCAGCGATTGTGCGCTATGTTTCACAGCGTGCTGGGATTGGTGTGAATGCGGGTCGTATTCGTGCAGTAGGCAGTCCGATTCGTGGTGGCGAAGCACAGCATACAGGTTGTATTCCTTTCTATAAACACTTTCAAACAGCGGTTAAGTGTTGTTCGCAAGGGGGTGTTCGTGGTGGTGCTGCGACTTTGTTCTACCCAATTTGGCATTTAGAAGTTGAGTCATTATTGGTACTACGTAACAACCGGGGTGTTGAGGAGAATCGTGTACGCCATATGGACTATGGCGTACAGATCAATCAGCTGATGTATCAGCGTCTCATCAAGAATGCTGAAGTGACATTATTCTCACCTTCAGATGTGCCTGGTTTATACGATGCCTTCTTTGAAGACCAAGATTTATTCGAAAAACTTTACCTACAATACGAAGCTGACCCAAGCATTCGTAAGCGTACTGTTAAAGCCGTTGATTTGTTCTCTTTATTAATGCAAGAACGTGCGGGTACTGGTCGTATTTACGTGCAGAACGTTGACCATTGCAACACACATAGTGCTTTTGACCCTAAAGTCGCGCCTATCCGTCAAAGCAATCTCTGCTTAGAAATTACCTTGCCGACTAAGCCATTGGAAGATATCAATGATGAAAATGGCGAAATTGCACTTTGTACGCTTTCGGCATTTAACTTAGGGACTCTTGACAACTTGTCTGAGCTTGAGGAATTAGCCGATTTAGTCGTGCGTGCACTAGATGCCTTATTAGACTATCAAGATTATCCAATTAAAGCCGCTTATATTGGTAGCATGAATCGTCGTTCACTCGGTGTGGGTGTGATTAACTATGCGTACTACTTAGCGAAAAACAATGCAAAATATTCTGATGGTAGCGGCAATGCTTTAACGCACCGTGTATTTGAGGCAATTCAATATTACTTGCTTAAAGCCTCTATGAATTTAGCCAAAGAATATGGCCCTTGTTTAGCGTTTAATGAAACTACGTACGCTAAGGGTATCTTGCCAATTGATACGTACAAAGACACGATCGATACTATTTGCCAAGAACCTTTGCATCTAGATTGGGAAGGCTTACGTGCTGAAATCCTTGAACATGGTCTTCGAAATTCAACCTTGACCGCTTTAATGCCATCAGAGACGTCGAGCCAAATTTCGAATGCGACCAATGGCATTGAGCCCCCACGTGGATTAGTGACAGTTAAAGCCTCTAAAGACGGTATTCTTAAGCAAGTCGTGCCTGAGTACGAGCGCCTAAAGAATAAATATGAGCTATTGTGGAATATGCCAGGCAATGATGGTTATCTACAACTTGTGGGCATTATGCAGAAATTTGTTGATCAATCAATTTCGGCGAACACGAACTATGACCCTGCGCGCTTTGAAGGCGGACGTGTACCTATGAAGCAGCTGCTTAAAGATTTATTGACTGCTTATAAATATGGCGTGAAAACACTTTACTACCATAATACGCGCGATGGTTCGTCAGACGAGGCCCAACTTGATGGCGCGACTGATGATTGCGAAAGCGGCGCATGCAAGATTTAAGTTTTATTTATGTTTTAATTTAGCCTTAAGCATCTTGCACAATTAGCGGCCGCAATGAATCAGTCATTGTTGCCGCTTAATTTTTTCGAGCGAGTCTTAATTTTTAAGAATTCGTCTTGATTTGATAGTCTTAAGGCTTAATGCTTCACTCAAGCATAGTTATTCCGCATGCCACCATACCGTTTGAAACCTAGGGTTTCTCATGGCAAAGTATGCTTGAGCTTATATGATAGGGCGTATTCTGTAATTTACATTGTGTTAGTGTAATGAGCGTGTTCAGTGATTTGGACTGCACTAAGATGACGAGCCTATATAGCGGAATATATAAAGTAGTAGGGCGCGAAGCTTTGTTATGCATTGCGCATTAATGACTCCAATCGTGTATTTTTGTTTGAATTTAAATTTCTTTTAATACGTATATTATCAATAGTGGAAGCTTCTTAGCTGCTTGATAGCGAAAGATTAGCAGTGTGTTGATAAATTATATGAATCAATAAAGTAGAGAAAATATGGCTTACAGTACTTTTTGTCAGACCCCTAATGACCCTTTAAAAGAACCAATGTTTTTTGGTCAGAACGTTAACGTTGCACGTTATGATCAGCAAAAATATGAAATTTTTGAAAAACTCATTGAGAAACAGCTTTCATTTTTCTGGCGTCCCGAAGAAATTGACGTGTCTCAGGATCGTATTGATTACGCTGGTCTGCCTGAGCATGAAAAGCATATTTTTATCAGTAATTTAAAGTACCAGACGCTGTTAGACTCAATTCAAGGCCGTAGTCCTAACGTGGCTTTATTGCCTATCGTCTCAATTCCTGAGTTGGAAACATGGATTGAGACTTGGTCTTTCTATGAGACCATCCACTCACGTTCTTATACGCATATTATCCGTAATATTATTCACGACCCTTCAGTCGTGTTTGATGATATCGTGGTGAATGAGCATATTCTTGCTCGTGCTGCGGATATTTCTATGTATTATGATGACCTCATTCGCATGACTCGCCTATACCATAGCTTTGGTGAAGGTAAGCATGTGGTTGATGGCAAAGATTTTGAAGTCAGCTTATTTGCCCTGAAAAAACAACTGTATATCTGCTTGATGGCAGTTAATGTACTTGAGGCCATTCGTTTTTACGTGAGTTTTGCATGCTCTTTCGCCTTTGCTGAGCGTAAGTTGATGGAAGGTAACGCCAAAATCATTAAATTAATTGCACGTGATGAAGCCTTGCACTTAACAAGTACACAGCATATGTTAAATATTCTGCGTAGTGGTGATGATGATCCAGAGATGGCTCTTGTTGCGCGTGAAGCCCAACAAGAATGCTATGATTTATTTAAGCGTGCGGCGGAACAGGAAAAAGAGTGGGCCGGGTACTTGTTTAAGGACGGCTCAATGATTGGCTTAAATAAAGATATTTTGAGCCAATATGTTGAATATATTACGAATATTCGTATGCAAGCCGTTGGTTTGGAGCCGGCATTTGAAGGGAGTAAACATAATCCAATTCCATGGATTAATGCCTGGTTATCTTCAGATAATGTACAAGTTGCTCCACAAGAAGTCGAAATTAGCTCTTATCTAATTGGTCAGATTGATGCTGAAGTCAATCCTAACGATTTTGATGAGTTTGACCTTTAATGGCTAAGTAACCACATGTGTAGTACGAAATAATGGGTTTTGTTGTAACTTTAGATAGCAGTTTTCAATTGCTAGAAGGTGAAACCTTACTTGAGGGATTAGAGAGAACAGGGCACGCGGTAGAATTTCAATGTCGTTCAGGCTATTGTGGTTCATGCCGTACCCGTTTAATTGATGGTGAAGTGCGTTATACCCGACAGCCTTTAGCGTATGTTGGCCGTAATGAGGTTTTACCTTGTTGTTGTGTGACCGATAGTATGGTTAGCTTAGAAATCGCTCTGATGCAGTCAGTCGAGCAACCCTTATTAAGTGAAGAGTTCGATGTTCAACAAACCTTAGGCTTAGATACTGACGATTAATGCTTACTAAAGCTGATCTCACGCGAGTTCTTACCCTAGCCTTGAGTCTTCTTGGGAATAGATACTGAGGTTTAATGCCTAATTACAAAATAGCAAATTTTAAGCCATAACCCGAATTGGATCAGTTCAAGTTATGGCTTAAGGGTATGGCAGTGATGAGAGCACGGTAGCAAACAACTGTAAGGTATGAATCAATAGTCTGAATATGTTCGACACTTAGCCTCTATAGTGTCTAGGTTCGACACCTAGCCGTTACAGTATCTGCAGTACAGCGCCTAAAAAATGGGGGTGCTTCTGCTTTTTAACTTATATTCACTCGGTGTTATGCCCTCGATATGCTTAAATGCTGTGGCAAAATTCGCCGCATTAGAGTAGCCGAGCTCAACAGCGATGTCTACCATAACCATACGTGTAGTGGATAAAAGTTCTTTAGCTCTACTTATTTTTCGTTCACGAATAAATCCTGCTGCCGTCAGATTAGTATGCTCTTGGAATAAGTCTTTTAATTTACGCTCGCAAATGTGCAGAGCAATGGCTAAATCAGCGACATTGTGAATGTCACTCATATGATTATTGATGTAGCGTTCGCATTCCATCAGAATGGTTCTATCTTCAATGGGATAAACAGAATCGAATTGATAAATGACATCATGTGTTTCTGTGCGCAAGTGGTCTAGCTGATGGCTCGCGCGTAAATAAAACTCTTCATCACTGACTTTATACGAAATATAGTCGGAGGCACCATCTCTTAACGCAGCAACACCATCATCACTGATTTCATCTTGCGTAATGACAATAATAGGGCATCTCTTTAAGTTAACTTGGTTCTTAATCGCTTTAAGCAAGGGTGAAAAGTTATTGACGCTCAAGGAATCGATGAATACGATATGAGGCTTCAGATCAGAAATATCGACTGAGGGACTGGTATGCTCGCCACAAATACAAACCTCAGAACAATTGGATTTGAGAATATCAACAAATCGCGAAATCTGCAGAACATCTTTACTGAGTAAGAGTGCATTGAATTTTTTCATACTATATATGTGCTATCAGTGTATAAAGAATTTAAGTCGTAATAATTGTTTAGCTTGGATCACTAGGGACGTAAAACACCCATTCAGGCTTATAGTCTGTTTAGCTATAGTGTGTTAATACATTACTTCCTTAATACATAATAACATTACGATGGATTTTTTGTATTTAAATATTGCAAACTATCATTTGATTTTTTTTGAAAAAAGTAGCGTTCAATATTGTGTGTGCATCATTCAGATGTGTGTGTTAATGCTTAACTAGCTTACATTATGGTTTTAAAAAACACCTTAAAAAGCACTAAATACTCTTCAGCTAGCTTGTTAAGCATATGCTATAGTCACAAGTTTATGCGTGATAGGATATAGAACAGCTTCTTGATACGTCTATTGATTGCATATAATATATAACAAATAAAAATATATTTTGTATTTAATATAATAGATATATGGATTTATTCATTAGGATATAAATAGTTAGTGAGAGGGTGCTTGATTTTTATTATTTGCTTAACAAGATATAACGATACTTATTTGATATTGAACGTTGGCTATATCCAAAGGACGCGATTTTAATTCGTGCTTTTAAAGCATTGTATAAGGCTATGTGGTTTTATATGCTATTAACAAAGTAATGATCATCCATCAAAATAAAGGGTTTTTTTAGTGCGCATATTTGCTATTATTTTGAAAAGCATTCATCAAATAACCTTTGATTTTATTTCTGAAAATCAAAATTGCTGGATAAAATTTGAATTTATCAAGAAGACTCTATGCTTTCTAGCAATAGTTTCTTGTATTCAGTAGAAGGGAGTTCAGTTGAACATAAAATAACACTGACATGGAAAAGCCGTTTACGCGCATGAAATAACCGTTTTTAGCGCATGAAAAATCTTTTGAATGTTTGATGTAATCGTTTGATTATGCTTGATGGGTGTTTGATTACATGAAAAGTGCTTGGGATGCATGAAAAAGGTAGTTTGAGTGTATGAAAAGCCGTTAGGATGCATGAGAAAAGCATTTGAGCTTATGAAAAAATCAATCAAGCCTATGAAAAACCGTTCATGCGCATGAAAGTCTGCACAAACACATGAAAAAATCGTTCAAGAACATAAAATCCGTTCAAAAAAACCGTTTTAGTGCCTATATAAAACTGCGCTCTAAAACGGTTTTTCCTTAACTAAGCTGAAATGCCAGAGGGTTTTCAAACTTGTCTTTCTGCTTGCTCCCTAGAGGACTTACCATGGTACCATTGGGTAGAAATCGTGATTACCCGTGGCTACGCCTTTTCTTCTTGCCGCCTATGGGACTGTGACACAAAGCTGAGCTTAGGAGTTTTCCTCACCTGCTGGCCAATCACGAATATAGGCTTTAAGCATAGTATTTTCGAACTTCTGGTTTTCCACCACGGTCCTAGCCATATCGAAGAAAGAAATCACGCCTAATAGGGTAGGACCATCCATCACAGGGATGTATCGTGCATTGTGTTCAAGCATTAAGCGTTGTACTTCGTTAGCATCAGTGTTCGGTGTCACGGTAATGGGATGATCATCCATAATGCTACGAACCGTGTGTGAATCTCCACCATCAGGATGATTTTTAAGATATTGTAGGACTTCACGGAAGGTAACTAGACCGACTACATCACCATGTTCCATAACAACCAGTGATCCAACATCAGATTGGCTCATATGTTCAATACATTTTTGTACTGATTTATCGGGATTGATCGTAAATAAGGCATTGCCTTTTACACGAAGTACTTCACTGACTTTTAGCATAATGCCAACTCCATTAATATGAAATAAAATTCTACAACTGACTGTGTTATGAAGAGGCCACAGAAAGTAGGGTAAATTGAAGGCTGATCAATATAAAACTTACTCTTTTTAACAATGTACACGAAGATGCTTAATTTTTAAAGCTTCATACCTTATTATGCGAGAAAACCATCAGTTTTCAGATAACATCGGCGATAGTGACGTCTTTTTCACCCAGCATTAAGCGACTCATGGCCTGTAATATTCGCTCATCCGCGTACTGTTGACTTAATTCTGGATTTAATAAGAAGAAATCACATAATGCTTGTAAACTTTGTTGCTCGCTGCTGGCTAAAACCCAACGCTCAGTTTTCATGCCTTCAGTATTAACCACATACCCTAAGGTGCTTAAGCATTCGAGTAGTTGCAATACGTGTTGTTGGCTAAGCTTTAAGTGATTCGTAATAAAGGCGGTACTCTTACCAGGTGGGTTATCGTCGCGGCTTTGGTGTAAAAGGCGTATAAGATGAATAGAGAGCACGAACTGAAAGCCCGCTTGTTCGTGGCTATCTAAGTCAGTTAGGCGCAACTGCGGCATAATGGCAGCAATTGAAGCGCCTAATAAGACTACTAACCAAGACAGATAAATCCAGAGCAGAAAGAGTGGGATAGCGGCAAACGTGCCGTAGATTAAGGTGTAGGAGGGAAAGCTGCTGATATAGTATGTAAAACCCGTTTTCATTAATTCTAAGACGACCGCTGCTGAGAGGCCGCCAATAAAAGCATCACGCCAATGGATCAAGCGATTGGGCACAATATAATAGAGCAATGTGAAGCCAGCGATAGACATTAGAAGCGGGAGCCCGGTGGCGAGTAGGTTCTGTAAGACACCAAGTTCAGCAACTAAACCAAATTGTGCTCGGGTGATATACGAGCTAGCCCATAGACTTGCCCCTAACATTAAGGGCCCGACACTAAGCAAGGCCCAATACACAAGAATTCGTTTCGAAAGTGGTCTTTGTTTACGTACTTTCCAGATTGCATTCAGTGCCTCATCAATCGTTTTCATTAAGAGAATAGAGGTCACGATGAGAAAAATAGCACCTACCGTTGTCATGCTGCGTGCTTGCTGAGCAAAGGTATTCAGGTAGGACATGATGTTGTCAGCAACAGCCACGGGCATCAGATTGTTCGTTAAGAAGTCTTCTAGTGCAAGTTGAAACTCTTGGAAAATCGGAAAGGCGGTAAATAAGGAGAGGATAACCGCTAGTAAAGGCACCACAGCAAGCACTGTGGTAAAGGTTAAGCTTGCAGCGACTTGTGTGAGGTTATCTTTGTGTAAACGGCCGAGGGCATAAAATAGCGCACGTTTATAATCTGTTTTATCTTCTATCAGATCTTGCTCGGCCTGCTCCTGTTGCTCTTGGAGTTGCTCAAGGTCTTGCGTACGTTGACTTTTGCCGTCACGAATTTTTTCAATTTTTGTCGTCATACATTCTTAGCCCATATACATATATTTGGAGCCGAGTTAAAGTCAATAAACTGCAGCGCAACACGACGATTATCATATATAGCCTATATTAGAGGCTAGCTTAAGGTGAGTCGATATAAATCTGCATTATTGCTGCCAGTATAGCAAGATTAATGGCTTCTTATGCTGTCAGAGAGAGTATAATCTGCTTGTTTCTATTGTTTTAATGAGATTATAGTGTCAAGTCAGGAAAATGAATTAACAAGTGAACACTCTGTGCATAAGCCTTTTACGGTGACCTTAAACCCATGGTATCGTCGCATTGCTTTTGTTGCTTTATTTGCCTTGTTTATTTTATGTATAGCTTGGGAGCTATGGCTTGATCCTTTAAGCCCAGGCGGTAGTATTTATGTGCTCAAAGCCTTGCCCCTGATGTTTCCGCTATACGGTGTATTTAAGGGGAATCTATACACCATGCAATGGTCTTCAATGTTAGTACTGCTCTATGTTTTTGAGGGGAGCAGTCGTTGGTTCGCCGATACCAGTATTATGTCCCAACGCCTCGGCATGCTTGAGCTCTTCTTGGCATTAATCGTCTTTATGGCGTGTATCTTATATGTACGACCTGCCAAGAAACTCGCCAAACAAATCAAAAAACAAGGGCGTTAATTAAGCTCAAAAGGGAAGAGAATAAGGTGCAAAGACAGCTTATAAATACTGGATACGCACATCACTCAAATGTAAGCAAATATTCGATGTACTTAAGTGAGGTAGTGGATGGCAAAGAATTTTCAAGAACTTAAGGTAGGGAATGGGTTTGCAGAGAGTTTGCCACGTGATTTCTATACCTTTTTACCTATGCAGGGCTTACATGAGCCACAATTAGTGCACATTAATAAAGAGGTGGCAGCAAGCTTAGCGATTGAGCCGGAACTATATCGTAGTCCTGAGTTTCTGGCGGTCATGGCAGGCCAGCAAGATTTACCAGGCGGCAAAACCTTAGCCTCTGTCTATAGCGGTCATCAGTTCGGGGTTTGGGCGGGACAGCTAGGCGATGGCCGTGCCCATTTACTTGGGGATATTCTAGGCGCAGCTACTGATTCACCGAGCCGTTGGGAAATTCAATTAAAAGGCGCTGGTCTTACCCCATATTCCCGTATGGGTGATGGCAGAGCCGTACTACGCTCATCCCTACGAGAGTATCTGTGCAGTGCGGCCATGCAAGGCCTAGGCATTCCTACGACGCTCGCCTTAAGTATTGTCACCTCTGAGGATCGGGTGCGCCGTGAGACCATGGAAACTGCTGCCATTATTTCTCGGGTGGCACCAAGCTTTGTACGCTTTGGTAGTTTTCAGCATTGGCAAGCGCATAATCGTCCTGATCTAATGGAAAGCTTACTGCATTATGTCGTGGATAATTTCTACCCTCAGATTAATCAGTCTTTAGGCTCTAGTAAGAGGTCTTCTGGCGCCACGGATACAAACAAGGTTCCCTCAAACACTGAAGGCGCTTCAGCACTGGCATCTGAGTCTGAGATTTCGCTTGAAGAGAAGACGGTCGCCTTTTTACACGAAGTGGTGCGCCGTACGGCACGCTTAATGGCTGATTGGCAAACCGTAGGTTTTGTTCATGGGGTTATGAACACCGATAATATGTCGATTCTCGGTTTGACCTTAGATTATGGGCCTTTTGCCTTTATTGACCGCTTTAAGATGGATTATGTGGTGAATCATTCAGATGGTGAAGGTCGCTATGCATGGCATCGCCAGCCAAGTGTTGGTTTATGGAATTTATACCAGTTGGCGAATTCGCTGGCTTTATTAGTGCAAGAGAAAGATAGACTTAAAGCCGTTTTAGATACTTATGAATACGAATTCTCTCAGGCCTTTAAAGGCAAGATGCTAGCAAAACTTGGTTTTGCCCAGTGGGGTGCACAAGAGGCTGAATTATTAGATTTGTGGTGGGACTTGTTGCAGCGACAGCATGCAGACTTTACCTTGGCGTTTCGGAATTTGTCCAAAGCCTGGCGTGAACCCGCTGATTTCATCGCCTTGTTTCATCGACCTGAGAAAGCAGAAGAATGGCTGAGTGAGTATCACCAGTACGTACAATCGCCTGAACAATTAAGCCGCTTAAGTAATGAGGCGCGAGAGCGGCAGATGAATCAAGCAAATCCCTTATATATTCTGCGAACCTGGATCGCTCAAGAGGCTATCGAGCAGGTTCAAGCTGGGGATAAGCAATATCTCGATCGCTTAATGCAAGTACTTGCTAATCCTTATATTGAACACCAAGGCTGCGAAGCATGGGCGAGTTTGCCACCATTATGGTCGGATGATTTACACTTAAGCTGCTCATCTTAACGGCCTTATCTTTAAGCCTAGTTGGAGTTGGCAAAATTAAGGTACAATTTATCCCCATACAACAGACTGATTTTTGGAGCGAGAAGTGTATGGCTGGTAGTACCCTAGGTAAACTGTTTACCGTCACTAATTTTGGTGAGTCTCATGGCACAGCTATCGGCTGTGTGATTGATGGCTGTCCTGCAGGGATGCCCTTATCTGAGGCGGATATTCAGATCGAACTTGATCGCCGTCGCCCAGGCACCTCACGCCATGTAACCCAGCGCCAGGAGCCTGACCAGGTACAAATTTTATCGGGTATTTATGAAGGCAAGACAACGGGCACACCGATTGCTTTAGTCATATACAACCAAGATCAGCGCAGTAAAGACTATAGTAATATCAGCTCAAGTTTTCGTCCTGGTCACGCCGACTTTACCTATTGGAACAAATTCGGTATTCGTGACCCACGTGGCGGTGGACGCTCTTCAGCACGCCTTACCGCACCAACAGTTGCCGCGGGGGCTGTAGCGAAAAAATGGTTAGCCATGACGTATGGCACGCAAATTCGTGGCTATATGAGTCAGCTTGGCTCCATTCCGATTCCTTTCCAAAGTTGGGAGCATGTCCCTAATAACCCTTTCTTCGCAGCGAGCACTGACGTGTTGCCAGAATTGGAGGCGTATATGGATAATTTACGCCGTGATGGCGATTCTATAGGTGCACGCATCGAAGTGGTTGCTGAGAATGTGCCTGTAGGCCTAGGTGAACCAATTTATGATCGTCTTGATGCCGATATTGCCTATGTAATGATGGGCTTGAATGCGGTGAAGGGAGTGTCCATTGGTGCTGGTTTTGATTGTATCGAACAACGTGGCTCGGAACATGGTGATGAAATTACCCCTGATGGCTTCTTAAGTAATCATGCCGGTGGTGTCTTGGGTGGCATCTCCAGTGGGCAAGATATAACGGTATCCTTAGCGATTAAACCAACCTCAAGTATTCGTATCGAGCGACGCTCAATCAATACGCATGATGAAGCTGTCACTGTACAGACTTTAGGCCGTCATGACCCTTGTGTAGGGATTCGCGCAACACCTATCGCAGAGGCTTTATTGGCCTTGGTCTTAATTGATCATGCCTTGATGCAGCGGGCCTATAAGGCTTAATAGTCTTAAATAGTCAGCATTCGGCCATCCGTAGAGCGACGACTTTATGTATATGGTGAATTTTTTTGTTCGTACAGTGCACCATAGTCACCAGTAAAGCGACGACTTTATTCATGATTTGAAGCGATTGTTTAATTCGTACAGTGCACCCTAAGCTTATAGTCATATCGTAAAGCAATTACTTTATTCTTTTGAGGAGCAGTTAGCATGTCAGATTGGGATTCGCGTTATCAGACGGATGACTATGTTTTCGGTACAGAGCCGAATATTTTTATTGCTCGTGTGCTGTCACAATTACCCTCTGGTGGCAAGGCCCTCGATCTAGCCACAGGTGAAGGGCGTAACGGCATCTTCTTAGCAGAGCATGGCTTTGAGGCCGAAGGCGTGGATATGTCTGCCGTTGGCCTCGAAAAAGCTGACAAACTTGCTAAGGAAAAAGGCGTTGCTTTTACAACTCGGCTTGAGGACATTACGACGATGGTGATGCCCGCCGATCACTATGCGGTTATTTGCTCCGTATTTTGCCACTTTGTGGAACCCATACGCACACAGATGATGCAGAAGATTGTTAAGGCCTTAGCGCCTGGCGGTATGTTTGCTGGGGTATTTTATCACCCGAATCAGATTAGCTATGGTACGGGTGGCCCTAAAAATCCTGATATGTTAGCAACATTGGAGCAGATGCAACTTGCCACTGAGGGTCTTGAGTGGGTGATTGCTGAACATATTGAGCACGAGTTAGAAGAGGGCAGCCGACATAAGGGCATGAGTTCCGTCTTGTATCTACTAGGACGAAAACCGCAGACTGAAGCCTAATTCTATCCATAAAGCAATGGCTTGAATTAAATATTGAGCCAAACCTAAGATTAACGTGTAACGGCTTTAGGCATTTACGATTATTTTTACACTATACGTACAGACATATACTGCTGAAGTCTTATGACTGAATCTGTAACAATCTCACTTAACACCTGTAAAACTAATGATTTATAGGTGTTTTTTAAGCGACAAATTAATATAGTAGTACCACTACTAGTATAATTAATGGTCTTGTTAAGAAAATTTAAAAAAGTCACAATATTTGTAATGATATTTTTATGGCCTTGTTGCCCTATACATGGAGAAATCAATGGCAAAAACGCTTTACGATAAGCTTTGGGATGCACACGTTGTTAACCAAGAAGAAGACGGTACCTGTTTAATCTATATCGATCGTCAGCTTCTGCACGAGGTAACAAGCCCACAGGCTTTTGAGGGTTTAAGTATTGCTGGTCGCAAACCGTGGCGTATTAATGCTAACTTGGCAGTGGCTGACCATAACGTACCGACTAAAGATCGTGCGCAAGGCATTACGGATCCTATCTCTAAGCTGCAAGTCGATACCTTAGATAAGAACTGTGAAACCTATGGTATTACTGAATTTCGCATGACCGATATGCGTCAAGGCATTGTGCACGTGATTGGACCTGAGCAAGGTGCAACCTTACCAGGTATGACGGTCGTGTGTGGTGACTCACATACCAGTACGCACGGTGCTATGGGTGCTTTAGCGTTCGGCATTGGCACATCTGAAGTAGAGCACGTGCTAGCCACGCAAACCTTGCTAATGAAGAAAAACAAAAACATGTTAATCAAGGTTGAAGGTGATCTGCCATTCGGTAGCACAGCTAAAGACATTATCTTGCATATTATTGGCATTATCGGTACGGCGGGTGGCACAGGCTATGCAATTGAATTTGCGGGCTCAGCCATTCGTGCCTTATCAATGGAAGGTCGTATGACCATCTGTAATATGGCGATTGAAGCTGGTGCACGTTCTGGCATGGTCGCTGTGGATGACAAAACCATTGACTATTTCAAAGGTCGTCCATACGCACCAACCGGTATTTTATGGGAACAAGCTGTACAACACTGGCGCACTTTGCATTCAGATCCGGGTGCGAAATTTGACCGTGTTGTTGAAATTAATGCGGCGGAAATTATTCCACAAGTTAGTTGGGGTACATCACCAGAGATGGTCGTATCCATTGTCGATCGTGTGCCCGACCCAGAGAAAGAGAAAGATGATGTACGTCGTAGTGGCATGGAGCGCGCGCTTGAGTATATGGGCTTAGAGCCGAACACACCCATGACTGAGATTCGCATTGACCGTGTATTTATCGGCTCTTGCACTAATTCTCGCATCGAAGACTTACGTGCAGCGGCCAAGGTGGCTAAGGGTCGTAAAGTGGCAAAGAATGTCAAACAAGCCATGGTGGTGCCAGGCTCTGGTTTAGTCAAACTGCAAGCGGAGCAAGAGGGCTTAGATAAGATCTTTATCGATGCCGGTTTTGAATGGCGCGAACCAGGCTGTTCAATGTGTCTTGCCATGAATGCTGACCGCTTAGAGCCTGGCGAGCGTTGTGCTTCAACCTCGAATCGTAACTTTGAAGGTCGTCAAGGTCTTGGTGGTCGTACCCACTTAGTCAGTCCAGCGATGGCAGCAGCAGCGGCAGTTGAAGGCCACTTCGTTGACGTTAGAAAATTAGCTTAAGGGAGTCTTAGAATGCAAGCTTTTACAACACATGAGGGCCTAGTGGCGCCAATGGATCGCGAGAACGTCGATACCGATTTAATTATTCCTAAGCAATTTTTAAAATCCATTAAACGCACAGGTTTTGGGCCAAACTTATTTGATGAGTTGCGTTATTTAGATCATGGCGAGCCAGGCATGGACAATAGTAAGCGTCCATTAAACCCCGACTTTGTCTTAAACCAAGAGCGTTATCGAGGTGCCTCAATTCTGCTAGCACGCAAGAACTTTGGCTGTGGTTCTAGCCGTGAACATGCGCCATGGGCTTTAACACAATTCGGTTTTAGAGCGATTATTGCCCCTTCTTATGCGGATATTTTCTTTAATAATAGCTTTAAGAATGGCTTATTACCTATCGTCTTGGGCGAGTTAGAAGTGGCGCGCCTTTTTGAAGAAGTTAAAGCCTTCGTCGGTTATAAACTACGCATTGATTTAGAGCGTCAAGTTGTGATTACCCCTGAGGGACGTGAGCTAAGCTTTGATGTGGAGCCATTCCGTAAATATTGTTTATTGAATGGATTCGATGATATTGGACTAACTTTACGACAATCAGATAAAATTAAAGCATTTGAAGCTGAACGTTTAGCGCGTCAGCCTTGGTTAGACAGTTCAGGTAGTTTAGTTTAAGAATACAAGAGGATATTATGTCAAAGCTAATTGCGGTATTACCAGGTGATGGTATTGGTGAAGAAATTGTTGAGCAAGCGGTACGCGTATTGGCAGCTTTAAAGCTTGATTTACAGCTTGAAAAAGCGCCTGTCGGTGGTGTTGCTTACGACCAGTTTGGGCATCCACTACCGAGTAGCACCTTGGAATTAGCAAAGAAAGCGCAGGCGGTTTTGTTTGGTGCGGTTGGTGATTGGAAATACGATACCTTGCCACGTGAATACCGTCCTGAACAGGCTATTTTAGGTTTGCGTAAGAACTTAGGCCTTTTTGCTAATTTACGTCCTGCGATTTTGTATCCGCAATTGGCCAATGCCTCGACTTTAAAGCCTGAAGTGGTTGCTGGTTTGAATATTCTTATCGTTCGTGAACTCACGGGTGATATCTACTTTGGTACCCCACGTGGAGTCCGTATCGCCGAAGATGGTGTCTTTAAGGGAGAGCGCGAAGGCTTTGATACGATGCGTTACGCAGAAACCGAAGTGCGTCGCATTGCACATATTGCCTTCCAAGCTGCCCAGAAGCGTAAGAAGAAATTATGTTCTGTGGATAAAGCGAATGTGCTTGAAACTTCTCAGTTCTGGCGCGACATTATGATTGATGTTAGCAAGCAATATCCTGATGTGGAACTTAGCCATATGTATGTGGATAATGCTGCGATGCAATTAGTTCGTGCGCCGAAAGATCTAGATGTAGTCGTAACCGGCAATTTGTTCGGCGATATTTTATCTGATGAAGCGGCCATGTTAACAGGCTCAATTGGTATGTTGCCATCAGCCTCCTTAAATGCAAATAATCAAGGTCTCTATGAACCAAGTCATGGTTCGGCACCAGATATTGCCGGCAAGAATATTGCTAACCCATTAGCCACTATTCTTTCTGCGGCAATGATGTTGCGCTACTCATTAAATATGGAAGAGGCGGCGCAACGCATTGAACAAGCGGTTGAGTCTGTTCTTGCCCAAGGCTTACGCACACAAGATATTTATGAAGAAGGCACCACGAAAGTTGGTACGACTCAGATGGGTGATGCGGTGATAGCTGCTTTAGGCTAAGCCTCATTGAAATAAATTTGCTCATATACTGAAAAAGTATAATAGCTATGCATGGCATCAAGTAAAATAGAAGGCTATGCTATTAATTTTGTTATTTATATAGATATTCCTTAAAGATAGGTAAAAGAATGAAACAATCAGTTGGTATCGTTGGCTGGCGCGGCATGGTAGGCTCTGTGCTGATGCAGCGTATGCGTGAAGAGGGTGATTTTTCGTATATCAACCCCGTATTTTTCTCGACCAGCAATGCTGGTGGTGCAGCGCCAAGTTGGGCGGAGGGCGCAGGTCCTCTACAAGATGCGTACGATATTGAGACATTAAAGAAATTGCCTATCATTCTAACGGCTCAAGGCGGCGATTATACCTCTAAAGTTTACCCAGAATTGCGTAATGCAGGATGGGATGGTGTCTGGATTGATGCGGCGAGTACCTTGCGCATGCAAGACAATGCCGTGATTGTTCTAGACCCCGTGAATCGTGATGTGATTGATGCTGCTTTAGCCAAAGGCGTGCGTGATTATATAGGTGGCAACTGTACCGTGAGTTGTATGTTGATGGGTTTAGCAGGTCTATTCCGTCATGATTTAGTGGACTGGATGACGTCGATGACCTACCAAGCTGCTTCAGGTGGTGGTGCTCAACATATGCGTGAACTAATCACCCAGTTTGGTTTACTACAAGGCTCTGTTTCTGATTTATTGGCGGATCCTGCATCGGCAATTTTAGAAATCGATCGCAAACTATTGGCCACACAGAAAGATCCAAGCTTGCCACAAGAGCACTTTGGTGTACCATTAGGTGGGAATTTAATTCCTTGGATTGATAAGGACCTAGGCAATGGTCAATCTCGTGAAGAGTGGAAAGCCCAAGCCGAAACGAATAAGATTCTTGGTCGTGGTACTGACGGCAATAATGGCGCTATTATCCCTATCGATGGTCTTTG
Source organism: Pelistega sp. (assembly GCA_030538255.1). Lineage (GTDB taxonomy): Bacteria > Pseudomonadota > Gammaproteobacteria > Burkholderiales > Burkholderiaceae_B > Taylorella. The sequence continues at coordinate 143,304 of JAUNUI010000004.1, read as the reverse complement.
CGTTCGTATCGGTGCGATGCGTTCGCATAGTCAAGCACTAACGATTAAACTAAAACGTGATGTGCCAGTTGATGAAATCGAAGATATTATTCGTCAAGGCACCGCCTGGGCAAAACTTGTACCGAATGAGCGCGAAGCTTCAATGCATGACTTAAGTCCAGTCGCGGCAACAGGAACCTTGAATATCCCTGTAGGTCGTATCCGTAAATTGTCTATGGGTCCAGAGTACATTAGTGCTTTTACAGTTGGCGACCAGTTGTTGTGGGGTGCCGCTGAACCACTGCGTCGTATGTTACGTATTGCGATTGGTGAACTCTAATCCATCCTATTAGGCGACATTCTAGGCGAGCTTAGATTAAATGCGATTCATTGATAGCACCTACAGTGTGCCATATTAATGAATCGCGTTCTTGTTTTTATGAGTCACTAGCGTATGTATGTTTTATGATTCACTAGCATATGTATATAAGCGTATTATATAAGTTGAGTCTGTTGTTTGCATGCGATGATCCTGTTCAACGTTCTCGCTGAGTGTTGTAGATCTCGGCTGAGTGCTAGGTATTGGCTGAGTGCTGTAAGTATATACTTAATTTAATACCAATTAATTGATAAATGATACTCTTGTATATGATGGTATGGAGTAAATGATTTGAATGACAATCTTAAACGTATTGCTCTGGGCATTGCCTACCATGGTGTCGGCTACAATGGTTGGCAGACTCAGTCTGATGGCAATACGGTGCAAGATCATCTGGAGCAAGCTCTGGCGAGTTTTGCGAATGAACCGCTTGCCACAATTTGTGCCGGCCGTACGGATACGGGTGTGCATGCCTTGAATCAAATCGTTCATATTGATACGCGAGCGGTACGCCGTCTAGAGTCATGGGTCCGTGGTCTGAATGCCTTGCTACCGGATACGATACGTGTACGTTGGGCACATGAAGTCAGTCCGGAGTTTCATGCTCGATTTGCGGCTACTTCACGTACCTATGTCTATATTCTACGTAATGAGCGCGTCCTGGCGCCGAGTTGGCTAGGTCGCGCTGGGTGGGATTTTCGACCTTTAGATATACCCTCAATGCAAGCGGCAGCACAATACCTTGTAGGTCAACACGACTTTAGTGCTTTTCGTTCATCCATATGTCAAGCCGCAAGTCCTGTCCGCACGTTGGAGCAATTAAGCATTGAGCAACATGGCGTATTTATTGTTTTTACACTCAAAGCCAATGCCTTTTTACACCATATGGTGCGTAATATCATTGGCTCTTTGGTATATGTGGGTAAGGGGCGCTACCCTGTAGAGTGGATGGAACAGGTTTTGTACGCCAAGAATCGCAGTTATGCAGCACCAACCTTTATGTCGGATGGCTTATATCTAGCCGACGTTGAGTATCCCTCGCATTTTGGATTAGATGCTTATCGCCAATTTGATATTCAGCATCCTTTTAGTAGTTTATTACAGGCTTGTTAAGAAGAAGTGTCTTGAACTATCCAGTTAAACCACACTATTGCTAGGTTTAACTGATTAATAGCGTACGCTTAATTATGCAAAAATACTCGTACGCTTTAATATACAAGAAGTAGCAATACTGAAGATTCATAGCTAATGCATATTGAATGCACAGCAGCACAATTATTACGTGTATTTTTGTCTATAAATCAAGTCATTAGCCTATCCTACATATCAATAGGCTTAGCTTTTCACCTAATTCTAACGATTATAATTAATCTAAAGTTGTTGATATAAGCTTTGATTTTATGTTTATTCGATAGTTTTTATTTAATCTCTTATTAATATTCATAGGGTATATCTTAATATACGAGTCCTAAATTTCTTCGTTATCATGGCCCACGTATTTTATTTTTGGAGTAGGTCATGCAACGTCGTTCATTTCTTAAGAAAGCTGGTCTTGGTATTGCCGCCACAAGCGGTGCAACATTAGCAGCCCCAGTATTTGCCCAAGACGCCCCGACACTAAACTGGCGTCTTGCATCAAGCTTTCCTACAAGTGCTGATGCCATCTATAATGGTGGTGTGAATTTTGCTAAGAATCTATCGGCCGCGACTGACGGCAAATTCAATATTCGTGTTCACCACGCGGGTGAGGTTGTGCCAGCCTTACAAGTACTCGATGCTGTACAGAACGGCACTGTTGAAGCAGGACATTCAGCCTCGTATTACTACTATGGTAAAGATCCTGCGCTCTGCTTCGATTCTGCTGTACCATTCGGTATGAACACTCGTCAATTGAATGCATGGATGTATTCGGGTAATGGTTTCGAACTTACGCGTGAAGTGTATAAGCGCTTTAACGTCGTCAATTTCCCATGTGGATTTACGGGTACACAGATGGGTGGATGGTTCCGTAAAGAAATTAATACTTTAGACGATCTTAAGGGCTTGAAATTCCGTTGTAGTGCTTTCGCAGGTGCGGTATTGTCACGCTTAGGCGTCATTCCACAACAAGTGGCTGGTGGTGATATTTATCCAGCCTTAGAGAAGGGCACCATTGATGCGGCTGAGTGGATTGGTCCTTACGATGATGAAAAACTTGGTTTTGAGAAAGTTGCCCCTAACTATTACTTCCCAGGTTGGTGGGAAGGCACCTTACAAGTTTCTCTCTACATTAACCAAGATGCTTACAATAATCTACCAGAACGCTATAAGGCCGCTATCGCACAAGCAAGTGCACAAGCGACTCAGCAGATGATTGCTACGTATGATGCGCGTAATCCAGGTGCTCTACGTCGTCTGATTGCGAATGGTGCGAGTTTGAAGCGTTTCCCGAAAGAAGTTTTGGACGCTTGTTATGCAGAATCCAATAAATTGTATGAAGAGCTTTCTGCTAAAGATCCGAACTTCAAGAAAATTTATGATGACTATAAAGCTTTCCGTGATGAAGTAACACCATGGTTTGGTGTAGCAGAATTTAACTACGATTCGTTTATGATTAACGCTGTACGACAGCAACAGTCATAAGTGTTGTAAAATTAAGCCCTTTGCTGCACTAATTCACAAGATTGTTGCTGCCTAGGGCTTTTTATCAATTAAATTGAGTTAATCATGAACTTTTTACTGTCTATCTCTAAGGGGATTGACTGGCTTACGACCGCTGTCGGTAAAGCTGTTACTTGGGTCACCCTCATTGTCGTGGTGATTAGTGCAGGTAATGCGATTGTACGTAAAGTCTTTCACCTCAGCTCGAATGCCTGGCTAGAGATTCAATGGTACTTATTCGGTGTCATTTTCCTTTTAGCTGCGGGCTATACCTTTCTTAAAAATGAACATGTACGCGTTGATATTTTGAACCAAAAGTTCTCGCGCCGTACACAAATAGTGATTGAAATTATTGGTGTGTTGCTCTTTATGTTGCCGGCATGCTTATTAATCTTGTATCTATCTTGGTCATTTTTTGAGCTTTCCTATGCGACCAACGAACAGTCCTCAAATCCTGGAGGCTTAGTCCGTTGGCCCGTAAAAATCCTGATTCCGTTAGGCTTTGGCTTGTTATCATTAGCGGGTATTTCGCATTTAATTAAATGTGTGGCCTTCTTAGCTGGGAAGGGGCCTGATCCGCTTGCGCCAAGTATGGGTATTTCTGCTGAAGAACAATTAGCTTTAGAAATTGCCGCTCAAGAAGAGGCCAAACAAAAAGCTAGAGATGTAGCAGATAATGCTACTCCCTCATCAGATAAATAGGCGGAAAAATAATGGAATTTATTATTGCAAATATGCCGCCAATCATGTTCACCACATTGATTTGCTTGTTGCTACTGGGTTTCCCTGTGGCCTTCTCTTTGGCGGCGAATGGTATTTTATATGCCTTACTCGGCATATACATGGGTGAATTTAACTTTCAATTCTTACAAGCTTTACCTGAACGTGTTTACGGGATTGTACAGAATGACTCTTTGCTAGCTGTGCCATTCTTTACCTTAATGGGTTTAATCCTTGAACGAAGTGGGATGGCCGAGGACTTACTCGATACAATTGGACAATTGTTTGGTCCGATACGTGGTGGTTTAGCGATCGCTGTGATTCTTGTTGGTGCGATGTTAGCGGCAACAACTGGGGTGGTTTCTGCTTCCGTCATTTCTATGGGTTTAATTTCTTTACCTATTATGCTGCGCTATGGCTATGACAGACGCCTGGCAACAGGGGTAATTGCGGCTTCAGGTACTTTATCACAAATTATTCCACCTTCCTTAGTCTTGATTATTCTTGCTGACCAATTAGGTCGTTCAATTGGTGATATGTATCGTGGTGCCATGGTACCAGGCTTGATTTTGACGGGTATGTATATTATCTATGTGGTGATTACCTCTTTAATCAAACCAAGTTATGCGCCCGCATTACCTGAAGAGGCTCGTATTTATAAAGAGCCTGATGGTTCACGTGGCTTAACCTCATTATTAGTATTGACGGTATTTGCCTCAGTGGTGGCCTATTTCTTAGATAGCATCTTGCTCAAAGAGAATGCCCCCGTTGATGAGAAAATCGTGGTTGGTTTGCTCTTGTGGGGTACGGTAGCCTTCGCGGTTGCGGCATTAAATAAGCTGTTAGGCTTAAAGCTATTATCACAAATTGCAGAACGCGTAGTATTTGTGATGATCCCACCATTGTTCTTAATTTTCCTCGTGCTTGGTACTATCTTTATTGGCGTAGCGACGCCGACCGAAGGTGGTGCGATGGGTGCGGTGGGAGCCACCATCCTAGCCTTAATTCGTGGTCGTCTCGATATGAAACTATTGAAGCAAGCCATGGATACCACGACTAAACTAACCAGCTTTGTCTTGTTTATTCTTGTGGGCTCAACCATTTTCACCTTAACCTTCACCGGTTTTGGTGGCCAGATCTGGGTTGAAGGCTTATTTGCCTCTTTACCTGGTGGTGAAATGGGCTTCTTGATTGTCGTCAGTATTGCCACTTTCTTATTGGCCTTCTTCTTAGACTTCTTTGAGTTAGCCTTCATTATTGTGCCGCTCTTAGGCCCAGTGGCCGAGAAGATGGGTATTGACTTGATTTGGTTTGGAGTCTTATTGGCGGTTAATATGCAGACATCATTTATGCATCCACCATTTGGCTTTGCTTTATTCTTCTTGCGCTCAGTTGCGCCGAAAGAAGACTATATTGATAAAGTCACCGGCAAGAAGATTAAACATGTCTCTACAGGCGATATTTATTGGGGTTCGGTACCCTTTATCGTAATTCAATTGGTGATGGTAATCGTTGTCTTGTTATGGCCAGGTTTAGTCACGCACTATAAAGCGAGCAATACAGGCATCGATCCGAACACGGTGATTATTGATTCAGGTAGCACTTACGGTAGTGATCCTTACGGTAGTGATAGTGGAGATGCCAATAGTTTATTCCAATAAAGTGTATAAACTTTATACCAATCAGGAAATTGTGGTGTAATACCTAAACTATTTCATCATTTAATAATGGGTCCCATAGAAGTAGGGGCCCATTATTTTTGCTACAAATATTAAAAAAGTCGAAAGGATAATAATGCGTACACGTGTCAAGTTTTGTGGTTTAACCCGAGTTGAAGATATTCATTCAGCCGTACAAGTTGGTGTGGATGCCCTAGGCTTTGTGCTGTACCCAAAAAGTAAGCGCGCTTTAAGCCTACAGCAAGCTTGTCAGTTACGTAGCCATGTCCCCGCCTTAATTGATATCATCGCTTTAGTGGTGAATCCCACGGTCGCTGAAGTACAGGCCATTATCAAAGATTTAAAACCACATGCAATTCAATTCCACGGTGATGAAAGCCCTGAGTTTTGTGAACAGTTTAACTATCCCTATTGGCGTGCTGTAAGAGTGGGGGCACCAGAATTAGAGACTGAACAGGAAATTGCCGATTATGTTGCACAGTTTCCCCACGCCCAAGCCTTTCTTTTTGATGCGTATAGTACAGGTTTCGGTGGTGCTGGTGTGCGCTTTGATTTAAGTTTGCTATATACGGTTAAACAAGCGATATCGCCTGAGAAAGTTATCATCGCAGGTGGCATTAATGCCCTTAATATTGCGGCATTAAGTGGTCAATATTATGCCGTTGATTTAAGCAGTGGTATTGAGTCAGAGCCTGGTGTGAAATCTGCCGAATTAATGCAACAATTTATGCAAGCTCTGCGTTAATCTTAATTAAACTAACTCAAGTCTTCAATTTCGCTAGAGAGTTCTAACCATTGCTCTTCGAGCTTGGCTTGTTTGGCGCTTAACTCACCATGCTCAGCTAAGGTTTTAACGCGCTCTTCGCGTCGTTCATCACTATAAAAACTTTCGTCAGCAATGAGTGCATCAATTTGCTCGATACGTAAAGATTGCTGTGCCATCAGCTTTTCGATTTTAGCGAGTTCTTTTTCTAGTGGCTTACGCAAGGTAGATAGTCTTTGCCTTTCCTGTGCTTCAAGACGCTTTTGTTCTTTGCGATCGGTACTTGGGGAGCTGCTTGGGTTATCATCTTGTTCCTGACGCCGTATTGTCTGTTGACGCTCACCTAGCCAAACTTGGTAATCTTCCAGATCGCCATCAAATTCGATGACTTTACCATCCGCGACAATCCAAAAATCATCCACAGTGGTGCGTAGAAGGTGGCGATCATGTGAAACCATCAATACGCTACCATCAAATTCGGCTAAGGCTGTAGCGAGCGCTTCTCGAGTTTGTACGTCTAAGTGGTTACTCGGTTCGTCAAGTAGTAAGAGATTTGGTTTTTGCCATACAATTAATGAGAGGGCGAGGCGAGCTTTTTCCCCTCCTGAAAAAGGCGCCACGGGCGAGTTCACGGTGTCGCCGCTAAAGCCAAAAGAACCAAGGTAATTACGTAGTTCTTGCTCACGCACAGCAGGTCCAGCAATGCGTTGTAGATGAAGTAGGGGGGTCGCTTGTAGGTCAAGCATATCGAGCTGCTGCTGTGCAAAGTAGCCAATAGCCAGTCCTTTAGATGGATTAAATTGACCACTTAGGGCCTCAAGTTCGCCGGCAATGGTTTTAATCAGTGTCGATTTACCTGCGCCATTAACGCCGAGAACACCGATACGAGCACCGCCACGTAAGATAAGATTAATGTTCGTGACGATGGGTGTCTGTTTACCATTCGCCACGTAGCCGACACTTAAATTGTCCATCACAATCAAGGGGTCTGGCATATGCACTGGGTCAGGAATACGAATACTAATACTTGATTCAGCTTGTATGGGTGCTAGCGTTTGCATACGCGCTAAGGCTTTAACGCGACTCTGAGCTTGTTTAGCCTTAGTTGCTTTGGCTTTAAATCGATCGATAAAGCCTTGTAGGCGTTGAGTTTCTCTAGCTTGGCGATCGATGCTAATTTGTTGCTGTCTGATTCGCTCGGCCTTCTGATTTAAGAAACTCTCATAACCGCCTTTGTAGCGGATTAATTGTTGACTCTCAAAGTTTAAGATTGTGCGTGCGACGGCTTCTAAGAACTCGGTATCGTGCGAAATCAGCACCACTGTACCAGGATAGGCATTTAACCATTTTTCAAGCCAAAGCATTGCATCTAAATCTAAGTGGTTAGTGGGTTCATCAAGCAGTAACAAATCTGAAGGTTTCATTAAGGCTCGAGCTAGGGCGAGACGCATCTGCCAACCACCAGAAAAACTACTAATGGCTTGATTCCATTGCTCAGGTGTAAAACCAAGGCCGGCAAGTAATTGTTCCGCTCGAGAGCTTGCTGTCCAGACACCCGCTTCGGTTAAGGCATGTTCAAGTTCAGCAATAGCTTGTCCATCCGTTTCATCGACAGCCTGGCGTTGAGCCTGCAATTGGCGTAGCGTTGAGTCCCCATCAATCACAAAATCGCGTGCGGATTGTTGTCCGACTAAGGTTTCTTGTCTCACACTTGCCACTTGCCAGACGTCTGGAATATCTAACTCACCTGCATCTTGGTCCAAGTCGCCAAGTAAGAGAGCGAACAAAGAGGACTTCCCTGCGCCATTTTGACCGACAATACCGACGCGTTCACCGGGGTGAATGACAAAATCACAATTATTTAAAAGAGTTTTAGTGCCGCGTCTTAAGTTAAGGCCTGAGGCTCGAATCATGGGTATACCGCTTATTAGACAAAAAAATTAAATAGTTGAACTTAGGTATCTAGGCATTCATAAGCCTAAGCAATCACTTGAGCGTTAAGCATAGCTAAGAAATTCATCGTTAGCCACTATCAAACAAACAAAATAGAACGCTTAAGTTTGCACAATTAAGGCTTAGCGAATAAGGCTGAGCAATAAATAAAGCCTTCCTGTTGAGAAGGCTTTAAATTATAGCATTATGCGATATGTATCGGCTTATAAGAACTACTTGGCCGGAGGGCAAGAAACATTCTCTGGGCTAACAGGGTGCCAGTATAATCCAGATACGAGAGGGGCATTATCAAACGTGACCTTATAAAAACAAGTGCTTGGCTGATTCGCTGTGTGGAAATGAAAGACATAGGTCCATTCACGTGCTGCATATAACTCATTGGTATGTGGCACACCAATTAAGTGACGGATTTGATCTTTAGTCATGCCTAGTTTTACTATGGCTAGGCTATCCAAGTTAGGGAAAGAGCCTTCATTTAAATTATTGGCATATTTACTGGTATCGGGCCAAGTCAACTGCGTATCTGAGGTGACTGGAGTTGAGACACAAGCACTTAGCACAGCTGCGCTTACGCAGAGGGCCGCTAACTTAATGGATTTATTGAGATTCTTCATAGTATTCTTCATCTGTTGCGGTTAGTAAAACGAAGGTGATAATTAGCAAAGCTTTGATTCATTATAAATTAATAACTTACGATTTAAAAGGGTGATTGTTTTTATATAAAAACAAAATACCTCATTGCCATTTTTCATTCTCAACAATAGAGAATTAGGGTATAGCGAGTATCTAAAGCACCATCCTTCATGGCCATTTTTTATCCTCAATAATAGAGAATAGTTAAATAAATTTAGCTTAATCTAACATCAATAGGTCATCACGGCTTAAAAGTACAATGCATTCCTGGGTGGTTTCAGTTTCCAAAAATGTAGGGCTAATAGATGGGAACGCCGTTAAGAAATTCTCATATTCATTACCAATTTCTAATAAGATAAACCCATTATCTTTAAGATAGTCCGCTGATTTGTGCAGGATCTTACGTACAAAATCCATACCATCCTCGCCACCTTCCAAGGCCATAACTGGCTCACGTTGATACTCGCTCGGCAGGTTTTTCATTGAGGTGCTATTCACGTAAGGAGGATTAGCAATAATAAAGTCGTACTTTTTCAGGGGTAGATCAGTGAATAAATCACTTTGGATAATGTTCACGCGCGATTGTAATTGATACATTTCCACATTACGTTGCGCCAAACGAATGGCGTAGTCTGAAAGATCAACTGCATCAACTTGCGAGAAGGGGAAATTCAAGGCGGCAATAATCGCTAAATTACCTGAACCCGTACACATGTCTAAAATATCGAGATCCTCTTCAGGATCTTCAAGCCATGGACTTAATTGTTGTACCAAGAGTTCAGAAATAGGGGAGCGAGGCACAATAACACGCTTATCGCAAATAAAACGATAGCCTTGCAACCATGACTCGCCTGTTAAGTAAGCCAGAGGTGTACGCTTTTTGACACGGGTTTCGATCAAATCTAAACAGCGTTTCTTCTCGCTTTCCAATAGGCGCGCATCAAGGAATGGCTCCAAATTATCGAGCGGGAGGTTAAGGGCGAATAAAACAAGATAGACCGCTTCGTCCCACGCATTGTCTGAGCCATGGCCAAAATACAGATTGGCTTGGTTAAATTGTGATACCCCGTAGCGAACCATATCACGAACCGTTTTGAACTCATAAAAAGACTTTGACATAATAATTCCTTAAACCCCTTGGTTTGAATTACCGTAGTGGGTTTGTTCTACAGTAAGATAATTTCTAATGTGCGCTTATAGATGTTTTTAAGCGGTTCTAGGCAAGCCAGTTCAATGTGCTCATTGACTTGATGGATACTGGCATTAATTGGGCCGAACTCAATCACCTGTGGACAGATTTTAGCAATAAATCGACCGTCTGAGGTACCTCCAGTAGTAGAAAGTTGTGCATCAACTCCAGTGTATTCTTGAATAGCCTGTTGAATCGCTTGGGTTAAGCTACCTGCCGCTGTTAAGAACGGCTCGCCGCTGAGGGACCAATCAATCGTATACTCTACACCATATTGATCTAAAATCGCATGAACACGTTGTTTTAAACCATCAGCGGTGCTTGCCGTCGAGTAACGAAAGTTAAATGTCACCGTGGCGCTTCCAGGAACCACGTTATTAGCGCCCGTGCCTGCTTGATAATTGGAAATTTGAAAGGTAGTGGCAGGGAAATATTCATTACCATGGTCCCACACCTGCGCCACCAAATCTGCAATGGCTTGAGCGGCAAGATGAATGGGATTGCGGACCATCTCAGGATAGGCCACATGACCTTGTTTGCCACGGATGGTTAAGATACCGTTCAATGAGCCACGGCGACCATTTTTAATCGTATCGCCAAATACTTTACTTGAGGTAGGCTCACCAACAATACAGTAGTCAATACTTTCTTGGCGACCTTTTAAAACCTCACACACTTTGACAGTGCCATTAATGGAAGGACCTTCCTCATCGGAAGTGATTAATAAAGCAATCGACCCCTTATGGTCGGGATGCTCTTGCACGAATTCTTTACATGCTAGGGTGAAAGCAGCCACGGAACTTTTCATATCCGCAGCACCACGGCCATACAATATACCGTCTTGTACGGTCGGCGTAAAAGGAGGTGTGTTCCAACGCTCTGCAGGGCCACTAGGAACAACATCCGTATGACCAGCAAAAACCACTAAGGGTGCTGTATTGCCACGTCGTAACCAGAGATTTTCAACCTCATCAAAAGGCATTGCTTCAGCATTGAATCCAACAGGATTTAAAATTTCTGTTAGACGTTGCTGACAAGCGTGGTCTTCAGGAGTGACAGAGGGGCGATTGATTAAGTCTATGGCTAATTCAAGTACCGTTGGGGAGTTCATCATAAATAATCCTAGGCTTGATTAAGCGCGTAATAAGTCATTAATACTCGTTTTGGCACGTGTTTTCGCATCAACCCGCTTAACAATGACTGCACAAGCCAAGCTGTGTGAACCATCTGCACTGGGTAAGGAACCCGGCACAACGACTGAGCCCGAGGGAACGCAGCCATAGGTAATTTCGCCAGTTTCACGATTAAAGATTTTCGTACTTTGTGAAATAAATACCCCCATAGCGAGGACAGAGTTTTCCTCAATAACGACACCTTCAACCACTTCGGAGCGTGCGCCAATAAAACAATTATCTTCAATAATGGTGGGATTCGCTTGAAGCGGCTCTAAGACGCCGCCAATACCTACGCCACCAGAGAGATGGACATGCTTACCAATTTGTGCGCATGAACCGACTGTGGCCCAGGTGTCAACCATCGTGCCTTCATCGACGTAGGCACCAATATTCACATAGGATGGCATCAATACCACATCACGGCCAATATAAGCGCCACGTCTTGCCACCGCAGGCGGAACAACACGAAAGCCAGCGTTGGCAAAGTCTTGCGATGTATAGTCTTGAAACTTTAAAGGCACCTTATCGTAGAACTGTAAGGGAGTATTATGTACGACATCATTGTCTTGCATACGGAATGAGAGGAGTACGGCTTTTTTCAGCCATTGGTGGACTTGCCATTGCCCATCGATTTTTTCAGCAACGCGCAGCTGGCCAACATCCAGTCCTTGAATCACTTCTTGAATTGCTTCGCGTGTTTCATTGCTAATATTGAGTGGTGTAATATCTGCACGCAGCTCCCATGCTTGTTCAATTGTGTGTTGTAAGTCTTGACTCATAGTGTTCTCGAAGGAGAGTAGTTTGGTTGAAATTTTTTGTCTTGCCTAGCGTTTTAGCAATCTCTAGACATAAGGCATGTCGGCCGAAGAGTGCTTAGTCATTAAATTAGTCACATTAGACGTAGTGTTTGCGAACGAAGTCAGCGATACGCTGCGCGCCCTCAATACACTGCTCAATGGGCGCCACAAGCGCAATGCGGGTGCGTTGTAAACCTGGGTTGACGCCATTAGCTGAACCCGCTCGGGCTAAATAACTGCCTGGCACAAGCGTGACATTCATCTCTTGGTAAAGTGCTTTAACAAAATCGTCGTCAGCGACTGGTGTGCCCGCCCATAAATAGAACGAGGCATCAGGCATCTTGACATCCAATACTTCCGATAGGATCGGCTGTACGGCGGCAAACTTTGCCCGGTATTGGTGTCGATTATCTTCAACGTGCGTCTCATCATTCCATGCTGCAATGCTCGCAGCACTGTACACCGGACTTAAGGCGCTGCCATGATAAGTTCTATATTGGAGGAATTTCGCTAAAATGTTCGCATCGCCGGCGACAAAGCCTGAACGCATGCCAGGCACATTCGATCGCTTAGATAGGCTAGAGAAGCAGACCATATTGCGGTAATCTTGACGGCCACTTAGTTGTGCTGCCTGTAGGATTCCAATAGGAGGTGCATCAAAATAAATTTCTGAATAGCACTCGTCGGAAGCGATAATAAAGTCATAGCGTTCACTTAACTCGAATAAATACTGCCACTCTTCCAGTGGCGTCACATTACCCGCTGGATTTCCAGGCGAACATATATACAGTAATTGGGTCTTCTGCCAAACAGACTCAGGCACACTTTGCCAATCAGGGGAAAAATTACGCTCGGCTAGTGCATTCACGAAGTAGGGTCTTGCACCCGCTAAGAAAGCAGCACCTTCATAAATCTGATAAAAAGGATTAGGGCAGACTACGATGCTATCTTGAGCACCATCCAAAACGACTTGGGCAAAAGCAAATAGCGCTTCACGTGAGCCGAGACATGGCAGTACTTGAGTCTCAGGATTTGGTGCCGTAATTTGATAGCGCCGGCTTAGCCACTGACTAATCGTGTCTCGCAAGGCAAGATCACCCTTGGTGGCAGGATATGTTGCCAAGCCATCTAAGTGCCTAATAATCGCTTGCTTTATCAGTTCTGGGGTAGTGTGCTTAGGCTCCCCAATCGATAAATTAATGGGGCTGAGTGAAGAAGTCTGAGCTTGTGAATCAGCCAAAAGTAGGCGTAATTTCTCGAAAGGATAGGGATTAAGTGACTGCAGTCGTGGATTCATTATGGCCATAACTATAAAATTTTAGTCATTTATTGTAGCATTCACTTCCAAGGTTTACGCAATATAAAAACGATATTTTTATGATTTTTTTACGCACTAAAAAAGTGCGTAAAGCTATGCTACTGCAGCATTATGGAGCATAATTTAATTTTCAAATTCAATTTATGGTGCACTATAAATTGGGCTTTGCTTGGGTCTCAGTTTTCCAAGTTAATGCTCACACTCAAATCACAATATTAAATAAATAGTTAATCAATACTTAGGGCTTGTAAACTAAGCTAATTAAACTTAGCAACAAGCCCTAAAAGAACGATAAGACTCATGTTTTGTAAGCTAGTCTAAAAGTAGGCTCAACTTAGCAATAAGTCCTAAAGAGATTGATTATTTTGCTTCGCGTAGCTCTTTCACGTCTAATAAAATTAACTCATTATCATCCGCTTTATTCGGTTCGCGGCTAGATGATTTTGGGTAGTTATTATCGTTACCCACAATAATGAAGTCATCACCAACAAAGTCCACGTTCTCAATTGTAAAGAATGGGAAGACAAATTTACCATCGACTAAATCACGCTTCGCTTTCTTATTTGGATCTTGAATGCTCATCAGATCAATATAGGCAATTTTCTCTGCTGCTTCTTTGCTAGGGTCTAATTTGATTTTATAGACACGTTTGAAATTAGCTGGCTGATCAAAGCATTGCGTCTTATCTTGACCATCTTTACAGGCTTTATCTTGCGTACCTTCCGTGTCATCACGCTCAATAATAAGGCCATAGGTGTCGTCAATCATATTGAAGTCACCAATTGAGTGCTTGGCATCTTCCATTGGGTATAACCAAGTCTTACCGGTGTATTTTTCGGCCTTTACATCAAACTCAAAAATACGTAGTGCTGACTTACCGTCATGCTGTTCATACTGAGCCTTATCCGCATCCCATAGTGCACCTTCAAGTAAGGGATAGAGCTTGCTACCATCAGGAGAAGCGGCCATACCTTCAAAACCCTTAGAGCGCTTGGCTTGGAAAGCAGGGAGTTTACCATCAGGTGCGCCAGGTAAAATCATGCCAGGACGATCTGGAGAGCTAATAACTTTGCCATCAAGCAGCGTATCAAAGACCGCCTGTACATTACCTTGGCGGTCGAGTTTTAATAAATAAGGTCCAAATTCTTCCCCGATCCAGAAGTTATCGCCAATAACTTGGATGCTTTCTGGGTCAAAGTCGCTACCTGTTAAATAACGCTCCTTCGTATCCTCGTGTGTGATACGGAATGGAATCACTTTGTTTGGATCTTTAAGGAAAACAGTTTCTAACGCTTCCCATTGGTCTTTATCAAAGTCAATTTTATAGTGACGGAAGAAAAGTGCACTATCGCTTGAGTTCAACTTATTACCTAAGCCGTTATCAGTCAAGATCCAGAAGGTACCATCTTGCATATTCACGATACCTGAGTGACCTTGCACTGGTTGACCTTCAAATGGGAAGTTAATCCCTGTTGGACGGCCATTAGATTTACCCTCAATAGCACCCAGCTTATCAGTACGCTTGGCTTCGTGGAATTTACCGTTAACTTTTAAATCATTCGGGGCATCAGATGGGGCTTCTACTTTAGTATCACCAGGAAGAATAACATGACCCGCTAAACGAGCAGGTAATTCTTTGGCGGCAAATGCATTAGCAGAAAAGGAGAACAGAACAGCGAGACTAATTGTTGATAAAGAGTATTTCATAATAGCTCCATACGGTGAAAGGTAAGTGAACTATACGAAAACCAGTTTGCAAGATTATTGCAAAGCCAGGAATAAAATTGTGCACCAATTGTCTGAGGAGAGATAAGGGCAAGGTATGAATCAATCTGTTGCTAATTAACCATTGCTTTTTAATATATATCTTAAATAATTAATCATAAATGCTTATGAATTTAATCTATCGTGTTAGACTCAGTTAATCAGAACAAGGGATACATACAGATTAACTGAGTCATCAGCGATAGCGGCAAGGCTTTCATTCATACGGCTATTGTCTGCATAGCAGCCGAACAATCATGCTTGGCTAGGATTTTATCAATACGCATTCATAACCGTCATTACCGGCATTACGGCAAGTCTATCGTGCCAGCGTCACGCATTCACGTGGATCAAGACGAATCGATACGTGTTGTCCAACGGATAAATCAGGCAAGAATTGATTATTCAAACTATCCACGGTGAGAAATAAATCATCGGTTTTGACTTTACAGCGAATAACGTTACCTAATAAGTGTTTCTCAGTGATTTCTGCAGTGATAGGTGCAGAAACTTGCTCATCAAAGCGTAATGAAGGGTGATCATAGATAATCGCTTCAGCACGAACCGCCATACCGTTCTGGCTTTCGTGATTAAACCAACGCTGGCATTGCGCTGCAGGCACAAAGTTATACGTTCCCATAAATTCAGCAGCCATAGAGCTTACAGGGCGCGTATAAATTTCTTCGGGTGGGCCTGATTGTTCAATATTGCCCTTATTCATTAAGAACACACGGTCTGACATCATCAAGGCTTCTTCTTGGTCATGGGTGACAAAGATAGTCGTTAGATTAAGCGCTTGTTGTAGCTCACGAATCTGTTGACGCAAATGGCGACGAATCTTCGCATCAAGTGCTGATAAGGGTTCATCAAGCAACAAGATACGCGGCTCCATGACTAAGGCACGCGCAAGCGCAACCCGTTGGCGCTGACCACCTGAGAGCTCATGTGGGAGATGCTTATCTTTACCTTGCAGCTCAACTTGGACGATAGCGTTGGCTACTTTTTCTTGGATAAGGTCTTTATCGAGTTTTCGTAAGTTTAAGCCAAAAGCAATATTTTCAAAGACGGTTAAGTTGGGAAAAAGGGCGTAGCTTTGAAATACCATGCCGATACCACGGTGCTGAGGGGGGGTAAAGGTAATGTCCTCTTGCTCAACCATAATCACACCAGAGTCAGCCATGGTAAGGCCAGCGATTGAGCGTAACAAGGTTGATTTACCACAACCACTAGAGCCCAGTAAGGTGACAAACTCGCCTTTTTCAATGGTGAAGCTCAGTTCATTGAGAATGGTGGTATCACCAAAACTTTTCTTTAATCGAGAGACTGTTAAGTAAGACATATTATTTATTAAACCGGTTAGCCAATAAGGTGAGAATGAGAATAACAAGGAAGTAACTGATCACAATCGCACTGGTAAAGTGACCACTGGTTTGGCGCATATTGTATAAATACACTTGCAAGGTTTCAAAATTTGTGCCGACTAGCATATTCGCGAAGACGAACTCGCCAAATAGCAAAGAGAAGGCAATAAACCAAGCTGACAGGATGCCTTTGCGAATATTTGGCAAGACCACGCGCATAAAGGCTTGTGGTGCGCTCGATCCTAATAAGCTTGCTGCATCCATTAAGTCATGTAGATTTAATGCACGTAAATTATTCACTAAGGAACGGTACATGAAGGGTAGTACAATCGTGAAATAACAGCCGACCAAGATCCACGGCGTGCCCATAATCGGTGAGCCTGAAAAGATTTGCAGCAGACCAACACTAGCCACAATGGGCGGCATGGCAAATGGCAAGAGAATCACAATATCCATCATGGACTGCCACTTGGGGTAGCGATATTCAATGATGAAGGCCAAGGGCACAATCACTAATAGACTGACAAAGATGGATATGAAGCAAAGAAAAATAGAACGCGCAAACGAAATTAAAAAGCGCGGATCGCTCCATAACTTGATATACCAATCTAAGGTTAATTTCTCAGGCAATACCGTAGCGCCCCATACCGCAGAGAAAGAATATAAAAGCGTTGCTAATAAAGGGATTAGCAAGAGTAGCATCACGATGGTGATAACAGATTTATGATAGAGATTGCCCTTACGCATACTTCCTCCGGCGTAACAACCATTGGTTAATTAAGGTGACTAAAGCGAGTTGAACCACCAGAATGATAGACAGAGCAGCGGCCAGATTTGGATTTAAGGTAATATCCCCAGCGACAAGCGCACCAATACGAATAGGAATTAAGTTCACATTACTAGCGGTTAAGGTATAAGCCGTTGCATAGGCGCCGAGGGCATTCGCGAGAAGTAAAACAAAGGTCCCCAGAATCGACGGTAAGAGCACAGGCAGAGCGACTTTTTGCCAGTATTTTAGAGGGCCAGCACCAAGTAAGGCGGCGGCTTCTTGCCAGTCATCTTTTAAAGAATCGAAAGCAGGGTAGAGCAATAAAATCGCCATGGGAATTTGGAAATAAATATAGACGATGATTAAGCCTAGCGTACTGTATAAATTAAACCCATCCAGACCATAATTACGCATAATGAGCGTAATGGCACCGTTAGTACCCAGCACAATAATAAAGGCGAAGGCTAAGGGCACACCAGAGAAGTTATTGCTGACGTTAACGAAAGCGATAATCACATTACGGATTTTGCCACTGACGTAACGCAATGAAGAGGTTGCTAGCAAACCGATAATCAAGCCGAAAATACTGGCATAGGTGGACACCCAGAAACTATTGCGAATAGCTTGAAGGTAAAAAGGGCTTGTTAATACTTTCTGATAATGCTCTAAGGTAAAGGCATCGTTAGTATAAAAACTATTAATAATGACCCAGACGGACGGGGCAATACAGAAAGCCCCCATCATCAGGACAAAGGGCAAGAAAAGCCAAAGATGGGCTTTAGATTGTTGGGTAGGTTTCATTTCAACAAGACACTTAATATGTCTGAATTAGTAGTGGGTATGCCTAATACCAGCGCACATAAATCACGGATCTGGGTTTGCTGAATTGGACAGCGCATTAAGTGTTCATGATTAAAGCAATCGCCAATCAGAAAGAGCGGGACCTCACGCTCATGGGCTAAATTGCCACCATGACTTAAATCGTTATTCATACCATGATCAGCGGTGACGATAATTTGATAGCCTTGTGCTAACCATTGTGGGATATGCGAAGATAAGTGCATATCACTTAGCCTTGCTGCATTACGATAGACAGCACTATCACCACCACCACGATGCCCTGCATCGTCAACATTCATCGGATGGACGAATAGAAAATCAGGCTGATAATGTTGGCAAAGATAGTCAGCGTCAAGGTAGAGGTGCGAGTCAGGATAGCCATCATCGTGATAGAAAATACCATGTTGAATCGCCAAGGACTCATCATGGGTGAAGCGGTCACGTGTTGCTTGATAAGGCGCTCGGTTATACAGCTCACTAATCCAGTTATAGGCAGCGGCAGCGGTCGATAAATTCGCTTGGCGTGCGAGATGAAAAATACTTTCTTGATTAGAGAGGCGTACAACTTGATTATGCAAAATACCCGATTCAACTGGGGTCGCCCCCGTTAATACGCACTCATAGAGCGGTCTAGAGATGCTAGGAAGTGCGGATTGAATCGGCTTAACGCTAGCCTGCTTGGCTTCGCACAAAGCATGCAAATATCCCATTGCATGTTGTGCGACGTGCCAAGCAAGACCATCAATTAACACCAAAATAAGTTTATTCGACATTTTGGAGCTTTTTAGACGGTAAATTATTGATAGATCAGAACGTGTTCTTGCATTAACTCAGGTAGTTTCTTAGAAGTTTCGTCCCAAGATGCTTGATCTTTAATTGGCTGAACATTCTTATAGTCTTCGGCTGGTAAAAGCTTAGCTTGTACATCAGCAGGTAAGACAACTTTGTCACGGATTGGGCGTGCATAACCTTTGGCAAGGTTAATCTGGCCAGCATCACTTAAGATATATTCGCGAGCAAGTTTAGCGGCATTCGGGTTCTTAGCGTATTTATTAATGATAGTTGCATAACCCGCCATAATTGAGCCGTCTTGAGGCACAATTATGGTGAAACGATTTGGATCAATCGTATCACGGTAGTTAAGCGCATTGAAGTCCCATAGAACACCAACCTCAACCTCACCTTTTTCTAGGTTAGCCAGGCTAGGATCGCTGAGTGATAAGCGTTTTTGCTTGGCTAATTCAGCAAACAAATTAAGTGCTGGCGTCACATCTTTCTCATTACCACCTAAAGCAACAGCCGCCGCTAATACGGCATTATTGGCTTGCGCAGCAACACCCACGTTACCTAGAGTCACTTTGTATTTACCGTTCAATAAGTCTTTCCAAGTTTTTGGTGGGTCTTGTACGAGGTTCTTATTCACCATAAAAGAGATTGCGCCAGTATAAGCAACTACCCAATGACCTTCTTCGTCCTTCGCCCATGCTGGAATTTCGTCCCATGTCGTGGTTTTATAGGCTTGTGTCACGCCTTTATCAACCGCGATAGGACCAAAGCTTTGACCTACGTCGCCAATATCAGCGGTGGCATTATCTTTCTCAGCAGCGAACTTGGCAATTTCTTGTGCTGAAGACATATCTGTATCTTGGTGCGATAAGCCATATAGGGTTTTTAAATCCGCCCAAGTGTCCTTCCAGTTAGCCCAGGTGTCAGGCATGCCAACACTGTTCACTACGCCTTCTTTCTTCGCAGCGGCAATTAACTCGTCGATATTTGCTGACTGCGCATGAACGATAAAAGGCGTTGACGCTAGACAGATGCTTAAGCAAAGTTTCTTTAAATTCATTTTCTTAACCTCAGTAGATATAAGGCTCAAATCCAACGTTTGAGCAAGCCAAAGAAGTATAGAAACAATTTATGTCACACTTATGACAAACACTGTTACATTATTTTGCAAAAACTCACATTTAAATAGACGTATATAGGAGTATTCCGTGCGTAAACCGCACCAGGTATAGATGTATAGTCAAATTAGAGCGTATGAACCGTATATACAAATAATAATGTGTTGTATATATGCAGTACTTAAGGAGTGTAAGTAAGAAGGGATTGAGGGGGCAAGCAGAAAGGCCCTAAGATATTAAGCGAGCGAGAAAAGCTTAGGGCAAAGTCGGGCGATAAGAAAAGATCTTGTGAGGCAAGGTATTGAAAAGGAGGATAAGGTGAATGTGTGGCATGAGTGCTAGGCGAGCATTGAAATGGGCCGAGTGATAAACGTGGATATTATCTGTGAATTCGCCTAAGGAGCAGTTCACGTCCTAGCGGCCCAAATGGACATATATTTAGATCTTGCAAGCATCGCCACAATCATTATCAACTTCGAAAGTTGTTTCATTGGCAATGACTGAGCTGGCAACGTCCTCAGGAGCTTGATCAAGCACATCTAAATTATCAAGATCCCAGTCTGTATTTTCTGTATTCATAATTAACCTTAGTGGAGGGGTGGGTGATTAAGCTAGATTAACACATAATCTATGTTCAGCTTAAGTGCTTTTTACTGAAGTAAACGTAATGCTTTCAATAGCGGAATCTTCAGCAGGGGGGAATCATTCAGTGGGAAATCAGACCAATACTGGGCATGATGCCGCAAAGCCCTTACTTATCAGCTTTATCTGTGACATTTCAGGGAACGTCGTTCTGTTTGTTTATTCAGTAGACCTAACAGCAGACATAAAAAAAGCAGACATAAAAAAACCACCGCTAATTAAATAGGGTGGTTTAATTAATTGTCTGAGACGCTAAGATAACTCTCAAACTTGTGACGATTATTCCAATCATATATTGATTGGTGCGAGCGAAGAGACTCGAACTCTTACACCTCTCGGCGCTGGAACCTAAATCCAGTGCGTCTACCAATTCCGCCACGCTCGCGCTAAATCAAGAATATAACTATAGGCTAAAATACATTTCTTGGCAAGCAATATTTATAGCTCATTTAGAGAATATATATTTATACGCTATTTTGTAGCTTTTAAATCACACTTGCTTGTTATCTTCCTCAGCATGAAGGTTCTCCAAGGCTCTCTGCACTAAAGGGCTTGATTCACCTAAAGGTGCAATAGCAGGAGTCTCAAGATCTTCTTGCTCAGTCTGGTTTGACTTATCGGCAGGCTCCTTCTTGCTCAAGGATTCAAATACATCAGGTGATTGATCCCAGAAGGCAAAAAATAGTGCGGCGATTAAGGGACCGACGACAAATCCGTTAATACCAAAAGCGGTAATACCACCAATCGTGGTGATCAACACAATATAGTCAGGTAGTTTGGTATCTTTACCGACCAGAATAGGGCGCAGAATGTTATCTACCAAGCCGATAACACCAAAGCCAAATACAATGAGGACCACACCTTCAACGACTGAGCCTGTGACTAAAAAATACACCGCGACTGGGAACCAGATAATCGCAGCACCAATCGCTGGCAGCAAGGATAAGAACGCCATTAAAACGCCCCAGAGGATCGCACCTTGGATACCTAAGATGGCAAAAATAATGCCGCCTAAGGCACCTTGCGCCATGGCCACTAATAAATTGCCCTTAACAGTGGCACGAATGACAGTGATAAACTTTTCAAACAGATGAGTCTTATGTTCGCCGTGTAAGGGGATGAGACGCTTCACATAGCTTTGAATGGCTAAACCATCACGTAATAAGAAGAACATGAGGTAGAGCATAATACCGCTTGAAATCAAGAAGGAGAAGGTGTTTTGACTAATACTCACGATCTCGGTAGTCAGCAAACGTGCTGCTTGATTGGTAAACGCCAAAAGCTTGTCTCGCAAGCCAAAGACATCATTGATTTGATAGCGCTCTAGAATTTCCTTAACGAAGATAGGTAGGTTATCAAAAATCTGGTCAGCATAGACGCCTAAATTGAGCTGACCGCTTTGGATGCGGCTGTACAAACCAGCCACTTCGGTCGCTACAGATGCAGCCACGAAGCTAAGCGGTATGATGGCTGTCAATATAGCCACGAATAGGGTCAGCAAAGCGGCGATATTACGTCGATTCGGTAGAAAATTCAATAGATGACGATAAACTGGGCGAAATAGCACAGAAAAAATTAAAGCCCAAAAAATTGCCGTGTAATAGGGTGAGAGCAGGTACAGAAAACTAATCGTGATGAGTACCAAGAATAAAATATAAGCCCCATGAAAAAGGCGATTTTGTTGTTGCATAATGTTTTGGTTTAGCTTACAGAACTTTAATATTCTGTGCATTTAAAATAATGGAAATTCATTATACAATGCGACTAATTAAGTTCTATGAATTTTTACTATGAAATTGTTACGGTTTTTTCGTTTAGGGAGTTTGGCAATGGCTCTTGCTGCTTTAGTTGGGTGTGCCTCGACGGCGCCGCCAAGTAGCCCTGGCAATCTATGCGAAATTTTTGCGGAAAAACCAAGTTGGCACAAGGCACTACTTGAGGTTCAAGAGAAGTGGCGTGTACCACCACAAATTATCATGGCAATGATGTATCAAGAGTCCAGTTTTCGTCATGATGCGAGACCGCCGAAAAACTATTTACTGGGCATTATTCCTTGGGGAAGAGTGAGTTCGGCCTATGGCTACCCACAAGCTAAGGATGAAGTATGGTCTGATTATCTTAAACAAAATGACCGCTTCATGGCTAGTCGTAGCGATTTTTCTGATGCTGTTGATTTCATGGGCTGGTATATGGATAAATCACAGAAAATTAATGGGGTCTCGAAGTGGGATACCTATGCACAATATCTTAACTACCATGAAGGTTGGGGGGGATATTCGCGCCAATCTCATCAAAGCAAAACTTGGCTTCTGAATGTTGCACAAAAAGTCAAAAACCGTGCTGATACCTATGGCAGACAATATATGGCTTGCAAACCGTCCTAGTATAAGCAAACGGTCCTAGTATAAATATAGGCACTTCATCTCTTGCTTGTTTCGAATATGGAAGTTAAATCTATTGATTGTTTCGTTCAGTTTGAAAAAATACTTCTTTTGAATCAGACTTATTAAGTATTGAAATATAGGCTATTTGTCTTTAATTTAAGAATATTTGACATTTTTTTCTTAAAGATAGGTGCTTACCCGAGTCTACCTAAGCTTTTTTTATGTTATATACTTATTTTGTATTTGCTTAAATCGTGCATTTAAGCGGATTGAATCAATTCAAGTCACATTACTCAGTTAGGAGTTCGGTATGAAACTTATGAAAAAACTAAGCTTGGCAGCAGGTACCTTAGCAATGGCATCAGCATTTATGGCACCCAGTGCAGTAATGGCTCAACAAAAATTCGTCAGCATCGGTACGGGTGGTGTAACAGGTGTGTATTACGCAGCGGGTGGTGCAATCTGCCGTCTAGTAAATAAAGATCGTGCCGATCATGGCTTACGTTGCTCAGTTGAGTCAACTGGTGCATCTGTATTTAACGTGAACACCATCAAAGCAGGTGAGTTAGACTTAGGTTTTGCCCAATCTGACGTAGGCTATAACGCCTATAACGGTGAAGCCAACTTTAAAGATAATAAGTTTGAGGACTTACGTTCAGTATTCTCTTTACATCCAGAACCCTTAACCGTTCTGACCCGTAAAGAAGCCAATATCAAGGCCTTCGATGACTTAAAAGGTAAGCGTTTTAATATTGGTAACCCAGGTTCTGGTTCACGTGCTTCAATTGAACAATATATGCAAGAGAAAGGCGTTGATAACTCTTTCTTCTCATTAGCCTCAGAGTTACGTCCTGATGAGCATGGTACGGCACTCTGTGACGGTAAAATTGACGGCTTTATCTTCGCTGTAGGTCACCCATCAGCCAATATTCAAGACCCAACCACCACATGTGGTGCGAAATTAATGCCATTAGACGGTGAAGTGGCCACGAAGATCGTCGAAAAGTTCCCATACTATGCTAAGGTGAATATTCCTGGTGGCCTATACCAAAACAATCCAGATGACACCCCAACATACGGTGTATTAGCCACTGTAGTTACTTCAGCGAAAGCACCTGACGAAGTGATTTATCAAATTACTAAATCGGTTTTTGAGAACTTTGATGAGTTCAAGAAGCTTCACCCAGCCTTAGCGTATCTAACCAAAGAAGAAATGGTTAAGAATGGTCTATCTGCTCCATTACACCCAGGCGCAGAAAAATACTATAAAGAAGTAGGCTTAATCAAATAATTTTTTTCTTATTTGATTACAATAGCGCTTCGCTAAGTCACTGAGAATGGCTGCTTGTTACCCATAAGCGATACCACTCAGTGACTTTTCTTTTATCTAACAAAGGTATAAATATGACTACTGACGCTGAAAAAATTGCCGAATTAGAACGTTTGGTGGCAGAAGTTGATCGTGGTGGCCGAAAGACTGGAGGTGTCGCAGGAGCGGTGCTAGCAGTGGGTGCCTTATTATGGTCATTTTTTCAATTATGGTTTGCTTCGCCTTTACCCTTCACGTTTAACTTCGCTATTTTTAACGATACCGAGGCGCGAGCCATACACTTAGGCATCGCCATGTTTCTAGGCTACTTAGCCTATCCGATGTTTAAGGGTGCATCCGACAAGATGCCGCTTTATGACTGGGTTTTAGCCTTCATTGCGGGATTTTGTGGTGCTTATTTATTTCTGTTCTATCAAGAACTCGCTTTACGCCCAGGCTTACCCACAACCCTTGATGTTGTTACGGGTTCGGTTGGGATTGTCTTATTATTAGAAATTACGCGTCGATCACTTGGTTTGCCAATGACGATTTTGGGTATTGTTTTCCTTTGCTATGTGTTCTTAGGACCTTATTTACCTGATGTGATTGCCCATCGCGGTGCCTCTATTGAACGCGTGGTATCGCATATGTGGTTAACCACCGAGGGGACATATGGTGTTGCGCTTGGTGTATCAGTCTCTTATATCTTTATCTTCGTATTACTCGGTTCTTTATTAGACCGCTGTGGTGCGGGTAACTATATGATGCAGATTTCATTTGCCATGCTCGGTCACTTGCGTGGAGGTCCTGCGAAAGTTGCGGTTGTCTCTTCAGCGGTGAATGGTTTAGTGTCGGCATCTTCAGTGGCGAACGTAGTGACTGGCGGTATTTTCACGATTCCCTTAATGAAAAAATCAGGTTATGGTGGAATCCGTGCGGGAGCGATTGAAACCTCATCATCCGTGAATGGTCAAATCATGCCTCCTGTGATGGGTGCCGCAGCATTCCTAATGATTGAATATGTAGGTATTCCTTATACAGAAATCATTAAAAATGCAATTTTGCCTGCCTCAATTTCCTATATTTCCTTGTTCTATATTGTGCACTTGGAAGCCTTGAAATTAGGTATTGAACCGATGATGTCTGCTGGCCAACCGAAAACTTTTGTCCAGAAGCTTGCTGGTTGGGGCATGGGAATCGCTGGCACTTTTATTGTCATGGGTGGTTTCTACTATATTGGTACGGGTGTCCAAGCACTCGCTGGTGATGCAGCCATGTCAATTCTATTAGCCATGCTGCTGATTGTCTATATTGCCTTGGTCAGAACCTCTGCTAAACATCCCGACTTACCGACGGATATTAATATTACCAATCCTGTGAAGCCAGAAACTTGGCCAACAGTACGCTCAGGCCTGTATTTCTTGATTCCTATTGGCATTCTCGTCTGGTGCTTAAGTGTTGAGATGCTTTCTGCTGGTCTGTCAGCTTTCTACGCGTGTGTATCATTAATTTTCTTAATGTTGACACAGCGTCCATTGATTGCTTTTTTCCGTAAACAAGCGATTGCTCCTTCAGTTAAAGTTGGTTTGGAAGAAACTACCTTAGGTTTGCAAGAGGGTGCACGCAATATGATTGGTATTGCGATTGCTTGTGGTACCGCAGGTCTTATTGTAGGTGCGATTACCTTAACCGGTTTAGGTCTACGCATGACGGCGTTCGTTGAATTAGTATCAATGGGCAATGTGCTTGTGATGCTATTCTTTACGGCGGCGGTTTGTTTGATTTTGGGTCTAGGTATGCCTACCACGGCAAACTATATCTTGATGGCAACCTTAATGGCTCCTGTGGTCGTTGAACTGGGCGCACAGAACGGTCTGATTATTCCTTTAATTGCCGTGCACTTCTTTGTCTTCTATTTTGGCATTATGGCGGATATTACACCGCCAGTTGGATTAGCGACCTTTGCAGCGGCAGCGATTTCAGGTGAGGACCCGATTAAGACAGGTATACAAGGTGTCACCTATGCCTTGCGTACAGCTATTTTGCCATTTATCTTTGTCTTCAATCCATTGCTTCTACTCATTGGTATCGATTCATGGATACATTTAGTCGTCGTCGTATTGGGCGCCATTATTGCCTCTATGATGTTTGCGGCAGCCAGTATGCGTTGGTTTAGAATTAAGTGTACTTGGCTTGAGGCCTTGGTACTCTTAATTGCTTCCTTTATGCTGTTCCGTCCTGACTGGTATATGAATCGTGTTTCACCTGAACATGTGAGTCGTCCAGTAAGTGAAATGTACACGATTGCTGGCAATGCCAAAGATAATCAACGCTTTGTGGCTAGCATTCGCGGCTATAACTTGGAAGGCAATGAAATCAGCAAACTGGTGGCGGTAAACTTACCGAAGCTAGAAGACACAAGTGGTAAAGATGTTGAGCAAATCGGTCGCGAACGCTTACGTAGCGCTGGATTAACCTTCATGGATTTAGGTGATGTTACCCAAGTGGCCGCAGTCCGCTTTGGTAGTCCAGCTAAGCGCTCGAGTTGGGAGCAAGGTTGGGATGTGGAAGAGGTGAAAGTAGCCAATCCTAATCGACCAACGCCGCTTCTCTTCTTTATCCCTGGTCTCTTACTCATTGGTGGCGTGTGGTGGATGCAAGGTCTGCGCATGCGGCGTCAAGAAAAGGGCGTAGCAGCTTAAAGCAAAGAGTTGCTGTGCAATTGAAGAGCCCCCAAATTTGGACTAGAGAAATGCCAATTTTTGGGGCTTATGGATAAAATAGTTTTTCTAAGCCACAAATAATGACCTCCAAAATAGTAGATTGTAAAGTCTATATTTGGAGGTCAATTTATAGTATTCGGAGCAATTATATTGTTAAGAGCGATGTAAAAATGACCGCTGCCGTTAAACAACATTATCCACAAAACACGCATTAGCAAGAGCTGTATTAATGGAACCTGCGTTAAGAAGGTTCATATCAATAGAACCTCTGCATTAATAAGGTTCGTACTGCCGAGACCTGTATTAATGAAACTGTTGTTGGCGAATTAGGCCAACGGCAATACCTTCAATTGAAAACTCTCTATCGCCAGTAACAATAATGGGTTCGAAGTCACTATTCTCAGGCAGTAATTCAATATGTGTCTTAGTGCGTTGAAAGCGCTTGACAGTTACTTCCTCATCGATTCGCGCCACAATAATCTGACCATTGCGAGCCTCAGCCTGGCGCTTAACGGCTATCAAGTCGCCATCAAGAATTCCCACATCACGCATCGACTCGCCCTTCACTTTCAGTAGATAATCAGGTGTAGAGCTAAACAGGGCGGGGTCCACATGCAAAGTTTTATCCAGATTCTCTTCCGCTAAGATTGGATTACCAGCAGCAACTCGACCTACAACAGGCAGACTAAGAGCTTCAGTAATCTGCTCAATGCCACCTCTCAATGCTTGTGCAGTCTTGCTAAGCAATGCAACCGTAGTAGAAGACGTAGATGCGTCATGGCCAGGGGTGAGATTTTGTTGTGTACTTGAAACAGTCTGAGCATTCTGAGAGGCAGGCGATTCCAACTGCGTACTAGAAAACTCTGGATTCAAGCGAATGCCACGCGAAGTACCAGGCAAAACACTAATCGCTCCCTTCTTGACGAGGGCCTTAAGATGATCTTCGGCCGCATTCGGTGAGCGAAATCCTAGAGCTTTAGCAATTTCAGCGCGAGTCGGCGGAAAACCTGTCTTGAAAATTGACTGTCGGATAAAGTCAAGAATTTCTTGTTGGCGTGCAGTAAGTTTAATCATATCAAAAAAATAGACTGTATAAATATACAGTCTATTTTAGAGCAGAACGCTAAAAATGCAAGCTTTATTTCTTAGAGAACTTGAGCAATCGCCTTAGCAACCGCGTCAATATTGCGTGAGTTAAGTGCGGCTACGCATATACGACCACTATTTACGGCGTAAATACCGTGCTCATTACGTAGGCGTTCAACTTGTTCCTGTGTTAAACCAGAATACGAGAACATACCACGTTGTGCGAGAACAAAGTCGAAATTCTGTGTTGCGCCATGTTCTTTCAGTTTGGCTACAAGTTGAGCACGCATCAAACGAATACGGTCACGCATTTCGCCTAGTTCTTTTTCCCACATGGCAAATAGCTCAGGAGTATTCAGCACCATACTCACCACTGTACCGCCGTGTGTCGGCGGGTTAGAGTAGTTGGTACGAATCGTACGCTTGACTTGACTTAATACGCGTTCAGCTTCGTCTTTAGAAGCGCTAAGCACGGTTAAAGCACCTACGCGCTCACCGTATAGTGAGAATGATTTAGAGAAAGATGAGCTAATAAACATAGGAATGTCTAATTTCGCGAATAGACGAACAACTTGCGCGTCTTCCTCAAGACCGTCACCAAAACCTTGGTAGGCGATATCTAAGAAAGGTACTAAATTGCGCTCTTTAATCAAGTTAGCAATTTCTTCCCATTGCGCCAAGCTTGGATCAACACCAGTTGGATTGTGGCAACATGCATGCAGTACCACGATGCTATTCGGTGTAAGTTGCTTGAAAAAAGCCAACATGGCCGCAAAGTCTAGGCCATGTGTTGCGGCATCGTAATAAGGGTAGTTTTCAACTTTAAAGCCAGCACGCTCAAATAAGGCGCGGTGGTTCTCCCAGCTTGGGTTGCTGATGTATACAGTCGCTTGCGGATTAATTTGCGCTAAAAAGTCAGCACCAATCTTCAAAGCCCCTGTACCACCCAATGCTTGGAATGTTACGGCACGGCCTGAAGCAGCTAATTCGCTGTCTTTGCCTAATAATAAAGCTTGTGCGCCCTTGTCGTAAGTCGCAATACCTTCGATCGGTAAGTAACCGCGTGGCGCTTGTTGTTCGGCACGCGTGGCTTCGGCCTGACGAACCGCTTGCAATAAAGGAATACGACCTTCATCATCGTAATAAACACCCACACCTAGGTTCACCTTGGTGTTGCGCGTATCGGCGTTATATTGTTCATTAAGACCAAGAATAGGGTCGCGAGGAGCTAATTCAACATTTGCGAAAATTGATGTCATGACTATTAAGTATTCAAAAAGTGAAGAAGAGAGGGATTGCTGTTAGAATGAACGATTGATTCTGCGCAACACATAATAGGATACCATGACTGAGGCAGGTTTCGTACAGTTTCCCGATAGTCCCTTTCAACTTTATCAGCCATACCCTCCAGCAGGCGATCAACCAGCAGCGATTGATGCATTAGTAGAAGGGGTAAGGGACGGTCTAATGTTCCAAACTCTCCTAGGCGTAACGGGTTCTGGTAAAACTTATACCATGGCCAATGCCATTGCGCGTCTTGGTCGTCCGGCACTTGTCTTGGCGCCGAATAAGACCTTAGCGGCACAGCTTTATGCGGAAATGCGTGAGTTCTTTCCACGCAATGCGGTGGAGTATTTTGTCTCTTACTATGATTACTACCAACCCGAAGCCTACGTGCCAAGTCGTGATTTGTTTATTGAGAAAGACTCAAATATTAATGAACATATTGAGCAGATGCGTCTGTCAGCGACCAAGAGTT
Source organism: Pelistega sp. (assembly GCA_030538255.1). Classification (GTDB taxonomy): domain Bacteria; phylum Pseudomonadota; class Gammaproteobacteria; order Burkholderiales; family Burkholderiaceae_B; genus Taylorella. The sequence goes on along the minus strand of JAUNUI010000004.1, from coordinate 113,538 downwards.
TATTAGAGCGACGCGATACGATTATCGTCGGTACAGTATCGACGATCTATGGTATTGGTAACCCCAGTGATTATCATGCCATGGTCCTAATTTTACGCAGTGGTGATCGGATTCCACGACAAGAGCTGCTCGGTCGCCTAGTTGCTATGCAATATGAACGCAATGATATGGAGTTCACGCGAGGTCATTTTCGTGTGCGTGGTGATACGATTGATGTATTCCCTGCAGAAAGTGCTGAGCTAGCCATACGCTTGAGCCTATTTGATGATGAGCTTGAAACTTTAGAATTGTTCGATCCCTTGACCGGTAAAGTTAAGCAAAAGGTACCGCGCTTTACGATTTACCCGAGCTCTCATTATGTCACGCCCCGTGATACGGTCTTGCGTGCAATTGAAACCATCAAGGCAGAATTGCGTGAGAGGGTGAAATTTTATCTCGACAATAATCAATTGCTTGAAGCCCAACGGATTGAGCAACGCACTCGCTTTGATATTGAAATGCTGCAAGAGCTAGGTTTTTGTAAGGGTATTGAGAACTACTCGCGTCATTTATCGGGCGCAGCACCTGGTGACCCTCCGCCTACTATGATTGATTACCTGCCCAAGGATGCCTTGATGTTCTTTGATGAAAGTCACGTCATGATGGGGCAATTGCGGGCCATGTACCGAGGTGACCGATCACGTAAAGAAACCTTAGTGCAGTTCGGTTTTCGTCTACCAAGCGCGATGGATAATCGCCCCTTAAAGATGGAAGAATTTGAAACCCGCATGCGCCAAAGCATTTTTGTCTCAGCGACCCCCGCCGACTATGAGAACGAGCACTCAGATAATGTGGTAGAGCAGGTGGTGCGGCCAACGGGTCTAGTTGACCCGATTGTCGAGGTGCGCCCAGCCCTCACGCAAGTGGATGATTTATTGGGTGAAGCGAAGCTTCGCATTGCTCAAGGTGAACGTGTGCTCGTGACGACCTTAACTAAGCGCATGGCTGAAGATCTAACGGATTACCTAGGGGAGAATGGTCTGAAAGTGCGCTATCTTCACTCGGATATTGATACGGTTGAGCGGGTTGAGATTATTCGTGATTTACGTTTAGGGGCATTCGATATTTTGGTGGGGATTAACTTATTACGAGAGGGTTTAGATATTCCTGAGGTTTCCCTAGTCGCGATTCTTGATGCAGACAAGGAAGGCTTTTTACGTTCAGAACGCAGTTTGATTCAAACTATTGGTCGAGCTGCGCGAAATCTTAATGGTAAAGCGATTCTGTATGCCGACAAGATAACGCGATCCATGGAGCTGGCGATGAATGAGACTTCACGCCGTCGCGAAAAACAAGTTAGCTTTAATCTTGAACATAATATTACACCACGTAGTATTAATAAGGCCGTGAAAGAGATGATTGATGGCGTGATGTCTACGGCTGCTGAGACCGCTTATGAGCAAAGCCAAGAATTCGTCCATGAGCTCACGGATGAAAAAGCCTTAGCCAAGACACTTAAACAGCTTGAGAAACAGATGCTTGATCATGCGAAAAACCTTGAATTTGAACAAGCGGCGGCAGTACGAGATAAGTTGAATCGCTTAAAGAATCAACTGTTGCTGAATTAAATAGGATTGTGTGTTTGATGTCCTTCGCATTGGAGGCTGCCACAGTCGTTAGAAAGTCGCTAGAAGATTTGCTTTGAAATGTTTCCTGTTTGCTGTCCTTCCTATACTGAAGGATGGGATTTTACAGCAAGCTGAAAAATGGGATTTTACGGCAAGCTCTGATAGAGTCTGAAAACACGAGGCCAAAGCAGTAAGCAATAAACTGTTGTTCCAGCAACGTTATTCATCTTTTAGACCATGTTTTTTCGCTAATTTATGCAAATTACTGGCATCAATGCCAAGTCGGCGCGCAGCTGCAGACCAATTATGATTACTCTCAGATAGGGCGGACTTAATTATTTCCGCCTCAAGGTATTGCAGAGTAACTTTTAAAGATTGATTGCTTGGGATAAGGAACGCAGTGCCATGCTCATGCATGGCAGTCTGATTCTGTGCTGTGTTATACGAAGGTTGAGTATGAGTGTCAGCCGTGAGCAAATGTTCTAATGTTGGTATAGGCGAAGATATATCCAAGAATTCTGGCTCAATGCTCATAATCGCGTTACGAGGTGTGCCGGCGCTTAACATTTTTAAGGCTGCTCGGCTGATCACATGCTCTAGCTCTCGTACATTACCTGGCCAATGGTATTCCATTAAGGCTCGTTCAGCACTAGGACTTAAGCGAATAGCACGCAGACCTAAGCGGGTACGATTAAATTCTAAGAAATGACCTGCCAGTAATAGAATATCCTTGCCGCGTTCACGCAAGGGTGGGATGAATATAGGGTAGACCGATAGGCGATGATAGAGGTCAGTTCTAAATTTACCCTGAACGGCATATTCTTTCAGGTTACGATTAGTCGCCGCAATAATTCGTGTATTCACCTTATGGGTTTTATCAGATCCAAGGCGTTGAATTTCACCATTTTGTAAGGTTCTCAACAGTTTTGCTTGAATAGCTAAGGGGAGCTCACCAATTTCATCTAGAAATAAGGAACCCTTATCCGCTGTCTCGAAACGACCAGCGCGCGCGGAGTCAGCGCCAGAGAAAGCGCCTTTTACATGGCCAAATAATTCACTTTCTGCTAGGCTCTCAGGTAAGGCCGCGCAGTTGACGTACACAATCGGCTCAGCGCTACGCTTGGAATGACGATGAATATATTTAGCGAATAAATCCTTACCAACACCTGTTTCACCTAATAATAAGATAGGCAAATCGGCATCCGCCACGACCTTAAGTTCGTGTAAAAGATTGAGCATGACACTACTATTTGCAATTATCTCTTGGTCGCCCTTATCCACCAGAGGAGTGTCTGCTTGCCACGAAAGTTGACGTAAGCTTTTTAAATCAGTTTCTAGCAAGCTTAGGCGTACAACTGCTTGAATTAGCTCTTTACAGTGTTCTAAGTGAGTAATTGACTCCTTGGTGAATGTGTCAAGATACGCATCGAGTGTTAGGCAACCCCATAGATTATTATCAATATATAGACTCAATCCTAGGCAATCATGCACAGGTAGTGGTTCGCCCAGCCGATTCTCTAATAAACCATCGTAAGGGTCAGGGAGAGGGGAATTAGCTTCAAATTTAATCGCCTTCATAGACTGCAAAATATGTGCTAGGCGAGGGTGTTCTTTAATAATGAAACGTCTACCCAAGGCCTCATAGCTCAAACCTTCGGTAGCTAATAGACGCAGAGCATCATCTTCGATTCTCAAGAGACCGACAGCACTGCCGTGAAACGTATCTTTGAGGGTTTGCACCAGACGTTGCAAGCGCTCAAGCGGCGGCATATCTTGGTTGAGGTCATGAAGAAGAATGTCAAACATGGTTAAAAATACCTATAGGGTAAATACTACCTTAAATTAAACTGGGTTAATTATACCCTACATTTACTAATGACTTGATATTTCATCATAAAAAAGTTGGCACGATACTTGCTATGAATGTAATGTAGAAAGTAGTAAATACGTTTTACATTTGTTTTAGAAATAAATGATAAGGAAACTGTTATGGGTAGTTATAAGAAATTATGGTTTTCGCTGATCGCGATTATGATAATTTGCTTCGGGTTTCTCGGTTATTTCGGTGCGGAAATTTATCGCACAGTACCGCCGATTCCTGGACAAGTTGTTGTCAGCGATAGCAATACAGTGTTAATGACTAAAGAAGACGTAATGCAAGGGCAGTCTGCCTGGCAAAGCGTTGGTGGTATGCAAGTTGGCTCTATCTGGGGTCACGGTGCTTATCAAGCGCCAGACTGGACTGCAGACTGGTTACACCGCGAACTTTTAGCGTGGTTAGATCTCTCTGCACAGCAAGAGTTTGGTACAGCTTACGATCAGCTAGATGTTGAGAAGCAAGCGATGTTACAAGCTCGCCTAGAGATTGAATATCGTACAAATACATATAATGAACAAACCGATACAGTGACTGTATCACCATTGCGCGCTCAAGCAATGGCACAAACCGCTAAATACTATAACGATTTATTTGGTAATGAGCCTTCATTACAAAGCAGCCGTGAAAGCTTTGCAATGAAAGAAAACACCTTGGCTGATGCAGAACGACGCGAGAAATTAACCAATTTCTTCTATTGGACTGTTTGGGCGGCAGCTACTGATCGCCCGGGTCATGATGTCACCTATACGAATAACTGGCCGCATGAGCCATTGATTAGCAACGTACCATCAGGTGAGAACGTTGTTTGGTCATTCGTCAGTATCATCATCTTAATTGCCGGTATTGGTTTATTGGTTTGGGGCTGGGCATTCTTAAAAAGCGAAGATCCCGATCCTACTGTTCCACCCGCTAAAGACCCAATTAGTACCTTCCTCTTAACTCCTTCACAGAAGGCGCTGGGTAAATACTGTTTCCTCGTGGTCGCCTTATTTGCTGTACAGATGTTCTTAGGTGGTGCGGTAGCTCACTATACGGTTGAAGGTCAGACTTTCTATGGTATTGAGTTGTCCAAGTGGTTCCCTTACTCCTTGCTCCGTACTTGGCACTTACAAGCCGCCATTTTATGGATTGCTGCGGCTTTCTTGACTGCCGGTCTATTCTTAGCTCCCGTTATTAATGGTGGTAAAGATCCGAAAGGTCAAAGTCTTGGTGTTAATATCCTATTTGTTGCCTTATTAATAGTAACTGTCGGTTCATTCGCCGGTAACTATATTGCGATTGCTGGTGACATGCCTGCACACCTAAATTTCTGGTTAGGTCACCAAGGATATGAGTACTTAGATTTAGGTCGTTTATGGCAAATTGCCTTATTCTTAGGTATTCTGTTCTGGTTGTTCTTGATGATGCGTGGTATCTCTAATGCATTAAAACAACCTGGCGATAAGCACCTCTTGGTCTTGTTTACCGCTTCAGTTGTAGCGATCGGACTATTCTACGGTGCAGGCCTATTCTATGGTGAGCGCACACATATCTCTATTATGGAATACTGGCGCTGGTGGGTTGTTCACCTATGGGTAGAGGGCTTCTTTGAAGTATTTGCAACTGCTGCTTTAGCGTTCATCTTCTCATCGATGGGCTTAGTATCATTACGCATGGCAACTGCTGCTAGCTTAGTATCAGCTTCATTGTTCATGCTAGGTGGTATTCCAGGCACGTTCCACCACTTATACTTCTCAGGCACAACAACCCCTGTGATGGCTGTAGGTGCATCATTCTCGGCTCTTGAAGTGGTACCTTTAGTATTGCTTGGTCATGAAGCGTGGGAAAACTGGAACTTGAAGAATAAAGCCCCTTGGATGGAAAAAGTCCGCTGGCCATTAATGTGTTTCGTTGCCGTAGCTTTCTGGAACATGTTAGGCGCAGGTGTATTCGGTTTCCTTATTAACCCACCAATCTCACTGTACTACTTGCAAGGTCTGAACACCACAGCGGTTCACGCTCACGCTGCGCTATTCGGTGTGTATGGTTTCTTATCTATCGGCTTTGTCTTGTTAGTCATACGCTATATCCGTCCAAACCTAGTCTTTAACGAGAAACTTATGAAGACTGGATTCTGGTTATTGAACATCGGTCTCTGCATGATGATCTTTACAAGCTTGCTACCAATTGGTTTATATCAGTTCTACGCTAGCGTTACTGAAGGTATGTGGTATGCACGTAGTGAAGGTTTCTTACAACAAGATTTCTTAGAAACACTACGCTGGATCCGTACGATTGGTGATATTGTGTTCATCGTTGGTGGTTTATCAATCGGCCTACAAGTGACACAAGCAGTTTTTGGTCACAAGAGCACACAAACTGCTTAATAAAGCTTAGGCTCTTTGCTAGAAAATCTGAGTTCGCTTTAGGCATGAGCAGATAACAAGAAGGCTACTTACCGAAATTGCGTAAGTAGCCTTTGTTTTAATTGAGTTTATCGAGAATGGCCCAAGTACATTGCCTTATAAATCGAGCGGGTAAGTTGAAAGAAAACCCTTGCACAGCTTATAATTAGCAATGTATATACGTTATGATTAGAAGCGAGACATAATGAGAGTTCATATAATGGGAAAATTTGCCTGACAACCACAAACCCTGAGCTGATATAAGTCCAAGGGTAGGCGAGCCTTATGAACTCAGACTTAATGAAAGAATCCTTATAGTGCCAATTTTACTGCGCTGTTTGTGGTGCCGCGCTAGGTGCTTGTGTAGCCCCTTCAGTGGCTGAAGCAGTGCTAGCGACTAAGGTAAAGTCAATACGATAGGGGACTGGATCCGTCACGGCCCTATCTTGCTGTTCTTCAATAGGAATTTTATAGAGTACACGCAAATCATATAAACCATTATCTGGAATCAGATATTCCGTATTGTTTTTTAGTGGTACAACTTGTGGCCCATAAAGAATCATCTCAATAACATCAGGCGCATCAAGCTGGATCAGAACTCGCTGATTTTGCTGAGCTAAAAACTGATAAGAAGAGTAGCCGACACCTTGTACATAACCGCGGTATTGCAATGTTTTATTGGGATCTTGAAGCGTGAAATGTTGGGTTAAGTTTGTTAAAGACTTGATTGTCGCTGGATCTAACTGAGCCGCTATTGGAACATCATTATTAACAGGAATATGCGCTTGACTACTAGGCGACTGAGGTGTTGCAAGTATCACGCCGATAAAGGTCATTACCGCAATAGCTGGAATTAATTTTTTGGAAAGAGGGGATAGACGCATTACCAACACATGCCTAATGAGAAGGTGAAGAAAGAAAGTAGGAATTATACGCTTAGGAAGGAGCTTAACACAATCACTAAGCTGTATCAAAAAGTCAATAGGATTGTTTCTATATTGTTATTTAAGAGCACTTGGAGTATTCTGTGCGGATTGTTCAAGGAGAATAAAAAATGCGAGTATTCGTACTAGGGAGCGGAGTGGTTGGAGCTACAAGCGCCTACTACCTAGCTAAAAAAGGCTTCGATGTTACCGTCATCGATCGGCAAGAAGGTTCCGCCTTAGAAACCAGCTTTGCTAATGCTGGTCAGCTATCACCTGGCTATGCCTCACCATGGGCAGCACCAGGTGTGCCACTCAAAGCAATTAAGTGGATGCTACAGAAGCATTCACCATTGATCATGAAGCCAACTTCAGATCTCTGGCAATACAAGTGGATTTGGCAACTGATTAAAAACTGTAATCCGAAGAGCTACGCCATTAATAAAGAACGCATGGTGCGCTTATCTGAGTATAGTCGTCACTGCATGCAAGCCCTGCGTGCCGAAACGGGTATCACTTATGAAGACCGTCAACGCGGAACCATTCAATTATTCCGTAAGCAAGCTCAGCTTGATGGAATTGGTAAGGACGTCGAAATCCTGAAAGAAATGGGCACGCCATATGAAGTCTTAGACCGCCAAGGTATCGTAAAGTATGAGCCTGGCCTATCCGATAATATCCATGAGTTTGTCGGCGCTTTACGCTTACCGAACGATGAAACGGGCGATTGCTTTATCTTTACACAGAAAATCACCCAGATGGCCCAGGAATTAGGCGTTAAGTTCCGCTTTGGTGAGTCTATTGACCGCTTTGAGTTTAAAAATAATCAGATTCAAGGCGTATGGATTAATGGTCAATTGGAGACCGCTGATCGCTATGTAGTTGCATTAGGTTCATATACCACGGCAATGTTAAAACCTATTGACGTGCATACACCGATCTACCCACTGAAGGGCTTCTCCTTAACTATCCCCATTACCGATGAGAGCAAGGCGCCGACATCAACTGTGCTGGATGAAAGTTTTAAGGTCGCTTTAACGCGCTTTGATAATCGCATTCGTATGGGTGGTATGGCCGGTGTTAATGGTTTTGATCTTAGCTTGAAGCAACGCTATAGGGACACATTGAATGAGGTGTTTAACCACGTATTTCCAGGGGGTGGTGATCTCAGTCGCGCTGAATTCTGGACTGGCTTAAGACCAGCGACACCTGATGGTACACCAGTAGTGGGTAAGACCAAGTATCCTAACCTCTTTATCAACTCTGGTCACGGCACATTAGGTTGGACCATGGCTTGTGGTTCAGGTAAATATCTTGCTGATTTAATGGATAATCAAACCCCTGAAATTAGTACTGAGGGTTTAGACTTGTCGCGCTATATTAGTTAAGCAAAAGCCTAATTAATACGCGTGCATATACTAGGGTCCAGTTCTTATGAGCTGGACCTTTTTGTCCGAACTTGCCGCAAAACCTTGTCCCTCAGGTGGGGGAGTACGGTAATTAAGCCTACAAGTCCAAGCACATTAATTACGTCTGCAGCTCCTCCTTAGGCCAGAGGGCGTAAATTTTATCTATACGCCTAAGAAAAATAGATAACTAGCAATGAAATATTTGCATAATTTCGATTCTATGCGTATAAAGTATTTTATAGGGTGCGTACCCTTCCTTAAAGAAACAGTTGGAATAAGGATTTTACAATGCGCTCAATAATCAAAACCTTTAGCCTGCTTCTCTTAGCCAGTCTTAGCTTAACCGCATGCGTCACTAGTGATATGTTCGAATCATTTGATCAACAAGCTAGCACGCCGACGGTAAGAGAGGAAAGCGATAATTTACTTTATTTTCTAATAACGAAAGACCAAAGTAATATTATTGGCATTGGTGAGCGCTATCACTATGTATTGCCAGCAATTAAAGAAGTCCCTGAACTACTTAAAGCCTCATATAGTCAGCATATGTATTCTAATATAAGCGGAGTTGCCATTCGAAAAGAGGGTAAGAAGCATAATTTCACAGCTCATCTAGCGATAGCGCTTGATCCACGTACACTGACTAGCAAACAAATTCAACAGGCTCAACAGTTAGGCTTCAGCACAGATATGCCGGATAACGCAACTGTCGCACTTATATTCTTTAAGCATAAGCTTAGTCAGCAATTCCACGAACTTAGAAGAAGCAAGCAAATCTTGTATTTAAAGGTCCCTCTTAAGGGTGAGCTCTATAGTGTCGAACAGGGTGTTGACTATGGTTTAAGCAAAAATCACGATTATAAAACGGAGCTATCATTACGCTTTATTGGACCTCCTAGCATGAGCAAGGGAGGTGCAACGGCAGCTAAGGTACTTTTAAGTCCTTTCACCTTCCTCGGTGATGTGGTGACAGGTGTTGTTGGTGCCGTTGTGGTTCCGGTTATGATTATGAACTGTGACAATATGCTTTCTTGCTAGTCTGCTGTGCCTACAGAACACCGCAAATCGCGGTGCTCAGTGTATTTAAAGTGTATGCATGCCAGGCAGAATGCGTACACTTATAAATTTTTATTAAATACATTTTAACAAGTGTACTTATGCCAGGCTGAATCCGTACACTTATAAAGCGAAAGAGGTGAGGCTATTGCGGCTTACGCTTCTTTCTTCTCGCCATCTAAGGCATCTGTTAATGCGTTTAAAAGGCCATTAACCTCACCAAACATCAAGGCCATATCCGTATCGAAGCGCTCAATATCATCAATGCTTGATAGATCGCGATTCTGCTCAATAATTTCTAAGGCCTGAAGTTTACGAATATCTAAAGCATCATTTAAGACGAATGAGATACGATCTTGCCAAGTTAGGGCCAAACGAGTACATACTTTGCCCGTTGTTAATTGCTTAGCTAAATCTTCAGGATCTGGGTTGTGGCGTGCATAACGTACGCTTGCACGGTCATCCCCCAAGGATTTAAGTTCTGTATCTTGATCGATACTAAAGTCAGCTGGCGCCTGGTCATTCTTCAACCATGCGCTCATCGCCACGCTAGGAGAGGTTTCCGTAATAAAGCTCTTAATAGGAAGCGGGTCTAAAATCTTCGCTAACATACCTATAATTTCATCCGATTTACTGGACGCGCCTGCATCAACGATCAACCAATGGTTTTTCAAATCAAACCAGGCGCGGGTATCACGATAAATGCTGAAAGCACGTGGGCGTAAGGTATCTGCAACTGCTTCTTTAAGCTCTCGCATCTGTTTGCGACCAACCTTATAGCCTTGTTGTTCTTCGACCTCAAGTGCCTTGGCCTTAGTGAACTGGTTAATCACTGAGGCAGGGAGAAGCTTCTTCTCAACGCGCAAATTAATTAAGTAATTTTGTTCGATGGCATGGACTAAGCTACCAGTCTCAGGGAAGATAGCTGTCCAACCCATATTCAAGGGATTAGAAGAGAAGACACCTTCCTCAAACGCTTGTTTCTGTAGCTGCTCATTTAGCTCAGCAGCCGTAATTTTCCAACTCGGGTTAAGACGAAAAACTTTTAAATTTTTAAACCACATAATATTCTCTAAGTAAAGCGGGGGCCTCTGATGAAAGACCAAGGATAGGCGTCATTCTACCCCTTTTTAAATTATCTAATGCTATTTTTTGTTAAATTGCATGACATGCAACACAGTACCCTATATTTTTATCTACTGTATGGACATACAGTAGTTTTGATGGCATAATACAAACAACTGAGAACAGACCGACTTAGCACATACCTTAATTTGCAATTTAATTTATAGCTTGGTTGCGTTGAAGAGCGATATAGAATGAAGATTAATTTATTCTTAAGCCTTGCGTTCTATAAGCACTATAAGCTGATAACTAAGTATTTATTCTTTTTAACACCATATTTCCATAGGACCCTAATACTATATGGACGATAAACAATCTAAAGCAGCCGCTGCTGAGCGCGCTAAGGCATTAAGTGCCGCCTTATCACAAATTGAGAAGCAATTTGGTAAGGGTTCGGTTATGCGTTACGGTGATAATGAAGTCGCCCATGATATTAAAGTCGTCTCAACAGGATCACTTGGACTTGATGTTGCTTTAGGCGTTGGTGGTTTGCCACGTGGTCGCGTCATCGAAGTCTATGGCCCAGAATCATCAGGTAAAACTACGTTAACACTGCAAGTAATTGCCGAGATGCAGAAAATTGGTGGCACTTGTGCCTTTATCGATGCGGAACATGCACTTGACGTGCAATACGCCGCTAAACTCGGTATTAACTTAGCTGATTTATTAATTTCACAGCCTGATCATGGTGAGCAAGCACTAGAAATCACCGATGCCTTGGTACGCTCAGGTTCAGTTGACTTAATCGTTATTGACTCTGTAGCTGCCTTAGTACCTCGCGCTGAGATTGAGGGCGATATGGGTGATAACTTACCAGGTCTACAAGCGCGTTTAATGAGCCAAGCCATGCGTAAGTTAACAGCATCGATTAAGCGCACTAACTGTACCGTTATCTTCATTAACCAAATTCGTATGAAAATTGGCGTTATGTTTGGTAGCCCGGAGACAACAACAGGTGGTAATGCGCTTAAGTTCTATTCATCAGTACGTCTCGACATCCGCCGTATTGGCTCAATCAAGAAAGGTGATGAGGTCATCGGTAATGAAACCCGTGTTAAAGTCGTGAAGAATAAGGTCGCTCCACCATTTAAGCAAGCCGAGTTTGACATTATGTATGGCACAGGTATTTCACGTGAGGGCGAGATCGTTGACCTTGGTGTTAAAGCAGGCGTTGTCGATAAAGCTGGGGCTTGGTATAGCTATGACGGCGCTAAAATTGGCCAAGGCAAGGACAATGTACGTGAGTTCCTTAAATCTAACCCTGCATTAGCACAGGAAATCGAACAGAAAATCCGTGCCAATATGGGGGTAGTCAGTGATGCTCAGGCAATGACTGCCAGCGATATTGAAGCGGAAGGCGATACTGAAGGCGTGGCCGAAGAAGAAATCTAAGCGAAATAACTGTGCACCCTTGCTTAAGCACCAACAGCTTGCCTGAGTGACAGCAACTTGCTTAAATGCCAGTGGCTTGTTTAAGTGCTTCAGGTGCTTATCGTAGTGCAAGCGACTTGCTTAAGTTCAATAGTGGCTTGTCTGAGTGCAAGCGACTTGCTTAAGCACTTAACTTCATATACAGCCACAATGTCTACGTATTTAGCTTTATAGACCACACTAAGACAGCCAGTAAGCGAGTTTACTGGCTGTTTTTACGTGCTGTGTCTGCACCTAAGACCTTAAATACATTCTAGTCTTAACTGGATTTCAACGGTACAATGCGCCTATGAGCAATTATGATGATGAATTTAATAGTCCCCCACGACGTAATAAGTTTGATCCTATTACGGGCAAAGCTTTGCCTAGCAACTCCCATGATGCAGCTGTAGACAATACAGCAATTACTCGTTCATCAGAAAGCTTTTCGCGCACACCTAAGCAATCAGCAGCACGTAACAAGTCGTGCTTCAAGACTGGCACGGCAACACACACCAGCCAATCTTCATCTCCAGTAGCCACGCCGGCAAGTGTTTCAGAATCTCTTTATAGTCGATCGTCCGAACGGATAAAGCACGTTAAATCGAATAAGCAATTTCGCACTTCTAATACAGCAGTTAGAGCACAGATAAATGCAGATAGCTCCTTGATCGATACCCCCTTAATCGATAGTTCCTTAGTCGATATCACCTTAGTCGATAGTGCTTTGGTCAATAATTCCTTAGTCGATACCTCCTTTGTAGATGCTTCTTTAGTGGATAGATCCTTAGTGAAGAGGTCTTTAGCGGGCTCCACCAACAAAGAATTGTCTAATCTTCAATCAAGAACGCCTGGACGGCAGACTAAGACCTTATTGATGCGTGGTATTGATTACCTATCACGGCGAGAGCATTCAGCTTACGAGCTGCGCCGTAAATTAGCCCCATACGCTGAATCTGAAGAAGAATTAGAAGCAACAATGCAACGCTTACAGAAAGAGAATTGGCAGAACGATGAGCGCTTTATGCGTAACTTTTCACAAGCCAAGCAGGCCAGGTGGGGCAGTGCGAAAGTCTTGCATGCGCTTGCGAGCCATAAACTTGAAGCGGAGAACTTAGAAGCACTTAGAGAACAGCTGCGTGATACAGAATACGATAGGGCGCTTGAGGTTTATCAGCGTAAATTCCGCACAGCACTGAATGAGGCAGCGGATTTTCAACGTGAATATGCACGAAGAGTGCGATTTATGATGTCACGAGGTTTTAATGCAGAAGTCGTGCGCAAGGTGCTTAAAGCACCTGCGCAAGATAAAGACTAAGTTGTATGTTGGGGCGTCTCGATAAGATGAGACTTATTTAATTTAGCGTGTCGCGGCAATAATCCGTTCAGCTTCAGCCTTAACACGCTCTGGCGCTGTACCACCAATATGATTGCGCGCAGAAACAGAGCCTTCAAGCGTTAATACTTGGAAGATATCATCTTCAATCGCTGAGTTGAAGGCTTTTAGTTCCGCTAAGCTTAAGTCCGCTAAATCAATACCTTTCTGCTCACATTCACGTACGGCCAAAGCCACGGTTTCGTGGGCATCACGGAAAGGCAGACCTTTTTTCACGAGATAATCCGCTAAGTCAGTGGCAGTTGAGAAGCCTTGCAGCGCTGCGGCACGCATATTTTCGGCTTTCACTTGGATGCCTCCTACCATATCAACAAAGATGGTTAAGGTGTCACGTAAGGTGTCTGCTGAATCGAATAGGCCTTCTTTATCTTCTTGGTTGTCTTTGTTATAAGCTAAGGGTTGGCCCTTCATGAGTGTCAGTAAGCCAATTAGATTACCATTCACACGACCTGTTTTGCCGCGCGCTAACTCAGGCACATCAGGGTTCTTCTTCTGCGGCATAATTGAACTACCCGTGCAGAAGCGATCCGCTAAGCTGATAAAGCCTACACGTGGGCTCATCCATAGGATTAATTCTTCGGATAGACGAGAGATATGCGTCATCGCCAAGCTTACCGCTGCACAGAATTCAATGGCAAAGTCACGATCTGAGACGGCGTCTAAGGAGTTGCGGCATACACCATCAAAGCCTAATGACTGAGCCACGCGTTCGCGATCAATCGGATAAGAAGTGCCCGCTAATGCAGCAGCCCCAAGGGGTAATTGGTTAACGCGCTTGCGGCAGTCTTGTAGTCGTTGGAAGTCGCGCTCGAACATCTCGGCATAGGCCAACAGATGATGACCGAAGGTCACAGGCTGCGCAACTTGTAGATGGGTAAAACCAGGCAAAATTGTGGTGTGATGCTGTAGGGCCATTTGGGCAAGCGCCTGACGTAACTGGCGCAATAGTTCACTACAAACATCAATTTCTTCACGTAACCATAGACGAATATCGGTAGCGACTTGGTCGTTACGTGAACGCCCTGTATGTAAGCGCTTACCTGCATCACCAATAAGCTCCACCAAGCGCTTTTCAATATTCAGATGCACGTCTTCGAGATCAAGCTCCCACGTAAATTGGCCTTGCGCAATTTCGTCTAAAATTGTCGCCATACCGGTTTGTATGGCTTGATAATCGTCTTGTGATATGACGCCAACATGGCTCAGCATCTCGGCATGGGCTAAAGAACCTTGAATATCAAATGGGGCTAAGCGAGTTTCAAAGAAAACTGAAGCGGTGTAGCGCTTGACTAAATCCGAAACAGGCTCTGAAAAGCGTGCTGACCAAGCTTCACTTTTTTTGTCAAATTGGTTGTGCGTATTGTTAGACATATGTATCCAGCATGTTAAAAAATTAACACCATTATAAATTAAATATTCACAGCAATCCTGTAACTATGTGATAATCAAGCTTAGTCAATATTTTCTTTAACACCACATGCAAACACATATCCAGATTGGTTTAGCGCAAATTAATCCCGTGTTGGGTTTTTTTCAGCATAATGTGAACTTAATTGTTCAGGCCGCTCAACAAGCACATCATGAGGGCGTTCACGTTTTACTCTTACCAGAACTTGCCCTCATTGGCTATCAAGCGGAAGACTTATTTCTACGTCCGCAATTTATTCGTGAGCAAAGGCTTGCTTTGAATGTATTAATCGAACAGCTTAAAGAATTTACCGATTTGCATGTAATCGTAGGTCATATTAAAGAAGAAAAAGGGCACTTGTATAATGCCGCTTCAGTGTTAGTAAATGGACAAATTAAGCACACGTACTATAAGCAAGAATTACCGAATTATGGGGTATTCGACGAAAAGCGCTATTTCTCTGCCGGGCAAGAGGCCAGTGTCTTTGAGGTCCAAGGACATCGCTTTGGTTTAGCCATCTGTGAGGATATTTGGTTGCCACATGTTGCAGCACAAGCGGCACAAGCTGGGGCACAATCATTGCTTATTCTCAATGCTTCCCCTTATACCATGGACAAGGACGACCTTCGTACTGATGTCTTACGCAAGCATGTGAGTGCACAAGGCCTCAATACGTTCTATTGCAATCTAGTGGGTGGACAAGATGACCTTGTCTTTGATGGCAACTCTTTCGTCTTGAATGCCAAGGGTAAGCTCGTCCTTGAGCTGAATACCTTTGTCAGTGCTTTAGGTATTGTGCGCTTAAGTGAACAGGGCCTGGAGAAAATCGACGCTTTAAGTCTAGCGGATAATCAAGTGGCGGCAATGAGCCGCTCTATGCAGAAAGAATCCTCTGAATGTATCGAGTCCGAAGTCTGGCGCGCCTTAGTCTTAGCCACTGCAGATTATTGTCGCAAGAATCATTTTAACTCTGTTGCCTTAGGGCTCTCGGGAGGCATTGATTCTGCTTTAGTGATGGCAATTGCATTTGATGCCTTAGGTCCGGATAAGATACATGCAGTGATGATGCCGTCACAATACACGGCCGATATTTCAGTCAACGATGCCGCAGATATGGCTAAGCGCTTAAATGTTCGTTACGATGAATTAGCGATTGCGGCGGGTTATGAGAGTGTCATGCAGACCTTAGCGCCGCTATTTACGGATCTAACACCAGATACCACGGAAGAGAATATTCAAGCCAGAATTCGCGGTGTATTACTAATGGCGATCTCGAATAAATTCGGCTCTTTAGTCTTAACCACAGGCAATAAGTCTGAACTTGCGATGGGTTATTGCACCTTATACGGTGATATGGTGGGTGGCTTCGCTATGCTTAAAGATATCCCTAAAACCTTGGTCTATCGCTTAAGCCGTTGGCGTAATTCTGTTTCTCCCCTTATCCCTGAGCGTATTATTACACGTGCGCCTTCAGCCGAATTGCGTGATAACCAAACCGATCAAGATAGCCTGCCTGAATATGATGTTCTTGATGCGATTCTTGAGCGCATGATGGAACTCAATCAATCAAGCCAAGAAATTATCGAAGCGGGTTTTCCGAAAGACGACGTTGAGAAGGTGTCGCGTTTATTACGTATCAGCGAATATAAGCGCCGCCAAGGCGCTTTAGGCCCTAAAATTACCCGTCGCGCTTTCGCTCGTGATTGGCGCATACCTGTCACGAATGCCTATCGCTTTTAAAAACGTATAAAATATTGCCTTAGGCACTAAAAAATTGTTAAATTTAAGGAAAGAACGTAATGAAATTAATTACAGCGATTATCAAACCTTTTAAATTAGATGAGGTTCGTGAAGAGCTAAGTGAAATTGGTGTCAATGGCTTAACGGTCACTGAAGCTAAAGGCTTTGGTCGTCAGAAGGGGCATACTGAACTCTACCGTGGTGCTGAGTATGCGGTTGATTTCTTACCTAAGGTAAAAATCGAGATGGTGGTTGCTGATGACCTTGCTGAACCTGCCATTGAAGCCATTGTCCGTGCAGCACGTACTGGTAAAATCGGCGACGGTAAAATTTTCGTTAGTGAAGTACAACAAGTTGTACGTATTCGCACCGGTGAAATGGGCGAAGAGGCCTTATAAACATTGTTATAAGGCGCTTATAAAACCTGACGGCTCTTATGATATAAATTCTGCAGAATACCTTAAGGCATTTTATTGCCGTCAAATTGATCGAGTAATAACCAGAAAGTTTCTAAAAAGCTTTCGGTAACCATTAAAGGATGGCCTTCCTTATAGAATATCGAACGACGAGCGTAATCAGGGCGTGCAGAATACTTAGGGCAATAACGTTCTTGCGTTAAAAAAATCTGACGACCTGCTTGTACAGGCGCGCATTCAAAGCGCGACCGGACAATCCGCGGATCGTTATATAAAATGTCAGCTAAGGGGCGTGTTTTTAATGAGCGTATGCTCTTCCAGACGCCCCGAGCGGCAGAAATTGGCGTTATACTACGCGCTAGCACGCTAGGTGTACCATCTATACTCATCATAATTTCACGTAACCAAAGCGGATGACGTGAGGGTAATTGCAAGGCACTAGCTTCATCCCTATCTAGACTCGCATACGACTCATTTAAGACTTCAATGTGTAATTGACCAAGCTGACGCAAACCTGCTGTTAATGCGCCCGGTCGAGTGAGCCAATAGCGTTGGATAGGATCTAATTTAAGGGGTGCTTGATTTAACCAAGCACCAGCATACGATTGAAATGACATTCGGTTTTGTATAAAAGACTTAATGCTCATTATTGTAAGAGAGTTTCATGGAAAAAGTAAGAATCTCCAAATTAATGTCTGAACGTGGCATGTGCTCACGTCGTGAAGCCGATGCCTATATTGAGCGCGGCTGGGTTAAAGTTGATGGCAAGGTCGCCACCTTAGGCACGAAAGCCTTTCCCAATCAAAGTATTACTCTTGAGAAGGCTGCCTTAGCACGTCAAGCCCAGCAAGTGACGATTATTTTAAATAAACCCGTGGGTTATGTTTCTTCTCAAGCTGAAGACGGTCATAAACCTGCCCTTAATTTAATTACGCCACAGAACCAGTTTGATAAGGCCCACCATAAGTTTGAGCCTGGCCATCTACGTGGTTTAGCCACAGCAGGGCGCTTAGATATTGAGTCGCAAGGACTACTTGTCATGACACAAGATGGACGCATTGCCAAGCAGCTGATTGGTGAAGACTCTGAAGTGGAAAAAGAATACCTCGTGCGCGTTGAAGGGCGTATGCCGAGTAACGGCCTACAATTGCTTAATCACGGCTTAAGTTTAGACGGTGATCTTTTACGTCCTGCTGAGGTTTCTTGGCTTAACGATGACCAATTAAAATTTATCTTGCAGGAAGGTAAGAAGCGCCAAATCCGTCGCATGTGCGAGATGGTGGGTCTGAAGGTCGTTGGCTTGAAGAGGGTACGTATGGGCAATGTGACCTTGGCTGATTTACCCCAAGGGCAATGGCGTTATTTGAAACCGTTTGAGCGATTCTTATAGGGTTTTTAAGTAGCGCTTTAATAGGATTAAGCGCTACTTTTTTAGAGCAACAACGTAGGCACGAATCAGATCCGTAATTGAAGCAGCCAAGGTACTGGGACTAAGTTAGCACTCAAGCGAATGCAAGCTACTCCAACCTTGTAGTTTAAGCGACAAACATACTATAACGTTGTAACCTATTGCATAAATCATTGATATAGTTAGCAGATAAGGTTTTTAATTCCTCTTCATCCTTAATGATTACGGCTTCTTCCTTACCAGGTTCCTTACGATGGAAAAAGACTTTATCCTCAGTGGCTGCAGCCAAGAGAGTCTCAACTAAAGCCTGCTTATCATGTGAGCCATCCATCGCAGGGATAATATGCATAGCCACCTCATCCACCGATATCATTTCTAGATTACTGTTTACGAGATAATTGCGTGTCTTCGCCGCTAGACGATTAAATTCTGAAATTTTTGGCTTCTCACTTAACTCCGTGGTGGGTGCATTAGTCTGGGGCGCGTCACCAAACGGCGTGATTAAACCAAGTATCACTAATCGCTGTAATAGACTTAGGGCAACTTCTTCCTGGTATTTATGACCTAATTGTTGTTCCAGAACTTGCGCATACTCTTCAAATTTAAAAATTTTATGATTAAGTTTTATCAGGCTTTCTAGATAGGGAATTAAAGCAGTGTCTTGGGTACGGTAAAAGCTATTAGGCGATCTATTAAAGCAGAAATAACTGAATTCTGGATCATTCTCACGTGGTGTAGTTTCTTTCTCTACATGAAGCGAGTAATTCAGTTTTTTTATTTTTTCTAAATTAACAGAACGGCTTATTTTCTTACTTTCCGTGTTCTTCATGAAAATAGACTGGCGGAACTGTCGATTGGTCATGTAATCGATATATTGTTCTAGCACTACTTGATTATGGCCACTCGCTTTCAGTAGCTCATTACGTACTTCATCTCCCCAGTTCTCGGAGAAGACTGAGGAAATGCTGCAGTCGCTTAAATAAGCTAAACCATGCTTTTCAGCCTTCTCGACCATTTCAAGAAAATAGCAGGGGCTGTTGTGGATTTCTAAAAACTCATGGCTCACATAATAATCGGCTGAGTTATGAATAAGTCTCTGAGCATTATCCATAATTTGCTTATAAATTGAATCTTTCTTAGCATGTTCCTGCATAAAATTAATCATGACACGCGCATGTTGAATCTTCTGCGCAGGATCCGTGATATGTCTAGTATGGAACAACATAGAATCCCTGGCGATTTCAAGGGTTTTCCAGCCTGGATAGATGTTATAACTGATGTATGCCACACCATCATCAACTAAATGCTTACTGACGATATCCAAGATGCCTTCTTGCACAAACTCAGGCACCCAGCTATAGACTCCATGACAAACAATGTAATCAAACTTACCGAAGGACTCAGGAATATCGGTAATGCTCATCTGATGCAGCGCCACGCGATTGTCTAAACCCAACTCCTTGACCAGTGCTTGACCTTCTTGAATCTGAACCTCAGACAAATCAACACCGACTAAATCAATCTCTGGATAGAAATACGCCAAGGGGATTAAATTACCGCCACTGGCGCAGCCTAACTCAAGAACTCTTGCCTTATTTAAGTCTTTCGGTACGATACCAAATAATGAAGCGACACCTTTGAGTAGTCCTGGATGAGATTGCGGGAAGGGATTTGAATGGTAAGGCACATTATTATAATAATTAGCCGTAGCATGCAGAACAGACGTATCTTGTGTACTCATTGAGATTCCTTTAGCGGAGCATAGGGTAAGTAGAATTAAAATTAATTAGTAACGAACGCAATGAATAGTTTAGCAGAACTCACCACAAAACCACGCCCTTCTCGGCAGGTACGGACGTCAATCATTACACATGCATGATAATTAATTATTTAGAGAAAATACGCTAGGCCAATGGAACAAATTCAATAAAAATTTTTAAGGTAAGTGAACCAGGACCAATGGAACAAACACGATAAATATTTTTAAGGGGCGAGAGGGCTTCGTTTAGATTGTTTTTCTTAAACATCATGTGCGTAGTCAATTTATCACGCGCTTGAGCCAAGTATTAATTCGATAATAAGGCGCTAATAATCGTTAAATAAGGCGATAAATTGTAAATAATACTTAACTCGAAAGATTATCAGTGTATTCTTTAAGAAATATGTTTTAAAATTCAGATTAATTTTATTTATCTATTTTTCGTAAATTAAGACTGAGTCTATGAGAGGGAAAATAGGCTTTTCATGAATGGGATTATTACATTATGCAAATCAAACGTTCACTTCTTGTATTAACACTCGTTGGGGCTTTAGCTGGTTGTGAATCGATGAACAGCTTTATTGATTCAGTTATGGCGCCTACAGACACAAGCAATACTGCAGGCAGTAGTAATCTACCAAGCAATATTCCTTCAGCACCTCCACCGAATATGCCCACACCGACTAGTCAACCTGCTGCTAGCACGCCACGCACAGCATCTTCCTTGGTTATCTATGTGGGTTCGACTCAAGCAGAACCTGGTTACACCTTGGTACAACAAAAAGGCCAATCGATTTACGTCGATCCACGTCAAACCTTATTACATCGTGATTTAAGCAATGCACTTGCGGTTATGGACGAGAGTAATCGAGCTTTTGTAAACTTGGTTTTCTCTGCCGCAGGTCAAGATAAACTTGCTCAGTTAACCCGTAATAATTCAGGTCGTTCACTTGTAGTGACTATGAATAATGAGTTAATTTCGATTATCAATATTGCAGCGCCTGTAACTAACGGTAGCCTATATGTGCCTATGGCGAATGCCCAAGATGCACAGACTTTCGAGCGCCGTATTCTTGATGGAGAATAAGGTCTTCGCGTAAGCGTGATTAGCACGACAATATACAGGCAGAGGGCATAGATATCGATACTATCTATGCCCTAATTCATTGAGAAGACCGTAATAACGCCGTTGGGAAACTTAAGGAATACGATGTGCCTTTTACGTCGTAGCCTGTAAGTCGAGCTCAACAATTACAGGAGTATGATCAGAGGGGCGTTCCCAAGCGCGAGGGATCTTATCAATCGTACTAGCCGTGCAATGCGGCTTCAACGCCTGCGAAATTAATAAATGATCAATACGCAGACCCGCATTGCGTTTAAAGCCAAACTGGCGGTAATCCCACCAACTAAAGCTTTTTTCCTCTTGCTCAAAGAGACGGAAAGAGTCATGTAGGCCCAATGCCAATAATGCCTGAAAATGCTCTCGCTCAGGTGGTGAAATTAATATATCTCCAGTGTACTTAGCGTGTACATCAGCATCTTCAGGAGCAATATTAAAGTCACCGGTTAAGACAAGATTGGGATACGCATTAAGTTGTTCTTGTATATAGCGCTTTAATCCTTCGTACCAACGCATTTTATAAGTATATTTATCACTGCCCAACTCACTGCCATTAGGACAATAGACATCGATAATCCTCAATGCTCCTTTATCCGTAGCAAGATCTACAGCAATCAGGCGTTGTTGCTCATCGTCATAATGAGGATTATTAATTTGCACTGACTGCATCGGTGTTTTACTTAAAATTGCCACACCATTATAGGTTTTTTGACCTGACCATACAGCGTGGTAGCCTATCTCTTGAAATGCCTCTTGAGGGAATTTATGACTTTCCATCTTAAGCTCTTGCAAGCACAAGACATCAACTTGGCTTTGATTAAGCCAATCAATGACCTGCGGTAGTCGAACCGATAGAGAGTTGACATTCCAACTAGCAATTTTCATAAAACGTGTCCAAAAGAATATGATGATATAAAAGTAGGCGGTTTTAACCATGCTGCATAGAGCAAAATATTAACCGTAGGACCTATTGTAGCAAAGCCACTGTGAAAGCGAAAACTAAGCTTCATTAGCGCATCATTACAGACTAAAGAAGGCACTACTCATACGAATCTAAAAAAAGTCCAGTAAATGCAAATTTTCTGTGCAGTTTGTATTATGATTGTGTAATTATTGAGGTAATAAACATTTCATTAAATAATTGTTTAAAAACTCCTTTCCCGTTGCAAGTTTATTCGCTCAAGCGGTAGAATCAATCGGTATGATGGGAGTAGGTAAGAGTAGGGAACACTTAAGCCGAATCAATGCAATTAGTACCATATAGAGCCCATATGTTGTATGTGTTCTATTTTGATAGAAGAATGAATACCCTCAGCGTATTCATAAAAATGCTTTATGCTTATCCACAAAGGAGAATTTATGTCAGACGTCTATGTAGTTTCAGCTATGCGTACAGCAATTGGTGGCTTTGGTGGTTCACTCAAAGATATTCCGCCGCATCAACTCGGCACAACCGTTATGAAAGCTGCTCTTGAGAAAGCCGGCATACAAGGCTCAGAAGTAGGGCATGTGGTGGTAGGGCATGTGGAGAATACCGAGCCGCGTGATATGTACTTGTCTCGCTATGCCTCAGTCAATGCTGGTGTATCGATTGAAACGCCGGCGATGAACGTGAACCGGCTATGTGGTTCAGGCCTACAAGCGATTGTTTCTGCCGCACAATCCATTATGTTAGGTGATACACATATTGCTATCGGCGCTGGCGTAGAAAACATGAGCCGTGCACCGTATATTGCACCTGCCTTGCGCTTTGGTGCTCGTATGGGCGACTCACAATTCCTCGATATGATGACGGGCGCCTTGAGCGATCCATTTGAGCGCATTCATATGGGCGTGACGGCTGAGAACTTGGCTTGCAAATATGAGATTAGCCGCGAAGAACAGGATGCCTTAGCTGCCGAATCACATGCGCGTGCCATTAACGCCATTACACAAGGCTATTTTAAAGAGCAAATTGTTCCCATCATGCTTAAAACTCGCAAAGGCGAGGTCGCTTTCGATACGGATGAGCATGCACGCAGTGATATCACTCTTGAAGGTTTAGCCAAACTAAAACCAGTGTTTGTTAAAGAGAACGGTACCGTTACCGCTGGTAATGCTTCAGGCATTAATGATGGTGCTGGTGCTGTTGTCCTCATGAGTGGCGAAGCCGTCAAAGAGCGTGGCGTAAAACCGCTAGCTCGCATAGTTGCCTATGCTCATGCAGGCGTTGAGCCAAGCATTATGGGTATTGGTCCAGTACCTGCAACCGAACTTGCCTTGAAAAAAGCGGGCTTAACGATTGCCGATTTGGACGTCATTGAAGCGAACGAGGCCTTTGCTGCGCAAGCATTAGCTGTCTCTAAAGCGCTCAAATTAGATCCTGCTAAAGTCAACCCGAATGGTAGTGGCGTGGGCCTAGGGCACCCGATTGGTGCGACTGGCGCCATTATCACCACAAAGGCATTACATGAGTTACATCGCAT
This sequence comes from Pelistega sp., assembly GCA_030538255.1. Lineage (GTDB taxonomy): Bacteria > Pseudomonadota > Gammaproteobacteria > Burkholderiales > Burkholderiaceae_B > Taylorella. The sequence continues at coordinate 90,033 of JAUNUI010000004.1, read as the reverse complement.
TCAAGGCCGCTATGCACTGGTTACAATGTGCATTGGTGGAGGCCAAGGAATTGCTGCGATCTTCGAACGAGTATAAACAAGTGAGTAAACGCGCACACCATCCAGAACTTGATATGCCAACACTATCCGAAATGGACGGTGTGCGCTACCTTCACTTTGGCAGCCCTTGGATTCAGGGCGCCATGCAGATTTCTCATCCGTCACGCCTAGTATTTCTCTATACGCGACAAATGATGGCTTGGCTCTTGTTTTTATCGTCCAAGTCCGTCAATAAAATTGGTGTGCTTGGCTTAGGGGCGGGCTCTTTAGCTCGCTATTGCATGAAATATACTAAGGCTGAGGTCGAGGTACTTGAGTGGAACCCAAGTGTCACTGCTTTTTGCCAACAATATTTTCGCTTACCTAAGCAAGAGCGCTTTAAGATTACCCACGAAGATGCCCAACAATGGGTTAAGCATCCCGAGCAGAAGAATAGTTGTGAGGTTCTCTTAGTGGACCTGTATGACTATACCGCCCAAGGCCCCGTTGCAAGCTCCTTAGAGTTTTATAAAAATTGCTATAAGACCCTGAATGATAATAGTATTTTAGTGGTGAATTTATTTGGGCATCATCCAAGCTTTGCCAGAAATATCGAAAATATCAATAAAGCATTCGCTGATCGGACCTTATTATTTGATGAAACTGAAGACGGCAACCGTATTGTCTTAGCCTTCAAGGGTGCGCCCCTGATAGTGAAAGAAGAAGACTATTACGCACGAGCTCGCGTGCTCGAACGCTTTGCGGAAATTGAGGCTTTACTGATGGCCAAAGAGTTAGAGCCACAGTTACGCACCAAAGCTAATGCCCAAGGTCTGGCTGAGCACGAGTTTACGGTTTAGTTAATTACTAAGCATTCTGTTTGTTACCAGCATCCGCTAAATCCGCTGTTAATAAACGAAAAGACACTATTGCCATATGCTGTTGTTAGCGTAATGTGTAGTTTAATACTAGTGTTTCTACTAGAGTTTGAACACTAGGTTTCATATTCAGATAAAACTGTGTAGTATTTCACGTTTTACAATTTCTCATTAGGAGTTTTCTATGTTGCTAAAAAGCTTTAAATTGTCTGCCTTAGCCCTAGTTCTCGGTTTAACTGCAGGTACTGCTTTAGCACAAAATAAGCATGTGGCGATTACTGCAATCGTAGAACATCCAGCCTTAGACGCTGCCCGTGATGGTGTGATTAAAGCCTTAGCTGAAGAAGGTTTTGTAGAAGGTAAGAATTTAAAAGTTGACTATCAAAGTGCACAAGGCAATACTGGCACTGCTGCACAGATTGCGCGCCAATTTATTGGTGAAAAGCCTGATGTCATCGTAGCGATTGGAACCCCATCCGCACAAGCGGTTGTGGCAGCAAGCAAAACTTTACCCTTGGTGTATGCCGCTGTAACAGCTCCAATTGAGGCGCAATTGGTGAGCACTATGGAAGCTTCAGGCACTAATGTCACTGGCGTATCTGACGTTCTAGAATTAGAGCCTCAAGTTGAACTGATTAAGAAAATTGTGCCCACAGCTAAGCGAGTTGGTATCGTTTATAACCCTGGAGAAGCTAACTCGGTTGTGGTGGTGAATGCACTCAAGGATTTGTTGCCTAAGCATGATATGACACTTGTTGAAGCCTCGGCACCTCGCTCGGTTGATGTAGGTTCGGCAGCACGTAGCTTAGTCGGTAAAGTGGATGTTATCTATACCAACACTGACAATAATGTGGTTTCTGCTTTTGAAGCGCTTGCTAAAGTCAGCAATGAGGCGGATATTCCCTTAATTGCCTCGGATACGGATAGTGTTAAACGTGGTGCGATTGCTGCTTTAGGCTTAAGTTATTATGGCATTGGTGAACAGGCTGGTAAGATCGTCGCACGTATTTTTAACGGTGAAAATCCTGGTGCAATTCCATCAGAAACCTCAAAAACCCTTCAGTTACACCTCAATAAAAAGGCAGCTAAAGACCAAGGTCTTGAGTTGAGCGAAGCCATCCTCAAAGAAGCTAGTCAAATTATCGAGTAATTTTTTATTTAATCTATGTCTTTATTTGCATCCTTAGGTGCGATTGAGCTTGGTTTTATTTACAGCTTAGTCGCACTTGGAGTTTTTATCTCCTTTCGAATTCTTCGTTTTCCTGATCTTACTGTAGATGGCACCTTCGCCACCGGTGGTGCCGTAACGGCTGTCATGATTAGCCAAGGCTTTGACCCATTTACCGCAAGCCTTGTGGCTACCTTATGTTGTTGCTTTGCTGGCATGATTACTGGCTGGTTGAATGTCAAATTAGGCATTATGGATCTCTTGGCCTCAATTTTAATGATGACGGCTCTGTATTCCATTAACCTTCGCATTATGGACGGCCCCAACATCCCCTTAATTCTGAATGATACTGTCTTTACGGTGTTACAGCCCGGGGAGCTTGAGGACATGTATTGGCGGCCAGTTTTACTGATGCTGATTGTCATCCTCGCAAAGTTAGGCATAGATTGGTTTTTCTCCACACAAACAGGCTTAGCTATGCGTTCAACCGGCTCGAACTTACGCATGGCGCGTGCCCAAGGGGTTGCAACAGATCGCATGGTGATGTTAGGTATGGCCATATCTAATGGTTTAGTGGGTTTAGGCGGCTCTTTATTTGCACAGTCACAAGGTGGTTCTGATATCTCAATGGGTATCGGTACCATTGTGATTGGTTTAGCAGCCGTAATTGTTGGACAAAGTATTTTTACAGCACGTCGTTTTGTGCTCATTACTTTATCAGTCATTTTAGGCGCCATACTTTATCGTTTTTTCATCGCTTTAGCCCTGAACAGCGATTTTATTGGCTTAAAAGCGCAAGACCTAAACTTAATTACGGCTTTATTAGTTACATTCGCCTTAATTCTTCCGAAACTCAAAAAGATGCTTAAAAGGTAATGGCCATGTTAAAAGCGGATAATTTACATATTACCTTCAATCCTGGTACGCCCATTGAAACGCGTGCCTTACAAGGTATGAGCTTACATATCCCTGAGGGGCAATTTGTCGCCGTAATTGGCTCTAATGGCGCAGGTAAGTCTACCTTTCTTAATGCAATTGCAGGCGAAATTTTAGTGGATAGCGGGTCTATTTTATTGGATGAGATCGACGTCACCAAGAAAAAGAGCTGGCAGCGTGCCCACGAAGTCGCGCGCGTATTTCAAGACCCAATGGCTGGCACCTGTGAAGATCTCACGATTGAAGAAAATCTGGCATTAGCCTATCAACGTGGTGAGCGTCGAGGTTTAGGTCGTGCCGTTAAAAACTTTATGCATGATTTATTTCGTGAGCGATTGAAAATTCTTGGCCTGGGTTTGGAGAATCGCTTAACTGATCGCATAGGCTTGCTGTCAGGAGGTCAACGTCAGGCGGTTAGTTTATTGATGGCATCGCTGCAGCCTAGCAAGATATTGTTACTCGATGAACATACGGCTGCACTTGACCCTAGAACCGCAAGCTTTGTCTTGGAGCTCACCGAGAAAATTGTTACTGAGCAGAAACTCACGACCATGATGGTAACGCACAGTATGAAACAAGCCTTAGAAGTAGGGGAGCGGACCGTAATGTTGCATCAAGGGAAAGTTGTCTTAGATGTCAGCGGCGATGAGCGCAAGAATCTGACGGTTAAGGACTTATTACTGATGTTTGAAAAAGTTCGTGGCGAAGAGATTGATGATGATGCCTTGATCTTAACTTAAGCGAGGATGATGCCCTCGGTTTTGCGGCTTTAGCGAGAATGATTCGCTAATTCTTGCAACTCAAGCAACGAATAGAAAAGCATAATTTATTCTTATTTTTCATTACTTTGTCCTCATAATAAGGTATCCTCTAAACAGCAACATCATTTAAGAGACCTTACATGAGAACTGATAGACTTAGTCAATACCATCAAAATCAATTATTGGTTTTTTATCTCTCTCATATGATGCTTAAGAAGGCTACATTGGGTAACAATGTAGCCTTCTTATTGTAAAGAATTTATTTTTTTGTAACATATCGAAAAGATAAGCATTGATGTCAAGGCAAAATACTTGCCTAAGCAGATATTATTTTTTATAATACCACATTCGATTACTCAATTACTCACGTATAAGCCCATATAACGTGACTTCTAACAAGAATTACTTATGAAAACAACTGTATCTTCTCACAAGCGTGGTTTGTTATTACTCGCTTTAACATCTGTCTTTGTGCTGAGTGCATGTAAAAAGCCTCAGGAAGAACGTCAATCACCGCCCATGAATGTGGCCACTATCAGTATCAAGACTGAAGAAGCGCGCATCACCTCGACCTTACCTGGCCGTATTAATGCATTGAAAGATGCTGAGGTACGTGCCCGTGTTGATGGCATTGTGCAAAGTATTCATTTTGAACAGGGTAGTCAAGTTAAAGAAGGGCAGTTGTTATTTAAAATTGATCCCGCAATCTATCAAGCTCAAGTAAATCAAGCGCAAGCTTCATTGAATCAAGCGCAGGCAACGGCACGCAGTGCTCGCAGCTTAGCCAATCGTTATGCAAGCTTAGTCAAATCGAATGCGGTCAGTAAGCAAGAGTATGATAATGCGATAGCAAGTTCTGGCCAATCAGCAGCGGCAGTTGAGGCCGCTAAAGCAGCTTTGGAGTCAGCAAAAATTAATCTGTCATATACCGATGTGGTATCACCGATCGACGGTATTATTAACCGCAACTTAGTGACCGAAGGCGCCTTAGTCAGTGCAATGGGCGCAACTCCTATGGCTAAAGTGCAGCAGCTCAATGAGGTGTATGTCGATTTTACTCAATCAGCTACTGAACTTAGCAGTTTGCGTAGAGCTTTGGCCAGTGGGCAATTAGAGCGAGCGGATGATGGTGAAAGCGCCAGTGTATCCCTGGAGCTTGAAGACGGGACTGTCTATGAGCATACAGGTAAGCTATTATTTAGTGGTGTAACAGTCGACCCAGCCACAGGCAAGGTTAATTTACGTGCAATCTTCCCTAATCACGACAATATTTTATTACCAGGTATGTTTGTCCGCGTTCAAATTATGCGTGGCATTAATAAGCAAGCGATTCTTGTGCCAACACAAGCCTTACAGCGTCGTTCTGATGGTGGTAGTAATGTACTCTTAGTACGCGATGGCAAGGTGGTACCAAGTGTTGTTAAAGAAGCGGAAGTGATTGGTAGCCGTACGATTCTAATCGACGGAGTTGCTGTGGGCGATCAATTGATTGTAGAGGGCTTCTCTAAAATTGGTCCAGGTATGCCTGTTAATTCAGTGCCATGGTCGAAAGACCCTGATGCTAAACCTGCTGAGACTGCAGCACCTGAAAAAGCATCAGATAATGCACAGAGCCCAGCAACAGAGCCAGCAGGCGCGAACTAAGGGAAGAACATGCCACAATTTTTTATCCACCGACCCATTTTCGCATGGGTGGTTGCTATCTTGATTACATTCGTTGGCTTGTTATCTATCCCAAGCATGCCAATTTCACAGTATCCTGAAGTCGCACCACCGACTATTGAAATTAGAGCCTTTTACCCTGGTGCCTCGCCTGAAGAAGTTTCTCGATCTGTCACCAGTATCATTGAGGATGAGCTTAACGGTGCTAAGGGTATGATTTATTATGAATCAACCAGTGACACCAACGGTAATGCTTTAATTAAGGTAACCTTCGAGCCAGGCACCGACCCCGAGATGGCGCAGATTGAAACCCAAAATAAGGTTTCTAACGTGACTGCCGCATTACCCTCAGCGGTGATTCAGCAAGGCTTACGCTTTGCTAAAGCCAACAGTAACTTCCTCTTATTAGGCTCTATCACTTCTGACGATGGCTCTTATTCAAGTGCCGACTTAGCTGACTATATCGCACGTAACATACAGAATAGTATTTCACGTATTAAAGGCGTAGGTACCTTTCAATTATTTGGTGCCCAACGCGCCATGCGTGTATGGGTTGATCCAAATAAACTCACGAGCTTTGGCATGAGTATGAGCGATGTGAATAATGCCTTAAGAGAGCAGCATATGCTGGTTTCTGCAGGGGTATTAGGTTCACCGCCAACACCCGAAGATCAAACCATTAGTGCTATTGTGCGCTCGAATGGTGAGTTAACGACGGTCAAAGACTTTGAAGAAGTGGTATTGCGTTCAGACTTGAGTGGAGCAATTGTCCGTCTTAAAGATGTGGCCAAAGTTGAAATCGGTCAAGACTCTTATAACTTCCAAGGACGCTTAGATGGTAGACCAACTGCCTCGTTTGCGGTGTCGCTCGCACCGAATGCCAACGCCCTAGAAACGGCTGGTTTAGTTAAAGCCGAACTAGAAAACTTAAAGCGTTATTTCCCTGCTAGCGTAGACTATGTGATCCCTTACGACACTTCGCCTTATGTTGAGAAATCAATCATGAAGGTGTTCTACACTCTGATTGAAGCGATTGGCTTGGTGTTCGTAGTGATGTTCTTATTCTTACAGAATTTCCGCTATACCCTAATTCCTTCGATTGTTGTGCCTGTAGCCTTATTGGGTACGATTGCATGTATGCTGTTCTTTGGCTACTCGATTAATACCATGACCATGTTCGCCATGGTGCTGTCAATCGGTATTCTGGTGGACGATGCGATTGTGGTGGTGGAGAACGTTGAGCGTATTATGGCGACCGAAGGGCTGCCGCCATTAGAAGCGACGATTAAAGCCATGCCGCAAGTATCCGGTGCGATTGTAGGTATTACCTTAGTCTTGATCACGGTATTCTTCCCGCTATTATTTATGTCGGGTTCATCGGGCATTATTTATCGTCAATTTGCGGTTGCGATGGCAGTATCGATTTTCTTCTCAGGTTTCTTAGCACTTACCTTCACTCCGGCCTTATGTGCGACGATCTTAAAACCGATTCCTAAGGGACATAACCTAGAGAAAAAAGGTTTCTTTGGTTGGTTTAACCGTAGTTTTGATAAACTTACGAGTCGTTATTCTCGCACTGTCGCTGCCTTGGTAAAACGTGGCGTGCGCATGATGATTTTATACGCCGCCTTGGTGGGTGGTGCTTTCTATCTCTTTAGCCAATTACCAAGCTCGTTTATGCCAGAGGAAGACCAGGCAGTGACCTTTACTCTGGTAGAGTTACCTTCCGGGTCGACAGCAGAACGTACGGTGAAAGTGCTTGAGCAAGTTGAAAACTTCTATCTAAACCAAGAAGAAACCGCAAGTATTATTGCGGTTCAAGGCTTTAGTTTTAACGGTAGTGGTTTGAATGCGGGTATTGCTTTTGCCTCATTAAAATCATTCGAAACACGCACTAAGCCGGAAAATAGTTCTGCCGCTTTAGCGGGGCGTGCGACAGGGGCCTTATTGTTTGGTGTACCTGATGCAACAATCTTCAGTATTACGCCACCTGCGATTCCATCTTTGGGTAACTCATCGGGCTTCGACTTGCGTCTACAAGATCGTGGTAACTTAGGCCAAGAGGCTCTACGTGATGCCGCCCAGCAATTGCTGCATAGCGCACGTGCCTCAGGTGTTATTGTTGACCCACGTATCGCGGGTTTAGGACCAGGTCCACAATTAGAGTTGGTCGTTGACCGTGAGAAAATTGCTGCCTTAGGTGTTAGCATGGCTGAAGTACGCTCGGTTATGAGTACGGCGGTTGGTACCTCATTTATCGGTAAGTACCCGAATATGGGTCGCATGCAGAACGTCTGGGTGCAAGCGGATGAACAGGGACGTATGAGCGTAGATGATGTGCTTACCCTTAAGGTTCGCAATAATACTGGTGGTTTAGTTGATCTTGGCTCCGTGTTGAATGTCGAATGGAGCAATGGTCCGATGCAAGTAACTCGCTATAATAGTTATGACGCATTAACTATTCAAGGTGCAGCTGCTCCTGGCTATGCGAATAGTGAAGCCATGGATAAGCTCGTTGATATTATTGAGAATGAGCTACCAAATGGTATTGGTTATGAATGGTCTGGTTTATCGTATCAAGAGATTCAAGCAGGTAACCAAGCACCAATCCTAATGGGTTTAGCAATGATCGTGGTCTTCCTTGTCTTAGCTGCTCTCTATGAAAGCTGGTCAATTCCGCTCGCTGCCTTATTAATTGTGCCACTCGGCATGTTGGGTACCATCGGTTTAACCGCTATCTTGGGTATGTCGAACGATATTTATTTCCAAGTTGGTATGATTACGGTGATTGGATTGTCGGCGAAGAATGCGATTCTTATTGTGGAGTTTGCTAAGGATGCGTATGCCACGGGAACGGGCTTAATTGAGTCAGCCGTTGAGGCTGCCCATTTACGCTTCCGTCCAATTCTGATGACTTCATTTGCTTTTATTATGGGTGTGGTACCTTTGGCCATGGCAACAGGTGAGGGCGCGGCAGGTCAACAAGCGATTGGTCTTGCGGTATTAGGTGGTATGTTAGCGGCAACACCTTTCTCCGTATTCTTCGTGCCTGTCTTCTTTGTGGTAGTCTTACGATTCTTCAAATCTAAGCCACGCTTATTAGGCTCTCAGCAGCAGATGCATGCACAAGAGACCGCATTGCAATCGACAAAACAAGATATCTATGCTGATATGCCTGATTTTGAACATACAGATAACCGTCCAGAAGGTAAGTAAACATGAGTATTCGATTTGTTCCACGTGTATCTGTTCTAAGTTTGAGCCTATTTTTGGCAGCATGTAATTTTGCCCCAAAATACGAGCAGCCAGTTGCGCCAATTGCGGCTGATTATGTCAAACCAGGCGTAGCAGGGCAGACGGCTGCAGATATTAGCTGGCAGAGTTTCTTTCGTGATCCACGTCTAAAATCACTTATTCAACTTGCCTTAGATAATAATCGTGATTTACGTATGGCAACCCAGCGCGTGGATGAAGCGCGTGCTCAATACGGTATTTCATATAGTGCCTTATTTCCACAAGTCGGTATCAGTGGCCAAGGGACGCACGGCAGAATGCCAGCGGATATGAGTCAGACCCGTACCCGTGATACCACGCATAGTTATTCCGTTGGTTTAGGTTTGAATAGCTATGAAATCGATTTCTGGGGCAAAGTACGGAATAATAACGAAACCGCCTTACAGAGCTATTTTGCGACTGAACAAGCGCAACGTGCAGCACAAATCAGTTTAGTGGCGGCAGTGGCTAACACCTACTTTACTGTACGCACTATGCAAGAGATGGAAACTCTGGTTGCACGCACATTGACGGCTTACGAAAATACTTATAAGCTTGTGAACTCGCGTTACAACGCCGGAGTGGCCTCCTTGCTTGAAGTGAATCAGGCCAAAACCAGCGTAGACACCGCACGTGCTGCTTTAGCACAGACACAACGCAATCTTGGCCAAGCACAGAATGCCTTGACGCTACTCGTTGGCCAAACCATTCCCGTGAATTTACCGGCTGCCGCTAGCTTTGGTCATGATGTAGTGATTGCTGATGTGCCAGCTGGCTTGCCGTCTGACTTATTGACGCGCCGTCCTGATATTATCGCAGCGGAACACCTGCTTAAGGGTGCTAATGCCCAGATTGGCGCAGCCCGTGCTGCCTTTTTCCCTAGTATTAGCTTAACGGGGATGTTGGGTTTAGCTAGCTTAGAGATGAGCAATTTATTTGATTCTGGTCGTGAAATGTGGTCATTCTCGCCTGCCATTAGCGTACCGATTTTCACCGCTGGAGCTTTGCGTAATAGCTTGAACGTCGCTGAAATTCGTAAGGACATGCAAATTGCCAATTATGAACAAACTATTCAAACCGCGTTTAAAGAAGTTAACGATGCCTTAATTGGCATTGATACCTACAAACGTGAGTTGGATGCCTTACGTGAGCAGCAGCAAGCGGCATATCAAAGCTTTAATCTATCTAATTTACGCTATACCAGTGGCATTGACAGTTTTTTACAAGTACAATCTGCACAGGTGGCTTTGTTAGGCGTACAACAGAATTTCCTAGCTGTAGGATTGGAATCACTGCAAAACAAAGTCAATCTTTACAAAGCACTGGGTGGCGGTTGGTCGCCTAGTGATCTTGCGCAAGCGCAGCAGATTCCTCATAAGGTTAATTAAACGTCAAATGATTGATTTAGGTGTAAATATTGATCACGTAGCGACGCTCCGTCAACAGCGTCGCGGTACTTATCCTGATCCCATTAAAGCCGCTCTATTGGCAGAGCAGGCTGGTGCTGATGCTATTACATTGCACCTACGTGAAGATCGTCGGCATATTCTCGACAAGGATGTATACGAATTACGTCCTCTCTTACTAACGCGCATGAATTTAGAATGTGCGATTACCGAAGAGATGTTGAAAATTGCGTGTGACGTTAAACCTCATGATGTGTGCCTTGTGCCAGAACGCCGCGAAGAGCTTACTACCGAGGGTGGTCTCGATGTGTTGAAGCACTTTACGCAAACTCAAGAAGCTGTTGCTCAATTGACCGAAGCAGGTTCACGTGTATCCTTGTTTATTGATGCTGAAGAACAACAAATTGATGCGGCCGTGCGTGCAGGTGCTCCCGTGATTGAAATCCATACGGGTACATATTCGAATGCAAAAAGCCCTGAGCATGCTTTACAAGAGTTAGAGCGCATCAAAAAAGGTGTGGCCTATGCACTCTCACGCGGTCTGAAAGTGAATGCTGGCCATGGTTTACATTATCAGAATGTACAAGCTATTGTGGCTATCGGCGGCATCAGCGAACTGAATATTGGTCATGCGATTGTGGCCCAGGCCATTTTTGATGGATGGGAAAAAGCCGTTCGCGATATGAAAGCACTACTTGTATAAATAAAGTATTGCTATGGGTAATCACACAAGGACAACTTACCCATACATACCAGCTATACAAGGAAATAAATATTGAAGATGTTGAACAGAGCCTATATCCGTATAAAGTGTCATTTATACTCGGATTATCTCCTTAAACATTTTCCTTACTAAGGGATAGGCATGAAACAAGCCATAGACTATTTATTAGATCGTAATTCCATGAAAACCGTCGTCGCACCTGCGCCGAATAATGAGGAACTCGCTCAGATTCTGCAGGCTGCCGTATCAGCTCCTGATCACGGTGGCCTAACACCTTGGCGCTTTAAAATTATCCGCCAAGAATCTATGCAAGCCTTCGCTGATTTTGGGATTGGTTTGCGAGAGGCCTCAAGCGAGCCACAGACACCTGAGAAAAATCTGGCTGTGCGTGCCTGGTTAGCTGAAGTACCATTGATTATTGCTGTTGGTTGTCATATCGATTATAGCAACACGAAGATCCCTGAGTCTGAGCGTATGCTAGCCACAGGCGCTGCTATGATGAACATTCTGAATGCGGCACATATGTTGGGTTACGGTGCATTCTGGAGCACAGGTATTGCCACCCATATTGAGGACTTTCAAATTGGTCTGGGCTTTGACCCTCTAGATTATCGCTTTATGGGCTTTCTCGTGATTGGTACACCGAAAGGTGAAATCCCCCAAAAACCGCGTCGCCCTTATACGGATTTTTGCGAAGAGTGGACTAAGCCCTTAATTTAAGGAGTCTCGCCCTAGTCATTCACAAGTAAGAATACAGAATTCTGCCATGAACTATGTCAATAGTAATTTTCCTTAGCAGAAGCAATGACTATTTATCATTAAGGCCGCATAAAGCGGCCTTAATGTTTAAAGCTTCCTAATCTTCCGGTTTTCATTAGAGATTAAGACTACCCTAGCTTTACTTATCCAAGCCAGCAATCAGGGTGTACTTGATTTCCAAATAATCATCAATACCGTACTTAGAACCTTCACGACCTAAACCTGATTGTTTCACACCTCCGAAGGGGGCCGCTTCATTCGAGAGAATACCGGTATTCACAGCCACCATACCGTACTCTAAACCTTCAGAAACACGAATAATACGACCAATATCACGGCTATAGAAGTAAGAGGCAAGACCAAACTCGGTATCATTCGCATAGCCCAAGACTTCTTCCTCGGTTTCAAACTTAAAGATAGGAGCAAGTGGACCGAAAGTTTCTTCTTTCGCCACTTTCATCGCTTGGGTCACATTCTTAATAATTGTCGGTTGGAAGAATAAGTCGCCATGCTCAGTCTGCTCACCCCCATAGACTATTTCACCGCCTTTCGATACGGCATCATCAATATGCTCTTTCACCTTAGCAATAGCATTGCTATCAATCATAGGACCGAAATTCACCCCTTCATCTAAGCCATTACCGATTTTCAGGCCAGCTGTAGCCGCGGTAAGTTTCTCGATGAAGGCATCATAGACTCCGCTTTGCACATAGATACGGTTTGTACATACGCAGGTTTGTCCAGCATTACGGAATTTGCAGGCTAAGGCGCCAATCACCGCATCATCAAGGTCTGCATCATTGAAGACAATAAATGGGGCATTGCCACCAAGCTCAAGTGAAACTTTCTTAATCGTTCCCGCACACTGCGCCATTAATTTGCTACCAACTTCGGTTGAACCGGTGAAACTGAATTTCTTCACGCGATCGTCTTCCGTTAGTACTTGACCAATCTCGGTAGAGCCACCTGTCAACACATTAAATACACCCGCTGGTACACCTGCACGATGAGCAAGCTCAGCTACGGCGAAGGCTGATAGTGGGGTTTGTGAAGCAGGGCGGATAACGAAGGTACAACCCACGGCAATCGCTGGTGCAGCCTTACGCGTGATCATGGCGTTAGGGAAGTTCCAAGGCGTAATCGCCGCGCACACACCGATAGGCTCTTTCGTCACTAAGATACGCTTATCACCAGATGGGGCAGGGATGGTATCACCATACACACGCTTAGCTTCCTCAGCATACCACTCAAAGTAGTTCGCGCCATAGACGATTTCGCCTTTTGCCTCAGCCAAGGGTTTGCCTTGCTCCATGGTTAAAATAATACCTAAGTCTTCCTGATTGGCAATCAGTAAATCGTACCAACGGCGCATAATATTGCTGCGCTCTTTAGCTGATTTGCTTTTCCAACTTTTCAAGGCTGCACTTGCCGCCGCTACGGCGCGATCCGCTTCTGCACGACCCATTTTAGGTACGCGTGCAATTTCTTCGCCTGTGGCTGGGTTATACACAGCAATGGTGTCACCTGAATCCGCATCGCACCATTGACCATCAATATAACATTGGGTTTTAAATAAGCTAGGGTCTTTTAACTGCATTCTGTTCTCCTAAGTTTTGCACACTAGATGCAAATGGGCATATTACACCTATAAATAGCTAGTTTCTAATTTGCCTCTGTCGCAATGCAACTATATGAGCAGCTCAAATTCTCTTCTATTGTGCTGCACGCTTTAATGCATTCGTGTCTAAGTTCTGCCTCTAGTGTAATCTTTCTTTATGGTTAATTAACGTGATGCACGTAGCGCTTCTTCAATAATGTCCAAAGCCTCATCAAAGATTTCATCTTCAATTGTCAATGGGAATAAGAAGCGCATAACGTTATAGTACATACCGCAAGTTAAGGTGATGAGACCTTTTTCAAGCGCATAGGCTTGGGCTTTTTTCGGTAAATCCGCATCAGGTGTGCCATCCGCTTTCTTAAATTCAATCGCTATCATTGAACCTAGACCACGCACTTCGCAAATTTCAGGCACATCAGCTTTCAAGGCATTAAAGCGAGCTTTTAGCTTATCACCTAGCGTATTGGCACGCGCACACAATTGTTCTTCTTGAATTACCTCAATCACGGCATTCGCAGCGGCGAGAGAGAGTGGGTTACCTGCGTAGGTACCACCAAGTCCACCAGCAGTTGGCGCATCCATAATCTCTGCTTTACCGACCACACCTGAAAGAGGGAAACCACCCGCTAAAGATTTAGCCATGGTTAACATATCTGGTGTTACACCTGTATGCTCAGTAGCAAAGAACTTACCAGTACGGGCAAAACCACTTTGCACCTCATCGAAAATCAGCACAATGCCATGCTCATCACAAATTTTACGTAACGCCTGTAAGAACTCATTCGGCGTGACATTAAAACCACCTTCACCTTGAATCGGTTCAATAATGATAGCGGCAACATCGACTGGATCAATGTGGGTTTTAAAGATCTTCTGCAAACCGTCTAAGGCTTGCTCAACACTCATACCGTGTAAAGCATTCGGGTAGGGAGCATGTACAATATCCGCAGGGAAGGGCCCAAAATTTAATTTATAGGGAGCCACTTTACCCGTTAAACCGAGCGTGAAGTTCGTGCGACCATGGAATGCACCTTGGAAAGCAATCACGCCACGACGACGCGTATGCGAACGTGCAATCTTAATGGCATTCTCTACTGCTTCAGCGCCTGTCGTGGCGAACATGACTTTGCTAGGGCCTGCAATTGGTGCTAAGTTATTAATTTTCTCGGCAACCGTGGTATACAACTCATAAGGAATAACGTGATAGCAGGTATGAGAGAATTTCTCTAACTGCTCGGCAACAGCGCCTTGGACCTTAGGGTGTAGATGGCCGGTATTCAAGACACCAATACCGCCAGCAAAGTCAATATATCGTTGACCTTCAGTGGTCCAAATTTCTGCATTCTTGGCACGATCAATAAAAAAATTACACATTACCCCTACACCTTGGGCGACAGCAGCTTGACGGCGTTGAGTTTGTTCTTGTTGTGATGACATTGAGTTCCTCCTGGAAATATATAGGCATAGTGTGTATGCCTGGACTTTGTTAAATTCGACGTTTATACGAATTCTTAAACACGCCTTTATATAGGCCTTAATGCCTTTCTAGATAGGCCTTATTGCCTTCTATATAGGCCTTCTTAGCTTCTATATAGGCCTTCGTATATCCGCCTTATTACTGATTACTGATTAGTTATTGCTAAATACTTATTACTATTTAATATCAGCCTTGAAACAGGCTTAAATTTAAAGCTTCTTAGAAAAGTGAAAACAATCGGCGACATAATTATTCATAAAATAAAACTTATGTGCCCGTGTCCGAAAAGTCCCCGAGTCTAAGGACAGATGATCACAAGCATTCTCACGTGCGAAGTCCTCAATATAGCTAAGCACCTGCTTACCGACGCCACTCGCACGAACCTGTTCATTAACGACTAAGTCATCTAAAAAGCACAGCTTATTTTGGTACGTGTTATGGTGCATGCGGAAGATTGCAATCGAGACAATTTCTTCAGCAGAATTCTTCACCCATAAGTAATACGCCCCTTCTCGAAGCATCAAACGAATACGCTCCACATATTCTGTGAGATCTTGCAGGGCAGGGCGTAATTGCTGATGGACAGAGTGTAAATCAATCCAGATATCCTGATATTGATCAATTTCTTCAGGTGATTTAATTAAGGTGTAGTGCAATTCATTCTTCAATTAAATAACTCCATCGTGTTTGTATTTAGCTAACTGTTCAACGCTATAACGCTGACTAAGCACTTCATCCGTATCCTGACCAATTTTCGGTGGGGCACTACGATATTGCACGGGTGTGTTTGACAAGTGAAGAGGGCTGCCCAACATACGCACGGGACTATTATTAGCGGCAAAATCAATCACCATATGACGATGCTCAACCTGCGGCATACTTAATGCCTCGGCAATATTATTAATCGGTCCGCAAGGGACGCCAGCGGCTTCAAATAGGCTTAACCATTCATCACGTGTTTTGTTAAAAAATACCTGTTGCATCATAGGAATAAGAGCTCGACGATTCTGTACACGCAAGGGATTTCGTGCAAAGCGTTCGTCCTTATCCCACGCTTGTTGCATCACACGGCACACGGCCGCAAATTGCGTATCGTTGCCACACGCTAAAATAAGGTGTTGTTCCTGAGCAACTTCAAATACTTGGTAGGGCACGATATTTGGGTGTTCATTACCCAATCGTGGTGGTACTTCGCCAGTCGATAAATAATTCATCCCCACATTAGCCGTCATGGCAATAGCACTGTCTAGCAAGGAGACATCCACATGTTGGCCAAGACCGGTTTTCTCGCGCGCTAATAAAGCAGCCTGAATGCCGACGGTGAGTTGCAAGCCTGCAAACAAGTCGACAACCGCAACACCCACCTTATGGGGTAAGCCATCACTCGGACCTGTAATACTCATCAAACCGCTTAAGCCTTGGATAATATAGTCATAACCTGGTTTAGCACTATCAGGCCCAGTTTGACCAAATCCTGTTAATGAGGCATAGATCAGGCGAGGGTTGATTTGTTGTAATGAAGCGTAGTCGAGTCCGTACTTTTTCAAGCCACCTACCTTAAAGTTCTCCACTAAGATATCAGCCTCACGGGCTAAATCACGAATAATTTCCTGCCCTTGTGCTTGGCTCATATCAATCGTGACGGATTTTTTATTACGATTTACGGTGGCAAAGTAGGCCGCTGTACCATCGGAGAAATTTGGCGGCGCCCAATGACGTGTTTCATCACCAATCTGAGGCCGCTCAACCTTAATCACCTCAGCACCAAGGTCGGCTAAAATCTGTGTACAGCTGGGACCAGCAAGTACACGTGATAAATCTAAAACTTTAAGACCACCAAGAGCAGTCGTATGCTGTGTCATAAGGCATCCTAGGAAATAAGCGAAAAATTAAATCTGTGCAGTACTCAATGAAGGACGAGTAGGGCTAAATCAATAAGGGTTAATCAATAAAGCGTATTACCAAAACACCATATGACTAAATCGATAAGGTGTATTACAAAACAAGATTTATGTTATATACATACGCTTTAAATAAGGATGCGGTGATAAGTAAGAAGAGGAGCCAACCTATCTACCCATCACCGCAAACTTGCCAAGAGACCAAGTAGACAAGGGGAGCCACTAAGCCTCAAGTAAAGCGCAAAAGGTTAAGCAAATGCTTGTAAACCTGTTTGTGCACGACCTAAAATCAAGGCGTGTACATCATGAGTGCCTTCGTAAGTATTCACGGCTTCTAAGTTCATCACATGACGAATAACATGGAACTCATCAGAAATACCATTACCACCGTGCATATCACGAGCAACACGGGCGATATCTAAGGCTTTACCACAGTTATTACGCTTGATGAGAGAAATCATCTCTGGCGCCGCGCGATCTTGCTCCATCAATTGACCGACACGTAATGCCGCTTGTAGACCAAGGCTGATCTCAGTTTGCATATTGGCTAATTTCAGTTGCACGATTTGCGTGGCAGCTAATGGACGGTTAAATTGGATACGATCTAAGGTGTACTGACGTGCGGCTTCCCAGCAGAATTCAGCCGCACCCATCGCACCCCAAGCAATACCGTAACGTGCTTTATTCAAGCAACCGAAAGGACCCTTAAGACCACGAATTTCTGGGAACGCATTCTCTTCCGGAACAAACACCTCGTCCATGACGATTTCACCAGTAATCGATGCACGTAGAGAGAATTTACCCTCGATCTTAGGTGTACTTAAACCCTTCATACCACGCTCTAGAACGAAACCACGAATTTCGCCTTCGTCATCTTTCGCCCAAACCACTAATACGTCAGCGATAGGGCTGTTGGTAATCCACATCTTGCTACCTGAAATTGAATAACCACCAGGCACTTTCTTAGCACGTGTTTGCATGCTCGCTGGGTCTGAACCTGCGTTAGGCTCGGTTAATCCGAAGCAACCAACCCATTCGCCCTTAGCCAATTTTGGTAGATATTTTTGTTTTTGTGCTTCAGTACCATAAGCATAAATCGGGTGCATCACCAAGCTAGATTGCACGCTCATTGCTGAACGATAACCTGAGTCTACACGCTCTACAGCACGGGCAATTAAACCATAAGATACATACGACATACCAGCACAATCATAACCTTCAATGGTGCAACCTAATAGGCCTAATTCACCCATCTTCACCATGAGTTCACGATCAAAATTCTCGTGACGGTTGGCTTCAAGAATACCGGGCATTAAAACTTCTTGGCAAAAAGCTTCAGCTGTCTCTTGAACCATGCGCTCTTCGTCGCTGAGTTGTTCGGTTAATAAAAATGGGTCTTGCCAGTTAAAAGGTGCTCGTGACATACGTAAAGTTCCTCTGGTGTAAATGGATATAAAAGATAAATATGAACGATTTTTATAAAAATCTGTTTCGCTATGCGAAGAATTGTTTTACAATACGAATTAATTTAACTCGAAATGGAAGTTTTGTAAAGTGTTAAACACAATTTTATCGACCATCGAAACCGCCGAAGCTGAAAATGACCGTCAGTTTGTTGTGGCTTTGGCTAGGGGATTGAGTATTCTTTACACAATCCGTTTTTATCCGCATGGTGTAAGTTACCAACAGATTTGCGAAATGACGCAACTGCCTAAGCCAACTGTCAGTCGTTTACTGAGAACTCTAGTGGTGTTGCGCTTTTTACGCCAGAATCCTCATACAGCCTTATACCAAGCCGACTTGCGTCTACTTGAACTGACTACGGGCACAGGTGCAGTTGACCCTAGTGAACAAGTTAGACCTCTGCTGGCCAACTTTGCTGCGAATTATCATGTTTCCGTCAGTTTAGCTGTCGCACAATACGGTGAAATGCTCTACGTCCAAAGCATTCGTTCACCGGCACGACTCGCCGTACAACTGCAGGTAGGATCAACCGTACCGATGCCTGATACAGCCATTGGTCGTGCTTACTATGCGGCCTTAAGTCAGGAACAACGTAAAGCTATTCAGCTAGATTTAAAGCGCCTATTTCCAACACAGTTCGATGAGAAACTAGCTATTTTGGAGCAGCAAGAAGCCTTATATAAGGAACAGGGTTTTACCTCGTCTGATAAGGAATTCTCGCCTGATATCACGGCAATTGCGGTTACCGTTAAGCATCCATTAGCACCCCATGGGATTTACTCGCTGAATACCAGTGTGCCGGTATCACGTGTCAGCGCAGAAGCGTTAATCCGTGATGTCGCTGAACCCTTAAAGGATTTAGCCGTAGAAATTCAAAGTCATTTTATTGAGAGTTAAGCGCTTAAAGAAAGCATGAAGAGAGTTGCGTGCTTGCCGAACAAATAAGCAACTGAGCTTAGAAATTGAAGTTATTTAATTGAGAGTTTAGCGCCTAAATTAGGGAGAGGGCGCCTTGTTGAAGGAGGGTGTTAAAGCACAATAATCACACCATTGATTGGGATGTAAAGTGAACCCAAACGATTTTTATATATTACGCGTAAAGCCCTTATGCACTATTGCCACAATGAAGAGATAAGCATAGGCATTAAGGTCAACACATAATGTTAACAAAAATATAGGAGATATTTTTTGAATACAGAGAATCAAAGTTTCGCTAAAGTATTAGGTAGTAAGGAAGTGCTGGCTTTAGCATTCGGTGCAATGATCGGTTGGGGATGGATTGTCCTGACCGGTGATTGGATTATTTCAGCGGGAAGCTATGGCGCCATTATTGCCATGGCCATTGGTAGCGTGATTATCATTTTCATTGGCCTATGCTATGCAGAGCTCGCCTCAGCGATGCCACAAGAGGGAGGGGCACAGGTATTCACCTTTCGGGCGCTCGGCCACTCCACCTCCTTTATTTGTGCCTGGTCACTCATCTTAGGTTACGTCTCGGTTGTTGCTTTCGAGGCGGTAGCACTACCCACTGTTATGGACAACTTAACACCGGGCTACCAGAAAGTCTTGCTCTGGAATATTGCAGGCTGGGACGTCTACTTAACCTGGGTCTTAGTCGGTATGGCAGGTACAGCTTTAATGGTGGTTTTAAACTATTTTGGCGTACAGAATGCGAGTGTTTTCCAGACTCTTGTCACTTTATTAATCGTTGTGGTTGGCGGTGCTTTCGTTATTGCTGCATTATTTAATGGCAGTAGCGATAATTTAGTACCTTACTTTAATGAGGTCACTAAGGAAAACAGTCCCTTTTCACCAATGTGGGCGGGTATGTTACCCGTACTGATGATGGTGCCGTTTATGTTTGTGGGCTTTGATGTGATTCCACAAACGGCAGCAGAGATTGATCTTCCTGCTAAATCAATCGGTCGACTACTCATCATCTCGGTATTTGCCGCCATGTTCTTTTACTGCTCGATTATTTTTGGCGTCAGCCTAGCTCTGCCACAAGAGGCCATGGACGCTAAAATTCTCT
Organism: Pelistega sp.; assembly: GCA_030538255.1. GTDB lineage: Bacteria > Pseudomonadota > Gammaproteobacteria > Burkholderiales > Burkholderiaceae_B > Taylorella. The sequence continues at coordinate 69,956 of JAUNUI010000004.1, read as the reverse complement.
CGACACCACAAGCTATGCAAGCGGTCTTTTTTGATAGCCCATGGGCAGCCAAGATTATGGTAATTGCAGGTTTAGCCGGGATTGTGACAAGTTGGAATGCCTTCTTTATTGGTGGCAGCCGCGCCATTTACGCTTTAGCTCATGCGCGCATGTTGCCTGAGTTTTTAGGTCGTTTACATCCTAAATATAAGACACCGCATAATGCCGTGCTATTAATTGGTATTTGTACTTTTTTTGCCCCTTTATTAGGTCGCCCAGCCTTACTCTGGTTCGTGAATGCAGGCTCATTAGCTATCGTTATTGCTTATTTTTGCGTCTGCTTGTCTTTCCTCGTCCTGCGTCGCCGTGAACCACAGATGGCACGTCCATTCTATGTGAAACACGGACTATGGGTGGGCACAATAGCAACTGCAGGTAGTGTGGGTCTGATTTATATGTATATGCCCTTAAGTCCTTCAGCTTTAAGCTTACAAGAATGGGCGATTTTCGGTGTCTGGATGTTTGCTGGCGCATGTATGTACTTAGTAGCACGTCGCAAATTTGGCACCGCCGAAAGTACCCGTATTATGAGTGCTGACTGGGATAGAACCGCGGCAATGGTACGTCAACAAGAACACGTGTGAACTTAATAGGTTTTAATCAGCAAGCACTGATCTTAGTAGAAATGTAGCTATAAACTAGGGCCTGAATTATATTTATCAGGCCCTAGATTTTTAAACGATAGGTTTGGCGAATGGCTAAATTTTAAATAATCTCAAATCCGAAGTATTATCAACAGTAGCGCACCCAAACTTAGTGAATAGCTAAGTTTTAAATAAATTTAAATCATCCTCACTGCTCGATGCTGGCTGAGCTACTTGGCTGATATGCACTGGACTAATCAAACTTATATTCGCTTTGTGTAGACGATCTAAAATCTCAAATAATAAATCGGTACGTACTTGCCCCACCATGCGTGGGCTTGGCACATAACAAGTCGCCGATAAAACTAAATTGCTTGTATCCACACTATCTAAGCGAATAAACGGTGCCATTTCCTTAATCACTGACTCATGTTCAGCGAATACCTCAAGAATCATATCTGCTACTGTTCTGGGATTGGTACTAATGGGAAGAGGGAGCTTAATTTGTACCCGGCCCTCACTCTTATCAAGCGTCATATTGCGTACCGCCTTGGTAATGAACTCAGAGTTTGGCACAATCAGAGTCGATCTATCAGCCAATTGGATTTCAGTGGCGCGTATATTAATTCGCTTAATATCACCGTCATCAGCACCCACAATCACCCAATCGCCGACTTTCACCGGGCGTTCTGTTAAAAGAATAAGACCTGAAATAAAGTTCTGTACAATCGATTGCAAACCAAAACCAATACCTACGGAGAGAGCACTGGCGACCCAGGTAATTTTGTCAAAACTTAAGCCTAAGGTACCGAGACTTAACGCAATCACTGCCACGCCACCCACATAACCCGACATGGTCGAGATACTCGATTGCACACCTTTCTCTAAACTGGTGTTTGGGAAATAATTCTTGTCTAACCAAGACTTAAAGAGTCGAATCAGCCAAAAGCCTATAAAGAGCACTAAAACTGCGCTAATCACACCACCGGAGGTGATGGCAAAGGTATTCTTGGTGAGCAACTCATTCAAATAAGTAGAGCTGATTAAGAGCTGCGTTATACTCGTGCCGAATGGTAATAAAAGAGTTTTCAGCAAGAAATACATTAGACTTAGTTTAGTCATCGCTGCCAGCACAACGATAATCTGATTAAGCGTATTTTCCGTAAATCCATAGGTCTTAATCAGCATCTTACCGAGACGAGCTTGCGAACCCATAATAGCTTGATAAACATCATCGGCTAATTTCCAGCAGATATAGAAAGCCGCTAATATCAACGTTGTCCAAATTAACTGATTGACCAAGAAAGAGCCAAAACTCACATAGCCTAGTAAGGTGAAGATGATGGCCAAAATCGTACTTAACCAGGCTATGCCATACAGAACCATAAGCCAAACAGGCAGAAACCTCTCTTGATTCTCATCTGAGTTGACACGACATTTGGCTAAACGCGTGTAAAACACCATGGCAAGCACTGAGGCCAGCAAAGTAAACCATGTTTTAACGCTAAGTTCATGAATAAAACTACTACCGATGTAGGTCGCTGTTTCAGCGGCAAGCTGAAAAACAAAAATTAAGACAGCGAATATAAGAGGGGCTTTAGAGAGCACCTGTGCTTGCGCATCACTTAAAGATACCAGGCGCCAAGAGGGACGCGGAATGCATAAGATAGCCTCTCCAACGCCATAGATAAATGCGGATAAGACGAGCGCTTTAAATAGGCGAGAGAGGTATACACTGAATTCAGGATTGAGGATGTTATGCCAATTTAGCCCTTGATACAGTATGATAGCGGCCAAACTTATGATAAATATCCGAATAGAAATGGTACCCGCGGCCAAGAATGAGCGCCTTGCTCGACCCGTTGGAATAATATTCACCAAGGCAAAATTAAGTGACTTAAATAGATAAGGCTTAAGCAAAAATAAGCATAATAAACTGAGAGCCGCGCCAATCAATGTAGGAACACGATTCGATGGCGATATGGCTTGTTGCGCAATGCTGGCAACTTCAGTGACAAATTTACCAAAACGAATAGAGTCTGAAGGCAGGGCAGAAGACCAATTTGCCCAGAATGTTGGGCTTAATACACTCTGAACCTTTAGCGAAAGCTCATCTTTAAAGCGTTGGCGACGTTCGGCCACAAGATTCTTACTTTTCTCTTCAGCTTCGCTAATGATTAAGATTAACTGCTTGCGTGTAGCATCAAGACGGTCGCGTTCTTTCTGAAGAGCGCTACGCTGTTCAGCCACAAAAGCCGCTTCTGGTGCGATATCTTGGCTTGCTGCAGGCTTAGCTTCAGCAGCAGGCGCTTGCGCAGAACTTGCATTAGCCGTATCAGCATCCGTGTTGCTTGTAGCACTTGCTGGCGTACTAATACTATTGATTTTATTTTCTAAATCAATCACTTGCTGCGTGACAGAGGCCAATAATAATTGCGCATTCTGTTGAATCTGAGCCAGTTTAGCGGTTTGTACTTGCAGATCAGCATTATCGACACTGGACTCGGGTATCTGTGCAAGCTCCTCTTGCAATTGTTCGATAGTGACAAGTTCAGCGTCAGTTAATTGCTTTGCATATGCGAGTGAACCACCAAAGATGACGATGGTGATCATAAATAAGCTACATAAGAACCAACTATAGACATTCTGCGTTATTTTCATAGTGAGCATTATTGTGTTTTCTTTTATTTAGACCTGAGCTGTTTGCGAAGGTATATCCACGTCTTGCGATCAAGGCTATAGTGGATAGGTCAAGACTTAAAGCATAACGTGAATTTAATCTTCTGTGTATATCAAAATATGAATTTTGTATCTACAACGTATTTCATTATGCTTTAAGCGCTATCGACCGCTGAAAATCAAGCCACTACTTATTTACGTTTGCGCAACATATACGAGATGAATAGCGCAAGCATGAAGTATAGTCCGGCACACATCCATAGTACCTTGCTATGCGCTTGAACAAAGGCACTCGAAGCCGCTTGTTGTAAGGCAGCAGCAGTAGTACCTGGCAAATTTTGGGCTACGGAGAAAGCCTCACCAATCGATCGGCTTGCGGCAGATAAACTCAAGTCACTGCTGATCTCAGGTGGCAATACAATGACTTGTTGATAGAAGAAACTTAATAATAAGCCAAATAAAGCAATACCCAGACCCGTTCCTAACTCATAAGCCATGCCACCAATGGCTCCTGCAGCAGTCGCTTTACTGCTTGGTACAGTAGACATCAACGCAGCGGTTGACGTGAGTAAGGCCAACTCAATACCAAAGCCCAACATCATCATTAATAAGCAAGCTTGTACTTGTTGTTCGACAAAATGAATTTGTGCGAAAAAGAAAAAACTTAGACTGCAGAGTAGCAAACCAAAAGTCGTTAGAAATTGCAGAGGAAAGCGATTGGATAAGAACCCGATTAGAGGCCCGCTAATACTGACGGTCAGCATGAGTGGCAAGATAAAAAATCCTGTTTCCAATGGTGAAAACCGATTAACGAATTGCAACTCTTGCGAAAGCAATAACTCAAACCCAACGATAGCAAATATGGCGAATAAGGTAAGTAACATACTGCTAATCACGACGGGATGCCTGAATAGACGCAGATCAACCATTGGATTAGCCGCTTTCTGCTGCGTGCGAATAAAGTATCCGAGCAATACAGCACCTGCAAGGAAAATAGCAACAACACTAAAATTCAGACCATTAAAGGCGGCTTTCAAGGCATAGATTAAGCCCAAGATTCCCATTACCAATATAATCGACTGAGCAATATGCACTGTTTGACTGCGACGAACAGCTTGCTTGGGCATGAAGAAGAATATAAGCACTAAAACAAGTAACACAAGAGGGATATTGATTAAGAAAATCATGCCCCATTCATAGTGCTCTAAGATATAACCGCCAAGCAGTGGACCAAAAGCCGCTCCGCCCGCACTAGTAGCACCCCAAACACCCAAAGCAATATTACGCTGTTTGACGTTTTCAAATGTTTGCCGAATTGCTGCTAACGTCCCAGGCAATATCATAGCTGCACCTAAACCTAGAAACGCTCTGGCCACAATTAACATTTCAGCACTCGTCGATAAGCCAGCTCCTAAAGAACCTAAGCCAAAAATAATTGATCCTATAGCGAGTTGCTTCTTGTAACCAATACGATCACCTAGAGCACCCATGGATAAGATAAAACTAGCCATCACGATTGAATAAATATCAATGACCCAAAGCATCTGGTTTGTGGTGAAACTTAATTCACGAGTCAACGTGGGTACGGCAAGATGTAAAATCGTTGCATCAATCGTGACGGGTAAGAAAATAAGAATAATAGTAAAAAGAATAAAATAGCTAGACTTCATAAAATACCAACATAGTTGAACGTTTGTTCAATTTGGTATTCTACCGGTAGTTGAACGCATGTTCAAGTTGCTCCAAAACTTATAAAAGATTATTATGCTGAGTGTGTACAAATTGCTACGAATACATTAATGAGTTATCTAAACCGTGAAGACCGTCGCGCCATGATTCTAAATGCCGCCAAAGAATTGGTATTGAAAGAGGGCATCTTAGCACTGACTGCACGTAAATTATCGACTTATGCCCAAGTCTCTGTGGGCCAGATTCACCATCATTTTTCATCTTTGATTGCCTTGAAAACTGAGGTTTTCTTAAGTCTGATGGATCATATTAACGATATAAACCGCTTATCACAAACAGATGACTGGCAGGAGAAACTCTATCTGCTATTAGGCCTAGGCAATCCAGAAGCATTAAAACCTTACCTAAAAATTTATAACGAAGTCTTGGTACTCATGGATAAAGATGAGGCTTACAAAGTGGCCTTTGGGCTAGCCACACAACGCTGGCACGATTCACTAACGCATTTAATTCATGAAGGACAGGAACAAGGTGCCATTCAAGTTGATCCAAATAAGAACATTGCAGACATTGCTTGGCGACTTATTGCACTCATCGTAGGTTTAGATAGCTTACTTAGCCTAAATAACTACAGCAAGACGGCAGCACTTGCCATAAGCCAAGATAATGCCAATCGCTATATAGAACAGTTAATAGCTTACGAGTTTACAGACTTAGAATAATAAGTCATCGATCGAGGCAATAGATTTCCAAGTGTTCATTGATTCTTATGCATAATTTATAATCATCGTTAATTCACGCACTTGATAAATATAATTCATCCACCTAAGCATTAAGAGGGTAAATAAGCGAAGATTTAGCTCTTAACGGTAAGCGTCGTCATATTCAAATCTACTCCAAATACTCAACTTAACATAATATACATTATGCGTATTATATAATTATTCAAAAGGCCTAGAATAAACATCCAGGCCTCCTAATAAACCACGCTTTGATTGCTTAAACTAAACGCACGCGTTAATCACATTTATAGTCACATGATCTGTTCGTACTGCATTTATGGACGCGCGATCTATTCATACTCAGCTACACGTCATATAAACTTAAATAACAAGGCACACATTCAAAACTAAGATGCAGCGCTTAGATACAAAGCCATGCAAAGTTTCGCCGTGCTATAGCGGCTACAAATATCTGCAGTGACCACGCTTAACAACAAATATCTTTTAAGGTTTGATATGCCGCTTTCTGTTTCTCTTGGTCGTAAATATAACTGACCACCATTAACTCATCGGCATGCAGCACATTCTGCCAAGATTCTAATTGCGCGGTAATTGTTGCCTTACTGCCTTTTAAAGTATACGCCGTCATAGACTCAACGACTTGGCGCTCAGATTCACTTAAATCTGTGGGCAAATCACGTGGTGGCATCAATGGCAATCGTGAATTACGCACAATACTTAACACCAGATGATAATGCGAAGTCGATAACCATTGAGCCTCTTCATCTGTATCAGCACTAATCAAATTACACGCCAAAATAAAATATGGCTTATCAAGCACTGCTGAGGGCCTAAAATTCTGACGATAAATCTGTGCGGCACTTTCTAACATCCGTGGTGCAAAATGTGCAGCAAAGGCGTATGGCAGACCTAAAGCCGCAGCTAAATAAGCACTCTCTGTACTAGAACCAAGAATATATATCGGTACATTGGTACCCATACCTGGATAGGCTTTAACATAGCCTTGCATGCTATCGTCGCCTAAATAACGTTGTAGGGCCTGGACATCATCAGGGAAACTTAAGGCCGTCTCTTGATGGGTGCGGCGTAAAGCAGCTGCTGTCATGCGGTCAGTCCCTGGCGCGCGCCCTAACCCTAAATCCACACGATTTGGATAAATAGTGGCTAAGGTACCGAATTGCTCAGCCACAACCAAGGGGCTATGATTGGGCAACATAATGCCACCAGAACCCACGCGTATTTTCTGCGTATTTTGCAGTACATGTCCAATTAAGATACTTGTGGCAGAACTTACAAGCCCAGGAATATTATGATGTTCGGCAATCCAGTAACGCTCATAGCCCATCTGTTCAACTGCCTGAGCCAATTCTGTCATCGCTTGTACTGCTTGTGCATTATCATAACCTTGGCGGACTGGCGCCAAGTTTAAAACTGATAATTTTAAATTACTAAAGTCCATAATTAAAAACCCTTATTATTCAACGACCTCTTGCCGAATTCGTGAGCTTTAAGCTTGATTGAATTCCAAATAATCCATATTAAATAAGGATAAGTCTCTATATTTCAAGCCTTTTTTGAGCATTCAACACCAATTTAAAATAATCCTTATAACTCAATGTCTCCACCCTCTTGTCATACTTAATATCCTGTCTTCTAATCATATTTATCTTTAGCATTAAATTTTTACCTTAACTATTACATTTTTAGCTTCACCATTAAGTCTTTGTACAAATCACAAGAATTTCAGATAAACATAAATTCTAACTAGAACCCACCTAGTATCCATTTAAAATAACCCTTATAATTCAATGATTTACATATATGCTATACTAAATACCTCATTATCCCTTGGGATTTAATTTAAATTAACCGTCGTTTTAACTTAATTCAGTTTATTTCACACTAATTTCACACTACTTAATTAGTCATACTCTCTTCGCTGTTTTGCTCTAAAACTGACATGACACTCACGAAAAACCAATTTAGGAGCCAACTTGTCTGATTCATCACCTTCCTCAAGCGATGCTTTATCGATGCAAGCTCGCACAACACGCACACATCCCGTCTTAAGTCCTGAAGACCTTTCTGCCGAAGGTCATAAGCTCGACTCACGAATCGATACCCGCATCGATAAATTCACCTTCTTTGGTGTCATCATTCTTCTACTCGCCGTCACCCTTCCCTTAATTGCCTTCCCGGCACAAGGCGCAGATTGGGTGGCTATCGCTAAAACATTCGTCACCGAGAAATTTGGCGTTGCTTATTTAGCTTTCGGCGTATTATCTCTTCTTTTCGTCATCTATATTTCCACATCGGATATAGGCAAGATTAAGCTGGGCAAGCCTGAAGACGAGATAGAGTTTAAAACTGGCTCCTGGGCCGCTATGATGTTCTGTGCTGGTATTGGGGCAAGTATCTTATATTGGGGCATTGTTGAATGGATGTATTACTATCAAGGCCCTCCTTTCGGCATAGCACCGAAATCCCCCGAAGCTATCCGTTGGGCCTCGACCTATGGCATGTTCCACTGGGGACCCGTTGCCTGGGCGATTTATATGGTACCTGCGATTAGCATTGCCTATTTCACCCATGTACGTAACTCCCCTGTCCTTAAAATTAGCCAGAGTCTGATGCCTCTCACCGGCGAAAAATTTGCTAAAAGCCGCTGGGGCAAGCTGATTGATGTCTTTTTCATTTTCGGCATGATTGGTGGTGGTGCCACAACCTTAGGTTTAGCCTCCCCCATGATAACCCACGGCTTATACGAGTTATTTGATATCCCCAATACGCTGATGACGCAACTCGCAGTACTTCTCTTGACCACAGCTATCTTTGCCTATAGTGCTTATCAAGGCTTACGCGGTGGCATTCAGCTCTTATCGAATATTAATTTTTACTTAGCCATTATCTTTCTGCTTTTTGTTCTATTTGTTGGGCCTACCGTATTTATCCTGAATACGGGACTGGAAGCCCTAGGTCGTTCAATTACACAAATATTTACCATGATGACCTGGATTGAGCCTTTTGGTGAGTTCTCCAACTATGGCTTTAAGAAAAGTAATTTCCCTAAAGACTGGACCGTTTTCTATTGGGCCTGGTGGTTAGTTTTCGCGCCTACGATTGGTCTGTTTATTGCGAAAATATCAAAAGGCCGTACGATTCGCCAAATGACTGTCGGTGCCTTATTTTTCGGCTCCCTCGGCTGCGCCATATTCTTTATTATCTTAGGCAATTATGGTCTGTATTTACAATTATCAGAAACGCTTGATGTGGTGGAAATATTGAACCAACAAGGTGCTACAGCGGCTATTTTTGCCGTATTGCATACCTTACCTATGCCATGGATCGTTATTTTCACCTTCACCATCTTATCAATTATCTTTACCGCAACCACTTTCGATAGTATTTCTTATATTCTTGCCTCAGTGGTACAACGTGAAGTGGATGGTGAACCCCATCGCTGGAATCGCTTGTTCTGGGCGTTTGCCTTATGCATCATGCCGGCCACGCTGATGTTCTTAGGTGATCTTTCTACCTTACAAACAGCCTCAATCTTTGCTGGTGCACCCTTATTAATCATTATGAGCATGCTTATGTTATCGATTATCAAAGCGGCAAAATATGACCTCTATTATCAACCCGACTACTCATTGAAAACTATTCATATAGAAGAAGTCCCAGATAATGCTCCTTGGGAGCATGGTGAAACCTCTGAAGCGCCTGAAGGCTCAGTACTCGCTCAACAGGCGATTTATGAAGAATTACGTCAGAATGATGTGGCGAACAATGGCCAAACTCAAGAGAACATTGAACCGCTCGAACCGGAACAACTCAAAGTAGAACAGCTTGAGGGACAAGACAATACTCATAGCCCAAGCGATGTTACGCAGCATGAGGAGCCAGATATAAAGCCTACGTCGAGTGCAGACAAGCAGTCCGAGAAGACATCCTAAAGCTACTATAGAAAACAGTAAGTTTTGATTTAACGGGCATTAAGCGCTAACCCGCTTAATGCCTACAGTTTTTGGCCTTAAGCTCAAGCACCACTAAGCGGGCTTAAACCAGGTAAGCTCGCAAAACTACGCTCTTTCACGATACGGCAGAAATCCTGCAAGTATTGGTGGCCTTTTTCCTCGCTGCGAATCGCGGCATAAAGCTCGCTTTGCAGAGGTGTGTCACCGACTTGGCGTGCCACTACATAGCCTTTTTCCAAATAAGGCATGACCGTCCAATACGGTAAGGCCGCGATACCGCGACGGCTGGAGACCAATTGAATAATCGCAACCGTTAACTCACTACTGCGGCGACTTGGATTAATTCCCGCGGGAATCAACACCTTACGCATGAGATCCAGCATCTCATCTGGTACAGGATAGGTGATTAAGGTCTCATCGGCGAAATCTTCCGCTTGCCATATCGATTTCGCAGCCAAAGGGTGATCCTTAGCACAAATACCCACCATCTCATAGGCAAATAAGGGCTGATGTTCTATCCCCATTTGCTCTTCAACCTCAGAGACAATCGCTAGGTCAGCTTTGTGACTGAGCAAAAGACCGACGGGATCCGCATGAAAACCTGAAACAATATCTAACTCAACCTGTGGCCATAAAGGTCGGAACGTATCCATCGCGGGCATTAACCAATCAAAGCAGGTGTGACATTCAACTGCGACACGCAATTCCCCTGCTTCTCCTTGCACAATTTGCGCAATCTCACGTTCAGCAGCAGCGACGAGAGGAAACACCTCATTAGCTAATTGCAGTAAGCGCTCACCTGCGACCGTAAAACGAATCGGTGATGATTTACGTTCAAACAGGCTACTCTGATAATGTTCTTCTAGCGCTCTTATCTGATGCGATAAAGCAGACTGCGTAACAAATAAGTGTTCCGCTGCGGCTGATACGCTCCCTGTTTGAGCCAGCGCCTGCATCGTTTTTAAGTGTCGAAATTCAAGAAAATTACTCATATATTATCCATAACAGCATCATAATTCTGTAACACCCACCTCTTGATTACGTAAAAAGTCTTCATTTGAGCCGTATTGTACTAAGACACTAGCCACCAGACAGTGCTGAAATAAACGAGCCACCCTATCCCCCGCTCACTATCAGCTCCCTGCGCTCACCCTGAACCTTATGACATGCCAGCAAAGTAAGTCGTAGCGATTAACAAGATCAACATAATCATGAATAAAATTCATATTAAGTACAAATATTAATCGTTTGACTCATTTATATAGGGGACATATTATGTCAAATATAGGATTTATGCAAATAATTTATAAGGTTTAATATTAATCATGAGCAAGTTTCATTTACTAGGTTTTCCACGTATTGGCCCAAAGCGCGAACTCAAATTTGCCCAAGAAGCTTTCTGGCGTGGCGAATCAAGCCTCGCGCAGTTACTCGAAACCGCAGCGACGATTCGCTTGCACAACTGGCATACTCAAAAAGAACTCGGTGCTGAATACTTAAGTGTCGGTGATTTCTCTTTATACGACCAAGTACTAGATACCCTACTCGCCGTTGGTGCACCACCACGCCGCTTTGGCTTTGATGCAGACAATATCAGTGTCGAACAATATTTCGAATTAGCTCGTGGAAATAAAGAACAATTTGCCATGGAAATGACCAAGTGGTTTGACACTAACTACCACTACATCGTGCCTGAATGGACCGCTGATACACAATTCTCTACACAAGCTAAGAATCTCATTGCACAAGTCAAGCAAGCACAAAGCGTACAAGACAAACTAAAAGTGACCTTAGTCGGCCCGCTTAGCTTATTGTATTTAGGCAAAACCAAGGGTGAGGAATTTAATCGCCTAGATCTCTTACCGCGCTTACTCCCCGCCTATGCCGGTCTTTTACAAGTCCTTAGTCAAGAAGGCGTGGATTGGGTACAAATTGATGAGCCAATTCTATGCCTAGACCTCAGTGATGAGTGGCTAGATGCCTTAGCAAGTACTTACGCACAACTGCAACAAGCCGCAAATATTAAGATCTTATTGGCCACTTACTTCGGTGCCGTTTCAGCGCATATTAAAAGGCTACGAACACTTGATATAGATGGTTTACATATTGATCTTGTCCGTGCCCCAGAGCAATTAGAGACATTTATTGCTCAATGGCCAAGTACTAAGGTCTTGTCTATTGGTGTGGTGGATGGTCGCAATGTCTGGCGTGCCAACTTACGCAAAATCTTAAGCAATGTGCAAGCTGCATATGCGAAATTCGCTGATAATCTATGGCTTGCCCCAAGCTGTTCTCTTCTGCATTGCCCACAAAACTTGCAATTAGAGAGCAAGCTTGATGGAGACTTAAAGTCATGGTTAGCCTTCGCCGAGCAGAAAGTTCAAGAATTATCACTGCTTGTTAAGGGTTTAAACCAAGGTGAAGCCGCTATTTCGGCCCAACTTTGTGCCTCCGATATTGTCGCTGATGATCGCGCGAGCAATCGACAAATCCACCGAGTTGCCGTCCAAGAACGCGTAAAACAATTAAGGGCCGATGCCGACAAGCGCCATAGTCACTTTGCAAAGCGTATCGTGGCCCAACAAGCATGGCTAAAACTACCGCTCTTACCAACCACGACCATTGGCTCTTTCCCTCAGACTACGGATATTCGCCAAGCACGTGCACTATTTAAAAAAGGCCAACTGAGTGAGGCTGAATATCAAACCTTAATGAAAAAAGAAATCGCCCATGCCGTGCAAATCCAAGAAGCGCTCGATATTGATATTCCTGTGCATGGTGAGGCAGAGCGTAATGATATGGTGGAATACTTTGGTGAACAGTTGGACGGCTATGCATTTACTCAATTTGCCTGGGTTCAAAGTTACGGTAGCCGCTGCGTTAAACCACCGATTATTTATGGCGATGTTGCGCGCCCTAATGCCATGACCGTATATTGGTCAGCCTATGCGCAAACCCAGACCAAGCGTCCAATGAAAGGTATGCTTACCGGTCCTGTAACGATGCTGCAATGGAGCTTTGTGCGCGATGATATTCCACGTAGTGAAGTCTGCACGCAAATTGCTTTAGCCTTAAATGATGAAGTTCTTGATTTGGAAAAAGCCGGCATTAAAGTCATTCAGATCGACGAGCCGGCATTACGAGAGGGTTTACCGCTTAAGCGCGCGCAGTGGCATGATTATTTGAACTGGGCATGTTACGCCTTCCGCCTTAGCGCCTCTGGTGTTGAAGACAGTACGCAGATTCATACCCATATGTGCTATTCAGAGTTTAATGATATTTTGCCAGCCATCGCCAGTATGGACGCTGACGTTATTACCATTGAAACATCGCGTTCAGATATGGAATTATTGCATGCCTTTAGCGACTTTAATTATCCGAATGATATTGGACCTGGCGTCTATGATATTCATAGCCCACGTGTGCCTAATGCGCATGAAATTGAGAAATTGCTACGTAAAGCTTTGGACGTCGTGCCTGCTGAGCGACTTTGGGTGAATCCCGATTGTGGCTTGAAAACCCGCGCTTGGCCTGAGACTATCGCAGCGCTTCGCGTGATGGTTGATGTAGCGAAAGAACTACGTAAAGAGTTACAGGCTGAACGTGCAGATAGTCAGGTGGCTTAGCGAGGGTCTTAATAGCGAGGTCTTATCTAAAGCCTAATAAGCTCAGCAAAGTCTAAAGCTTGACTATCTCACTACACTGCGGGATAGTCACATGCTAAAGCTTGACTATCTGGCCACGCTGCGGGATAGTCACATCCCAATCTAATTCGCGCTCAATTAAGGCTTTAAAAGCTGTGGCAGGCTTGGGTTCAGAATGCACTAGGAAGGTTTCTTTCGGTGCTACTTTAAACCCTTGCACCCAATCTAATAAAGCACTCTGGTCGGCATGCGCAGATAAACCACCGATGGTATGAATGGAAGCGCGAACAGGCACTTTCTCACCAAACATATTCACACTGGCTGCGCCATCGACTAAACGGCGCCCCAATGTACCTTGCGCCTGGAAGCCAGTAATCAAAATAGCACATTGTTGACGTGGTAGATTATGACGTAGATGATGACGAATACGCCCTGAGTCAGCCATACCACTGGCCGATATAATTACCGCTCCTGAGCTAATTCTATTCAAGGCCATCGACTGTTCAACCGAATCTGTAAAGGTAATATTAATCTTACTTTCTTGAATCGCTTTCCGGCCAAACACTTGTTTAGCCTCATCATCGAATAATTCTATATGTTTAAACGTTATCGCTGTTGCCTTGCTCGCCAATGGAGAATCAACAAAGATGGGAAACGGCTTAACTGAATATTGCTGATGCAATTGGATGAGCTTGTAGATAATTTCTTGAGTTCGTCCAACAGCGAAAGCTGGAATAATCACATTGCCTCTGGGTAAGGTTTGCTCAAAGATACGGATTAACTCAGCATCGGTGGCATTTTCTTTTTTATGATTACGGTCACCATAAGTCGCCTCCATCACCAAATAATCAGTTTCTTCGATAAGCGTTGGGTCGCGTAAGATGGGGCGCTCATTCTGGCCTAAGTCTCCACTAAAGACGATTTTCTTTGGGGCTGTATTCGCCTCATCCTGATGCCAACATTCCACAATCGCCGAACCTAAAATATGGCCTGCATCACGAAAGCGAAACCGCAAGTGTGGATGGGGTGAAAATAGTGTATCGTACTGATGCGTCACCACTTGTTCTAAGCTTTGCTGCACATCCACCATATCATACATAGGCTCAGTCAGACCCGTGTACTTACCTGGCTCTTCCCTCTCACGACGTTGCGCACGTTCAGCATCGACTTGCTGAATATGGGCACTATCAGGCAATAAAATCGAGATTAAATCTTGCGTCGCTGGGGTACAATAAATCGGCCCCGTAAAACCGGCTTTCGTCAGTTTCGGTAAAAGCCCACTGTGATCAATATGTGCATGCGTTAGGATAACAAAATCAATTTCACTTGCATCAAAGTCGAAGGGTAAGCGCACCCGATGAACCGCCTCTCTACCACCTTGCAACATACCACAATCAACCAGAAAACGTTGTGAAGCAGTGCTGACCATAAAGCAAGAACCTGTAACTTCTTGAGCGGCACCAAAAAATTGAATTTGCATACTATTCCCTTCTTCGACTTTATACCAATCATAACTTTAAAGCGATGACAAGATAATGTCTAGGTGATTTTTCAGAGGCGTAGTGAGACTCAGGCTGATATTTCTGAGACCGAGGTGAGTCTCAAAGTAATATTACTGAGAACCAGGTGAGTCGCAAGCTGATTTTTAAGCACTGAGACAAATCTCAAAGTGATACCTTATGGATCGTGGCGAGAATATTATTACGCTCGCGCTCAATAAAAACATATTGTAGATTAACGCAAGTTAGCCGTAATTTGGTATATGCCTAACGAATCACCGTACGAATGCGGCCATTCTTCTGGCGTTGAACACTCACACCATTGGTACTGGCTGGAATCTTATCTTCATTCAGCACTAAGACTTTATTTGATAAGCTCTTACCTGTATGCGGATGCACAGCTAAACCATTGACACGGACTTCGAAGTGCAGATGTGGTCCCGTAGACATGCCTGTATTGCCGCTCTTAGCAACAACCTGGCCACGCTGCACCATACTCCCTACTTTGATACTTGAAGCAAACTCATTCAGATGGCCATATACCGTGCTATGTACAGCATCATGTTGAATCACTAACAACTTACCATAGCCACCCTTAACGCCTGCAAACACCACCTTACCAGATTGTGCTGCTTTAACAGGCGTACCAATCGGTACCGCAAAATCAGTACCCGCGTGGAGGCGATTCACTTGAAGAACAGGATGTAAGCGCCAACCATATTGCGAGGAGACTCGTGCTGAGCCAACAGGTTTGGTCATTAAACTATCAAAGCTAATCGAACGATTTAAGTGAGGATTTTCTTTACATTGTTTATTACAGACGATTTGTACATCATTGTCTAAACTCTCAAAATCGAGGTCGAGCTCAACCGTACTGGTTTGCGCGGAAGCAGCGCCCAGACATGCAAATGATAGAACAAATGATAAAATTCTCACCCGTTGGATTTCCCGTTCAACACTGATAATACGCCCGTTAAATACTGATAATACGACGGGTAATGATGCACTAATATCGCATTTATTTGAACTTATATTGCATTTATAGCGACCTGATGCTGCGCTAATTCAGCATTATTACCACGTTAATCTCGTGCTTATTCGACATTATTGCCACGTTAATGCAGAACTTCACTACCCTCACTTAATTAGACAAGAGAACATAAGTCAACGAACAGCTTAAGCATTAACGCTTATAATACTCTCTTATTATACTGCGTTTCGTCCTAATATGAACCCTATGAAACTGATTAATTCGTTTCGTCCCATTGCACTTATACTCTGTAGCGCTAGCTTGTTGGCTGCATGCAGCAAACCACCCTATCCTACTGATATTCAACAGGAATTATTCACTTATTGTCAATCTGGCATTGAGTCTGGATTAATTCAGGTGCAACACGGCGAGGACAAGTCTCTAAATGCTACGGATATTGAGAAACTTTGCACGTTTCGAGTTAAAGAATTCATGAAAGAAGTCTCTTTAGAGAGTTATCTGAGCTTACAACAGCACATTTATGAGAACTTCCAACGTGCCTACCCCAATAAATATGTCCTTAAAGATATCTACGAAACCTTATCCCCCAAAGACAAGCAAACCAATGCAATGATTGCCATGATTATATTTGGTCTGGAACCTAAATCTGCGGAGGCACAATGATGCGTAAAAGTAAGCTAGTTTTCGTCAGTATTGCTTTATTAGGTTTAATTCTTGGTCTTATCGTAAGCTTTTTTAATCATCAATTAATTTTCGCCGATGAGACTGGTTTCCGCGATTATGATAAGCATAAAGCTATCAATACCTGCATGGAAAAAATATATCTTGAGCGTTATCAATACGAAGCAGCAGAACAAGATTCATTCTACCTCTGTGAGCAACGCTACCGTGAATTAACACAGACCCTAAGTCATGCCGATTTCTTGCAAGCGAAAAATCAGACACCCATTCAGCAAGCTGATGGTCACTTTGCACCCAATATTTATTACGATACTTTATTTGGTCGTGTTCAAACACCCACCTCACCATCCGACTTCAACTTACCCAAACCATAATTTATATAAGTAGAGTTATTATCATGTCTTTTTTATCCAATTTTCACCACATCACTCGCCGTGCGCTTAACCTAAGCCTTTGCAGTATAGCCTTGAGTGTAAGCCCTGCTTTGGCACAGTCTTCGGTCGCAGCTGAAGCCATTGAGCAGTGGCCTAGCCGTGATATTCATCTAATCGTCCCATTTGGCGCTGGCTCTACACCAGACCAAGTAGCGCGCATTGTCGCCGCTGAAGCCAGCAAAACCCTAGGACAAACCATTGTGATTGATAATAAAGCAGGTGCTGGTGGCAATATCGGTACAGCAGCCATCGCCCGCGCCAAGCCTGATGGCTATACCTTCGGCATCAGTATCAATGGCCCCTTGGTCTACAATCAATTTATCTTTAATGAACTAGGCTACCACCCAGAAACAGACTTAGCTCCTCTTACGCTGGCGGTAACGCAACCGAACGTGATTGTCGCCAACAATAGCTTGAATATCACGACCTTAGAAGAACTCGTGAATGCAATTAAAAACAATCCTGATAAATATAATTTTGCCATTCCAGGCACAGGCTCAGGCTCACACTTATCCATGGAACTCTTATTAAAAGCCATTGGTGGGCAAGCAACAGCGATTCCCTACCCTTCATCACCAGCAGCAATTAACTCCTTATTGGCAGGTGATACACAATTCACCGCTTTAGCACCGATCGCTGTGGTTCCCCTAGCCCAAGATGGCCGCCTAAAAATCCTCGCCCAAACTAGCGATAAACCCAATAGCACCTTACCTGATGTACCAACCGTTAGCAGCACAGGTGTCGCCGAGATTGATAGCCAGGCCTGGAGTGGTTTTGTGATTTCGAGTAAAGTTCCTGAGGCAATTCGTAGCAAACTCCAAAAAGCCCTCTTTGATGCCTTACATAACCCCCAAGTCGTAGAGTTAATTAAGGCTCAATATATGGATCCAATTCCATCAACACCTGAGAGCTTCACCGCTTATATGCTTGAAGAGAAAAAACGCTGGCAGCCTTTAATAGAAAGTCTAGATTTGAAGAAGTAAGCCACGTAAACAATAAACACTAAGCCCTTGCCTTAAAGTGACCTCCAGAAGCTAGATCTAAAGAATCTGACATTTGGGAGGTCATTTTTTTGTCGCTAAATAGAGTTCTGAATTGATTTAAAAGACGCCCAAGCTAAGCATCACATACCCATTGCACTTGCTGTCATACTTACGCCTTATATTTCCGCCCTAAAGAGGCTGTCACAAAACGATTTCTTGCGTAATCATTATCACTATCAGCTTGCTAGCAGGTGCCTTCGCTTCCTCAAGCTAAGCTGGCACTCGATGAGGCAAATGCAGCGCCAGTAAACGTGCTAGGCATGGAAAATCAGGCATAATAAGGTTTTACGAACAAGGTTTTACGCTGAGTTTTGATAAACAGTTAAAACAATACTGACAAGCCGCCATCCACAGCAATTACTTGCCCCGTCAGATATGAGGATAGTTCACTGGCCAAAAAGACCGCCAAGCCAGCAATTTCTTCAGTTTTCCCCCAACGTTGCATGGGAATCCGTTGACTCATATGCGCACCCTTCACGGGATCCAACGCTAAGGCAGCATTCGACTCGGTAGCAAAGGCACCAGGAGCAATTGCATTACAACAAACTCCCAGCTTTGCATACTGTACCGCTAGCGAACGTGTCATAGCAGATATACCAGATTTAGTAATCGGATAGACGGCGTCGCCCACGCGTGCAATTGGCCCTGCGACAGAGCTGATCGAAATAATACGACCTCCTTGCACCATCTGCTGAGCCATCAACTGAGATAAATACATTGGTGCTAATAAATTACTCTCTAGCATGGCTTGCATCTGCTCGAAAGAAAACCCGTCCCATGATTCTCGCATGCGCATACCTAAATTGTTCACCACGATGTCACAGCGCTTTTGCTGTTGTTGAAAATACGCCATTAAACCTTCAATTTCGCTGCGAACAGACATATCACCACAAAAACAGTGTAAAACAATGCCTTCTTCATGTGCTTGAGCGATCACACGATCTAGGGCAGCTTGTTGACGGCCGTTAATATACACCTCTGCGCCACTAGCAGCCATGGCTTTGGCCATAGCAAGTCCTAGGCCTTGACTAGAGGCTGATATAAAAGCCACCTTGCCCTGTAAGCTAAATTGTGCCAGGAAAGAATTATTTACATTATCAAATTCATGATTCATCTATGACTCACTGTTATTTTGGGCTAAAATCAAGGAAATTCTACGGGTTTTAAGCATGGTACAGGAAAAAGTGCAGGATAAATATACTAACTTTAATTACGCTAAAGTACTTAAGGCTATTGCCAAGGGGAACAAGCGCGCGCTACAACAATTATACGAGCAAGAGTCAAGCCTCATGTTAGGCTTTGGTTTTAAGGTTTTACATCAGCATAATTTTGCCCAAGAAACCTTAATTGATACCTTTGCCCTAGTTTGGGACAATGCAAAATATTTTGATGAGGAACAAGGCTCGGCGCGTGGTTGGCTGTATTGCATCTTCCGTTACCGTTTAAACACCACGATCAAGAAACATTTCGACGCGCTGAAAGAACATAATAAAGACAAACATCCGTTCATTGTCGGTGATGAATGCCAGAATCTGCATGCGGGTGTCCATGAGTTCATCGAACCTGGTTCATTTGATAAGGCCTTCGAAGACCTACCCGAAGAGACGCAGCGCGTCTTGCTGAGTATGTATTTTAGCGGTCAATCGCAAGCGCAGACAGCAACCCTTTTGAATTTGCCTCTAGGTCGACTTAAAGAGAACATTCAACTCGGCCTACGTCATCTTAGCCAACAACGTGAAGTACTGAATGTGCAGCATGACGATATCATCACTATTGGTGAGTTTGTGCTTGGTGGCTTAACCAAAGAGGAGAATGATAAAATTGTCAATCTCTTTGCCAATGATTTAACCGCTGAAAAACTCAGTCTTATTTGGGAGGAAGAATTCCTTCACTTCCTCAAGCAACTTAGCCCTGATGATGCGCCTGAGAGCGTTTGGGTGCGCATCAAGCAAGCCATTATCCCAGAACAAAATAGTCCTGTCGATGAACAAGAACTTGCGGATGAATTAGCACTAAGTCAAGCGCAAGGTGACAATCCTGAAGGCAAGAAAAGCTTTGCGCAAAAACTAAAACGCTACTGGATCAGTCGTCGTTTCTGGCGTTACCTAAGTGCAGTATTAGCCGCTTTACTGATCGCAACAATTATTCTTCGCCCTTTTGAAAATCCTGTACGTCAAGTTGCTGTTCTCTACTCGTCGCTACAGAAGAATGAAGTTGGCTTCGTGGTTGAACAAGGCAATCAACTTATCCTAACACCCGTTATTCAACAGAATATGGGCGACAACTTGGATTTACAGCTCTGGCAGCGTGAAAGCACTGGACTGACTCGCTCTCTCGCCTTATTGAAGGCAACCCAAAGTACCGAGCTCAGCTCAGGACAGCGTATCCGTCAAGGCGATACCTTATTTATCAGCATTGAACCCAAGGGTGGCTCACAAACCGGGCAAATTAGTGGGCAAATTCTCTATGAAGGCGCGGTCGTTAATTTAAAATAAGGTCCTTTTGGGAGACACACTCAGTGCCTCTTACCTTATCCATTGACAAAGTCATTCACATAAACTAGCTTCTATCTGTTTCCTTAATCACTGGAAAAAATAAAGCTAGTTTTTTCATTAACTCCGCTCAACTGCTATTAAATACAAGCCATATCGCAACAAAATAACTTTATGTGTGGCTCACAGATTTTTTTCAAGCAAAACAAACCGTATAAAAAGTCCTCAAAAACCCTAAAACGACTAAGTTTATTACATTAAATCTTTCAAAATCCCCCACTTTTTACCTAAAATATCGTATTATCAAGTGCTATTCGGCGAAATTGGCAGCTTTGTCAAACAGCGATTTAATCCCGTTGGACAGCACAGAATCTCTTTACCAATCTTTCCTTATTAAAAATACCTAGATGAGCTTAACACTTCTCGTTTTATTGCCTTTTATTGGAAGTATACTGGCTGGTTTTCTGCCGCAAGACGCGCGCAATCGAGAAGCAATGCTAGGGGGACTGATTGCGGCGACATGTACAGCCATTTTACTATGGCATGCACCTGTGATTTTTTCAGGTCAAATCATCGAGCATAAGATTGAGTGGATGCCTTTCCTCGATCTGAATATTACCTTCCGACTTGATGGCTTTGCTTGGCTTTTTGCCTTATTGGTATCCTTAATCGGTTTGCTGGTTGTCATTTACGCACGCTATTATATGGATCCTGCCGATCCAGTACCGCGCTTTTTTGCCTTCTTCCTTGCCTTTATGGGCTCTATGTTGGGTGTGGTTACTTCAGGCAATGTCATCCAACTGGTGATTTTTTGGGAGCTAACTTCCCTTTCCTCTTTCATGTTGATTGCCTATTGGCATCACCGTCCCGATGCACGCCGAGGCGCACGAATAGCTTTAACAATTACAGCTGGTGGTGGCTTTTGCTTACTCGCTGCCATGTTACTGATTGGTCATGTGGTGGGTACCTACGATCTTAGCATCATACTAAATTCGGGCGATCTCATTCGTCACAGTGATCTTTACTTTGCGATCGTTATCCTATTTGCTCTCGGTGCTCTAACAAAAAGCGCGCAATTTCCCTTCCATTTTTGGTTGCCGAATGCGATGGCAGCCCCAACCCCTGTATCAGCCTACCTACACTCAGCCACGCTGGTTAAGGCGGGTGTATTTATTCTTGCTCGCTTTTGGCCTATCTTAGCGATGACTGATGAGTGGTTCTGGATTATTGGCTCAGCCGGTCTACTTTCGCTTTGTATCGGGGCTTATGTCGCCACTTTCCAGCAAGACCTGAAGTCAGTACTGGCCTATTCGACCATCAGTCATCTGGGTCTCATTACCCTACTCTTAGCCATGAATAATCAAATGGCGCTGATTGCAGCAGTGTTCCATATGATTAACCATGCTGCCTTTAAAGCGTCCTTGTTTATGATCACGGGAATTGTCGATCACGAAACAGGCACGCGCGATATGCATATTCTCTCTGGCCTGCGTAAAGCC
Source organism: Pelistega sp. (assembly GCA_030538255.1). Classification (GTDB taxonomy): domain Bacteria; phylum Pseudomonadota; class Gammaproteobacteria; order Burkholderiales; family Burkholderiaceae_B; genus Taylorella. The sequence goes on along the minus strand of JAUNUI010000004.1, from coordinate 47,965 downwards.
ATGCCAATTACGGCGGGTCTGGCCATTTTAGCGGCGGCCGCCATGGCAGGTGTACCACTACTCAATGGTTTTATTTCTAAAGAAATGTTTTTAGCGGAAACCCTTGAATTAAGTGGGGAACTTAATTATATTGTGCCGATTTTAGCAGTTGTGGCAAGTACATTTAGTGTGGCCTACTCATATCGCTTTGTGAACAAAGTGTTTTTTGGCCCTCCGGCTGAAAACCTCCCGCAAAATCCACATGACCCTAATAAATGGATGCTATTCCCTAGCGCATTTCTACTTATCTTATGTATCTTAATTGGGTTAATGCCTGAGCTTATCGTTGGCGATACCTTACGTGTTGCGGTGTATTCTATCTTAGGTTATTCAGCCACCGAGTTTCATTTAGCGATTTGGCATGGCATTAATATCCCATTGCTGATGAGTATTTCCGCGCTTATTGGTGGCGTAATTGTTGTCTGGATTTTAAAGCCTTACTGGCAAGCCAACCCTGGTTATACGCCTTTAGTCGAGCGTTTTGATGGACGCAGTATTTTTGATGGTTTCTTAGACTGGCTAGACAATGCGGCGCATACCACTATGGGCTATATTTCTTCTAGCCGTATGCAAGTGCAGATCCTGTGTATTGTACTCGTCAGCTTAATCGTCGCCATTATTCCACTGCTTGGCTATAACCAGTGGATGCGCCTACCGCGTACACAATTTGACTATGCCTTCGCTATTTTATGGACAGTCGGTGCAGCATGCGCCATAGGAGCCGCCTATCAGGCTAAATTTAACCGCTTTCGCGCGGTGATTTTAGCTGGTGGTGCAGGCATTGTAACCACCGTTACGTTTGCCTGGTTATCTGCACCTGACTTAGCATTAACGCAATTAGTGATTGAAGTGGTTACCTTGGTACTGCTGTTGCTCGGCTTACGCTGGTTACCGCCATTAAGCCGTGAGAATGATGATCGTGATGCAACACTTACTCAATTGCGTCACCTTCGTGATATGGTGATTGCGATTAGCGTTGGTGCAGGACTTACCTTCTTAAGCTATATTTTAATGACCCGCAATACTGTGCCAGCAGTCGGTCGCTTCTACCTTGAAAAGGCCTTGCCTGAGGGGGGTGGCACCAACGTGGTGAACGTTATTTTGGTTGATTTCCGTGCCTTCGACACGATGGGTGAAATTGTTGTCGTCGGCATCGTAGCTCTGACTGTCTATGCCTTATTACGTCGTTTCCGTCCACCACAAGAAACGATTTATGCACTTGAAAAGCGCCACGAAATTAGCACCCCTGACTTGGCTCGTATTAAAGAGAATGAAGAACTACCCCGTGGTACTTTATTGGTGCCTAATGTCCTGGCACGACTACTCATGCCCGTCATCGCCATGATTGCCGCGTTCTTCTTCCTACGCGGTCACAACTATCCTGGTGGTGGCTTTGTTGCTGGCGTCACGTTCGCCATTGGCATTATTATTCACTATATGATTAGTGGAATTCATTGGGTTGAGATGCGCTCTCGTATTCGTCCACAGAATTGGCTATCGGTTGGCTTGCTGTTAGCCGTATTAACTGGTTTATTGCCCTTGGCATTCGGTTTGCCTTTCTTATCGGCCCTTGCGATAGATCTACATCTCCCCATCATCGGTGAGTTACACCTATCTAGCGTTATTTTATTTGATTTGGGAGTCTTTGCACTCGTGGTCGGTGCAACAACCTATATGCTGGTTGCCTTAGCTCACCAATCCCTTCGTTCTAAACGCCACAAATCAGGAGCGAAATAATGGAACTCGTTTATTCTCTAGCGATTGGTATTTTAGCGGGTTCTGGCGTCTGGCTAATTTTACGTCCTCGTACTTTCCAAGTCGTTGTTGGTATTACCTTGATATCATATGCCGTTAACCTCTTTATCTTTGGCATGGGCCGACTCTTTGTAGGTGCACCTCCCATTATTAAGCGTAACGCCCCTGTCGACACGATTTTATATGCCGACCCTGTACCACAAGCTCTCGTCTTAACCGCTATTGTGATTGGTTTTGCGACCACAGCCCTAATGCTTGTGGTGATTATGGCGCAACGCGGCTTAACCGACTCCGACCACGTTGATGGATTGGGAGGTAAGCAATAATGAATGCTTGGTTAAACCAACTGCCTATTTTTTCCATTGCGATTCCAATGTTTGCTGGAGCCGCAATGGTCTTACTGAAAGAGAAGCGTCGCCGCCTTGTCACCTCTATTGGTATTATTTCTGCCTTATTGCAATTAGCCGTTGCCATTACGCTTCTACTCGCCAGCTCGGGTATCTTAAGTAACCCCTGGCAACATAATATTGGTGTCTATTTGCTCGGCAATTGGGACGTCCCCTTGGGCATCTTATTAGTTGTTGACCAACTATCCGCCTTAATGCTTGTTCTTTGTGCAGGTCTAGGTTTTACCTGCTTAATCTATGCCACTACGGTCTGGGATCGCGCGGGAATTCACTTTCACCCGCTTTTCCAATTCCTAATGTTGGGAATTAATGGCGCCTTCCTAACCGGCGACCTATTTAATCTTTTCGTCTTCTTTGAAATCTTGCTCGCGGGTTCTTATGGCTTGCTGCTACACGGTTCTGGTGAGCGTCGCGTAAGCTCAGGCTTCCATTATATTGTCGTCAACCTAATCGGTGCTTTCTTGATGCTAATTGGTATCGCTATGCTTTACTCTGTGACAGGTACGCTAGCGATGGCTGACCTTGGCATGAAAGCCGGTGTATTAGAAGCCAGTGAGCGCCAACTCTTTGAAGCCGCATGCGCCATTTTAGGTACGGCGTTCTTGATTAAAGCCGCAGCTTGGCCATTAAGTTTCTGGTTAACGGATGCTTATTCTTCAGCTTCAGCGCCTGTCGCCGCCATGTTCTCTTTAATGACAAAAGTCGGTATCTACGCCTTACTACGCCTCGGTTCATTGCTATTGCCAACGGGCGCACCCGCTGCTTTCGGTGGTACTTGGATGTATTTCATTGGCTTAGCCACCCTTATCTTCGGTTCAATTGGCTTATTGGCTGAAAAAAATCTCGCTCGTATGTTCACATATTGTGTGCTGATTTCTTCCGGCACCCTTTTAACCGCGCTAGGCATGCCTGGTGTTGCCTTAACTGGCCCATCACTCTATTATCTTGTCAGCTCCGTAATGGTGATTGGAGCCTCTTTCCTTCTAGCGGAGTTAATTCGTCGCACAGAATCGGTACAGACAAGCGTACTGTCTGTCAGTCTTGAAGCATTTGGCCTAGAAGAGCAAGATACTAAATCTGACTACGCGGGTGAAGCCGTGGGCGTAGCAATCCCAGCTGCCATGGCTTTTTTAGGCCTAGCCTTCTTTACGTGTGTGCTAATTGTGGCTGGCCTACCCCCCTTCTCCGGATTCTTAGCGAAGTTTGCCCTACTCTCACAAGCCATTACCTTAACCAGTATTGAAATGGGCTCAGCATCTTATAACGCTTGGTTCTTGGTTGCATTCATGTTGATTTCTGGTATGGTCACGGTGATTGCTTTAGGTCGTACAGGCATTCGCATTTTCTGGGGCTCTGGTACCCTAAAAACCCCTAAACTCATGCTGCGTGAAGCATTACCTGTTACGATCATGCTAGGTGTCTGCATTTGGATGTCAATTTTTGCCAGTGATGTCATGCACTTTATGAATACCACAGCAGCCTCTCTAGACGACCCAATGCAATATATTGATGCGGTCTTTCAACAGCGCCCTGTTCCTACTGTAGGAGGTCATTAAGATGAGAAGTATGTTCTTCTGGCTACCCATGACAAGCCTGCTCTTAATCTTATGGCTCCTATTGGGTAATGAGATTACCGTTGGACAGGTCCTACTCGGCTTTATTATTGGCTTTGTCTTGATGTTAACCTCTTTACGCATGCGTCCAGATTTAGCCTATCCACGCAAACCGCTGGTGACACTCAAATTAATTGCGATTGTTATCTATGATGTGATTAAATCGAATTTTCATGTGGCCGGATTAATCCTATACCCTCGCCGTTATGAACTCACTTCTGGCTATGTGTATATCCCCTTAGATATTCGCGACCCACACGGCTTAGCCATTTTAGGTTGTATCGTTACCTTCACACCGGGCACTGTTTGGTCGGGTTTAACTGAAAAAGACTATATCCTTCGCTTACACGTCTTGGATCTAAAAGATGAAGCAGAATGGTTTCGCACCATTAAAAATCGTTACGAGAAAAACTTAATGGAGATTTTTGAATGATTAATTACATCTCCTTAGCGTGTCAATTCGCTATGTTTTGTTTTGCCTTAGGGGCTTTTTGTTGTATGTGGCGTATTTTCAAAGGGCCCACACCACAAGATCGCGTACTTGGGCTTGACGCACTGTATATCAATTGTATGCTTTTAGTCATTACTTTAGGCATCTATTACCGCACCTCTTGGTACTATGATATTGCCTTATTAATTGCGCTCTTTGGCTTTGTTGGTACGGTCGCACTGGCTAAATTTTTACTTCGTGGTGAGGTCATTGAGCCATGATGATGCAGCCTATTCCCTTAATTCCCAGTATTATCATTGCCATCCTCTTGGTTTCAGCTGGCTTAATCAGTTTAATTGGCTCTTTCGGTTTAATTCGTTTCAAAGAATTTGCTGATAGAATCCACGCACCAACACTTGGCAACACATTTGGTTCTGCCTTGGTTTTACTGGCATCCGTAGTCGTTTCGCTCTACCTATCAGACCGCGTATTCTTACACGAAATTATTATTATTATTTTCCTATTTTTAACCTCACCTGCTTCAGCTATGTTGTTGATGCGCTCTTCTACTTTACGCCATGAACGCAAAAACTCTTAGCCACCAAAGTCAGTACCCTTATTCTATAGGTGTACTGGCTCTTGTGGCCTCAATGATTTCATTATGTGTAGGGACTTCGTTTGCAAAGTCCCTTTTTACTGAGCTCGGCGCTCAGGGCACAACCAGTTATCGGCTTCTTTTCTCTGCCATTTTATTATGGATAATCTGGCGCCCATGGCGCTTTGGCTTTAATCCACGTTATATACCGCAACTACTTTACTACGGCATTTCCTTAGGTCTCATTAATTTTCTATTTTATATGTCAATCCGCCATATTCCTTTAGGACTAGCGATTGCCATTGAGTTCTTAGGTCCCTTAGGACTCGCACTAATTTCTTCGCGTCAACGCTCTGATTTTGTTTGGATTGGCCTAGTATTAGTGGGCATGTATTTGCTCTTAGGCATCGATGATGGTGTTGAAAACCTTGATCCTGTGGGTGTTCTTTATGCCGCTGGAGCCGCCATTTTTTGGGCTTTATATATTGTCGCTGGCCAAGGGGTACGTCATATTCATCCTGGGCAAGCCACAACCTATGGTATTACGATCGCCGCCTTGATGACCCTTCCCTTCAGTATTGGCCATATTGGACTCGATGGTTTATGGCGTCCTGATTTATTTCTCTTTGGTCTTACGGTTGGCGTACTTTCTAGCGCCTTGCCTTATTCCTTAGAGATGATTTCCCTACGCACCCTGCATCGTAAAACCTTCGGCGTACTGCTAAGTCTTGAACCAGCATTCGGGGCAATTGCCGGTGCCATTATCCTGCACGAAATGCTAAGCTTAAGGCAAGTTTTAGCCATTATCTGTATTGTTATCGCTTCCATGGGCTGCACACTAACCGCCAAGAAGAAACTGATTGATAAAGACTAATCAAGGACACCACTGATGATCACTGATTTCCCAATAGTGCTGAGCAATGGCCAAGCCCTGCCCTCAGAAGACCTTCAAGGCAAGGTAATCTTGGTCGTGAATGTCGCTTCCAAGTGTGGCTTTACACCGCAATACCAAGGTCTTGAAGAACTTTATCAGCGCTATCGTGAGCAGGGATTCATCGTGCTCGCCTTCCCTTGTAATCAGTTCTCACAGCAAGAACCGGGTAGTGACCAAGAAATTCAACAATTCTGCGAACTCAATTATGGTGTGAGTTTCCCAATTAGCCGTAAAATTGAGGTTAAGGGCCTAGGAGCCGATCCTCTATACCAATGGCTAACACATGAGAAGAAAGGCCTCCTAGGCGCTAGTATTAAATGGAATTTTACGAAGTTTCTGATTAATCGTTCTGGCCAAGTTGTTGCGCGCTTTGCCCCAACGAAAAAGCCTGAGCAACTCGCCCAGGCAATTGAAAAACTATTAAGCGATTAAACCAAAATATTCATAGATTATGTAAAACTAGCTATTCATGAGTCCAAGGCCTTAATACTTACAGTGCTTAAAGTGCTTAGTTCAATACCTTAATATCCACCGTATAATTCTGTTTGCCTTCATTCACTACGGTCTTCAAACTTAAGCCTGCCTCAGGGCAATACCAATCGGTTAAATCAACCCACTTAGGATTGGCTAACTGCTTAGTTCTTTTATCAATACTATTACGCATTGATCCCGCCGTAACCTGAGCCTGATAGCTTATTGGCTGACACTGTAAAGCACCATGCGAGGTCGGTGTAGTTTGCAGGCTGCCGACTTGCCCTGACTTCACATGGACTTGTAAATCGTCTACCGAAGCGGAGCCAACCTTAGGCATACCTTGCGCTAAGAATAAATCACCTTTGGAATCAGCTTTGATACGGCGCTCTAGTGTAGTATTCCCAGCTAACACACGATTCGCTGGCTTTAAAAAATAGCCATTTAATTGAATATTAAGCTTATTTTGTAGCCACATGCCACCTGGACCTGGTGAGTTAATAGTACCGCTTAGACTTGATTGATTCTCTTGCACATCCAATTGCAAATTGCCTTGAGCTGAAACCACGAGACCCAATTGGCTCACTGGTGCTTGCCCTTGTACATGTAACTGAGCGGAACACTGCATGGCATTAGTCTTCTGTACATTAGCAAAGGTTAAGGTCAAGTCAACGCCCTGAGTAGGCACAGTCACTTGCAATTGCTTGCCATTAGCAAACCAGGGACTTTCACAATAATTTTGTTCGGCATGAGCCGTAGCACCGTACGACAGCATGAGCAGTAAAGCAGCAAGTGATGGAAACTTATTCATACAATTCTCTATATTGAAATATACCAATTTATCGAAAAACCCACCGCGTCGATTCCCTAAACAGTAGCCAACGAACGAGCATTTACCATGAGAATAATTTAGCATATACCCTCTTTCAGAGCTAATGCTATGTTATACACTATAGCGACATCTGTTCGTTATACCTTTGCTTCTATATATTTAGAGACGCTATAGTGTCCTGATCTCAATGACAATAGCATTTAAATTTACTTCTTATTTGAAGCATTGCCTTGCAAAAGCTTCTCAATTGATGTGAGTTTCATTCTTTGCGCCAATTCAATCGCATTTAAGCGTTCCTGATTGACCGCACGCGGATCCGCCCCCGCCTTCAATAAAGCACGGACAGTGGCTTCATTACGTGAACTAACCGCGAGTAAGATAGGTGAACTTCCTTCGGCCGCGGGTGCGTTCGGAAATGCACCTTGCTCCAGTAAATACTCAACCATTTTGGTTTGACCTTTCACGGCGGCATAATGCAAGGGGGCCCAGCCTAGGCGATTAACTTGTGCACCACGATTCACTAAAACACGGGCCACATCAAGATTGCCTGTAATCGCGGCATACATTAAAGGAGTCTCGCCAGACAGGCTTTCAATATTGACATCGGTTTTAGGATTCTCCGCTAAAGCGGTAAATGCTCTGGGCGAGTCTTCACGAACAGCAACGATAATGGCAGGATTACCATCAGCATTCAGCACATTCGGATCCTGTCCTTGTTCAATCGCTTGAGTAATACTGTTGGCGCGATCGTTCTTAACATCATTCCACCAACTCGAAGAGTTGGCCATAGCTGTTGTACTAATCGCTAAACCACTAGCCAGTAATAATGAAAAAATTCTGTGTTTTAACATACAACCTCAACGTAAAAAAAACGCAATAAGGCGTGAAAAATATTGTGTCCTACCCTTCATAATGCCCAATAAGCAGAATTAATAAGACCTTCACGCATAAAAGAATATCTCAACAACTGAGCGGCATAATCGACGACTACCCTCTACTCATAGAAGAATGAATTAAGGATAACCGATAAAAGCGGCAAAATCAGTAAAAGATTGTGAATATATACTCACAACGACTACTCGCAATTACTCAAATTCTGGCTTTCGAGAACAAACATTAAAATTCTCGCGTGTCGCTGTGGCAATCTCTTTGACATCAAGTTCCCGCTTTCGAGAACAAACGGTAAAAATTCTCGCGTGTCGCAGTGGCAATCTCTTCTACAGAAACACCACGAAGTTCAGCAATTTTTTCTGCCACATGCATAACTTTCGAAGGATCATTACGCTTACCGCGAAATGGCACGGGCGCTAGATAAGGTGAATCCGTTTCAATCAACAAACGTTCCAAAGGCACCTTACACGCCACCTCTTGAATCTCGACGGCATTCTTAAAACTCACAATCCCAGACATGGAAATATAAAACCCTAAGGCTAAGGCCTGTTGCGCCACTTCCCAACTCTCTGTGAAGCAATGCATCACACCCCCGCAGCGTTCAGCCCCCTCTTCTTGCATCAAACGAATCGTATCCGCACTTGCGGCACGCGTGTGAATGATTAAGGGCAGCTGCGCTTGAACCGCCGCTCGTATATGCACACGAAAACGCTCTCTTTGCCAGTCTAAAGGCTCACTCAAACGATAATAATCTAAGCCTGTCTCTCCAATGGCGACCACTTTCGGATGTTGCGCCATCTCCACGAGTTGCTCAACACTTGGCTCTGGCGTATCTTGATAATCAGGATGCACCCCCACTGATGCTGATAGACATTCATGTGCCTCAACCATCTCAATAAGCCCTTGCCAATCAGGTAAATTAATACTGACGCATAAGGCATGGTTAACCTGATTCGTCTGCATCTGTTGCAGAATTTGCGGTAGATCCTCTCGCAATTGAGGGAAATCTAAATGACAATGTGAGTCAATAAACATATCTTACTTTAAAATTAAATAGAACGAATTAAGCGCACTGAAACTCTCAAGTTCACAAGCTTTCATGCATAGAAGCTCAGACACTCTCAAGTTCGCAAGTTATATTAGGCAATGATCAATAACGATGAACAATAGATAACAGTTATTTTAATGTTTAAATATATGGCAGTTGTTTGTACAACATAGAGCCGAAAATTACTTTTTAGCTAAACACGAAAGAACAACACGTTGAAGCGTCGATTGAATAAATAATTTCGCATTCAAAGGATGATTAGCTAAGCGCTGCTGTCCCTTAAGATACTCCTGCAACTCAGCCAGTTTTACAGGATTAACCTGCGTAGCTAAACCTTGTAGCAAGGCTTCTAAACTCGGAAAAAAGCGCAAGGGCAATGAGTAATGCAATAAATTTAAATCGATGCACAAGCGTTGTAAACTATCAATCCACTGCGCATTAGCGACTTTCTCAAGGCGTGCCACATAGCTATCAAGATCAGGCATGCGACGCTGAACGAGTTCTTCAACAAATGCTTGCAACCAATATGCTAAGGGCTCAAGGGGTGAGTCACTGGACTCCAAAGCACGCAAAGGCGCACCTGCAGCAGCGGCCAGCCACAATTCTGCTTGATTTACCCCCTGAGCTTGTAACCACGCTTGCGCAACGGCGCGCTCAGGTATAGTTAAGGGCAGACGTCGACAACGCGATATAATCGTTGGCAATAATTTTTGCGGAGCATGCGTATACAGCAGAAAGACGGTATTCTGATTCGGTTCTTCAAGAACTTTTAAAATTGCATTCGCTGATGCCGTATTAAGTGCCTCTGCAGGACCAAGCACAACAACACGCAAGCCACCTTGATGAGTGGTCAAGCCCATAAAGTCCTCTAACTGCCGTACTTGTTCAATACGAATTTCATTCGACAGCTTAGTTTCCGTTGTTTTATCTTTGCTTGAATCCTCAGTACTTAGTCCTAATTTATCGCTTAAGGCATCAGGTAGCACCAAACGAAAATCCATATGATTGCCTAAACTAAACCAATGACATGACTGACATTTACCGCACGCGATACCTTCACGTGCATCAGTACAGAGCAGACTTGCCGCTGCCGCCAGAGAAAAATTTAATTTACCGACTCCCTCAGGACCATGAATAAGCCAAGCATGCGCAAAGCGTTCCCGCTGAGTTAGCCAGGCTTTGGCAGTATCTACTTGCCAGGGATAAAACTGTGCTAGGTTCATACAGGGAACCTTTGTTTTAAGACGTCACTCAATTGTTCACGAATAGATACCATACTCTGCGTGGAATCAACGACATAATAGCACTGTGGATCACGCGACACACATTCATGATAAGCCGCCTGCACCGCTAAAAAGAAGTCCTCATGCTCGCGCTCAAAACGGTCTAATTGTCGCGTCGCCTCCAAGCGTGCCCGCGCTACCTCAACAGGGACATCAAACAAAAGCGTCAGATCACGCTGAACATCCGCATGCACCCATTGCGCAAGCTGATCGATTTTATTTTTGTTAAAACCACGCCCACCACCTTGATATGCATAGGTAGAGTCGGTAAATCGATCACTAATCACTACCTTGCCTTGCGCTAAAGCAGGCTTAATAATCTGTTCGATACTTTCTTGTCGTGCAGCAAACATCAAAAGAACTTCGGTAGCTTGACTCATTTCTTGATGTAAAAGAATCTCTCGTAATTGCTCACCTATCGGTGTACCACCTGGTTCGCGCGTTACAACAACCTCACGACCTAATGTAAGGAAATACTCACACAGCCATTCGGTATGAGAGCTCTTACCTGCTCCATCAACACCTTCTAAGGTAATAAATATGCCTTTTTTCATTTGTCTATTGTCTTAATTAATTAAGGCGTTCCTCGTTTTAGAATATACACTTGTACATTGCGATTATGATCGCGTAAATTTTCGGCAAAAGCGCTACTACCATCACCTTTTGACACAAAATAATAATATTTATGTTTCTCTGGATTTAAAGTAGCCGCTAGTGCTAAAGCCCCTGGACTGGCAATCGGCGTAGGCGGTAAGCCATTGCGGGTATAGGTATTCCAGGGGGTGTCCGTCTGCAAATCCACTTTGCGGATACGCCCTTGATACTTATCGCCCATACCATAGATAACTGTGGGGTCAGTTTGCAGAGGCATTTTAATGTTCAAGCGATTAACAAATACGCCTGCAATCTTACCGCGGTCTTCACCATGCCCGGTTTCTTTTTCTACAATTGAGGCGAGAATTAAGGCCTCATATGGGGAGTTTAGCGGCAAATCCGCTTGACGCTGCTCCCACGCAGTATGCAGACGCTTCTGACCTTCTGTATAAGCGCGTCGCACAATATCAAAATCACTATCACCTGGCACAAAAACATAGGTATCGGGATACAACAAGCCTTCTAAGGAGGTGATTGAAGGATCAGCGCTTAGGCGTTCTAAAATCTGTGCATCATCTACTTCACTGAGGGTTTGTTGGATATCATTATTGGCTGCAATCGCAGAGCGAATCTGCTTATAGGTCCAGCCTTCAACAATCAGTATAGTACGTCGGCTCATATCACCACTGGCCATCATATTCAGCACATCTAATGCGGTTTGGCCTTGCTTAATTTCATAGGCGCCCGCTTTTAACAATTTATCCTGCCCTGTATAACGTGAATACAAGCTAAAGAGCAAGGGCTCTACATCCACATTGTGCTTGGCTAAAAGCTCGGCTACGGTGCGTACTGAGCTGCCACGAGGAATCGTGAAATCAATTCTTTCCTCACTTAATTGCAGAGGCGTCGTCTGCCACGTCCATACCTTATACGTTAGACCCGCTGCTGCAGTAATAACTAAGATTAGAAATGTAAAAAATAGTTTTTTAAACATAATGTTAGCGGCTTAATATTATCGTGTCAGTGTGTCATGAAAGCATAGAGCCTGGTTGCGCAAGTTTTTACACAGTGAATGATAGATATGCAAAACTGATTCTTTATTATGCGTAACTAGGCACTAAAATCAAACTAGGCTCTATTGTAAAACACTTTTACCAGCAATCCCACTAAGGCCATTGTCCTAAATGTTTCCAATCCCATATAAACTAACGTACTATATAGGCTAGTAAGTTCTATATTGCTTGCCTTTGCTAGCTTACTTAATCGCATTCTTAAATTTATAGGTTTATTGCCATGCTTTACCAACCTTCAGAACAATCTACGACCGAACTCTACCAAGCCACTCTCAGTGAGTTTGCACTCATTAAGATCTCTGGTGAAGACAGCTTTGAGTTTTTACAAAATCAATTAAGCCAAGACTTACGTATAGTCACATCGACACAAGCGCAATTAGCAACCATGTCTTCAGCTAAGGGACGTGTCTTTGCGAATTTTCTTATTTGGCAAGATGCTGAGCAGGATCTACCCACTTACTATGCATGTCTGCAGCAAGACATTGCCGAGCAAACTCAAAAGCGTCTTAGTATGTTTGTCCTACGTGCCAAGGTTAAGGTTGAGCTTGCCAGTGCAAAAATTTGCGGCATCTGGGGTTCTAATATTGAGGCCATCTCACAACGCTTAGCGATTGCTGGTCATCATTCCAGCCCGACAATTACTACACAGACATTCACAGTCAATAAAAATGACAATGCCTTTATCATTCGCTACCCCAGTGAAGGTGACCATATTCGCCTGTTAGCCATTAGTTTAGAAGGACAGGCTCCACTTTGCTCAGATTGCCAGCAATCGAGTGAAAATCACTGGTATGCACAAGATATTGCCTTGGGTCTGCCATGGATTTGTGCGGCAACCAAAGAATTATTCGTAGCCCAAAGCATCAATCAAGATGTTTTGCATGCCATTAATTTCACCAAAGGTTGCTATCCTGGGCAAGAAGTCATTGCACGCAGCCACTATCGCGGCTCTCTCAAACGCCGCAGTGTGATTGGTTTTGTGACGCCAGCAATTCAAGACGCAAAATCTTTACTCGCCACTGATATTATGCAAGGCGAAGATATTGTGGGGCAAATTGTAAATGCGGTCAGTCTAAACGACAAAACCTATGTATTGTTTGAAATTCAACTTGATGCATTGAATGAGTCTGCTGATAAGGCATTGACCTTAAGTGCTGAACCAGCCGCGACTATTGAACTTATGCCGCTACATTACAGCCTTGAGAAGCCAGAACAAGCATAAGGTCTATGCTAAGCGCTTAGTATATAAAGCCAATGTTAAGCGCTTAGCTTTAAATTTCAGACATGAAAAATTATTTAGATTAGCGAGAGTTAAACAAGCTTAACTTAGCTTAGTACGACTTAGATTAGATTAGCTTAGATTAGCGCGACTTAGATTAGCTTAGATTAGTGCGACTTAGATTAGCTCAACTAGATATGCGTCTTCTGAATAGTGAGCTCATTATTTAACACACTATCTGCATTAAAGATGGCTGAGTCTTTTAAGAATAATGGATCAGCCACCACAATCCGCAAATTATGATTATCCACGATGGCATGACTAGGCTTGGCGACAAACTCAGCTGTTATAAGCCCAGTTGTTGTGGGCACCATACTAACCTGTCCCGTAACACGGGCAGATGAGAAAGTAATATTATCGACCTTGAGTGACTCTGAAAGCTGCTTAAAACCGTCACTATCGTAAGCAATTAAGCCATTGATACGATCGCTTATATCATTCGCTGGTGCTAAAACTTTGCTACTTAGCATCAGTTCATGGTGAGTCTTGGCCAAGGCCTTAAAATAAGCAAGCGCTTTCTCGAGAAACTGTTCTGATTTCAGATCAATGACGACTGTATTGACCGGTGAGAAAAGAACTCTTTTGATGCCATTGCGATCATCAGCAAACCAATAGTTACTGATTTTATAGGCATAAGCGTCAACTTTAAACTCAGCAGCACGTACTTGTGTATAGCATGCAGATACCCTAACATTGTGGTTAGAGTAGGTAATTTGAGCAACATTCAGTGGCACACCACCGTGAGCCATTGAAGAGGCTAATAAACCAAGTGTAGTTGCCTGCATAATACGACTTGCAGTACAGCTTAATTTATTAGTTTTATGATTTATCGGTTCAAACGAGTTTGAAGTACCGCTCGAACCCTTGATCTCAGCGATAGCTACCCAGGCATCCAACGCTTCATTCCAGACCGAACGATACAACTTACTCATAACAAGTCCTTGTGATTTACATTCTACTTTCAGGTAGAAATTAATAATACCGCTAGAAACTCCTGTCATTATAAGCGTGAAATAAAAAATTCCACGCCCTCTTCACTAGGAAAATAACGACTTAAAGTCATTGCGATGAAGTAATTTTATCAGGACTTTTGCACTTTGTTGCAGATAAAAAAGCAAAAAATACCGTCAAAAACCGACTATCATTTTTAATAATAAGCAATATTATTTTTGCAGTAATTAAAAAAAAATAGGAATAAGGGAGAATATACCACATTAATATCATAAATATTAAAACTTTGGCTTAAAAATGAAGATACTTAAGCCCTAGCAACTGAATTAATCATGAATAATTCAATCGTATCAATAGTCAATATGCCCCTTAGGCTTTATTAAAACTGACAATCATAGGATTTATATAGCGGTTTAGCTTATAAAATGTATTTTTTTGTTGTATTAAAATTACATTATTAAATTTTAATTAAAACAATTTAAATCAGCCACGGATAGCCTTAATTAAAATTTCAACTAAGGGAAATTTATTACCAGGTAATGTGCTAAACCCTCTTTATAAAAAATTACAAGCTATTGATTAATTAGGGGATATTAATTAAGAGCTCCATTTGCCTAGTTATTAAATTCTAATTAATATTATTTATGACAATAATCGGAGATAATAAAATCTTAAATTTAAGTTAAATATTTAACTTAAAAAACCCAACCATCTTTAAGATGATTGGGCCTTAGTATAAGCGCAACAATAATTAGCTTAATTAAGTAAATCTTGCAATGGATGAGGTTCGCCAGCAGGCATAGGATCCTCATAGAAATGCTCAATTAATTCCTGGCTGACCTCAGCAACACTCGCTGGTTGCCAATTAGGCTTGCGATCCTTATCAATTAATAGAGCACGAATGCCTTCTTGAAATTGCCCATAAACACAACAATACAAAGCGACATTAAACTCTAGATAAAATACCTCAGCCAATGAGTCATGGCGAGTTTGCTCGAGTAAGTCCATAGCTAAGGCGAATGATAAAGGAGAGCCTTTAGCTAAGGTATCTGCCGCTTTAACTAACCAAGCATCATCGTGCGTTCTGAGTTGCATGATCGCCTCATATTGGCTCACTGGATCTTGATAAGCACAAATTTGATTAATCAAGGCATAGTGTTCCTCAACAGGTCCCTTCCCTTGTACTTCATGACTTGAATTGGCCGTTAGGACGGCATGGATTAAGTCATCATTAAAGCGACGATTAGCGCTAGATTTCCAAGCAGCACCCTGTAGCTGAGTAACAATATCGGCCCAATTTGGATAATCAATCGCATAATTTGCAAGACCTGTGAACAAGGCATCTTGTGCACCAATATTCGCCCCTGTTGCCGCCAAGAACTTACCTGTACGACCTGGCAAGCGATTTAACATCCAACTACCACCGACATCAGGAAATAAGGCAATACTAACTTCAGGCATAGCCAATCTCGACTGAGCGGTGACGACACGATGACTAGCACCAATCATCAAGCCCATTCCGCCGCCCATCACAATCCCATGTGCCAAACAGATAATGGGCTTGCTATACGTGTGAATATGATAATCAAGACGATACTCTGTCGCAAAAAAATCACGTGCAGTACGGTTACTCCAGGCATTATCGCTCGTGTTTTCTTGCATAGCTTTATAGAGTCCATGCAAATCACCACCAGCACAAAAGGCTTTATCCCCTGCCCCTTTGATAATCACTGCAACAATTTTATCATCGCGCTCCCAAGCACTTAATTGTTTTTGTAGCAGTTCAGCCATCTCTAGAGAAAGACTGTTTAAGACAGCTGCTTGGTTCAGTGTTGCTACACCTAATTGAAAGTCTTGCCCCGCTGTTAAGACTTCAAACAATACCACATTACTCATTATGTCTCCTTTGTGTAATCATCATATTCAATACGTTTGGAACGATCTGGTTTCAGATGTTTCTTTTTTAAAATTCCTGCTTTTCGATGTATCGCTCGTCGCTTACGTGAGATTTTTGGATCAAAATTCAAGCCACGATAGAGTTCCAGACGATCCCCCTCTTGCAAAATATAGTCCGCAGTTTGCTTCAGTCCAAATATACCCAAGCCAAGTTCACGCCAGTCCAATTGTGGAAATTGAAGCTGAAAATCACTTTGCTCAAGCGCCTGCTCAATCGTGGTATTGCTTGCGACCCTCAAGTCTTGAGACCAAGCGTGCTCAGCTCGATCCGAATAAATAATCTGAATTTGATACATAGACATTACTCTCTACCACTCATTTCACGGTTAAGCAATTAATCATTCGCTTAGGCATAGAGCTTTTGCGCGCGTTGAGTAAAAGAATCAATAAAGCTATTGGCAATGCGATTAAATACTGGGCCAATTAATAACTCTAAGGGACGGCTATTAAATGCATAATCCAAAACAAACTCAACTTTACAGGCAGTCTCATCAAGCTCAATAAATGACCAAGTCCCCTGCAAAGAGGAAAAGGGCCCATCGACCAGTTTTAATTCAATTTTATTGGGATACTCGTGACGATTTCGCGTCGTGAAGGTCTGCTTAATTTTTGCAAAGCTAATAATAATCGATGCCACCATCCCATCTTCTAGGAGCTCTTTCACTTGAGCACCACCGCACCAAGGCATAAACTCAGGATATTTCTCAACATCTGCTACAAGCGCGAACATTTGCGCAGCGGAATACGGTAATAAAACAGTTCTTTTAATACTATGCATAAATTAATTTTTGTTAGAAAATAGCTGTGTTTAGCGAATAATTATTCGCCGACATAAAACGCACTCCATTATAACAAGCCATGTCTCACATATTGATGACAAACAAAAAACTTTAGTTTTCGGTATAATGACAGCATCTTAAAACAATTAAAACAATCCCCTATGACCATAGCAGATAATAGAAAAGCCCGCCACGATTATTTTATTGAAGACCGCTTTGAAGCGGGCATCGTCCTCGAAGGCTGGGAAGTAAAATCAATTCGCGCTGGCAAAGTTCAGATGAACGAAAGTTATGTGATTGTTCGCGATAGCGAATTATATCTTCTCAATATGCATGTTAGCCCCCTGAATTCTGCCTCAACGCATATTCACCCGAACGCCACACGCACGCGCAAACTCTTAATGCATCGCCAGGAAATTAATCGCCTAATTGGTAAAGTGGAAATTCGCGGCTACACATTAATTCCATTAAACCTGCACTATAAAAATGGCAAAATTAAATTGGAATTTGGCCTTGCCAAAGGTAAGAAGCTACATGATAAGCGCGATACCGAAAAAGAGCGCGATTGGCTACGCGAAAAAGATCGCATCATGAAAACCAATCGCCTATAACCCTATAAGCTATAAGCTCTTATAAATTGATATAAGGTATATTGCTCCGTCGCCCCCCCATCACAATGGCGAGATCGGCGGCCCTAAGCTCTTATAAATTGATATAAGCAATCCTAGCGTAACCTTGACGCAACGTTAATTGAATAGCTTTAGCAAATTGTGAATTTCTTTAAAGTGCGGATTATCGCCACTTTCAAGCCATTCAAATAAAACCATCTCGGTGCTTAGCAAACCAATCCCCTGCTGCTCTACACGTCTTAAGGCCGCATCAAAATTAGTTTGAGAGCGCGAGTTGCAAGCATCGCTAACGAGATAACACTGATGATCAGTGAGCATATCGGTTTCAAGCAAGCTTTGTAGTACGCACACATGAGTTTCAGAACCGATAAACAATAAGTTTTTAGACTCTTTCGGCAAGGCCTGCAGGAAACTCTGCTCACGCGCGGCACTAAAAGTTTTCTTATGGACCACTGTACCCGTCAAACCGTCTAAATCACTCACAGTAGCACCGATTTTATCCGCATAATGCTCGGTCGTAATCACCGGCACTCCGAGTAATTGAGCCGCTTTGGCCAAAGCATAGGCGCGCTGAATCATGCTTTCAGGGCTTAATAAAGCCGGCATCAACTTAGCCTGAATATCAATAATAATTAATACGCAATCACTTGCTCGCATCAACATACTGTCCTCCTCCTCAGAATTTACCTAAGCTTTGAATTTATTTAATCACTTAGTAAATCATCATCGTCTTACATGATGACCTTTATCAACTCATCTCAGAACGGCTAATACGTATTTGTATTATGCAGGTAGATCAACTTTCTAGAGTACAACTCAGGTATTAGCCCGCAACTCATTACGAAAAGCATATAAACCGCCACGCCGCTCCTTAGGTCCTAGCTCACGTATTAGCCTACTGTAGTTTGATTAGCTATATTTCTGGTGCTTAACAATACTCATGGCCGAGGCGATTAAGCCGCCCATATCCGCCATATTGCTCGGTAGAATTAAGGTATTACCCTCTTGAGCAAGCTTACCGAAGGCGGCCACATAATTCTCAGCCACTTGTAGATTAACCGCCTCAAGCCCACCAGGTTGCTGAATCGCTTGTGAGACTTTAGTAATTGCACTCGCGGTTGCATCCGCAATCGCAACAACCGCAGCGGCCTCACCTTCGGCCTCATTAATCTTAGCTTGCTTTTCACCCTCAGAACGCGCAATAGCCGCCTCACGCTCACCAGTCGCAATATTAATTTGCTCTTGACGACGCCCCTCAGAGGCAGCAATTAAAGCTCGCTTTTCGCGCTCAGCCGTAATTTGTGCTTGCATCGCCCGCAAAATCTCATTCGGTGGTGTTAAGTCTTTAATTTCATAACGCAATACCTTAACGCCCCAGTTGGCCGCCGCCTCATCTAATGAGGATACAATGCTGCTATTAATGAACTCGCGCTCTTCGAAGGTGCGATCCAACTCCAAGCGTCCAATCACGGAACGTAAAGTAGTTTGTGCTAATTGTGTAATCGCATTGATGTAGTTGGACGATCCATATGATGCACGCATCGGGTCCGTTACCTGAAAGAATAAGACACCATCAACTTGCAACTGCGTATTATCACGTGTAATACACACTTGACTTGGGACATCTAATGGAATTTCTTTTAGGACATGCTTATACGCAATACGCTCAATGAATGGTAAGACGAATTTAGCGCCTGGTGTCAGCGTGCGATCGTATTTTCCCAAGCGTTCAATCACCCAAGCGTGTTGTTGCGGAACGATCGCGATAGCTTTAAAGATGACAACTAACGCAAGTACAAGTAGGATTATCCAAAAACTTTCAAGACCGATTTCTGGTAACATATTCTCTCCCTAGGTGGTTACACAAAGATTAATTTTCTTTAGATTTGACTGGCGCAAGAATTAAGGTGACGCCTTGTAGATCGACAATCGTGTATTGCCCTGGTAAGGCAGGCTCAGACACAGTAGGTGATAAGGCCGCTTGCCAGCGAACACCACGATGCAGCACCTCAGTACGGCCATGGGGCTTCCACTCGCTTACGTCCACCAACATACCAATATCAAGATTGACATTCACATCACTCGTCGCTGAGCGATTCGATCGCTTACGTTCAACTCGTCGTTGATTAAGCAGTAAAAGACCGATAACAGATACTATGATAAAGCCGGCCAACTGATGCCATAAAGACCAATCAAAATACGCGACTAAACCTGCAGCAAATAGCCCTAAGGCCACAAGCAATAAATAGAAGGTGCCACTTAATGCTTCAAGAATCAAGCATAGTCCACCTAAACCAAACCAAATCCACATTGACATTAGCTAAGCACCTTCATGTAATAAGCCGATAATTAGGCTTAGTTAACTTTCAAGAGTTCGACATCAAACACTAAGGTTGCGTTCGGTGGAATCACACCACCCGCACCACGACTGCCATAACCAAGCTCAGCCGGAATGGTGAGTTTACGCACACCACCTACCTTCATGCCAGCAACACCTTGGTCCCAGCCCTTAATGACATGGCCAGCCCCCAAGGGGAAAGCGAATGGTTGATTACGATCCTTACTGGAGTCAAATTTTGAGCCGTTGTCTAATAAGTAACCCGTATAATGAACTGTTACATATTGTCCGCTCTTGGCCTCTTCGCCTTCACCAACAACAATATCTTCTATGACTAAACCACTCATTTTGTGCTCCTCGCATGCGTTTATAAATTTATGTTAATTACTGATAAGCGTAATCTTAGCATAGTCAACTTAGCTTAGGCTTCAAATCATCATCACGACAAGCTTTAAAGCAAAAAAAATAACGCCAAGTCCAAAGACTCAGCGTTATTTCTCGTTAACACTCAAATGAAACTTTACTACAGCTTCAGCTTCAACTCAGTGAACATCTCCATTACCATAGTAATAGAAGGATTTATTTTGTAGCTAACTTCTGCCAAGTATCAACCACAGTGTCAGGATTAAGTGACATTGACAGGATACCTTTTTCTTTGAGCCATTCAGCCAAGTCTGGGTGATCGGATGGGCCTTGACCGCAAATACCCACATATTTACCCGCTTTCAAACATGCAGTAATCGCACGCTCAAGCATAAACTGAACCGCCTCATCACGCTCATCGAAGTCTTGGGCCAACAACTCCATACCCGAGTCACGATCAAGACCTAAGGTCAGTTGTGTCATATCGTTAGAGCCAATAGAGAAACCGTCAAAGTACTCTAAGAACTGATCAGCTAAGATAGCATTACTTGGCACTTCACACATCATGATTAAACGCAAGCCATTATCACCACGTTTCAAACCATTTGCGCCTAAGAGATCAACAACCTTCTCCGCTTGTTTTAGTGTACGAACGAATGGAATCATAATTTCCACATTGCTTAGGCCCATTTCATTACGCACAAAACGCAAGGCTTCGCATTCCATACGGAAACACTCTGCAAAGTCTTCTGAGATGTAACGTGAGGCACCACGGAAGCCCAACATTGGATTCTCTTCCTCAGGCTCATAGCGAGAACCGCCGACTAATTTGCGGTATTCATTCGATTTAAAGTCTGACATACGAACAATGACTGGCTTCGGATAGAAGGCAGCAGCAATGGTCGCAATCCCTTCAGCCAATTTTGATACGAAGAACGCACGTGGACTTGCATATCCACGAGCAGCTGACTCAACGGCTTTCTTCAGCTCACTATCCACATTCGGGTAATCTAAAACAGCTTTCGGGTGCACATTAATATTGTTATTAATGATGAATTCTAGACGCGCTAGACCAACACCGCCATTAGGAATTTGTGAGAAATCAAATGCCAATTGAGGATTACCCACGTTCATCATGATTTTCACAGGAATTTCTGGCATATCACCGCGACGCACTTCTTCGATTTCTGTTTCCAAGAAACCATCATAGATACGACCCTCATCACCTTCAGCGCATGAAACAGTTACTTCAGCGCCCTCTTTGAGCACCTCAGTTGCTTCACCGGTACCAACGACTGCAGGAATACCCAGTTCACGCGCAATAATTGCCGCGTGACATGTACGACCACCACGATTGGTCACAATCGCTGCCGCACGCTTCATCACGGGCTCCCAGTTCGGGTCCGTCATATCAGTCACAAGAATATCACCTGCTTGCACCTGATCCATATCAGCTAAGTCATGAATAATGCGCACTTTACCAGAACCAATTTTCTGGCCAATAGCGCGACCAGTAATCAATACCTCACCAGTCGCTTTAAGTTTGTAGCGTTGTTGAATATCATTCTTACCGATTTGCGATTTAACTGTCTCTGGGCGCGCTTGTAGAATATATAATTTACCATCAACACCGTCGCGGCCCCACTCCACGTCCATTGGGCGCTTGTAGTGGTTCTCAATAATCACGGCATAGCGTGCAAGCTCAATCACCTCATCATCCGTCAATGAGTAACGATTACGCTCAGTCACTGGAACATCAACTGTCTTAACCGCATTCTCACCAGGTTTACGATCCTCAGTGAACTCCATCTTGATTAATTTAGAACCGATACGACGGCTGATAATTGGGTATTGCTTGTTCGCTAAAGATGGTTTAAATACGTAGAATTCGTCAGGGTTTACTGCACCCTGAACCACTGTTTCACCGAGACCATAAGAGGAAGTGATGAAGACGACATCAGGGAAACCTGACTCAGTATCAATGGTAAACATCACACCAGCACTGCCCTTATCAGAGCGAACCATACGCTGAATACCTGCTGATAGTGCAACTTCAGCGTGAGCATAACCCTTATGTACGCGGTAAGAAATAGCACGGTCGTTATACAGTGAGGCAAAAACGTGACGAATTTTATCCAAGACATCATCAATGCCAGCAACGTTCAAGAAAGTTTCTTGTTGGCCCGCAAAAGAAGCATCAGGCAAGTCCTCTGCCGTAGCTGAAGAACGTACTGCGAAAGTTCCCTTACCATCTGCATCAAGCTTAGCGAACTCAGCACGAATACTTTGTTCGAAATCGGCAGAGAAAGGTGTCTCAACAATCCATTGACGAATTTCTTGACCTGCATTCGCAAGCGCACGAACATCATCAGGATTCAATGTGCTCAAGCGCTCAGCAATACGTGCGTCTAAGCCAGATGATTTAAGAAAATCACGGAAAGCTTGTGCTGTAGTGGCAAAACCACCAGGCACACGTACACCCGCATTAGCCAATTGGCTAATCATTTCACCTAAAGAGGCGTTTTTACCGCCGACAGTATCAACGTCGGTCATGCGTAGGTTTTCAAAAGGGATTACATAAGACATTAAGTCTCTCCAAAACATAAAAAAGAAAAGCGTATTTATTTAATCAAAATCACTAAAAAACAAACAAAAAAACTATCTTATGCCCACTAAAACAAGGGCTTAGCGATAGAAATTCAGCATATTTTCATTAAGTAAATAAGCCTTAACTGCAAGATTTTAACGTAAATTTAAATTGCATGTGCTATTGTAACCCCTTAGGGACCTTAATGGAAATTTTTGAAGGTAATTTAGAATGACACTTCCCGTAAAAACCGTTTTTATTATTTCAGATGGCACTGGCATAACCGCCGAGACATTTAGCCATTCTGTGCTTAGTCAATTTTCGGAAAATTATGACTTTCAGCAAGTTCGCGAACCCTTCGTGAACTCTGAATCTAAAAGTATTGAAATTGCTAATAAGATTAATGAGATTGCCGAGAAAGACTCGCCTCCAATTATTTTCAGCACCCTAGTCAAAGAAGAATTTGTACGCCATATTCGTAGTTCTAAGGGCATTTTTCTTGATATCTTTGGTGCTTGCGTCAAACAATTAGAGAGTGAGCTTGATGTCAAATCACAGCCCGCAATCGGTCGCTCGCATCTGAACGCTAGCTCTGATGCTTACCGCAATCGCATTGAAGCGATTAATTTCAGCTTAACTCATGATGACGGACAGTTCGTTCATGGCCTTCAAGAAGCCGATGTCATTTTAGTTGGCGTATCACGTTGTGGAAAGACCCCAACTAGCTTATATCTCGCTATGCAGTATGCGATTAAGGCGGCCAATTTCCCGCTTATTCCTGAAGATTTTGAGCGTGGTCAATTACCTAAAACCATCCAGCCCTTCAAGCATAAAATTTTCGGCCTATCAATTCAACCTGATCGCCTTGCTGAAGTGCGCAATGAGCGTCGTCCTAATAGCCGATATGCAACACTGGAACAATGCTACTATGAAGTCGCTGAGGCTGAACGCCTAATGCGTCGAGAGAATATTGACTGGCTATCAACCACCACCAAATCCATTGAGGAAATCTCAACCACTGTCTTACAAATTCTGAAATTAGATAAGACCAGTTATTAAACCTGTTGAGACATGGGTAGCTGAAACTTAAGCTGCCCTACCTCATTTAGCCTACCCTCATTTAGCCTTACCTCACTTTGATCTGCTTCTCTTTAGCCTAGCCACTGACGTTTTTGCTCAAACAGAACAAGACCACAAGCAATACCCACATTCAAGGACTCAACCTTATTCGATTGAGGGATGAAGATTTGCTCATCAGCATACCTTATCAGTTCATCACTAATTCCCTGTCCCTCATTACCTAAGAGCCAAATAAGCTGCTGAGGTAATGATGTCTTATAGAGATTGCTAGCCTCAGCAGAAAGATAGGTCGCATACACAGGTAGCGTATTCTGGGTAAATAAGACGGCAGGCTCCACATGCGTATAGATCTTCACTGAGAAATGCGCCCCCTGAGCACTACGCAATACCTTACTGGACCACGGATTCACACAGGCTGGTGATAAATAAATAGCCTCCACATCCGCCGCCGCACACGTACGAATAATCGTGCCAAGATTACCAGGGTCTTGGATGCGTTCTAAATAGATAGAAGTGTTGGTCGGAATGGGAATCTCATGACTATAGGGGACTTTACAATGAAATAAAATCCCTTGTGGACTCGGGACCGAGTTTAAAGCCTGAAATAAATTATCGGGCAAAACGAGCAATTGCTCTGCACCTAACTGCTTCAAGAGCGCTTGTAATTGACTATCACCTGCTCCAGTAGCTGACTGCGCCACATCTTCACGAATGATAACCTGCTCTGGCAAGCCATATTGCGCAAACCACATCTCACATAAATGTGTCCCCTCAAGCAGTACTTCGTGCTTAACCTTGGCTTGCGATACCTTTAGCCAATGTTTATAACGAGGGTTATCTTTAGAACTGATAAATTTCATAGCATCTACAATCAAGAAAAAAAGGCGGACCATTCAAAGTCCGCCCTTAGCTTATATCTCACTTAAAACCGATAAATTTAATCAGTTCCACAAGACTTTATCAATATTATAAGGCTTGTGGAGTCGGCTGACCTTTAAAGTCAAGCCAACGCTGATTCACATAATCGTAAATCTTGCAAGAGCGTGCCGTACGGAAGTACCATGACCATGAAAACTTCTGCACCACAATACGCTCAGGCAACATTTCTTCAAGCTTCGCTTGTGCTTGCTTAAGCTTATATAAAGGAATACTCATGTCCACATGGTGGGCAGTATGTTCCATAATATGATGTAAAACAGCACCGAATTTAAAATTAAATACTAAGTGTACCGTTGTTGAAACGAATGGCTGTGCCTTAGCCCATGCTGCTTTATCATCATGCCATACAATCTTCGTATGTGTATGCTGTACATACACAACCCAACCGATCATAGAGAACCAGAAGAAAAGTGGCAATAACCAAGCGAAGAATAGCAAGGCCCAGACAGATTGTTCTGTAGCAATAGCGGCCCAGATCACTAAACCTGCCCAAAGAATGCCAAACACTGAACACAACAGACCATCCCAGAAGAATGCCTTACGTTGTGTGCCCATATAGCCCTTACTTGGGAACATCATACGGTTCCACCAAATCTCATAAAGATAGTACACACCAGGCGCCCAACCACTGCGATAAATGCGTTCCATCAGCTTACGACCAGCACTCATTGCTTGATACTCAGCCTCAGAAGCAGGCGCCCATACGAAGTCCACACCTTTCAGATTCGTGTAACCGTGGTGAACCACGTTATGACCAACATCCCATAAGCTATAAGGTGATACCGATGGCAGGAAGGCAATACGCCCTAACCACTTATTTAAGCCACGGTGAGGCGTCAAACTTTGGTGACATGCATCATGGCCAATAATAAAAATGCGACCAATCCAAAAGCCTGCGACCAATGAACAAATAAGTTTTAGCCACCATGCTTCGAAGAAGATTGTGCCTAAAATTAAAGAAATCAGAATAACGAAATCAACGACAAGTAATAAAATAGCCGTGACTGTACTTTTATCGGCGAGTGGCGTTAACCAACTGCGGATAATTTTGCGATGCGGTAAGGCCTCTCCCACAGGGATTGGCTGGTTTAAATCATCAGATTTGGATGAGGTTTGTGTATTCATAGATGCGTGAGAAGCTCTCTTAAGTAAAACAGGTGTTGCCAGAAAGTCATTATGTGTAAGTTGCCCTCGTATGAACAGCGTTCTGATGCTTATTAGCACAACAATTGTTCAACTACTATGGGCTGCACATATGTCCATAATTCAATATTATTATTTCTTATTATATAATTTTAATGAAAAACAAAGAGTCATAAAAAATATTTATTACAATTCAATGCGTTTCATCGAAGGTAGAATATAGCATAGTAACAGAAATTTAACGAGCTTACAAAACTCTGAACGCAAATAATTCAGGAAAAGGCCTTAATTTCTATTATCTAAACGATAAAAGACCAAATAATTGCATTAAAACCACGTAAAACCCCTAATCATTCCTTAGTCTTCAATTCAAAAACTTGTAAGCTAGCCTAAGAAAAAAACTGCAAAACAAATAGCACAAACACAAATTAAGGCTATATGCACAACAAATACTTCCATATTAAGCATTAAAACCATAAATTAAACAGTATTTGATTCGCTTTGCTATTAAGACAATAGATAGGGCTTAATCGCTACAATCCAAGCTTTAAGCCCTTGTTTTAGCGCAGATTCTTTAGAAATTTGTAGGGTAATTGCCACATTCATGGTTTTCAGGTACAAAGCAAAGCAACTCTTTCTGCCTGCTCACCGCCAAGATGAATGCTTATTTCACTCTTGCATGCACAAATCAATTCGAGCATTATGATCTAAGTGAACACTAAGGATTGCCTTGAGATTTTATGATACTGCGATGCATGGTGAGCCTTAGCACGAAACTGATTGGCAACTTATTTGCACGTAGATTCAAGGATACTACGACGCACGGGAGCAAAGCTTTGCCTGTGTTCAGGGCAAGGGCCAAAGGCTTTTAAGCGCTCCATATGCAATGCGGTGCCATACCCTTTGTGTTGATCAAAGGCATATTGAGGAAATCTTTCATGCAAGCGTAATAACTCAGCATCACGGGCGGTTTTAGCTAAAATAGAAGCCGCTGAAATGGCCGCATGACTTAAATCACCCTTAACAATGGCCTGCGCAGGAATATTTAACTGGCTAGGCACACGATTACCATCAATAACAACATGCTGTGGTTGCCGCTGTAGCCCCTCAACCGCACGTGTCATTGCCAACATTGTTGCTTGCAAAATATTTAAACGATCAATTTCTTCAACACTGGCACTCGCAATACACCAGGCTATGGCTTTATTTTGAATTTCTGGCAGCAGCGCTAAGCGCTTCTTTTCGGTGAGTTTTTTAGAATCGGTCAAACCTTCAATTGGACATTCTGGATTGAGAATAACCGCGGCCGCATAAACCGCACCTGCTAAGGGCCCCCTACCTGCCTCATCTACTCCTGCAACTAAATAAGTCCGCTGAGTCTGCATCGCATCATCATGAAATAGGGATAAGTTTTCTTGAACCATGAATTAATAATAAGTATCTAAGATAAAAATAAGTAAAGATATAGTTGATACAAAAGCGCAGCAGAATATTGGCAATAACAAGCACATAGAAGACTAGGTGTTGCTACAGTGAGATTAAAATTTCCTTAGGACTTAATATCAATGTAAATGCCATTAATCTTAAACGTAGACATAGTGATATTAAAATTGCCTTAGTGCGCAATCCCCATAGATATGACGCTTATTTGGCCAGTTTTAGAATCACCTCGGCCGCTCTAGCCGCAGTATCTTGACGTAAACTGTGATGTAGCTGCGTAAATTTTTGCTTTAAATCCGCGATATAATGCGTGTCTTCTAGAGCTCGTATGCAAGCTTGCATCAAATTGTTCGGTGTCGCCTCATCTTGCAATATCTCAGGCACTGCAAACTCCTTAAGCAAGACGTTAGGCAAGCCTACCCAAGGCACATAGGGTTTAGCTTGACCAGACTTCCACTCCATCAAGCGTTTCATCATGGGACTTAATTTATAAGAAATCACCATTGGCCGCTTAAATAAAGCCGTCTCCAAAGTTGCTGTACCACTTGCCACCAGTGCGGCATCACAGGCTTGTAAAATATCCCAAGAAATTGGTGCTGACGATACCTTGGCCTCAAATACATGCAAATTAGGCACAGAATATTTAGCGGCTATTGCATTGAATTCTTGGCGCCGCTTAGGATTCACTATAGGTACGGCAAAATGTAATTGCGGATTATATTGCGCCAGTTGTTGGGCTGTTTGTAAAAAAGGCTCGGCCAATAGTTGGATTTCTGAGCGTCGACTGCCAGGTAAAATCGCCAGAAGTGGCACCTCTTGTGGTAAACCAAGTCGTTCACGGGCAATCTTAGGATCCGGATCCATAGGGATTTGAGCGGCTAATGGATGCCCGACAAAAGTGACTGGTACACCTTCCTTCTCATAAATTTCAGTTTCGAAAGGAAACAGCACCAACATATGCGAGACGGCTTCACGAATTTTGTGAATGCGCTCATAGCGCCAAGCCCAGATTGAGGGCCCCACAAAATGTACAGTGGGTATACCAGAGGCTTTAAGCTTATGTTCAAGACGTAAATTAAAATCAGGCGCATCAACACCGACGAATACATCAGGTCTTTGCTGAAGTAAATTATTTTGTAGCCCCTTGTACGTGCGGATTAAGCTGGGTAATGACTTTAAGGCATCAACATAACCAAATACAGTCAAGGCATCCATTGGGTATTGAATGTGCATACCCGTAGCCGCCATATTACTGCCACCGATGCCAGTAAATACAGTATCAGGCGCTTGTGCCTGAATACCCTGGATAATGCGAGAAGCAAGCAAATCACCCGAAGGCTCACCCGCCACAATGGCAATAGTATGGCTCATAGGAATAATTTATAGCTTATTTGCGTGCAATACCACGGCCAGAAGACTCCAAGAAGTCAACCAACAACTGCAAGGCCTCTTTCGCCTCAGGTGTCTGGGACTGTAAGGTTTGAATTTCATTCAGCGCATCTTCACGATTTAAATTACGCATATAGATAATTTTATACGCTTCACGTAAAGCAGAGATTTGTTCAGGTGTATAGCCACGACGCTTTAAACCCTCTGAGTTAATGCCTGCGCTGTGATACGGTTGGCCCGCTCCCAAGACATAAGGCGGAATATCCTGGCGAATAGAACTCATACCACCCGTCATTGAATGCGCACCGATATGGATAAATTGATGTGCCGCCGACATTCCACCAATAATCGCCCAATCACCAATATGCACGTGACCAGCTAATTGAACCGTATTCG
This sequence comes from Pelistega sp., assembly GCA_030538255.1. Taxonomy (GTDB): domain Bacteria; phylum Pseudomonadota; class Gammaproteobacteria; order Burkholderiales; family Burkholderiaceae_B; genus Taylorella. The sequence goes on along the minus strand of JAUNUI010000004.1, from coordinate 18,731 downwards.
CAATAATCACATGACTACCAATCTGACAGTCGTGGGCAATATGCGTGTACGCCATAATCCAGTTATCATTACCAACACGGGTTACACCAACATCTTGTACGGTACCCGTATTAACCGTTACAAACTCGCGGAATGTATTGTTATTACCGATTTCAAGATAGGTTTGTTCGTTTTGGTATTTCTTATCTTGTGGAATACCACCGATGGAGCAAAAACGATAAAAGACATTATTTTCACCAATTGTTGTATGACCGTCAATCACACAATGTTCACCAATTTTAGTACCAGCACCAATTTTGACATGTGCATGAACAATCGAATATGCCCCTACCTCAACTGACTCATGGAGCTGGGCGCCCGCATGGATAATCGCTGTACTATGAATTTTAGACATCACTCACCTATTTGACGAATTGCACACATAATTTTTGCCTCAGCGACAACCTTACCATCAACAACCGCTTTAGCATCATATTTACACATAACGCGACTAAGACGAAGCGCTGTGACCTCAAGACGTAACTGGTCACCTGGCACAACAGGTTGACGAAAACGAGCATCATCGACCCCAACCAAATAATAGGCAGTAGTTTCACTATTTAAGGTAGCATTACCATCCTCATCGGTGAATGAAAAAATAGCGGCAGCTTGTGCTAAAGCTTCGATAATCAATACACCAGGCATAACCGGCTGGTGAGGAAAGTGCCCAACAAAAAATGGCTCATTAATCGTTACATTCTTAATCGCCACAATGCTTTTCCCTGGAACCATGTCGATAACACGATCAACTAATAACATCGGATAACGGTGTGGCAAACGAGCCATAATTCCATTGATATCTACTTCCATAACTTTCCCACATTAAATGTAAATTTAAAACATATATAGTATATATTGCATGAAGCTAAGCGCAACTCAAGCACCTCATCGCTGCTTATTTGCACCTGAGGCCGATTCAAGTGCCTCAGTCCTGCTTACTTTCACCTGAGGTCAATAATTAATTATCGGACTGCTTATAGTTTACTTCATCCCTGCTTATACGCGCCTGACGGCAAGACGTATGATTTTTAATTATTTAAGCCGTACTTAAATTAAATACGGCTTAAAATACAACAATAAGACCAACTATCCACTCGTTAAAGTACTTATTTTAACGAAAACTCTTGTTAGCATAAAATTTATGCATCCTGTTCACTCAGTTTTGCTAAGGTCTTCTCTAAGCTTTGGACACGACGACGTAATTCATACAAATTGGAGAGTGCAGCAGCATTCTTCTGCCATTCACTATGCTCAGCAATTGGCCACATCCCGGTATAACGTCCAGGCTTACTAATATCCGAGATAACGCCACTTGCGCCAGAGATATGGACATCATCACCTAAGGTCACATGACCCGATAGCATCCCTGCTCCCGCAATGGTACAGCGCTTACCAACGGTACTTGAACCCGCCACACCCACACAAGCAGCCATCGCCGTATGTTCACCGATTTTGCAGTTATGACCGATCATAATTTGATTATCAAGTTTCACACCATTGGCAATAATCGTATCATTGAGGGCGCCACGATCAACCGTGGTACAAGCACCAATCTCTACATCATTACCAATTAGAACTCGTCCTAGCTGAGCAATTTTGCACCAAGCGCCTTGCTCTTGTGTGCTATCGGGTGCAAATCCAAAGCCATCAGCGCCAATCACTGTACCACTGTGAATAATACAACGCTCACCAATTTCTATATCATGATACAAGGTTACATTGGCATATATGTGACTGTTATGACCAATTTTCACGCGCTCACCGATGACGGCACCAGCACCAATAATTACATTATCACCAATCTCAACATTCGCACCAATGACTGCCAAAGGCGCAATGGCAACATTCTTACCGATTTTGGCACTATCATGTACCACAGCATGAGCATCAATGACTCGCTGGATAGTATTTAAGCGAAACTGATCAAACCACTGGGTAATCCGTGCATAGAGCAGATAAGGATCTTCACAGTGAATAATTATGAAGGCGTGAGGTGTACTCAATAAATCAATGGCTCGTTGCGGCAATATAACCGCGCCGGCTTGCGTTGAGGCCAATAATGAGAAAAATTTAGGATTGGCGAGAAAACCAATTTCTTCCTGTGTAGCATCCCCTAAGGCACCGATACCGCTAATCATAGGCATCGGTAAACCTTGAGGGTTTACGATTTCCCAAGATAAACCCTTAGTGTCCACCTGAGTTAATAAGGTATCCAGTGCGATCGCTTGAGAGCTCGTAAGTACCGTAGTCATAATTTATTTTTTGCCGTTGAGAACCTTAATGACATGATCAGTAATATCAACGCGTGGACTTACCGTCACTGCATCTTGCAAAATAAGATCATAGTTCTCTTTCTCAGCGATATCCTTAATAGCGGCATTCGCTTTATCAACAATGCTGGCGAATGCTTCATTACGGCGACGGTTAAAGTCTTCTTGGAACTCACGACGCTTACGCTGTAGGTCTGTATCCAAATCAGTTAACTCGCGCTGAGCTTTGGTGCGATCAGCATCCGACATAACAGGCGCATTCTTATCGAACTCTTCATATTTCGTGCGCAATGTATTGGCTAATTTTTGTAAGTCTGCATCACGCTTCTTGAATTCTTCTTCAATTTTCGCCTCTGCTTCTTTAGCAGGTGCTGATTCACGCAAGAGTTTCTCAGTGTTAACGAAACCAATTTTAATGGTCGTTGCAGCCGCTTGTCCAGCAGGTTCAGCGGCAGGTTTTTCAGCTGTTTGGGCAAACGCAGTCGTAGCAGAAACGCTTAAAGCAGATACTAAAGCAAATTGAGCAATCGTATTTAAAGCAAATTTTTTATTAACTAAACGATTCATTATAAAACCTTGAAAATAAGTAATTTAAAGCTGAGATAATTATAAACTGAATGCGCTCACCACACTATGATTTATGTGATGAGTTCATTACAGCTAATGTCTGTCTTAGAACGAAGTACCAATTTGGAATTGGAATTGTTGCTTATTATCCCCTGGCTTAGCACTGATTGGACGTGCGTAAGATAATTGTAAAGGTCCTAAAGGCGAATGCCATGACAAACCAATACCCGCTGAATAGCGCCAACCGCATGGATCTTCCACTACACCGCCGTATCTTTCGTTACCTGTTGTACACTTATTCCCACCTGAGGTACCAATCTTACCGGCGTCGGCAAACAAGAACCAACGCAAAGAGCGGTCATTCTGTGTACCTGGGAATGGCAAGAATAATTGTACGTTAGCAAGTAGTCGTGTTGAACCACCTAAATAGTCGCCTGAAACAGGGTCACGTGGACCTAAAGATGCCCCTTCATAGCCGCGCACCGAACCAATACCACCACCATACATATTCTTAATCACTGGGAAGGACTTGGCACTACCATAACTTTTACCCCAGTCAGCTGCCACATTAAAGGCCAAGGTATAGTCTTTACTTAGTGGTAAATAATATTGTTGTTGAGCACTTAAAATATAGTATTTCAGATCACCAACACCACCTACGGCATTCAGCGAAGTGAGATAACCACGATTAGGCGCGAGCGCACTGTCACGTGTGTCCTTGGCCCAGCCTAGATTAAAAATAAGGACATTACTGCTCTTACCATACTCAGAGACAAAGTCACGATAGGCCTGAGGCACAATTAAACCCGTACTTTGCTCAGGCAATTTAATATGGTTATTCTCTAAGGTGGCGCCCATGAAAACACGGTCATTCTCTGAGATAGGAATACCAAAGTTCATACCAAAACCGATAGAACGAATACGATAGCTATCTTCATCTTGATCAAGATCGGTATTGTATGGACGATTTAAGCGGTAATACAAATTCGTGGTACGGCTGATACCGCTCCTTGTCCAATAAGGGTCTGTATGACTCAACACCAGGCCACGGTTATACTTGCTCGTGCTGAAGTTCAGTGCAACATCGGTACCCGAACCAAAGATATTTTCTTGACTAATACCCGCTTGAAACGAAAGCTTGTCTGATGAGCCATAACCGACACCGAAGTTAATTAAGCCAGTCGGTTTTTCTTGTACATCGACGTTAATATCGACTTGGTCATCCGTACCCGGGATGGTGTTTTGGGTAATATCAACATTATTAAAGTAACCTAAGCGATCAATTCGATCACGTGAGGTAGAGATACGACGCGAGTCATACCAAGCTGCTTCAGATTGGCGCATCTCACGACGAATCACTTGGTCTCGTGTGCGGACATTACCACCGATATTAATTTGACGCACATAGATACGACGACCAGGATTGACGAAATAGGTCACATCCACTTCTTGGGTCGCAGGATCTGTGGTTGGAATAGGTGTTACTTCAGCTAAAGCATAACCTAACTCACCCAAGCGCAGCGTAATCGCATTCGCAGACTCACGTGCCTTAGTAATATTAAAGAGCTCGCCTTCTTTGGAGGTAATTAAATCTTGTAATTCGCCTTGCATGCCCAATAAGTCACCCGCCAGACGTACACGACGAATATTATAGGGCTGCCCTTCATGCACAGTTAAGTTAAGCGCAATATCTTCAAGATTAGGCGAAATCGTCACTTGTGGCGCATCCACTTTTACATCTAGATAACCACGATCCAGATAAAAATCTCTCAGCTTATTCACGTCCCCATCAAGCTTCTCTCTAGAATATTTATCTGTACCTGTATACCAAGTCATAAAACCTGGGGTGGTTAAATCCATCTCATCTTCAAGACTTGAATTCGAATAGGCTTCGTTGCCTACAAAGTTAATATCGCGAATACGAGCGACCTTACCTTCATTTACACTAAAACTCACGCCCACACGGTTATTGGGTAAAGGCGTTAACGTAGGTTGTACATCAACACTATAATTACCCTTTTGGACATATTGACGACGGATTTCTGTGGTAGCACGGTCCATCAATGCAGGGTCGTACGCTCTACCCTCGCCAAAACCCAAATCTGCCAGTGACTTAGTCAGAGCCTTATTATCGAAGGCGCTCATACCCTCAAACAAAATCGATGAAATAGTAGGACGCTCATCCACCGCAATATGCACGACGCCATTGCTAGTGGTAATGTTCACATCATTAAATAAACCCGTAGCATAGAGACGGCGCAAGGAGTCTGTTGCGAGCTCATCATTAAAGGTCTGCCCAACACGTGCTGGAATATAGCTAAAGACCATGCCTGGCTCAGTACTTTTCAAGCCTGAAACACGAATATCTTTAACCACAAATGGTGTAAAAGCATGAGCAGAAGGCAAAAGAACTGCCGCCAGGGCAAGAGCAAGTGATTTCTTTTTAAGCGATTTCAATGAGCGAACATTCATCCGTACATCCTTGGGTAATTGTGAGGATTTTTTCAATAACTAAGCATTTTAAGGCATATTACAGGATTTGTGCAGTTTGCACAGCTACGGCAAACAATAAATCGAGCCTTTCATATACCGTGAGGAATAAGCATCTAAGTGAACCCCTCTATTAACAATAGCTTATATTAAACATAATGTATATTGTTGAGCAAAAGTGAATTACGATAAATTTAAAGCAAAACTTGGCCCCTGCAACCCGAAGGACGAGGCTTTACAGCGAGTTCTGAACAATCCTAATTGAACCTAATGTAAACCAAGCAAACGACTAATATCATTACTAAACGCAAATATCATCAACAGCAATAGTAAGCCATAGCCAGTGCGAGATACGACTCCCAATACCTCATCTGATAAGGGGCGCTGACGCACCATTTCTATAAAATTAATCACCATCTGACCACCATCTAGACCAGGAATCGGCAATAAATTTAGAACACCAATACTAATACTGATTAAGGCGATGAATTGAATGAAGCGATCTAAACCGTAGGAAGCAACCTTACCTGAATAATCGGCAATCGTCACTGGCCCACTAATATTCTTAATAGAAACCTCACCGGTTAACATCTTGCCCATCATGCGTAAAGAAAACCATGCCGTATCCCATGTTTTACTGATTGCTTGAAGAGGCCCTTGGATAAGCCCAAAGCGCACTAAAACCTCTTCATATTGCGCACCGATTTGCGCTTGAATACGCCCTACTTGCTCCCCTGTTTCAGTCGTGAACAATATTGGCGTAACAACGAGACTGGTGGGCACGCCTTCTCTCAGCACCACCAAACTAAGGGCTTGCTCAGGATGCTGACGAATAAAATTCAAGAGCTCCGCGGCGTTCTGGATGGTCTGATCATTGACACTCAGCACCACATCATCTGCCCTTAATCCCGCACGCTCAGCTGGACCCTCAGGCAGAATTTGCGAGAAAAAAGGCTTAGGCGCTTGTAGCATGAGGCCAGCATTCTGCAACAAATTGACTTTTTCAAAGCTTCCCTCGTGACGCTCAAAACTGAGATAGACCTGGCGCTGACTGCCGGACTGATTCTCCAATCCGAGCTCAACAGTCTGTCCTAAGGTCATGGGCTCCATTAACTCATCCACAGCTTGGGTCCAACTTTGTACAGCTTGACCATTCACCATAAATAGGCGATCCCCTGCTTGAACACCGGCTTGTGCCGCAGCACTGTTAGCGGGTGGCGCGGCTAATTTAGCGACCGGCTCATAACTACCGATCCAGTTAAAGCCTGTATAAATCAGAATACCTAATAAGAAACTGAATGCCGGACCCGCTGCATAGATCACAATCCGTTGCCACGAGCTCTTTTCACTAATCGATTGACCGACTTGGTAAGTTGGATCAGCAGGTGCAGGCTCTGCAAGGGGCATCACATACCCACCCAAGGGCCACATCGAAATAGCCCATTCTGTGCCACGCTTGTCGGTACGCTTGAGCAAAACCTTACCGAAGCCCAGTGAGAAGCGCTCCACTTTGACCCCATACATACGCGCAGCTAAGTAATGCCCCCATTCATGGAACACCACAACAATACTGATCGTAATTAAAAAGGTAAGCAAACTAAACATTTAAGTATTTCTCAATAGTGGCAGCAATTAAGCTACTTTAGGTAAATAAGCCTGACTCACTCTGCGCACGTGTGCATCAAACTCAAGAACATGGTCGATGTCTTTAAGACTTGGCATGCTCAGCTGATTTAACACGTGCTCGATCATTTGGGCTATTCTGGTAAAGCCAATCTGGCCATTCAAGAATGCATCAACCGCCACTTCATTCGCCGCATTTAAGGCCGCACATTCAGCCAAGCCCGCTTTCAAGGCTTGAAAAGCCAAGCCCAAACATGGGTAGCGCTGATAATCTGGCGCCTGAAAATCCAAGCGCACTAAATCACTTAAATTAAATTCCGAAGCCTTATGCGCAATGCGCTCAGGATAGGCTAAAGCATAAGAAATTGGAATGCGCATATCGGCATTACCTAATTGCGCTAATAAAGAGCCATCAATATACTGCACCAGCGAATGAATCGTGCTTTGCGGGTGAATCACCACATCAATATTCTCAGGCGACACATTAAACAACCACTTCGCCTCAATAACTTCCAGGCCCTTATTGAGCATTGTGGCAGAGTCTATAGAAATTTTGCGACCCATGTCCCAATTTGGATGTTTGCAAGCTTGGGCTGGTGTCACTTTGCTTAACTCTGCCAAAGGGGTTTGGCGAAAAGGGCCGCCTGATGCTGTTAAGATCAATTTCTTCACGTGCTGCGTACTTAAATCGGCTGGCATACATTGGAAAATGGCATTGTGCTCACTGTCCAAAGGAAGCAATTGCGCGCCAGACTCGGCGACAGCTTGCATAAACAAGGCCCCCGCACTAACCAAAACCTCTTTATTGGCTAATAGAATCTTTTTGCCGGCTTGTGCAGCGGCATAGGCGCTTGGTAGACCCGCCGCACCAACAATCGCACAGACGACCGTAGGGCTTGCTGGATCACGGGCAGTCTCACATAAACCTGCCTCCCCTAAGCGAATTTCTGGCAAAGCAACATGGCTTTTAAAGACGGCAAAATTATCCATGAATTTCTGTCTTGCTTGCTCATCAGGCACCACAACAACTTTAGCCGCAAAATAATGCGCTATTGCAGCAAGCTTATCCATGCGCGAGAAGGCGCTCAGCGCATATATCTGATAGCGCTCAGGATGACTGGCGATAATATCCAAGGTGCTATCTCCGATAGACCCTGTGGCGCCAAAAACGGTTATATGTTGCACTGGCATTATTGAAGATAGAATAAAAAGACAAAACACATGGCTAATGGACTGACAGCAATCACAGAATCAAGACGATCCCATACACCACCATGACCGGGTAAAAGTTGGGAAGAGTCTTTCACATTCGCCCGGCGTTTGATTAATGACTCATACAAATCGCCTGCAATTGACACGACGGCCATGACCAAACCAATACCGACCACCCCTGCTAGACCCATATCACGTAGAATTAAGGCCGCAAAGCTGCCTTCCATATAAGCACTTGCCAACATCCAGATGGTCACTGCCAGCATGCCACAAAGTGCTCCAGAGCGTGTTTTACCTGGACTCACGGCAGGCGCTAACTTGGCACCACCAAAATAACGGCCACCAAAATAAGCGAAAATATCAGCCGCCCAGATAACAATTAAAAAGCTCAACAAAAACCATGCGCCAAGAAATAAATATGTCGCTAAAATAGCAAACCAGGCCGAACATACCGCAAATATCGCCCATAGACTGTGCATGACACTTTCGCTGCTAACACTGGTATTACCCATATAGATCGTCATTGGAATTAAAAAAATCCAAATAAAGCTGATAAAGAACTGCAGCATTATGAAGGTAGCGAACACGGTCGTCGCCCACGGACTAGCATTCAATGCTAAGGGTTGATGCAGCATTGTCACGATATTATTCTGCTCACCCGACATAAAGAGCCAGTACACTAATACGAAAGCGATAAACAGCACAATGCCAACAATCGCAGCGATAGGCTCCTTAGCCTTGCTTGGCCAAGTCATGCGTAACCATTCATAAGCTAGGATTGCCGAAGCCAGACTAATAAACAAGACAAAATATAATGGATCTGATAGGGAAACTAATACCGCCAGGACGATTAATAAGACAATAGCGGTAATAATGCGGGTGATTAGCATAGTATAAATTTGAGCTCGCCGAATAACGAGCACTTTCCATTAAGATGAAGAAGCATGAACTTGCGCACTAGTGCGACCAAAGCGGCGCTCTCTTTGCGCATACCAAGCAATAGCCTGATCCATATCGGCACCACTGAAATCAGGCCAATACTTATCGGTAAAATATAATTCCGTATAAGCAAGCTGCCAGATTAAGAAATTCGATATACGACTTTCACCACCTGTGCGTATAAATAAATCTGGCTCTGGGGCCCAAGACATACTAAGGTAAGGCGCTAAATCGGCCTCTTGAATCATCTCACCGGCAAGCCATGCTTGCGGTCGAGATTTTGCTAATTGCTGAATAGCCTGAAGGATATCCCAACGACCGCCATAGTTAGCGGCGATAGTGAGTGTCAATGCCGTATTATTACACGTCAAAGCCTCAGCCTCATGAATCAATTTAACCAACTGTGGGTCAAAGGCACTCAAGTCGCCCACCACGCGTAGACGAATATTACCCTTATGCAACTTAATCACTTCTTTCTGTAAAGAGCGAACGAATAAGCGCATTAATAAATTAACTTCTTCTTGCGGTCGGCGCCAGTTTTCAGAGCTAAAGGCAAACAGCGTGAGGTAATCAATTCCCTGCTCACCGCAATACTCTACAACACGACGCACCGCCTGCACACCACGAATGTGGCCTGCAGTACGCGGTAAATGACGCCGAGTTGCCCAACGACCATTGCCATCCATAATGATTGCAACGTGCCTAGGTTTCGCCGAACTGTCTGGAACAGCTTGAGTAGAACTACCTTGTGCAGAACTCACCAACTTAAACCTTCATAATCTCAGCTTCTTTAGTCGAAACCAAGGTATCAATTTCAGCGATAAATTTATCCGTCATCTTCTGGATAATATCTTGTGCGCGACGCTCATCATCTTCAGAGATTTCTTTATCTTTCAATAATTTCTTGAATGACTCGTTCGCATCACGACGTAAGTTACGCACAGCAATCTTACAATCTTCACCTTCGGAACGCACCACTTTCGTGAGGTCACGACGACGCTCTTCAGTAAGCGCAGGCATTGGAACACGAATTGACTCACCTAAAGCAACAGGATTCAGACCTAGATCAGATTCACGAATAGCTTTCTCAATCGGTGAAGTCATGTGTTTTTCCCAAGGCTGTACATTCAATGTACGGGCATCCACCACAGACACCGCAGCGACTTGGCTAACTGGCACCATAGAGCCATAGTACTCTACTTGCACATGGTCGATAATGCCTGCATGTGCACGACCTGTACGAATTTTAGATAAATTATTTTTAAAAGCTTCAATCGATTTGCCCATGCGGGTTTCGCTTGATTTACTAATTTCTGAAATACTCATTCTTTTAATACCTTTTTATGTTTAAGCCTATTTAGACGTGAACCAATGTTCCTTCGTCTTCACCCATAACGGCACGCTTTAACGCTCCAGGCTTATTAATTGAAAATACATTGATCGGCAGCTTTTGATCGCGACATAAGGCGAATGCAGTTGCATCCATCACTTCAAGACGACGCGAAATCGCCTCATCAAACGTAATGCGATTATACCGCGTTGCACTCGGATCTTTATTCGGATCAGCGGTATAAATACCGTCCACCTTAGTCGCTTTAAGCACAATTTCAGCGCCCATCTCAGCACCACGCAAAGCAGCAGCGGTATCTGTTGTGAAGAAAGGATTACCTGTACCTGCGGCGAAAATCACTACTTTCTTCTCTTCTAAATAACGTAAAGCTTTAGGACGGATGTACGGCTCAACCACTTGGTCAATGTTCAGTGCAGATTGTACACGTGCTACTACCCCATGATTTTTCAGGGCATCTTGTAAAGCTAGCGCATTCATTACCGTTGCCAACATACCCATATAATCAGCAGTAGCGCGATCCATACCTTGTGCACCAGGAGCGAGGCCTCGGAAAATATTACCGCCACCAATAACCACCGCTAATTCCACGCCTAATTTAGCGACTTCAGCAATTTCTTCGGTCATGCGAATAATAGTTGTGCGATTAATGCCAAACGCATCCTCACCCATTAGCGCCTCACCCGAAAGCTTTAGCAATACTCGTTTGTATCCAGTAGTCATGACCTTCAATGTCCTTTTGATAAATTAAACCCTGCTATTTTAACAAGATTACTTATGCAATACACAAAAATAATCCCCTTCAGTGAAGTGATGCTTAAATCTAAGCAAACACCCATTAAAGGGGATTAATATGCTTACAACCCTAAATTAGGCTTGTGTCATAGACGCAACTTCAGCTGCAAAGTCAGTAACGGCTTTCTCGATGCCTTCACCAACGTTGTAAAGAACAAAACTGTTCACTGAAGCTTTCTTCTCTTTTAACATTTGCTCAACAGTTTGTTTATCATTCTTAACAAACGGTTGGTTCAATAGGGTTACTTCTTTTAAGAACTTAGCAATTGTACCTTCAACCATTTTCTCAACGATTTCAGCAGGCTTGCCAGATTCAGCCGCTTTCTGTGCAGCAACTGAACGCTCTTTTTCGATCTCTTCAGCAGCTACGCCAGAAGCATCAAGCGCTTTAGGTTTCGTTGCTGCAACGTGCATAGCGACATCTTTACCAACATCAGCTTCACCGGCAAACTCAACTAAAGTACCGATACGACCACCGTGGATGTAGCTAGCCACTGCATTCTCAGTAGCAATACGGTGGAAACGACGAATACTCATGTTCTCACCAATTTTACCCACTAAGGCTGCACGGGTTGTTTCAACAGTGCCTTCGCCCATAGGCAATTCAGATAAGGCTGCCACATCAGCTGGATTTGATTCTGTAACCAACTTAGCGATAGCATTAACGAAATCGATAAAGTCTTGGTTCTTAGCAACGAAGTCTGTTTCACAGTTCACTTCAACAAGTGCGCCTGTTTTAGCATCATCAGCGATATATACGCCAATCAAGCCTTCGGCTGTTACACGGCTAGCGGCTTTACTTGCTTTATTACCAAGTTTTACACGAAGAAGTTCTTCAGCGCGGTCCATATCGCCACCAGCTTCAGCTAGTGCCTTTTTGCACTCCATCATAGGAGCGTCGGTTTTCTCACGCAATTCTTTAACCATTGCTGCGGTAATTTCAGCCATTATTTCTCCAATATATTTGTGTGCCCCAAGCGTAGTGCTGAGGGCGAAAATTTAGACAAGATCCACTACGTTGAAAGGATACCTCATTGTCATGACAACAATGAGGCACTTTTCAATTACTCTTCAGTGGTTTCTTCCACGTAGTCTGCTGCTGCAGATTCCGCTTGGATTTCTTCAACAACACCATTGAGACGTTGTTCACGACCTTGTAAGATCGCATTTGCAATACCAGCAGCGTACAACTCAATTGCTTTCGCAGAGTCATCGTTACCAGGAATTACATAATCAATACCATCAGGAGAGTGGTTAGTATCCACAACGGCCACAACAGGAATACCCAAAGTACGGGCTTCTTGAATAGCAATTTTGTGGTAACCGACGTCAACAACGAACAATGCGCTAGGCAATTTGTTCATTTCTTTGATGCCACCAATTGATTTGTTTAGCTTCTCAAGTTCACGAGTGAACATAAGGGCTTCTTTCTTGATCATAAGATCAGCTGTACCATCAGCTTGCGCTTGTTCCATATCTTTCAGACGCTTGATAGAAGTCTTCACGGTCTTAAAGTTGGTCATCATACCGCCTAACCAGCGGTTATCAACATAAGGAACACCTGCGCGAGCAGCTTCAGCAGCAATGATTTCACGTGCAGAACGCTTAGTACCCACGAAAAGAATTTCGCCACCTTGTGCAGCTACTTGACGGATAAAGTTAACTGCTTCTAAGTATTTAGCAACAGTCTTTTCCAAGTTGATAATATGAATTTTGTTACGTTGACCGAAAATGTATTGAGACATTTTTGGGTTCCAGTAACGGGTTTGGTGACCAAAGTGAACACCGGCTTCTAGCATTTGACGCATTAATGACATGTTTATACTCCATAGGGTTATGTCTAGTGCAAGGTCCGTGTTTATTGAATTACCATGAATTACCCCTCATTTCATAAAGCTTATGAAGTTGATGAGTAAGTGAGCATTCAACACCCTATTCGGCCTGCACGCTATTTACTTAAGTAGAAGTCGTGTTCAAAAACAGTGTTTATAACGAAACACCAACGTTCAAACCGCAACAAACTACCCAAGCATTAAAAATCCTCTTAAAATAACCACCATGAATAGCAGGCATTAATAATTAGCAATCCTGTTCTACATTGTTTGCGCAACAATCTTGCTAAGAATTTGCCCTAAGATCTACTTTAAGGTGCTCCTCAGGATACTCCCTAAGATTAACCTTAAGTTGCCTTATTAAGTTCCCTAATAAAGCTCCGTAATTAAGTTGCATAATTAAGTTTCTTCAGTAAGTTGCCTTACCTTATTACCTTATTAAGTTCCCTAATTAAATTGCCTTATTAAGATCCCACATTAAGATGCTTTTCTGGTACTTTTTTAAGAGTGCTTATAGGTTTCTTTAGAATAATTTCCAAATAAGCCTATAATTATAACGTGATTTTTATAATTTTTTCAAGTAATTATGCCTATCTTAAAAAACCCTGACGATATTCAAAAAATGCGTGCTGCCTGCCAAGATGCCGCTAAAGCACTCGACTATATAACCCCTTTCGTTAAAGAAGGCGTCACAACGGGTGAACTAGACCGTTTGGTGATTGACTACATTGATAATGTTCTCAAGGTTAAATCTGCAACCATTGGCTATGCGCCGCCTGGTCACACCCCCTATCCTGCTAGTATTTGCACCTCTATCAACCATGTCATCTGCCATGGCATTCCAGGAGACCGCGTATTAAAGAATGGTGACATCATGAATATTGATATCACTATTATTAAGGACGGTTGGTTTGGTGACACAAGCCGCATGTTCATTATTGGTGAACCCTCAATCCAAGCGAAAAAACTCAGTGAAACCGCATTTGAATGCATGTGGATTGGTATCGAACAAGTGAAGCCTGGTAATACCTTAGGTGATATTGGTCATGCTATCCAAACCCATGCACATGCCCAAGGCTTCTCGGTTGTACGCGACTATTGCGGACATGGTATTGGCCAGGTGTTCCATGATGAGCCCATGGTCTTACACTATGGTAAGGCAGGTGCTGGGCAAGTCTTACAAGAAGGTATGACCTTTACCATTGAACCGATGATTAATGCTGGCCGCTACGACACCAAAGTCATGAAAGACGGTTGGACCGTTGTGACACGTGACCGCAGCCTCTCCGCACAGTGGGAGCATACTTTAATCGTCACCGCTGATGGCTATGAAGTCTTAACAGTTTCAGAGCATATGCGCCAACCTCCTGCCTTTGTTAAGGGTTTCAAGCAAAGCTAAACTCACTCAATCAGCTTGTGAAAATTTGCCATAAACTGACTTAATCTCAAGTAGCTCCATCCAAACTTCAGCATATTAAGCCACCTTAAACAAGTCCAAGCAAGCTGTAGCAATATTACGTAAGCCAATACCGACCATGGACCGCTTAATACCGATTAAACATGCACTAGAGCATGCACGACGACGTTACATCCAACGCTACACCGAAAAGAAAATGCGCCCAGAAGCACTTTTGCACGGTTTAAGCAAAATCATGGATCGCACCTTTAGGCAAATTACTCAATACATCCCTTTGCCAGCGGGCAGCACATTATGTGCCGTAGGTGGTTATGGTCGCGGTGAACTATATCCTTATTCAGATATTGATATTCTCATCTTAATTGCGCAAAACCCTACACCTGATGATAAAGCCCTGCTGGAAACCTTTGTCCAGACGCTTTGGGACCTAGGTTTAGAGGTTGGCTCTAGTGTACGTACAATCAACGACTGCTTACGTGAAGCAAAGAATGACATTACGGTCGAAACAAGTCTCTTAGAAATTCGTTATCTCTTGGGGCAAGAAGTGCTTATGCAGGAGATGCAAGAAGCCTTTGATAAGATGCATAAACCTAAGGACTTTTTCTTAGCCAAGCGCATCGAAATGAATCAGCGTTACGCGCGTTATAACGAAACCCCCTACTCACTAGAGCCTAACTGCAAGGAATCTCCCGGTACCTTACGCGATATCCAACTCATACAATGGTTAGCGCGCTCAAACAAGCTCGGTACCTGCTGGCAAGACTTAGTCAATGCAGAGCTGATGACCGGCAAAGAAGCCGATGAAATGCAAGCCATGGAGAATAACTTTCGACGCTTCCGAATTGAGCTACACCTAATCCATAACAAACGCGATGACCGCGTACTCTTTCATGTGCAGCCTAGCTTAGCTGAAGTATATGGTTATCAAGCTCAAGCAGGACGTCGCGCGAGTGAGGTTTTTATGCAGCATTATTATGGTGCTGCACGTATCGTTACCTTGATTACCAGTTTTATGCTGCAGAACTTTCAGGAGTACCTATTTCCTGCTCAAAGTAAAGCGGTCAGCGTGATTGATGAAGATTTCCAAAGTATCGGCCAACGCCTTGATATCCGGCACGAAGATGCCTTCATTCGGAATCCGACCTTATTGTTAAAAGCCTTTTTAGTGTTACAACAACACCCCGAACTCAATGAGTTTACGGTGCGCACTCAAAGAGCCATATGGGATTCACGCCTTAGTATTGATGCCCAATTCCGCGCCAAACCTGAACATCAAGATATATTCTTGCAGATCCTCAAGCAAGAACAAGGTATTGTCCATACCTTACGGCGTATGTCGCGCTTGCGCATCATTGCCATGTATATCCCCGCTTGGCGCAAGATCACGGGACAGATGCAGCATGATTTATTTCATATCTATACGGTTGATCAACATATCTTGATGGTGGTACGTAATATTCGTCGCTTCACCATGCCCGAGCATGCGCAAGAGTTCCCCTTAGCCAGTCGTTTAACGGCGGAATTAAATTGCACACACCTCTTGTATATCGCTGCCCTCTTTCATGATATTGCCAAAGGCCGTGGCGGTGATCACTCAGATCTCGGTGCGATTGATGTGCGTGAATTTGCGGAACAACATCGCTTACCTCCTGAAGACGTTGAACTCGTGGTGTTCTTAGTAGAAAACCACTTAAAGATGTCGACATTTGCCCAGAAGCGTGACCTATCTGACCCTATGGTGATTCAGGAGTTCAGCCAAATCGTCAATACACGCAAGCGCTTAACGGCACTTTATATCTTAACCGTGGCCGATATCCGTGGCACTAGCCCTAAGGTCTGGAATGCCTGGAAGGCCCAATTGCTGGAAAACTTATTTCATAGCACCTTGCAGTTACTCGAAGGCGATTCATTTGACCCTAAAACGATTTTATCGCAGCGTAAAGAACAAGCGAATGCCATTATCCGCCTCTCAGGCCTAAGTGATGAACAACGTGATCGCTTCTGGAATACGATGGATGTAGCCTATTTCCTACGCCACGAAGCCATTGATATTGCATGGCATACGCGTACGCTTTTTCCTTACATCAAGACCGAAAAGACAATTGTTAAAGCACGACCGATTGAAGCCAGTGACAGTATTCAAATTGTTGTTTTCACCAAAGACACGGCAAATATTTTTAAAAAAATTGCTTCATATTTTTATCGCAACCAAATTAATATTCTAGATGCCCGCATCCACACTAGCACGGATGGCTACGCGCTTGACAGCTTTATGGTTTCCTCTGAGGCATTTGGCAATACCTTAGCGCATGTACCTATCATTGAACATGGCTTAGAAGACGTTCTGAACAATAAAGATGAGCGGCTTGATCAACTTGAACCAAGCCGCCAAATCCTGAAAATTGGTGCCAATGTTCGCCGTTCTCGCACCTTCCCTATTGTACCCACGGTTGATTTGCAACCAGACGAATACAGTAAATCGTGGCGACTCTCCATTACAGCGACAGACACCCCAGGGATTTTGTATAATCTTGCTCATATTTTCCAGCAACACCAAGTCAACTTACAGATGGCGAAAGTCATGACCTTGGGTGAGCGTGCTGAAGACGTCTTTATCATTGATGGCGATAGTCTAGAAAATCCTCGTACCCAACTCTTATTTGAGCGTGATATTCTCGATATGCTCAACAAATTAACGAAACTTAAATGATTAACTACTTTACCATCGTCGCCTCCAGCTTTTTATTTGTTCTGGGTGCGATTTTGCCGATTGTTAATCCACCTGCAATCGCACCGATTTATTGGACCTTAACCAGTGGTGCCACCAATCAGGTGCGTAAGATTCTGGCTAAAAAAATCGCCATTAATGTTTTTATTATGGTGTTGGTGGCCATCTTTTTAGGTAATTATGTCTTAAGCCTCTTTGGCATTTCTCTCGCCGTTGTGCGAGTGGGCGGTGGCTTAATTGTCGTTGTGGCCGCTTGGAAACTCTTGAATGCTGAAGATCCCGATACGAATATCCATAAGATAAATACGGAAACTTTTACTCTTGAAAAAGCCCGTAGAAGCGCCTTTTACCCCTTAACCTTTCCAATCTCATGTGGTCCTGGTACGATTGCGGCTTCGATTACGGTCGGCGCGAGCTTGCAGCAAAACACCCAGCTTAATTTGGCAACTTCGCTCAGCTTGTTAGGCACGGTCTTAGGTGTATTAGCGGTCTCCTTAGCCGTTTACTTTAGCCTGCGCTTCGCTGTGCAATTCTTACATAGGCTTGGCCAAAGTGGTACGGTTATTTTTATGCGCATGTCAGCCTTTATTCTTTTATGTATTGGCGTACAAATTATGTGGACAGGCATACATGATTTGGTATTATCTTTATATTCTGAAGCTTTAAAACTACAATAAATTATATTTTATGCAAAAATTTCTCAACCTAATTGCTCTAATCTGTATTCTGGCTGTGGGCTTCGCCCTCTTTTCGCAACATGTTCTAGACATGCGCCCTTGTGCATGGTGCGTGTTTCAACGCTTAATTTTCTTAGCCATTGCCGCCGTCTGCTTATTAGGCAATTTAGTCAGTGCCAATATTGTTAAACGATTTATTGCCTTTATTGTGTTTGTGCTAGGCATTGGTGGCATGTTAAGCGCATGGTATCAATATGATGTTGCCGCCCAGATGTTCTCTTGCGATATGACCTTAGCTGATCGCGTCATTGCCAAGCATCTTGCTCTGGATAGTGCAATACCTTGGTTATTTGGAATTTATGCAACATGCATGGATGCGGCAGTAGACTTATTTGGCATTGAATATGCGCTCTGGGCCTTAGCACTATTTGCCTTCATCACAATTGCTGCCGTGGTTTTACTCCTAAAGAAAAATCCTGAACGTCAGTATATTTTTCATCAGGGTTAAGTCGCCAAGCTTATCATACGCAGGACTCTGAGACATTGAAAGCCGCATCTAGACTACACAGGCCATCAGTAAAACCATGGTGCCGCGTAAGCTAAGGCACAACGACTGAAGCAGAATTTTCTCTTACTTAAACAGTCTGATTAAAATTAAAAAAACCTTGCACTGCAATCAATTCATGCAGCGCAAGGTTTTCTTTTAAGTACTAATGCGTCTTGCGTGGTATAAGTTTTGGGCGTAAGCTTATCTACGTAGAATTCAAGCTGATAACAATGAATTCAAGCTGATA
>JAUNUI010000026.1 GCA_030538255.1 Pelistega sp. | reverse complement strand
GCCTTACACTACCTTGCCTTACACTACCCTGCGGCATGAGAAAGTCATCACATTGCTTTACATGTCCTTGAGTTACCTCACCTTGCTTAAATTGTCCCTGTGATGCATCTCCTAATCTTGCACCTAATAAAAACTCACCCCGCTCTTGCATCTCATCCGCGGCTTCTACCGCGAATGCCAACATTAAAATTTCATCCGCCTGTGCTTGCTGGCTCTGAATCAGATAGGCAACTCGCCCCATTAATGTACTTGTCTTACCAGTCCCTGCCCCTGCTAACACCAAGGTATTCTGAGCAGGTGAAATACAAGCTTGCCGCTGCTTCAGCGTTAACGGTTGTCGCTCAAGCGTATCGAATAAACTCTGATACTGCCGCAACAAAATCTGCGAGTCTACGTCTTGCTCAATCACGGAATCTAATCTCCTTATAAAGGTAAGGGAGTGGCTCAGTATAAGATAAGCCTGCTGCCCTTAAAGAACAACTGCACCTTTTTGCCCGTTCGTAGTTCTACTTGCCCTTAAATACCTAAGTCATCTCCCATGACTCTACTTGCCTCAGGTAGCGTCTCCCCTACTCATCCCATCATCTCCGAACGCTCCAATCATCAGCCTAGATCTCCCTCCACAAAACGTTAAATCTAAATCGCTGTAAAGAATCAAACAGCCTAAAAATAGTAAAAGCCCTAAAGTCGGACCTGAGTCTTTCTTTAGGGCTTCCTGTGCGTTAAGCCATACATCGCTCAATCTACCTCGATGCGCCTTGAGGCACTTTGAGGCACCTTGATGCTGAGTTAGCTATCAAGGCCATGCATCTAATTTAGCCAGTAATTGCAACTTACTCGAGACACCTTGATTTGAGCTTAACTATCAGTGCTCTCCATATCTAGTTAGACAATACCTTGCCGCTTAATCGAGACACCTTGGTAAAACTTAAGCAGCATGGCATCTAGACGACAAGCTGCACATTTCATTAACTACTGAGCTGCTTTAAACTTAGCTTCGGCCTCGTCAAAGCGTTGCACCACTTCAGCGGGAGGAGTAGTCATTAAGGAGACAATCCACAGTACTACGCTACATGCAATAAAGCCTGGCACAATTTCATACAAGGCACTTTGGGTTAAGGGTTTCCAAGCCACCACAACCACAGCACCCGCTACCATGCCAGCTAATGCGCCCATCGCCGTCAAGCGCTTCCAGAAGAGTGAGAAGATAATAACGGGGCCAAAAGCAGCACCAAAGCCAGCCCAGGCGTAAGATACTAGGCCTAGTACACGACTATCACTGTCTTGCGCTAACCAAATCGCAATGAGCGCGACCATTAAGACCATAAAGCGACCAAACCAGACTAACTCGGTTTGGCTTGCATGTGGACGTAGAAAACCCTTATAGAAGTCTTCGGTTAGAGCCGAAGAACACACCAATAATTGCGCACTCAAGGTACTCATCACCGCCGCGAGAATCGCAGAAAGCACTACACCAGCGATCCAAGGATTAAATAAGATGGTCGCCAAGGCCATAAATACACGCTCAGGATTGCCTTGTAAGATGGCTGCTTGATCAGGAAATACGCGGAAGTACGCAATACCGAAATAACCAGCTGCCACAGCACCTGCTAAACATAAAACCATCCAAGTCATACCTACGCGACGAGCACGTACCAAGGCAGGTAAAGACTCAGCCGCCATAAAGCGCGCTAAGATATGAGGTTGGCCAAAGTAACCCAAGCCCCAAGCGGCAGCACTGATAATCCCGATAATGCTCACCATGCTCGCATCAGGTACTAAACTTGAGTAAGCTTTACCATCAGCCAGACCCGCTTGCTGCATCACCATATTAATCTCTGCTGCTCCGCCTAAGGTCAAGTAAACCATCACAGGCGTTAAGACCAAGGCGAAGAACATCAAGGACGCTTGCAAGGTATCGGTCCAACTGACCGCCAAGAAACCGCCGATAAAGGTATAGGCAATCGTTGCCCCCGCACCTAACCAAAGCGCTGTCTGATAATCCATATCAGGAAAGACAATTTGGAATAAACGCGCACCCGCCACCACACCTGAAGCACTGTAAATGGTGAAGAAAAATAAAATAATCGCCGCAGCAATGACTTTCAGCAACTTACCATTCTCACCAAATCGATTAGCAAAATAATCCGGTAAAGTTAGCGCATTATTATTAACTTCTGTGTAAATGCGTAAACGACCTGACACTAAGCGCCAGTTAAAATAAGCACCTATACACAAACCAATAGCAATCCACGACTCTGACAGACCGCTTAAATAAATAGCGCCAGGCAAGCCCATCAAAAGCCAACCAGACATATCCGAAGCACCTGCAGCCATTGCGGTCACAAAGCCACCGAGACGTCGCCCACCTAAAATATAATCACCGAAATTACGTGTGGCAAAATATGCCGCCAAACCGATACCAAGTACCGCAGCAATATAAAGACCAAACGTAATATAGATTGGGTTAATGTTATCCATTATTTCCTCCCTAACTACCTTTAAGAATATGTAAAAGAACTGACACTATTTTGTTTAAATTTTAACGTTCAAAACAGCACCAATAAGAAAACAGTGTAATACACTTAAGCCCTAAAAATCTGCATCTAGCAGGCAACTCGGGATGAAAAACAAAAAAGCCAGTGCATACACACTGGCTTTAAATGCCTAACTTTATACTGCTATGAAAGACTCTACACTATCCGCAAGAAATCTTATATCACTATAAGCCTTATGCTTTCAACAAGAAATTCAAGATAGTTCTATGAAAGATTCTCCATAAACATCAACACTTATTGCATTGGACGGCTTAAGTCTTGAATGGCTGGCTGTGCTTCAACAGCAGGAACAACGGGTGCTGTAGGAGCTGGTGGTGCTGCTGGAGGCTGGGGCACTTCAACTGCGGGTGCTGTCGGCGCTGCTACTGCAGGGGCTGAAGCAGGTGCTGTCGTAGGTTGCACGGTACCACTTGCCTTAACCTCACCACTTGGGCCGAAAACCTGTACAGTCTCATTCGAGATCACAGTTTGACCAGAAGGTACATTATTCGCATCAACTGGTGTATATAACTCAGTTTGTTTCATGCGCAATGTTGGTTCTACATACATATCTTGAGATTTAGCCCAAGCTGAACGGTTATCACGTTCTTGTGCAAAAGCAGTGGCACTTACACTCATTAGGACTAGCGTAGAAATTAAAACTTTTTTCATATACTTCTCCAAAAAATATGGCCTAGGGATAATGTAACAAAAAAAAGCCGAAATGTGAAATCAACTTTGAAACAAAAAGCAACATGACAGTATTATTAAAGAGTGTTAAGTACCCAGTAATTCATACTTATCCTCATACAATTCTCGCCTTCATGCCGTATAATAAGAACCTGATGATAATCAATAGCGCAGATTTTGTGATATTTCCTGAAACATTTGCAGTAAAGCCTATAAAATTAAAAAAGCTTTGTTTATAATGTTCTTAGACATGCACTGTCTTAAGCGCTGAGGCAATGACTCATTGCATAGGCGCATCATAAAATACGCTATTTTCTTACCCCTTTTTATTTTCCAGTAGACTAGACATGAAAAAAATTATTGCTCTATCACTTACTCTGTTCCTTACAGCATGTGCAACCTCTGGCAATATTGATATCACCGACCGCAATCATTATGGTTTGAAGTGCTCTCAGAATGCTAAATCGAATCCAAATTGGGAAGTATGCATGGAAAGTGCTAAGCAGATTTGTGGCGTACAACAAGTTGCGAATGTCAAACAACTCTCACCAACAGGTTCTGGGGATCCTAACGATTCTTACTTTATGACCTTCTCTTGCCACTAAGCCTTAGCGACAAGAAGAAATCAATATTCAAATTTAATTTAAACTAGAAGTTTAATTAAACTAGAAGCTGATTAAATTAGAAGTTTGACAAATATGGCGAGACCCAGATCTCGCCATTTTCGTCTTACCAATTCTAAGCGCTTAGTTAGCCCGCTTCTCTTCGATCTAATACCCATAAGCTAGTGACTTCAGCCGAACGAGCATGATATAAGGGGTCTTCTTGCTTAAAAGCTTTCGCATGTTTGGGTCGCGTATCATAGCGCTCAAGCACCTGTAGACCAGCCTCCTCAATCCATTGCAATAATTCCTCACGGCTACGTAATCCCAAATGCTCAGCTAAATCCGAAATAATTAACCAGGCTTGTCCATGAGCGCTTAGATGCTGCCTTGCTCCTTGCAGAAATCCCTTGAGCATGCGACTGTGTGGATCGTACACCGCCGCTTCTAAACTACTCGCACTCTTGCTTGGTAACCATGGGGGATTACAGACGATCAGATCCGCTTGCTCATCTGGAAACAAGGATTGCTCACGCACCTCAACTTGTGCAGATAAGCTTAATTGTTCAAGATTAAATTTTGTACAAGCTACAGCGTGGGCTGAAGTATCTGTGGCGATAACACGTTCAACCCCGCGACGAGCCAAGATCGCACTTAGCACGCCAGTACCGCTACCAATATCCACCCCTAGCTTGCAGGGCGAGGGCAAGGGAGGATGCATCATTAAGTCCAGATACTCACCGCGAACGGGTGCAAACACACCATAGAAGGGATAAATTTTCGCTTGCAGGGCCTCAATCCATAGACCCTTTTTACGCCATTCCCATGCCCCAATCACGCCTAAAAGCTCACGTAAAGAAACGATAAAATCACTCCCCTCTTGCCCGACCACTTGTGTGACAGCTTGTCCGGCTTCTTGGTTTATATCGTGATTGATACTTGTGTCTCCACTCTTCCAGGCTGCTTGCGCGGCTTCTTGGATATCGGGGGCGCGCCTTGCCATTATCTGAAAGCCTTCTGTCGTGCTGTAATGAATTCGCAGGAGTAAGGAGTTCAACAGTTGCGCCTTTTGTGCTTGAGCCAAGCGGTATAAATTAAATCGTTCATTCGCAGATTCAGGAGAGGCTTTACGCTTTTTAGACTTATCAATCTGACGCGCCATGGCCGCCAATAATTGCTTTGCCTGATGATAATCACCTTGCCATACGATCGCCACACCTTGACGCACCCACTTTAAGGCGGCTTGCGCATTGAGCGTATCATCCGCATAAATAAAATACGTCGGCGCCTTAAGCTGATGTTCAGACTGCCAAGCTAAATCTAAGCTAGCAAACTCTTGTCGCTGAACCTGTTCTGAGTTGGATTTTTGGCGTTGTGCGGCTTGTGAGGGCTTCGATGATTCTTGCATATTTTCCTTATCTTTATGCGTTCTTGTTTAATTCATTTTTCTTCATTAGGCGAATATATCCGCTAATTTTTATTTTTTCGCTTCAAGCCTAATTAAGCGCGAATATAAAAAATGCCCGTAGCTATCAAAAAAGCGTCGGTATATGCTATAGACCACTGCTAAACAAGACAGGCCTGTTGCGGCCGCCAGAAAAAACATCACGATAATCTGATAACGTATGGCCTGGTCTGGATCTTGTCCTGCAAGAATTTGACCCGTCATCATACCAGGCAAACTCACGAGGCCCACCACCATCATACTATTAATCGTCGGCATCATCCCAGCGGTAATCGCCTGCTGCGCACAGGAACGATAGGCTTCCCAAGAACTTGCACCGAGTCCAATATACATCTGAATTTTTTCGCGCTGGTCCGTAAGCTCCTTCAGTAAGCGCTCCATCGATAAGGCCACAGCGGTCAAGGAATTACCAATAATCATGCCGCCGATAGGAATCAGATACTGCGGTGTATACCAAGGTTCCACACGGATAACCGCTGTGATGCCAATAAATAACACTATCCATGAAGGCAGCCAGATCGATAATAAAGTATCGACAAATGCGCCTCGATAAGTAGTCTTGCGGCGATTCTTAGCACTGAACGCCGCAATCAAGGTCATTAAGCACAGTATGCCCAGAACCACATACCACTGCGCACTGCTAAACACCCACTTCAGCACAAAGCCCACGAAAAACAATTGCAGCACTGTGCGCACTGAGGCAATCAGTAGAGTCTTCTCTAAGCCCAAGCGCAAAACAAGAGATATAGCACCGTTAATCAGTATTAAACTGGCAGCAATGAGTAGCTCGGTATAAGAAATAATATGATAGTCCATAACTCAATAAATAATTAATGCGAGGCGCACTACTCAATTCAAACCTAGCTCTTTAGATTTAGAGCTTATTCACTAGCAGGCGCTTACTCAAACTCTACATGCCCTGCCTGCATAAACCACTGTTTTTCCGCCATGCGCTCGGCTTGTTGCGGATCATGGCTTATCCAGATATATGCACGCTCTGGCTCAGCTTGATACCACTCATTCACCAAGCGTTCAAAACTCTCTACAGAATCAGGGTCTAACGCTGCTGTTGGCTCATCCAATAATAAGACACTGGGCGATAACATCAAATTGCGTAAGAAGCTTACAATTTGTCGCTCTCCGCCTGAGAGTACGGCACTCGACTGCTGCAAAAAACTCTCTGGCTTATTAAAGAAACTCAAGTAATGGCGCAATAAGTCTTCATCAAACTTCATATTCTGATTCAGACGCAAGCTCAAGGCCAAGCGCAAATTATCATTAACACTACCTTCTACTAGAACAGGATTCTGTCGCACATAATTAACTTGTGTACGATAGCGTTGAATATTACCTTGATTAATTAATTTACCTTTGAAATAAAACTCACCACTATTCGGCACTTCTATCTGCGCTAAGCAGCGTAGAAAGACACTCTTACCAGAGCCAGAAGGGCCACTTAAGACGATTCTATCACCAGCAAGAATGCTAATATCCACAGGATGAAGCAAGACCCTAGCATTACTAGGATCACTTTTCGATATACCTTTAACAGCTAAGAGTGCACCACTCATATCGCAATGCGTTCCTTGCGCCTGCGAATCTGCGCTCTTATTCATGCAGTCACTATTTTCAGAGGATGAATTAGCTCGCACACTCTGTGCCGTAAGCAGTGATTGCTCTGTATCAAGCCTGCCCATCACGACTGTCCAAGATAATCGTCACTGGCCCATCATTCACCAGTTGCACTTGCATATCAGCACCGAATACACCAGTAGGAATTGTTTTACCTAAGCCTTTTTCTAAGGACTTAAGCAAATCATTAAAGAGCGGCAAGGCAATCTCAGGGCGTGCCGCGCCACTATAGGAGGGTCGGTTACCCTTACGCGTTGAGGCTAATAAAGTAAATTGACTTACGCATAAAATCTGCCCACCCACATCTTGTACCGAGAGATTCATCACGCCCTTGGCATCCTCAAAAAGGCGCATCTGCAAAACCTTGCGCACCACAAAATCAATATCCGTTGCATTGTCCTCAGGCGTAATACCCACCAACAATAATAAGCCATGATCAATGGCGCCAACACAACGCTCATCTACGACAACACTTGCTTGCTTAACTTTCTGAATAACAATCTTCATCTTATTACACCATTGCCGATTGAATATATTGCACTTGTTTAGGCAGCAAATACCATTTAATCCGCCACCGTCAATTACATGGATTGCGCCTTTTGAACAAGCACTTAGCGCTTATTGTGCCACCGTCAATTAAATTTATTGCGCCTTCTGAACAAGAAATTGGCGCCTATTGTGCCACTGCCCATTGAATAATTTGCGTATTAATCTGATCGTTCAAGCGCCCTAATGTTGGCATTACATCGCTAAGTTGAGTGCTGTCCAAGCTGCTATTCACACTAAAGCGCTTAGACGCAATTACCGAGGCATTTTTATTGTCAAATAAATTCGCATCCACACTAATCACGGCCATGGCTTGCTGCTCCGTCATTTGAACTTGATAAGCGAGAATATCAGTGGTCAACCTACGGTCTGTCTTCACGGTCTCTTTATCATTCACTACTGTGCGGTAAGCTTGGGCTCGACGTAAATCATCAATTAAGCGATTTCGGAACACATTTGGCAACTCATCTTCCCAGCGCACGCCCGCATAGGCCTGTACTTCATGATTGGCTTGAACCACAACTAGGCGTTGGTGACTTAAATAACGATTCGCATAAGGTGTTGCTACCATTAAACTTAAGGGCAGACCCCTGACCTGCACGCTGACATTAGAAGGGGCCAATTGATAGGTGTCGACTTTAGGGGCACTTGGTAAGATAGAACAGGCACCAAGCAATAAACTCAAGCCTAAGACACTGACTCGACTTAATTTTTTCATGGTCTAAATTCCTTAATTTTATCGCCGTCAAAGAAATAGGCTGCAGGATTCTGCTCTAGGTTTTTCAGAATAGATTGTAAGGTGCTAAATGAATTTTTTAACTCCATAAGGGTCGGTCCAATCTCTTGCATCCCTTGCATGCCACTATTGAAAGAGCCTTCATTATTACGCAGCATACG
Source organism: Pelistega sp. (assembly GCA_030538255.1). Taxonomy (GTDB): domain Bacteria; phylum Pseudomonadota; class Gammaproteobacteria; order Burkholderiales; family Burkholderiaceae_B; genus Taylorella. Next base: position 32,285 of record JAUNUI010000026.1, on the reverse strand, counting down.
TTGCAATTGCTGACTTGAATTGGCTAATGACTGCATGGCTTGTGCCGCACTATCGAAGGCACGCGCACCCTCTTTCGTGATCACAATATTTACATTATCCGCTAAGCTGGCGTATTTGCCGATAGCGGTATTAAACTCACCCATCACTTGCTTGGCACCACCAAAGAGTTCTTTCACCATCTCACTTTCACTGGCGAATGAGCCTGTGAATGTATCGATATGCTGTAGGATATTGCCGAAGTGGGCAACATTCTCCTCAGAGAATGCATCGCTTAAATTAATCGCAATTTCCGTTAAGTTAGACATCAAGTTCTCGCCATTATCTAGGAGGGTAGCTAGTGGCGAAGGGGTTGCATACAGCACTGGCAATGCGCCTGTATCTGCAATTAATAAGGGTGCATCAATATTGCCACCCGTTAAGGAAATCACGGCCTGCCCTGTGATGCCCACCATCTGTAAGCGCGCGATCACGCCGTGCCGAATCGGCACGTCTTCATCCACCGTAATCTCTGCGCGTACTTTACTGGGGTTCTCAGGGTGCAGACGTAACTCCACCACCTCACCCACGGTCATCCCCGTGTATTGCACTGCGCTGCCACGCGATAAACCACTGACGCTCTCACTAAACTCCACATAATAGTGATTCACCCCTTTGTGCGTATTGACATTGGCGAGCCATAAGGCAAATACCACCGCCAAAATCGACGTCACTAAGGTGAAAATTCCTATGAGCACATGTCTTGCTTTAGGTTCCATTTACTTTACTACCTCCATAGCGATCCCCTGCTGTTTCTGTTTCGTTACGTCGTCTGTGCGGTATACGCAGCGCGACCACGGGGACCATTAAAATATTCTTGAATCCAAGGATTATCAAACTTGGATACTTTATCAATCGTGTCATTGATAAGGACTTTCTTGTCAAATAGCACTGCCACTCGGCTGCAGGCGGTATATAAGGTATCAAGGTCATGCGTCACTAAAAACATAGTGAGTCCCAAGGCGTCACGTAAGGTTAGCATAAGTTGATCAAACTGAGCCGCCCCCACAGGATCCAAGCCCGCCGTGGGTTCGTCTAAGAAAAGAATCTGCGGGTCCAGCGCTAAGGCCCGCGCTAAGGACGCGCGCTTTACCATGCCACCCGATAACTCAGAGGGATATTTGCTTGCCGCACTCAATGGCAGACCGACTAAGAGAATCTTCAAGCGAGCAATATGCTCGGCCTCTTGACGACTCATACTGAGTTGCTCGATAAGCGGGAAAGCCACGTTCTCCACGACCGTTAAGGACGAGTATAAAGCACCACTTTGAAAAAGCACACCGAGGTTTCGTCCCAATTCCGTGCGCTCTCGCCCATCCAAATTCAACATAGATTTACCCAGTACTTCAACAGTACCTGCTGTCGGTTTACGTAAGCCGACGATTGAGCGCAAGAGCACGGATTTCCCCGTGCCTGAGCCACCCACCACACCTAAAATATCACCGCGATAGACATCAAGATCGAGATTCTGATGTACGTAAAAGCCGTTAAACGCATTATCTAAATTGCGTACCTTAATTACGCGCGAATCCACTCTCTGCTCCACGTTAGACGCTCTCAACTCACTCATTTACCACCCCATTTCCATATAGAAGATGGCGCACAAGGCATCCAAGAGAATCACTAAGAAGATACACTTCACCACACTAGCCGTCGTATGATGACCAACAGACTCCGCACTGCCAGAGACTTTAAAGCCCTCAATACAGCCCGTGACCGCAATCACAATAGCCATTAAGGGTGCCTTAGCAATACCCACTAAAAAATGCTTAACCGCAATTTTCGTACTGAGTATTTCGAAAAATAAATTAGGGGAAATATTCAGACTCACGGCACACACAAGCATGCCACCCACAATACCGGCCATCATGCCTAAGAAAGTGAGTAATGGCATAGAAACCAATAACGCGACAACACGAGGCACGACAATTAAAGCAATGGGGTCAGAGCCCGAGGCTTGGAGTGCATCAATTTCTTGATTGACTTTCATCGAACCAATCTGCGCGGTAAAGGCACTCGCCGTACGCCCTGCCATCAGAATGGCGGTCAGAATAATGGCAAACTCACGTAAGAATGAGTACGCAACGAGGTGAACAGCGAAGACTTCAGCGCCGAAAGTTTGCAGCACCGTAGCCCCCAAGAAGGCCACGACGGCACCCACCATAAAACAGAGCAACATCACAATCGGTGCCGCTTTCAAGCCACTATTATCAATATTCGCGACAACCGAAGTAATACGCCACTTATGCGGTTGGAACATTAAACTAAAGAAGCGCTCAAGCACTAAGCCTAAGAATCCAAACCAATGCAGGGATTCGTTCTTCAGGCTTATAGTCGCCTTACCAACATTGGCGAGATAGTCAGTCAGACTCCATCTTGCTGGCTTGGGATGACATTCTTCCTCTTCCGGCAAGGCAGCGAGCACCGTATGAATCATTTTACGGCGTTCTGGTGATATGGTGCTGCTACGTTCCACGGACTGGACTAATGAATTCACCCCACACAAATCAACAATTTGTAGGATACCCGCCGTATCCAATTGACTGATGTGCTCTACATTGAGGGAAGTCTCTCGCGGCACATAGCGCTTAAGCTCATGCTTTAGACCACGCTTAAATTCACGCTCTAACTGAGCAAAGTTCGCAACCGTCCACTCACCCTTTAAATTTAAGGTGATAAGGCCGTTATGTTCGTCGAGGTGAAAAAATTCTGTAGACATGCACTAAAACAATGATAAGTATTTACGCATTTTACCATGACTCCCCTGCAAGCTTACGCCTGATAAAGAGGTATGAGTTTACACAAAAACCCGCCATAAGACGGGTTTTTATACGGTAGAAAATAGTCTAATCAGAATAATTTTCAGAGCTTAAATTACGCTTGTACAGGTAAGCCTTTGTCATCAAACAGGCCTTCAAATAAGGCTGAGCTTAAATAACGCTCACCAGAGTCTGGCAAGATAGCGACAATAACTTTACCAGCGTTCTCTGGGCGTTGTGCTAAGCGAACCGCGGCAGCGGCGGCAGCACCACCTGAAATACCCGCCAAGATACCCTCTTCACGACCTAAGCGTAAAGCAAATTCAATCGCTTCTTCATTGCTTACTTGTTCAATTGCGTCCACTAGGCTCAAGTCTAAAACTGCAGGAACAAAACCAGCACCGATACCTTGGATCTTATGCGGACCAGGTTTGACTTCCTCATTATTGCGAGTCTGTGTTAATACTGGGCTAGCCGTCGGCTCAACCGCTACCGATTGAATGGCTTTACCCTTGGTTTGTTTGATATAACGTGAAGTGCCTGTAATTGTACCGCCTGTACCAACACCAGACACTAAGATATCAATCTGACCATCCGTGCCTTCCCATACTTCTGGGCCCGTTGTACGCTCATGTACGGCAGGATTCGCAGGATTCTTAAATTGCTGTAAAAGTACGTATTTGCTTGGGTCTGAAGCGGCAATTTCTTCCGCTTTCGCAATCGCACCACCCATGCCTTTAGGGCCTTCAGTTAAGACTAATTTCGCGCCAAAAGCGGTTAATAGTTTACGACGCTCTAAACTCATGGTTTCAGGCATTGTTAATGTTAGTGGGATACCCTTGGCTGCCGCAACATACGCTAAGGCAATACCTGTGTTACCACTGGTGGGCTCTACGATTTCTTTACCAGGACCTAGGAGACCACGCTGCTCCGCATCTTCCACCATAGCCACACCAATACGGTCTTTAACCGAATAAGCAGGATTACGTCCTTCAATTTTTGCTAAAACAATTCCTTGCGCACCATCAGTCACACGATTTAATTGAACTAGGGGCGTGCCACCAATTGATTGTGCATTATTTTCAAACCACTTTGCCATAATATAGTCTCACCTTGCCGACAGCATCAGCCATCATATTGTTAAAAGATAAGCTTTAAGAAATAAGACGCAAAGCTTGTGTTTCATACTCTGATTAGTCCGTCTATCGACCTTGAGCTCATCACCGTGCCTATTGAACATTAGCAGCAACCCAAGTTCAAGTGCTATTTCTTAAAACGAGATTGCCTCAGTATAGAGACCCTACTAATAAAAAAGAACAAATAATTTATTAGTTTCATATAACATTTAGTTATAATACAATAAAAAAACCGTTATGGGCGAGTATCCATCACTCCCATAACGGTGCCTAGTGGCGAGTTGATTTATGATTACAACCCTTCTAACTCAATAAGTAGGTCTCATTTATTTCTTATCAAGGCTCGTATATTTTTATCAGGGCTCTTTAATTTTGCATCAGAGTTCGTTTATTTCATATCAGAGCTCAATCTATTTCTTATAGATAAGGTCAAATTCGCCACCATCCTTAAAGAATTTTTCTTGCGCTTGAGTCCAGCCACCGAATTCTTTATCAATTGTCACTAAGTCCAATTTAGCAAAACGATCTTGCGTCTCCGCTTTCACTTTTTCATCAGTTGGGCGGTAAAAATTCTTGGCGATTACTTTCTGTGCTTCTTCTGTATATAAGAATTTCAAATAAGCTGTTGCTAATTCACGTGTACCCTTCTTATCGACCACCGAATCCACAATCGCGACTGGCGGTTCACATAAGATTGATAAGGAAGGCGTAATAATTTCGAACTGATCACCTGCTTCGCGTAAAGCCAAGTGTGCTTCATTCTCCCAGGCCAATAGGACATCACCAATACCTCGTTGGGTGAAAGTAATGGTAGAGCCACGTGCACCTGTATCTAAAACAGGCACTTGCTGATACAGTTTTTTCACAAAATCACGAGCGGCCTCTTCACTGCCTTGATTATTGACACGAGCATAGGCCCATGCCGCTAAGAAATTCCAACGCGCGCCCCCTGATGTCTTCGGGTTCGGCGTAATCACTTGAATACCGTCTTTCACTAAATCATCCCAATCGCGGATATTCTTGGGATTACCCTTGCGCACAAGGAAAACAATTGTCGAGGTATAAGGCGTGCTATTGAGCGGCAAAGTCTCTTGCCAATTCGGCTTAATAAGACTGCCTTGATCTTTAAGAATATCGATATCACCCGCTAATGCAAGCGTTACCACGTCAGCTTGTAAACCATGCAGAACCGATAAAGCTTGCTTGCCAGAGCCACCATGCGATTGTTGAAAAGTCATTGACTGAGAAGCTTTATCCGCCCAATGCTTTTGAAATAAGGGATTGATTTCGGCATACAATTCGCGGGTTGGATCATACGAGACATTTAAAATCGTCTGTGCCTTAGCGGGCTCTTGAGCATACACAGCATTCTGCGCACTGAGTGTCAGGACACTTAACGTAGCAAGACCATAAATTCCCGAGCGCAACCATTTCTTCAACAACATATAATTTCCTTTAAATCGATAATAATATTCATTATGGTGATTAATTCACGTGTTTCACCACAATAGCAGACCCATAGTCAAAGGAAAAATACTGATTCGTAGTTATCTTATTATTAATTCATATATAAACAATATAATCAAAAATTAGTTCGATATAACTAGCGGCACTTTATCGATATAAGTGAAGTTTATAAGGATTCAAAATACGCTACTCATGGCTAGGATAAGACGCTACTCATGACTAGGCAGAGACGCATGAAATACAGGTAAGAACCTATCTTGTCATGCAATTTTATGTTACAGTTATTGCTGTTTGTTTGGATGAAAGCTAGACGCTTTAGACGGCTATGGCTGGGACTCTTGCTTGTGCTTAGTTATCAAATATTTTTTCGGATAATAAGATAGTACTTAGCAGTATGCTCATACTTCACGGCACGGTAATACTTCGCAGTAAGGCAATATTTCGGGTAAGTAGCTAGTACTTCGCAGTAAGGCAATATTTCAGGTAATTAGATAGTACTTCGCAGTAAGGAAATACTTCAGATATTAGAATACTTCGCGGTAAGGTAGTATTCTTTTGAGGTTTCTTTTAAGGCTTCTCTTAAGCGCTGATTTTCAATGGATAGCTAAATCTTATGGATGTGCAAACAGTTCAAACTTATTTTCGCAATAATCGACAAGAGTTCAGTGAGGATTTTCGTCTACGCTTACACCGCTCCTTAAGTTGGTTAAATCGAGCAGATAGTTCTGATGACCTTGACTTCCGCTTTATCTCTTTATGGATTGCCTTTAATGCGGCCTATGCCAAAGAATTTAAACTGCGCACCAACACATCTGAACGCAGTGATTTCTCATTGTTTTTGCAATTGATTGCACAGCTTGATAGCGATCAAAAAATCTATAATCTCGTCTGGCAAACTTTTCCTAGCAATATTCGTCTGCTATTAGACAATCAATTTATCTTTCAGCCCTTCTGGGATTTTCATAATGGTCAATTGTCTGAGAGCGCTTGGAAAGAAGAATTCGCACAAGCCAAGCAACGTGCACACCAAGCCCTTGCGAGTAAAGCCACGGATACCATTTTAAGTATTGTCTTTGAGCGCCTATACACCTTACGCAACCAGATTGTTCATGGGGGTGCAACACACAGCAGCCAAGTTAACCGTAGCCAATTGGTCGATGGTTCTGCCATTCTCAGCCGTATCATTCCCTTAATCTTAATGACGATGATGCAACATCATGATCGTAAAGATTGGGGACAGCCTTTCTACCCAGTCATTAATTCTGCCACTTGATTCTGTAACTGAGTCTTATAAGTTTGGCTTCTGTGACTTTGTCCTGCACGCCCATTAACGCCATCACTTGATTCTGTGACTGGGTCTTATAAGTTTGACTTCTGTGACTTTGTCCTGCACGCTTTTAACTCCATCACTTGATTCTGAGACTGGGTTTCATAAGTTGGCTTTTGTAACTTTAGCCTGCGTATCTTTTAACACCATCACTTGATTCTGTAACGAGAGCCTTGTCTCTTCTCAGCTCAGCCAACTTACTTCATCACTGGCAAGACATATGCCACCAATAGATAGGCAAAACCGACTAGCCACACTAAGAGCGCACTGGCTAGGACAAAAGGTTTAAAGCCCGCATTGGTAAAGATGGCCTTTTTCATGCTCATACCTAAAGCCCCCATCGCGATACACAGCAAAAAATTATCCAACTGGATGAGCCAAGGAAGTGCCTGCGCTCTATATTCTTGGTTTAGCAATGAGGAGAGTATTAAGACCGCGACAAACCATAGGGCAAAGTAAGGAATATTCTGACGTAAAGACTGTTGGTCCTGGCTCTTAGTTTTACGTAAATAGCTCAGTGCAAATCCGAGCGTAAATAAGAATGGCACCAACATGAGGACACGTAGCATTTTAATCACGACGGTGATGTCAGCGGCACTGCCACCCAGCGCTGAACCTGCACCAACCGCATGAGCGACTTCATGCAGGCTAGCGCCCATGAGTAATCCCATCTGTGGCAAAGTGAAATCGAAAAAGCCAAGACGATACACAATAGGATAGCTCAACATGCTGAACGTCCCAAAAACCACCACCGTGCTTACGGCAATGCCCACTCGAGCACTACCGCCCTTGACTATACTTTCTGTTGCTAAGACGGCAGCTGCCCCACAAATTGAACTGCCCGCACTGATTAAAATTGCGCTTTTGCTATCCAAGCCGATGAGACGCGCGAGCAATATACCAAGAGAGAACGTCGTAAAAACAATTAAAGTAGCCAAGGCAAGGCCGCTCAAGCCCACCTGAGCAAGCTCATGTAGACTTAAACGAAAACCATATAAAATAATACCTAAGCGCAATATCTGCTTAGTACTTATGGTGAGCACTGGTGTGTGACTAATGAATTGCTCTAGACGTGGACACAGATTACCGAGACTTGCGCCCAGTAATACCGCAACAATTAAAGGGCTAATTGCCAAAGTTTTAAGTGTATTTATTTCAGCCACTAGCATGGAGACTAGTGCTAACAGGACTATTACAAGCCAAGCAATGAAATTAGTTCGTCGTGTATCCTTGCATTTTATAGCATGCACCGCAGTCAACTCTCTTACCCCAAGAACGCTATTTACGTGTTAGTAAAGGCACATTAAACAAGAAAAGGACTTGATCTTCACTCAAGTCCTTATTACCAATATACTTAAATTCATGTTGAGACATAAATTTAAGTCATATTGTACGCTTAATTAATAGGGAAAGACGCCGCTTTTCTTTAAAACTTACATTTATAAGCTTGTGAGTTATATGTATAACGAAGACTGTACATATACGACACATTCAGCTTAAGCATTCAACAAGAAAACTATTGAGCCGATAAAATTAAAGCTCGCAAATCATATAGCTCATAAATCGTATAGCTCGCAAATCATAGGATTGGCAATTAATCTACTTGCATACCATTTAAAGAATGACCATTCGTAGTCACCTGTTTATTCGCTTGGATGGCTGCTTTCGTCTCCTCACAGAAGAATGTGTAAAGTAGTTCTATCATGTCGTTAACACGCTCATCGCTAATATAATAACGACGTTCGCGGTGATTCACTTCACAGTCAACGAGTTTAGCTTCGCGCAATACCGCTAATTGGGTTGACATGGCCGCCTGTGGCAGACCAACCAAATTGGTTAATTCAGTCACATTAAAACTTTCACTATGTAAGGCACATAATACCGCCAGTCGATTAGGATTTGCCAATAATTTTAAAAAGTTAGCCGCTTCGTTATAGGCACCGTCTTGATTGTATTGTACAAGCAATGCATTCATATTTTATTCTCCAAAAACAAGTTCCCTGTTTTCTTAGTGTTTTGATCTAATCTCAATCAGAATAACGCTAGAGATTCCCCATGGAATTACACTATATGGTTCGTTTATCCAATTAACATATTTTATACCAAGTTTAATATATATATACAAGTGAAAGATGAGAAATTTAACACTTCTTTGATTACGCAAGGAAACAATTTATTTTTTTTCATATATAAGTGTTGTTTAAGAGTAGCAAATTGTATTTTTCAAATACATATTTGATTTTAAAGCGAGAAATTCAATAGAATGTCTAGACTACTTTTATTGAATGTCTATCATGTCTATCATAAGTAGTGAATATCTACAGAGACAAAAAAGTCCTAGAAGCAAAGTAATTTGCTCATAGGACTTTGAAAGTATACAGCAATCTATTTTATTTAGTGTGATTTTATACTTGGTATTACACTTAAATTTATGATTTTTTTATATATAAAGACATGCTCTATTAAGACATACTCTATTAAGGCGCGTTAAACATTTTACTAATTCGCTATATGCGCATTAATAGATTTTGCGGAAGTGCCTTTGCCCAAACCTAGCCAACCGCTCAAGGTATACCACAGAATAGCCGTCCCAAAAAAACCGAGGACATAAACAATCACGATGACTAACCAATCAATGGGTCCACCCGCATCGCTAAAGCCTGATTCGGAGAGAACGGCCATGATCCATAAAGCGAACCAACCACCAAAGATACCGAGAATTTGTGCATGTAAAAGGCGACGCGAGTAAATCTGACGTTCTCTTAAGAGCAAGACGATAAAGAGTATTGTGATTAGCACTACGCCAATAATCAGTGGCCAGAAGAACACCCCCAACATGATTTCCATTATGCCTACAAGCATTGAAAATTGATAATCATTCATAACATTCTCCTGATTAAGCCTGACCGCGCAACATACTAATGTAGGTTGGTTTTAAGCCAATGGTTTTAATAATCCAGGTCACCCATAACTCCTCTAGTGGCGCAATAACACCTGGGAATGACGGGACTAAATTATTGTGATAATCAAATTCAATCAGCATCGCTCGACCTAATTGGGTGATCATTGGACATGAGGTATAGCCATCATAGATTGCCGTCCCTTGCTTACCTTGAATATCTGCAATCAAGTGGTCAACCACGACTGGCACTTGCCATTTCACGCTAGCCGCGGTCTTACCCTTAGGCACACCAGCCACATCACCAACAGCAAATATATTCGGGAAACGCTTATGGCGTAAGTTTGTTGGGTCTACCTCAATCCAACCATCTGAAGCCCACGGTCCATCTTGCCATGGTAGCGGTGAATTACGTACCGCATCCGCAGCACGCATGGGTGGCACCACATTAATAAAGTCATACGGGACCTCAGCACGCCCCTCACCTTGCGTATTGAAGTACGCCACTTTTCGACCAGGGTCAATGCCCGCAAGCACATGGTTGTACTTCACATTCACACCGCGTTCTTCAAACAACATTCGTAGTTTTTCTGAAACAATCGGCACACTGAATAAATTATTCGTCTGGGCATGGAAAGTCAGATTGGCCTTAGATAAATTACCACGACGGTAGAGATGGTCACGGGTTAAGAAGGTATATTTCAATGGTGCGCCAGCACACTTCATCTCGGTTGCCGGGCGCATAAAGACTGCTTCACCCCCCGTATCCGCGAACTTATCTAATAATTGCCAAGTTTTAAAAGCGGCCTCAGGACTTTGATAAATACTGCCAACACCATTGGTACCGATTAATGAAGTATCCATACCTTCAATCGCTTGATAATCCAATTTAAGGCCTGTCGTCACTAATAAATAGTCGTAATCAAGTTTCTTACCACTGGTGGTCGTGACACTCTTAGCTTCAGGATCAAACTCAGCGACAAACTCCTCAATTAACTCAACATTCTTAGGCACATATTCAGCGGTGGTTGTGACGGGGTAGTTCTGCCCCTTAACACCAGATGCGACCAAGGTAAAACCAGGTTGATACCAATGGGCTTTACGCGCATCGATTAAGGTAATCTTTGCCCCATCAAGTCGCTCAGATAGTCGAGACGCTAAGCTTAAACCGGCGGCTCCAGCGCCTGCAATCACAATTCTCGCCTGCGTACTGACTTTCGGTAAGGCTGCTTGTGCTTCAGGCGACAGAATGATGCCTCCCGCAGATGCCCCTACAGCGACACCCGCTGTGCCGAGAGCACCGATTTTTAATAAGCGACGGCGTCCCTCATTAATTGATTCTGTGCCAAGAGTTGATTTCTTCATTAGCGTCTCCAAAACAATCCCTCAATTAGGTAAATTATTTTTTATATATTGAACAGTCTTTATTATATTTAGTAATAAAATTATGTCAATAAATTATATGAGCATTTGCTAATAAAACACAAGTATACAAAAAATCCCTTACGATTAGGCAAGGGATTTGTGAGTATGTACGTAGTTTCTCGAGAGATAGTGGATGATAGAAGGTGCTTAATGTATTTTTAAAAAGCGGTACGTTGATACGAGTGCCTATGTGCTTTACGTAATGAGAAGCGGATGCGTTCACCAGTACACTTTAAGGAACGTTGATTTAATGTGCCGCCTATGGTTCATAAAGCATAGCGAGTTGGTACCTCACTATGCCTTAGATACACCCTATTATGGAGCAGCGAATTAATCCGTCTGCCTAGTGCGCCTTAGATACTTCCTCCTCGATACGACTGATATAGACTTTATCAATTGTCAACTCTTGCATAGACTCAATTTCAAAGCGAAGCCCTGCTTTCTCTGCCCTCATACCGACATGAGGAAGGCTCCCTGTCGCATGAGACAATAAACCCGCAAGCGTGACGTACTTTGCCTGCTCATCAATCAAACCTGTCACATTCAACTGACGCTCAATTTGATACAAGTCGACATTCCCTGTCGCCAAGAAGCGCTGATCGCCAAGGGCAACCAGATCGGGGCTTTCATCTGCATCGGGGAAGTCTCCCGCGATTGCCTCAAACACATCATGAGGTGTAATGAGCCCAATAATGGCCCCATGCTCATCGCTGACCAGTAGCAATGAACCCTTAACCTGTCGCAACTCTTGGATAGCATCCAACACTAACATTTTCCCATAAATGATTTTCGGTGGTTCTGAGTGTTCGATTAAGTGCTGTAAGGCTTGCGGCTCATCGATGACATCTAGAATATCTTTCGCCGTTGCGACCGTGACAATCTGATCAAGATTGCCGCGACTCACAGGGAACAAACTATGCGGAACCGAAAGCAAGACCTCACGAATCGAGTCCGTATCTTGATTAAGATCTAACCATGAAATTTGGTTTCTTGGGGTCATAATACTGGCCACGGTACGCTCGGATAAGCTCAATACGCCACCAATCATATAACGCTCTTGTTCAATCGTACTTGCTGAAGTCGCCAACGGGTCCGCAGGATCGGCCGCCTCAGCGGATTTCGTTGCACCCAGAATTCGCATCATAGACTCCGTCATGCGTAAGCGTCGTGGCAAGCGCGCTGCATTCTTCGCTTTATTGCGCGACGATAGTTGATTAAACAGCTCAATTAAGATCGCGAAACCCATGGCCGCATATAAGTATCCCTTAGGAATAGCCACACCGAGACCTTCAGCGATAAGGCTGAAACCAATCATCAGTAAGAAGCTCAGACATAAGACCACAACTGTTGGGTGTTGGTTCACGAATTTGGTTAAGGGTTTGGAGGCAATCAACATCACGAATACGGCCACCACAACCGCTGCCATCATGACATAGATATTGTCCACCATACCGATGGCGGTAATCACCGCATCCAGAGAAAAGACAGCGTCAAGCACGACGATCTGCGAGACCACAACCCAGAAACCCGCATAAGCGACTTGATTGCTATGACCATGTTCTTTACCTTCAATCGCCTCATGTAATTCTGATACGGCTTTATAAACCAGGAAGAGTCCACCGAAAATGAGAATTAAATCACGCCCCGATAATTCCACATCAATGATGGTGAACAAGGGTGTGGTTAAAGCCATTAACCAAGAGAGGATCGAGAGTAAACCTAGACGCATGAAGAGCGCTAAGGATAAGCCAATGATACGCGCCTTATCGCGCTGTGCGGGAGGAAGCTTATCAGCCAGAATGGCAATAAAGACGAGATTATCAATACCAAGAATAATCTCAAGGGCAACTAAGGCCAGAAAGCCTGCCCAGATATGGGGATCTAGTAGGAAATCCATTAAAGAACTCCTCTAGAGTATGACTGTACTATAGGAGAAATAGCTGATAATGATTCAGGCGAGGGGTCCATATTAACCTTATAAAAATAAACATGGACCAATTCTTACAAAAACCTGACAAACTGTCAATGATTATTTTCATGACCAGAGCGATGGACTTGAATCACTGCTGTGGCGTCCTTATTACCCTTACGTGCTGAGACGCACGACTTACTTGAAGCGCAGCCACTGCAGCCTTTTTTCTTCACGAGCTTATAGTAGATATACCCGCATGCCACTGCGAACACCACGGCAATAATTAGATAGTCCATCATCATTATTTACTCTTTCATCATCTCTTTAGCTTGCACCCAGATCACCGCATCCTGGCTTAATTCTTTGCCTTTAAACTCAGTATCAGGCCCGACACCAAGCGCGGCAAACCCCCACCAACCCGCTTTCGGGATGCCGAAGGTAAAGACTCCATGACTATCGGCCTTAATCACTAAAGTCACAAAGCTCTCTTGAGGTGCTTTAAATATTAAGGAACCCGTCTTATTTTGCTCAAGATCAATTGGCGTATTCAAATACTCAATCTCCACCTCGGCATACGGTACGGCCTTACCTTGACTCTTCACAATCCCTGTAAATGTCGATCCTGCCCAGGTCGCATACGGTTTAGTGAGAGGCACAATCTCTGCCTTCAAGCCCAATTCACTATCCCAATCACTTGGTAGACCAGCGACATTCACCATGGCCTTGGTAATCTGTTGAATATAAGCATCTTCATTGGCCTCATAATAAGGCGCAGGCGTCAGAACGAAGAGATGGTCCCCCATTGCGCGCGCCTTATAGTCTGTGCTGAAAGCCGCCCCCTTATTCGCATTGCCGCTCCATTCAATCGGCTTGAGGGTCTCTAATAAATCAGTTTGCTTACCCTTATGTACTACGTAAAAGGCTTCAGGTTTCGCCATATCCATCGTATGCTCATCGGCGAAGGGATGAGTAAACACCGCTTTAAGTGGAATCGTCGCACCTTGACTTAAGGCTGACTCGGGTGTGTAAAGCATCTGAAAATGCGCTTGTGCGCTACCTGCTGTCAACGCCAATAACATGGCACTGAGCGTCATAAATTTATGCATTCTTTTTATCCTTAAAACTTAAAATATAGTGATTATTAGACACCATTGAATGAAGCCCTTAATTAATCTTGCTACCTTCGATTATGACCTTATGGCCCTCACCCGCATCAAAGACCGCCTTATAGTCATCACTCGGCTTGGCAAAATTAACCGTATTGAGCTCATCGAATTTCTTCTCAACAGTTTTCTTGCCATCCTGCTCGACATAAAAGAACACCCCACTCGCACTACTGCCGTCGCTAAAGCCGCCCTCGCAAGTGACTGTGCCATCACCCTCATCAAAGCATGACAGCAGCGGTGTATGCGCCAATGCCGCAGGCGCCATGGACATGAAGAAGAGACTTAATAGTAATTTTTTCATACAACTAACCTTAAATTTAAAATAATTAGACAAAATAAAACGTTCGATACCTACGTTCCTTACCGTTAGCTCGAGCTCCTTACTGTTAGCTCGAACTCAGTATCTCTCGTACAAGACTAAGCTTGATAGGTGTAGCCAGTGCTTGTCTTCTCTGGTATAAGACTAGGCCTAGCAGGTGTAGCCAGCACTTATCTTCTCTAGAATAAGACTAGACTTGATAGGTGTAGCTAGCCCTTGCTTGCTCAGAGGTCGAACAGGACAGCGGTCGCTTAATCAAGCCTAAGACAATCGTGAAGCCAACAATCGTGAGATAAAAATACCCCATAGTTTCTACCCCACTCCAAGCAAAATACTGCCCCAAGGTAAAGAAGATCGAAGCAAATACCAACCCCAAGATAAATGGCATGGCAATCGCTACACTCATTAATTTATACGACTGCACATTCAGTTTAAGTACCACCATAGACGCAATGCAGGGCGGGGTAAATATCATAAAAATCAACATTGCCACAGCATGTAGCGCGGTATAGCCCGCCGCTTCCCCACCGAAAGCCTCTTCAGGTCGCTCTGCTTTACCCGTTTCATAGATCGAGCCAATGGTCGCCACCGCACTTTCACGTGCCGCGAAAGAACTGAGGAAGGCCACATTAATACGCCAATCAAAACCCGCCCATTGCGTAACAGGCTCTAAAGCACGGCCGAACATACCTAATAATGAATTCTCAATCCGCTGATTCTTAATCTCATTCTGTAGAAGCTGCCCCTGCTGCGCTAAGGTGCGAATCTGACGATTAATTAAGCGTTCATCTTGATTACTCGGTTTAATAAACTTAAAAAGCTCAGGGTGCTTTAGCGCGAAGCCCGCCTCAAAATCCTTCACTTTCTCTGTAGAACTCGCCACCGTCATCCGTTCGGCACGAAACTGATTATGTAAATTAATAAGATGAAATACGGTCTCTTGATCACTGACTTGTGCGTAATACGGCGAATCCTTAATCGCTGAGTCGTAGTCAGACAGTAAGACTGTGACTTTTTCATCGATTTTCACTTGCGCATCATTGGAGACACCTGGGAATTGCAAGAGCACGAAAAGCACCACCGCCACCGCCATCACAATCGTACCGACCTTGTGGATATACAGCCAAACTCGCTGCAATGAACGCAGTACCACACCCTTAAGCGTGGGTAGATGATAGGCGGGTAGCTCCATTATGAAGGGTCGTGTTTCTTCTCTCTTCAAAATCGTTAAGGTTAAAACACTGGCCACACTTAAGGCAATAAAGAAAGTCACGGTAGAGATAAAGAACATCATCAGCGACATGGAGCTGGCAAAAAAGGCGCCCAAGAGCAAGGTATAGAAAGGCACCTTAGCCAAGCAATTCATGTATGGCACGGTCATAATCGTGGCAATGCGCGCACGATCATCGGCAATGCCTTTGGTCGCCATGATGCCTGGCACCGCGCAACCACCGACGAACGCACCACCTAATACTAAGGGTAAAGTAGACTGCCCATGCAGACCATAGCGATTGAAAACCCTGTCTAAAATAAAGGCAATCCGCGGCATATAACCCGTATCTTCCAAGACCGCAATAATCGCAAACAAGATCAGGAAGATAGGGATATAGTTCAATAAAGCGAAAGCACTATTCACCAACCACACAATAAACTCAGTAATCAGCGGCACTTCAACAAATTGCGCTTGGGGCAAAAGCGAGATGATGTAATTCTTTACACTGGCTAAATACGGCCAGGTGTAGTTAGTGATTTCATAGCCCTTAACAATTGAGAGCTCGTAGGTGCCAAAAATCACCAAACCTAAAATAATAAAAGAGAGCCAGCGATTGAGCACGAACTTATCGATATAGCTAGTGAGCGTGGTACGCTTATTAACAGGTTCTTGTAGCACTTCTCCGCAGAGCGTTTTCGCGGCTTGGTGACGTTCGGTGGCGATGGTCGCATTAATATCCAAGTGCACCAGCTGCTGCTCAAACTCAGCCTGCCACTGCTGGATGCGCTCGGCTACGTGTGGCGAGTTTTGCGCTAACTTCTCTTGAACGATAAAGTTATTCTCAATCAGTTTAAGGGCTAACCAACGTGTGGAAATGGAACTCTGTAACTCCGCATCTAGGTGCTGAGTTAGCGCTTGAATTGCCGGCTCTAACGCGGGGTACGGTAATTGATAGTTGTTTGAGCTTGTGCTTGGTCTTGTGCCTGGGTTTGCACTTGGATTTTTACTTGGATTTGTGTGGGTGTTTAGGCAAGTAGCAAACTGACTAATCGCCGCAAGCATCGCCTCCTTACCAATCCCCTTCGCTCCCACGGCTTCAATCACTGGCACATTGAATTTCTGGGCAAGCGCTTGGGTATCAATCTGAATACCACGACGCTTGGCCACATCCATCATATTCAAGACAATCAGCATGGGCTTACCAATTTCAAGCAATTGATAAGTGAGATAGAGACTGCGTTGAAAGCTAGAAGCATCAATCACATTAATAATAAAGTCAGGATTCTCATCGATAAGGAAATTAATCGCTGCTTGCTCTTCCTTAGAGAAGGCGCTGAAGGAGTAAGTCCCGGGCAGATCCACTAGTTCAAATTCATGACCCTCATGACGCAGTAAAGTGCTCTTCTTCTCTACCGTGACACCAGGGTAGTTGGCTACATATTGTTTGACTCCACTCATCATGGTGAAAATCGTTGATTTACCACAGTTCGGTTGACCTGCAATCGCTATTTTAATCATGTACTATTCTCTACTCACTGACTATATTCGCCACACTGACTACATTTATCCGATTGACCATATTCATCTTATTGATAAGGTTCGTCCGATTGACCACTTTCATCTGATTGACAAGATTCGGCCCAGTGGCAGTATTCTCACCTATGACCGCATTCATCCAATTAGCAAGGTGCGGCCCACAGGTACTATTCGCGCCTCTAACCACCTTGCTTGACTTGCTATACTCTTCTAACTTCCACCATCCGCGCTTCTTGACGGCGCAATGACACGGCATAATCCATAATCCGCACTTCGATTGGATCGAGTAAGGGTGCCGAGCACACCTTCTCAAGCTGCGCCCCTGGAATAAAACCCATATCAAAAAAGCGCTGCTGCAAAGCTCCCTCACCCCGCACCGCTTGGATAATCGCTACCGCATTCGGCGGCAGTCTATCGAGTGTGACGATCTGTTCACTGTTCATGGATAACTCATTCTGTAGTGATTGCTTAATTAAGTGATGACCTTGCCGCGAGCAGAACATTAATTAGATGGCGTTCATTAGACGAGGCCATTAATGCACTACACTGAGTAGACATCAATTACTGAGATACTCAATGATTCAAGGACAAAACATCTCACACATACCATCAAATTCTATTATTCTGATATATGAATAAGTGATACTTTAGTGTTAATGAGAATCATTGTCAATTGCATTTAACAAGATTCTTTGATTTGAATCAAGTGGAGGCGGGTTGGATGGCGGATGTGAATGGTATGGTTAAAGCGATTTAAATTGGCTTGCTTAGCCTTAAACGTACGCAATACGCTAGTCAGTTTCAGGGCTCAACGCTCACGATATCAGTTAGAATAGAGACCAACATTTATTGAGCATATAAGGGACAGTAAGTTCCACTAAGAAAAGGAAAAACATATCATGACAAGTGCGCAACAACGTGCTGAACTTCAACGCCGCATTTGGCAGATTGCTAACGATGTTCGTGGCTCTGTCGACGGTTGGGATTTTAAACAATACGTATTAGGCACATTGTTTTATCGCTTTATCAGTGAGAACTTTGCCTCCTACATTGAGGGCGGTGATGAAAGCGTTAACTATGCCAACTTATCTGATAATGTGATCACAGCAGAAATTAAAGTCGATGCGATTAAAACCAAGGGTTACTTTATTTATCCTAGTCAGTTATTTGACAATATCGTTCAGAACGCACATACGAATGAAAGCCTCAATACTGATTTAGCGAATATATTTACCGCTATTGAGAACTCTGCCAATGGCTACCCTTCTGAAAAAGACATCAAGGGTTTATTTGCTGATTTTGACACCACCAGCAATCGCCTCGGTAATACTGTCACTGATAAAAATAGACGTCTAACAGCCGTACTTAAGGGTGTGGCCGAACTCGACTTCGGCCACTTCGAAGAAAATCAAATTGATCTCTTCGGTGATGCTTACGAATTCTTAATTTCTAACTATGCGGCCAATGCAGGTAAATCAGGTGGCGAATTCTTCACCCCTCAACATGTCTCTAAATTGATTGCACAGCTAGCCATGCATAAGCAGACGAGCGTCAATAAGATCTATGACCCTGCATGCGGATCAGGATCTTTATTGCTACAAGCTAAAAAACACTTCGATGCCCATATTATTGAAGAAGGTTTTTTTGGCCAAGAAATTAATCATACAACCTATAACTTAGCTCGTATGAATATGTTCTTGCACAATATTAATTATGATAAGTTCAATATACAGCTTGGTGATACATTAATCGACCCACAATTTATTAACGATAAACCTTTCGATGCGATCGTCTCCAACCCACCCTATTCAGTGAAGTGGATTGGTTCTGACGACCCTACCCTCATTAATGATGAGCGCTTTGCACCTGCTGGCGTGTTAGCACCTAAATCGAAAGCCGATTTTGCCTTCGTGCTGCAAGCGCTTAACTACTTATCGAGCAAAGGGCGCGCAGCAATTGTATGTTTCCCTGGCATTTTCTATCGAAGTGGCGCTGAACAGAAAATTCGTAAATATCTTGTTGATAATAATTATGTCGAGACCGTGATTTCATTAGCACCGAATCTCTTTTTCGGTACTTCTATCGCTGTAAATATTCTCGTGCTGTCAAAACATAAGCCTGATACCACCACACAATTTATTGATGCGACTGAACTATTTAAGAAAGAAACCAATACCAATACGCTGACCGATGCACATATTGATACGATTATGCAAGCATTCGACAATAAGAATGATATTGTTCACTTTGCTAAATCAGTTAACTATGACGCAGTCGTCGCCAATGATTACAACCTCTCCGTTAGCAGCTATATTGAAGCTAAGGATACACGTGAAATCATCAATATTGCTGAACTGAATGCCGAACTGAAAACTACAGCTGAAAGAATTAATCAGCTACGACTTGAGATTGATGTCATTGTGGCGGAGATTGAGGGTGAGGAGCTTGAGTGATGGATAAGCTGAGTTTTATGGAGAAACTGCTGGATGAGGTTGAGGTTGAGTGGAGAAGATTAGGGGAGATTTCTGAGATAGGCACTGGCAGTTCCAATCGTCAAGACGAAAATGAAGACGGTATATATCCTTTTTATGTTCGCTCTAAGAGTATATTAAAATCAGCTACTTTTCAATTTGATGAAACAGCGATAGTTATTCCAGGAGAAGGTGGAATCGGCGATATTTTCCACTATGTTCAAGGCAAATATGCTCTGCACCAAAGAGCATACAGAATATCTATCACATCCAAAATACTTACCACTAAGTTTATATATTATTTTATGTCTTCAAGGTTTAAAGAATATATTCTAATGAAAAGTGTGGGAGCAACCTCTATTTCCATTAGGAAACCGATGCTTGAAGATTTTCTAATCCCTATCCCCTGCCCCAACGATCCTAAAAAATCGCTTGAAATTCAAGCGAAAATTATCCAAATATTGGACAATTTTACGGAGCTTACAGCGGAGCTTACAGCTCGTCAAAAACAATACAAATATTATCGTGATAAGTTGTTGTCTTTTAACGACGATGAGGTTGAGTGGAAAACCTTAGGGGAAATTTCCGAAAATCTCGATTCCAAAAGAAAACCTATTACGAGTGGGCTTAGACAATCTGGCCAAATTCCATACTATGGCGCATCAGGTATTGTTGATTATGTACAAGATTATATTTTTGAGGGCGATTTTTTGTTGGTATCCGAAGATGGGGCCAATCTATTAGCTCGCAACACACCTATCGCATTTAGTATTAGCGGAAAAAGTTGGGTAAACAATCATGCTCATGTGCTCAGATTTAAATCATACGCTGAAAGAAAATATATCGAATATTACCTTAATAGCATAGATCTCACACCATATATTTCGGGTGCCGCACAACCAAAATTAAATAAAAGAAATCTAGAAAACATAAACATTCCAAATCCTTCTTTAGAGGAAAAAATACGTATCGTCGCCATCCTCGACAAATTCGACGCCCTCACCAACTCTATCACCGAGGGTTTACCTCGTGAAATCGAACTACGTCAGAAACAGTACGAGTATTATCGCGACCTGCTTTTAAACTTCCCTAAGCCTGAAGGAACTGCTTAATGATCCAGTCTAAAAAACCTATTGCTGAGCTGAATAATTTTATTGTCCTGGATCGTTATGATAGGGAATGGCAAGTCGTTGATAGCTACCAATCTGAGAATGATTTAGAGCAAGAGCTTATTCACGACTTAATGAAACAAGGTTATGAACACCTCATTACGCTAACCTCCACTGAGGCCATGCTTGCCAATGTGCGTGTTCAATTACAGTCACTGAATAATGTGCAGTTTTCTGATGGTGAGTGGCGACGCTTTGTCGAGACTTATCTCGATAAACCCAGTGATAATGTTATCGATAAAACCCGTAAAATTCACGACAACTATATCCATGATTTTGTCTTTGATGATGGTCACCTACAAAACATCTACTTAGTCGATAAGAAAAATATTGCTCGCAATAAGGTTCAGGTCATTAAGCAATTTGAGCAGTCTGGTACACATGCTAATCGCTACGATGTCACTATCTTAGTCAATGGCCTGCCCCTCGTACAGATTGAGCTTAAGAAGCGTGGCGTTGCTATTCGTGAGGCGTTCAACCAGGTACATCGTTATAGTAAGGAAAGTTTTAATAGCGACAATTCACTCTATAAGTACCTACAATTATTTGTGATTTCTAACGGTACGGATACTCGTTATTTTGCCAATACGACTAAACGTGATAAGAATAGCTTTGATTTCACCATGAATTGGGCTAAGTCTGATAATTCCTTAATCCGCGATTTAAAAGATTTCACTGCGACCTTTTTCCAGAAGAATACTCTACTCAATGTCTTACTACATTACTCAGTGTTTGATGTGAGTGATACTTTATTAGTCATGCGTCCCTACCAGATTGCGGCAACTGAGCGCATTCTCTGGAAAATTCGTAGTTCGTACGAAGCTAAGAATATGTGTAAACCTGAGAGTGGCGGTTATATCTGGCACACTACGGGCTCAGGCAAGACCTTAACCAGCTTTAAAGCAGCACGCTTAGCGACAGAGTTAGAATTTATCGATAAGGTATTCTTTGTTGTCGATCGTAAAGATCTTGACTATCAAACCATGAAAGAATATCAGCGCTTCTCTCCTGATAGCGTTAACGGTTCTGATAGCACAGCTGGGCTTAAACGCAACCTTGATAAAGTTGATAATAAAATCATCGTAACCACTATTCAGAAACTCAATAATCTGATGAAAAGTGAAGATGGCCTAGCTATTTACAATAAACAAGTGGTCTTTATCTTTGACGAGTGTCACCGCAGCCAATTCGGTGAAGCGCAGAAAAACCTGCAAAAGAAATTTAAAAAGTTCTATCAGTTCGGTTTTACAGGCACGCCTATTTTCCCACAAAACGCCCTTGGTGCCGACACCACAGCAAGTGTTTTTGGTCGTGAACTACACTCTTACGTCATTACCGATGCTATTCGCGATGAAAAGGTACTTAAGTTTAAGGTTGACTATAACGATGTGCGCCCTAAATTTAAACCCATTGAAATGGAGCAGGATGAGAAGAAACTTAATGCGGCTGAAAATAAACAAGCCCTCTTACATCCTGAACGAATCCGTGAGATATCCCAATACATTCTGACTAACTTTCGTCAGAAAACCCATAGACTACAAGTCGGAGGCAAGGGATTTAATGCGCTCTTTGCTGTCAGTAGTGTGGATGCGGCTAAGCTGTATTATGAGACGCTTAATAAGCTACAAGAAAATAATGACAATCAACTAAAGATTGCCACAATATTCTCTTTTGCTGCGAATGAAGAGCAAGATGCCAAGGGTGATATCGAGGACGAAGGCTTTGATGTGTCAGCGATGAACAGCAGCGCTAAAGAATTCTTAAGTGCGGCTATTCATGACTACAATGCCCTTTTTAATAGTAGCTTCAGTATCGATAGCCTGGGGTTTCAAAACTACTATCGTGACTTAGCCCAACGGGTTCGAAATCAAGAAATTGACCTCTTAATTGTCGTCGGTATGTTCCTCACTGGCTTTGATGCACCTACATTAAATACCTTATTCGTCGATAAGAACCTACGTTACCATGGCTTGATGCAGGCTTTTTCACGTACCAACCGCATATATAATGCCACTAAGACTTTCGGTAATATCGTGACTTTCCGTGATTTGGAGCAAGCGACAATCGATGCTATTACTCTCTTTGGCGACAAAAATACGAAAAATGTCGTACTCGAGAAAAGCTATAAAGAGTACATGGAAGGCTTTACCGATGTAGTAACTGGTGAAGCAAGACGTGGCTTTAAAGAAATCGTAGCCGAATTAGAGCAGCGCTTCCCTAATCCTGATGCCATCTTCCTAGAAAAAGATAAAAAAGACTTCGCGAAATTATTCGGTGAATATCTGCGTGTCGAGAACATCTTGCAAAACTATGATGAGTTTGCCAGTTTAAAAGCGCTGCAGAAAATTGATACAAGTAATACTGAAGCGCTCGAAGACTTTAAAGTAAAGCATTATTTAAGTGATGATGACTTAGCGAATTTGCAAACCATTAATATCCCAAGCGAGCGCAAGCTGCAGGATTATCGCTCTACCTATAACGATATCCGTGATTGGATCCGCCGTGAAAAATCATCAGAAGAGAAAGCACAGTCTACTCTTGATTGGGATGATGTAGTTTTTGAAGTCGACTTACTGAAGTCTCAAGAAATTAACCTAGACTATATTCTTGAGCTAATTTTTGAACACAATAAGAAACGAAAAACGAAAGCAGAGTTAATTGATGAAATCCGCCGCCTCATTCGTGCAAGCCTTGGCCATCGTGCCAAAGAAAGCTTGATTGTTGATTTCATTAACCAGACTAACTTAGATACTATTAAAGATAAGGCCAGTATTATTGAAGCCTTCTTTACCTTCGCTCAAGTCGTGCAGCAAACTGAAGCACAGGAACTTATCCTCAGCGAGGGCCTAAATGAAGCCGCAGCAAAACGCTACTTGAGCATATCATTAAAGCGTGAATATGCGAGTGAGAATGGTACGGAGCTGAGTTCAATTCTGCCTAAGATGAGTCCATTGAATCCACAATATCTCACGAAGAAACAAAGCGTGTTTCTGAAAATCGTGGCGTTTGTCGAGAAATTCAAGGGAGTTGGTGGGGAGTTGTAGATATGAGCGAGCTGTGACAATGGAAAGCTCTTAAAATTCACCTGATTCGAACAGGATAATACGGAAGTTGTCTAGCGTAACCTTTCCAGTAGGAAACCATTGCGACATCGCATTTTGGAAAAAAGTCACGAATTCGCCTGATTCGAACAGGATAATACGGTAGTTATCTAACGTAACCTTTCCAGTAGGAAACCCTTCGTGACTGCATATACTTTATCATAGCGGGCATATCAGAAGGATTAAATGAGTATTTTTAAGTGCTCATAAAAACGCTAATATGCTACACCCTTAACATATTATCGATATAAAACAGTTTTTAAATAATCTTCCGTCAGTTCGAACTTGGGGTCTTTGCCACTTAAGGCTCTTGTTAGCGGAACAATTTTAGTTCTCACCCCCATGCCACGATAATCGACATAGCCATAGTCACGTAAAACTTCCATAACAATCGTATTCCTAGGAGAACGCTGAACACCACTAATCGTGCCATCATCATCCACACCGAGTAAGATACGACCGCCTTGAAAGTTAGCCATCGCAACGATTTCTTTGCCCAGTTGCTCAGGGCGAATATCATCACGCTTAAACTCAATACCTGAGTTTTCACCATTAGCAATGATTTCTAATAATTCTCTTTTAAGCATGATTATTCCTCTAGGCCCTATTACTTTACTCAAGTGGTATCCAGTATGATTTTATCAGAACTCACCATAAAACCTCGTCTTTCAGGGACGTGGAGGACGTCAAGCCAATTCAATCTCTATTTATTCATACGTAAAGAAAACCATTTCAACAGGGAATACAAAACTCTCAACATCCAATTGAGTTATTATTATCTGGCTCACAAGAACAATAACTTACCCAAACTCAACCATGCCATCCCTCAAAGACACCCTCGAACAGAAGCAAATCAGCATTTATATTATCGCTGTCCTATTGGCGGTGCTTATGGTTATGCTAATCCCTGGCACCGCTGCGCTAGAAATCGCTATCAATCCAGCGCTTGCGCTGATGTTGTTCGTCACGTTTCTGCAAGTGCCGATTGCTGAGCTTAGACGGGCGTTTAGGAATGGACGCTTTCTGGCTGCATTGTTGCTAAGTAATTTCCTAGTTGTGCCGATCTTAGTCGCTAGCTTGCTGCCTTTTTTACCTTCCGATCCCATGGTAAGGCTCGGTGTATTGTTGGTATTGCTGACACCTTGTATTGATTATGTGGTGACGTTTGCTCATCTGGGCCGGGCTGATGCTCGCTTATTGCTTGCTTCAACGCCTGCGCTCTTAGTTGTGCAGATGCTATTCCTACCCATCTATCTCAAGCTATTTCTTGGGGATGAAGCCACCGATTTGGTGCACGTGGGTCCTTATATCCATGCCTTCGCTTGGCTTATTGCCGTGCCGCTTTTGCTCGCTGGACTTGTGCAATTATGGGCGGCTCGACATCAGTCAGGGGCTAAGCTCGCCATGACACTCAGTTATTTACCGGTACCAGCTACCGCACTGGTGCTCTTTATCGTGGTGGCCACTGTTGTGCCGCAACTTGGTCTTGCCACAGAGCATGTGTTCAGCGTCATTCCCTTTTACCTAATTTTTGCCATATGTGCGCCGCTCATCGGCTGGGGTATGAGTCGCCTATTCCGTCTTGAGTCTTCGGCTGGGCGTGCGCTTGCTTTCAGTGCAGGGACTCGAAATTCTCTAGTGATTCTGCCACTGGCTTTAGCTGTACCCGGGGCTATTCCTATCTTGCCGGCAATTATTCTGACGCAGACACTTGTCGAGTTACTGAGTGAGCTTATCTATATTCGTTTGATTGCGCGGCTGGGTGTTGAGCGCTGAGTACAGAAAGCCACTAATGAGATAAAAGCTCATACCAATTTTTCATAAGCTCATCAGGATTGATAAAGTACGTAAGAGTCTGAATATAAATAATCAACCCCATGAAAGCCCGCTTTATTACTGGCAAAACAACCCTATGCAATACCGCATCTTGCGATCACTTATCAGCAAGGCAATTTATAGTTTAGACAGAAGTTTAGACAATTTATTGATAGCTAGATTTATTCTAATATTAATTTTAGCTAAGTCATTGATTTAATTGGTCGGAGCGGCGGGATTCGAACTCGCGACCCCTTGCACCCCATGCAAGTGCGCTACCAGGCTGCGCTACGCCCCGACAAATTAAGCTAGCATTCTAGCACGTTCTGTCATAAAAGTACAATATTAGGGCGTCATAATCCTGTTTTTCACCTTACAGCTTATAAGCTATTACGCTGCTGAAATGACTTTTCAGGTTTTGGACACTTTCTGCAACATCTTGAAAAGCCTTGTCCTGCCAAAAGGCTATAGAATAAGTACAGCATTGTTAAAAACAGCAAAGCGGCAATAAAAACCAATAAGGAGTGTCCCATGAAGAATTTAGCAATTAAAACAGGTTTCGATACTAAAGCCATCCAGAAATTCTTGCTACTATCAGCTTGCTCGTTCGGCGTCTTTTTAAGTACGAATCAACAGGCATTTGCGCAAGTGCGTCAAGATTTATACATGAACCAGTTGCCGTTTATCACGGGTGGTTTTGGGAATGAAGAGCAGAATCAGATTAAGCAGCACGCTGAACAGTTCAATCTGCATCTAACCTTCGCGCAAGCGGCAGACCGCGCCTTTATTGGTGGTGTGAAAGTGACTATCACGGACGCTAAGGGCAATGAGGTCTTTAAGGATGATAATCTAGGTCCCCTACTTTATCTCAAACTAAATCCTGGTCAATACACGCTTAGCATGGATTACCAAGGACAAGTAAAGACAGAATCTGTTCAACTTGAGAACAACAAGACACAAGAGACCGTTGTTACTTGGTAGAATTGAAATATTCAATTTTATTCTTGTAATAATTATGACGAATCTTGCAAAAATAACATGTATCGAAGACTTGCGCCGCATCTATAAATTTAAGGTGCCGCGCATGTTTTACGATTACTGCGACTCGGGTTCCTACACTGAGTCCACCTATCGCGCCAATATTGATGATTTTCAAGCCTTAAAGTTTCGCCAGCGTGTTGCGGTGAATATGGAAGGCCGTAGCACGCAAACCAAGATGATCGGTGAAACCGTCAGTATGCCTGTGGCCATTGCGCCGACTGGCTTAACCGGTATGCAACGTGCTGATGGTGAAATTCTCGCCGCTAAAGCCGCTGAACACTTCGGCATCCCCTTCACTCTCTCGACCATGAGTATCTGCTCTATTGAAGATGTGGCTGCGAATACCAGTCGTCCTTTCTGGTTCCAGCTGTATATGATGCGTGATCGTGAGTTCATGGAGAATCTCATTCAACGTGCTAAGTTAGCGGGTTGCTCGGCTTTAGTGGTCACACTCGACTTACAGGTCTTAGGCCAGCGTCATAAAGATATTAAGAATGGCCTGAGTACGCCACCGAAACCGACCTTAATGAACCTACTTAACCTAGCGCTTAAACCTGAGTGGTGCTGGCATATGATGCAAACTAAGCGCCGCACCTTCGGCAATATTGTTGGTCACGCGAAGAATGTCAGCGATGTCAGCTCGCTGGCCACTTGGACGGCCGAGCAATTCGACCCACGCCTAAATTGGGGTGATATCGAATGGATTAAGGGTCGCTGGGACGGTAAGTTAATTTTAAAAGGCATTATGGATGCTGAAGACGCCGTGCTCGCTGCACAGACGGGTGCCGATGCCATCATTGTCTCTAATCATGGTGGTCGTCAATTAGATGGCGCCCCCTCTT
Organism: Pelistega sp.; assembly: GCA_030538255.1. Lineage (GTDB taxonomy): Bacteria > Pseudomonadota > Gammaproteobacteria > Burkholderiales > Burkholderiaceae_B > Taylorella. The sequence continues at coordinate 4,650 of JAUNUI010000026.1, read as the reverse complement.
CAATCGCTGCACTGCCCGCGATTGTCGAAGCCTTAGACAAGATTAATAGCCCAATGGAAGTCTGGATGGACGGCGGTATTCGTTCAGGTCAGGATGTCTTACGCGCCCGTGCTCTTGGCGCACAAGGCACCATGATCGGTCGTGCCTTCTTATACGGTCTCGGTGCTTATGGTCAAGAGGGTGTCACACGTGCCTTAGAAATTATCCAAAAGGAACTAGAAACCAGTATGGCATTCTGTGGTCATACGCAGATTGACCAAGTGACGAGAGATATTTTGTTGAAGGTTTAGTTAATTCTCCTGAAAACAAAAAAATTCGCCTCAACATAGAATTGCTATATTGAGGCGATTTGCATTCTGCAATCAAGCTTAAGGGCATCGTAAAAGCACAAGCAGCTGCTATACCTTCACGCTGCCCTGCATCGTGATAACGAGCTGCTCACCTTCCGCTACATGGGCAGTCGAATTAAGAGCGAAGCCTAGCTACATCGTTATAACGTTCTGATCACCACCCACTACATGGACCATCGCATTAAAAGCGAAGAGCAGCTACATCATGATAACTTCCTGCTTGCCTTCCACATCTAATCACACTTAAAAACGCCAGCTGGCTTTCAAATGACCAGAAATATTACGTCCACCTCCCTGATACCAATCATGAGCCACATGAGCACCTAGCTCAAGATTCTTACTGGCTTGGTAACTCAAGCCTGCTTGCAGATTTAAGGCATTACGACTGAGTAAGGCATGCTGATTATTGAATGAGACGTTCGGTGCCGAGACAAAATGTGCGCCCTGCTTCACTTTATTATTCAGTAACTCATGGTACCAATTCACCGCTAACGTGCCCTTCAGCTGACTCTCATTGTGCAACTCAGTCGCCCAATCCAGTTCCACACCCACACCAGCGCGTAAGGAATTTAGGCGTAAGGCGTTCAGGTGTAAGGCGCTAGTTAAGGCGCCATTCTCCGTATGGCTTGCACGCTTCAGATGGGTATAGTCTAATGAGACCACAGGGCTTAATCCTGCACTTTCACTTAGGGCAAAGCGATAACCACCCTTCGCACCCACCGTGGCATTCCAACCCGACCAATCGCTACGATGTGAAGCGCTGTAACTACCAAAATCAATCTGCCGCTTCATCTTGTCTCTAGCATAACTCAGGCGTGCTACCCCACTGGCCCAGAAACCTTGAACTCCAGGAATATAACGAGCATGTAAACCTAGACTATACAGACTCGAGTCGCCCTTGGCCGAGAGTTCTTTACCCTTGGTTCTGAGATCGCTATAGGCAAAGTGTGCACCCACGGTCCAGGCGCTTTGTGAGAGTTGACGCTCAGCGCCAAGCATCAAACCATAACTGGAGGCATCATGTGCAAGCTGAGCACGCTTGGCTTTATAGGTACCGTCCGAAGCCATAGGCAGAATAAACAGCCGATAATCACCGCCTTGTCCTGCAGGTGTTTCTGCATAATACGGGGCAAAGTGACGGCTTTGTAAAATATCGGAATAACGTTGTTCTTGGCGTACACTCTCACTACTCATCATGCTATAGCTACTGGCAGAGAGTTGCGGTAAGCCACGCTTAATCGTGCTGCCATCCAGCGCCGAGAAATCAAGACCGATAAATAAGGGCTGCATCGCCTTCGGTGCTTTACCCACAATCTCATCTAAGGCCTGACCCACTGCACGGCTATTGCTATCCCCCGCATATTGGCTATAGGCATCGGCCGCACGCGTCATGGAGAAGATACCATCGGGTGAGATGGCTAAGTCTACGCTAGGGGAAAAGTCTTCAAGCGGCACCTCGAATTTGCCCTGGTAGTTACCTCCAACTTGAAACATATCATCCATCTCTAGGCGCCAGTCACTGTCATACCAACTCGCCTGAGGTTTTACGATAAATTCGCCATCAACATTCGCATCCCCTATAACACGCAAGATATCATGATTGCCCAGACCATCTACTTCCATCAAGAGTTCACCCGTAGAGGTCTGGGTAAAGTCACCCTTAATGACTATCTCTCCGAAGGAGTTACCTGGCGATACACGCCCCTGATTGATAAACCGCCCTTGATGCGCGCTCGTTAAGGTGTAGCGACCGTTGCCTTGTAGGGTACTGCCTTTTGCCACATTCACCGACACGACCTGATGTTGACCATTCAAGCTCGTCACGCCCCCTTCTGTGCTGAGGAGCAAATTATTTGGCCCCATGATATTGCCATCATAGCGAAAGACGAAATTCGGATCGGCTTGACTTGTCGCTTGACCTCGGTTATTCGCCTGCAAACCGAAAGTAATCACACCTGTACGCAATTTTCCTTGCGGATCATACTCATGGTAATCGGCGAAAATGTCACCCTGTAACTGTGCGCCTGCGAGGATATTGATCTTATCGACTAAAGCGTTACTACCGATATAGATGGACGCCTTCTTGCCCACTACCTTACCGCTAATGTCGACTTGCTTCATTAACGCGCCTTGCAATTCGGGGAGCATATTCAGGTTCTCTTTTTGCCCAGTCCATGGGTTAATCCGATTTCGTATCCAAGAACCTCGATATTCACTTGCATTACTATTGGAATTATTGCCAAAGCTAAACAGTAGTCCAACTCCATTATCACCCATTGCCTGGATCTCACCCTGGTGAATAAGCTGGTGATCTTTACCATAGGTAAACATGGCACCACGCCCATTCAGACCATTGGCATGGATCTTTGTCGCCTCTGGAATGTGAATAGTGTTTTCCTCGCCGTCCACGCGCATGCCTGCTGCTCCTGCGCCTTGGGTCAGGATATCGGCTGATTGAGTAATATCATTCTGGCTACCATAAACATGCAAACCTAAACCAAGTGTGGTTTGACTATATTGACCATCCAGATAATCTGTACCTGCCATATTACGGGCAAAGTAAGGATTCAAATTATCGATAGTTAAACCACTACCATAGACCGAAGAACCAAAGAAATTACGCCGGTCAATTTTGTAGCCCAGATCCTGCAGGATAGCAAGCTCTGCCTCCATAAAGACGGCAAAATTGCTATAGGTTTGATGACTCATTAAGCTATTTCGTAGTTCCAGATGACTAAGGGTATTATCATCGTATGCTGAATCACCTGGTGAAGGCCCATAAAAGCCCATTCGAACGGGAATGCCTGGCATTGCTCCTTGCAAAGCATCATCAATGTGGTTGCCTTTCAGATAGCCTTGGTCCTTGCGTATATCAAATCCAGCGGCAATTTCATCATCCGTGTACTCACACCATGGACAAATTATCACCTGCCCTGCTTGTGCTGCTCGCCCATTATCATCATGCAATAATTGGGTGTACCTATCAAACACCCAAGGCTTTACGGGTGATTGACTATCTTCATCTTCGATGCCTATCTGCAGGCGATGTTTGCCACCGGGTCGTTCCTCGTCAATTATGGTAGTCAGAACACCAAGGGCATGCGCCATTTCGTGAACTGCCGTAGAAAAAATATCCCAACTTCCGACAACTGGATACTGTGATGGCATATACGCAACATCATCATCCCAATTCGCATCACCATAAAAGATTGAAGCCTGCGCCCCCTTGGTGCTGGGTAAACTTGTCTTAGGCTCCCCTAGCAAAGCGGCTAGTACACCTACATTCCCATAGAGTGGGTAATCCTCCTCCTCTACCCGAGCAGGTAAAGCCGCTGCATTATCAGGCTGTGGGTTAGTGCCGATATTTAAGACAGCAGGCTGCGCACCTTGTGCTGGCTGTATGATATCTGCCCAATACTGTAATCCTTGAAGTATTTTGTTCTTCGCTTCTTGACTTAATGCAACGGGGCTCTGCGGGCCATCTTGCTCATCATCTTCAAAATACGGACCATCCTCAGGATTGAAGAAGCGCACCTCAAAGACTTGTTGTCCGCCGTTAGGATGGTAAAGTTTATGTGTCTCAATTGCATATGTTAGGCTCGGCGCACTGTACAGCGCCACTAGCAAAAGAGCGAGTTTGGTCGGTTTTAGCATTTTTCTTCCTCTACAATTGTCTAGCTATGTATAAGCACCTGGCACGTATAAAGGTGATATAAGTGGAGGTGGTGGAGGTGGATGCCTGAATTATTTGAAATCACCAGGAAAGGAAATTACCGAGATAATTAAACAAATGTTCCACAACCAGTTCATAAAATATAAGCAAGAACACATGCCAAACCTATATTTACATTTATTCACAATCTTAACGGAATGACAGATTTCTGAATATCACTAGAAATAGTGATTTTTGCGTGATGCTAGAGTGGAATGAAAGATTTTTTGAGCCTAACTTGGGGAGGCACTTCAGCAAGTTGAGTTAATTTGTGCTAAGTCTTAGCGCTAAGTACATGAATTTATAAATTTATGTATTATTTAAAGAGTATATTTTACTAGGTCTATATATTTAGTATGTAAATTTTTTGATTCGTAGCCATTGCTCTTAAATGATTGCTCTTAAATGATTACAGAGATGGCATATAAGTCTGAGCGCACAAGCTCCTGCTTATATGAATCCTATTGTTTAACCCTATTAATGAGGCCTTATGACGACCAAACATGATGTTTCTAGTAATAACTTGGTTCCTGAGTAAGCGTCCGTAGAAGACATCTTGATTAAGGGCCGCCTATTGCGGCCCTTAAA
>JAUNUI010000003.1:178320-178902 GCA_030538255.1 Pelistega sp. | reverse complement strand
CGGCGACTGGCGCTGATGCTCTCGCTTTAGGTCGCAACTCAACTGCTACCGGTGCGGATGCAACTGCGATCGGTCGCAATGTAACCGCAACGGGCGCTGATGCTCTCGCTTTAGGTCGTAACTCAACCGCCACCGGTGCGGATGCAACTGCCATCGGTCGCAATACGACGGCGACTGGCGCTGATGCTCTCGCTTTAGGTCGTAACTCAACCGCCACCGGTGCAGATGCAACTGCTATCGGTCGCAACACGACGGCGACAGGTTCTAACTCTATCGCTTTAGGTCGCAACTCAACTGCTACCGGTGCGGATGCAACTGCCATCGGTCGCAATGTAACCGCAACTGGCGCTGATGCCCTTGCCTTAGGCCGTAACTCAACCGCTACCGGTGCGGATGCAACTGCGATCGGTCGTAATACTACCGCGATGGGTACTAACTCTTTCGCTTTTGGCGTACGAACACTAGCTGTCGGTACTGACTCTAAAGCTATTGGCCTAGATTCAAGTGCTTTTGGTTCAAACTCACTCGCACTTGGCAAACAAACCTTAGCCCTTGGCTCTGACTCTAAAGCTATCGGTCTGC
>JAUNUI010000003.1:98776-178220 GCA_030538255.1 Pelistega sp. | reverse complement strand
AATCCAACGCCATGGGCTCCAATGCACTAGCGCAAGGTAAGCAAACTCTCGCCCTTGGCTCTGACTCTAAAGCTATCGGTCTGCAATCCAACGCCATGGGCTCCAATGCACTAGCGCAAGGTAAGCAAACTCTCGCCCTGGGATCTAACTCTAAGGCAATTGGTATCGGCGCTAATGCTTTAGGCTTTGAAGCCAGCGCTACTAATAATTATGCAACAGCTTTAGGTACTTTCTCCAAAGCGAGCGAAATTGGTGCAACTGCTATTGGTAACCTTGCTCTTGCTAATGCTGAGTTCGCCACAGCCCTAGGCTCATCAGCTCAAGCAACTGGTTTACAATCACTTGCTCTTGGTACGCTCTCAAGCGCAGAGAATGACTCAGCGATTGCTATCGGTACTGCAGCTAAATCAATTGGTTTAAGCGCAAGTGCCATAGGCCATGGTGCAGTTGCTACAGGAACGCAAGCTATTGCCTTCGGTACACTATCTAATGCCGTAGGTGATTCCTCACTTGCTTTTGGGACGACAGCTCACGCAGCAGGAGTCGGATCTAATGCCATTGGTCTCTCAGCCACAGCACTTGGCTCTCAATCCATTGCCCTAGGTTCTCTCGCTAAAGCAGAAGCTGAGTTTTCAACCGTAATTGGCTCATCAGCAAATGCCTCAGGTGAAGGCGCAAGTGCAATAGGCTATTTAGCCAACGCTAAAGGCGAGCAATCTATCGCATTGGGTAGTCTCTCAGCAGCCTCTGAAAAAGGTGCGATCGCTACGGGTTATCGTTCTCAAGCCTCAGGTATGAATGCTATTGCCTCTGGTACACAATCTAACGCTTCAGGCAATAATGCCATTGCCACGGGTACACTATCCTCTGCCTCAGGCGCAAATGCTATTGCTATCGGTAACAAAACTCTAGCCACAGGTGAACGCGCTACGGCCCTAGGCTCTTCTGCCAACGCCACCGGTTTACAATCCTTGGCTCTAGGCTCTCAAGCAAGCGCAGAAAATGCGTCATCACTTGCTATCGGTACAGAAGCAAAATCTACTGGCTTAAACGCTAGTGCCATTGGTCGTGGCGCACTGGCTACAGGCCAAGATTCTATCGCCCTAGGCAAAAGCGCAAGCGCAGAAGGTTTAGGCAGTATGGCGATTGGTGCCGACTCACATGTCAACGGCATTATGTCTATTGCAGTCGGTAGAGAAACAGTTGTACAGGGCCTAGGCTCAACGGCCGTTGGTGATGCTGCATCAGCCTTATCAAGCGGAACAACAGTCTTAGGTTCAGGCTCATCAGCGGAAGGCTCACTAGCTAGCGCATTCGGTTCTCGTGCCATCGCTTCCAAAGAACATGCCCTTGCACTAGGCGCTCACTCAAGTGCTACTGAGAAAGGTGCGATCGCTACAGGTTATCGTTCTCAAGCTTCAGGTGTGAATGCCATTGCCTCAGGTGCACAATCTAACGCTTCAGGTGCAAATGCCATTGCCTCAGGTGCACAATCTAACGCTTCAGGCTTGAATGCAGTTGCTATCGGTAATCTTACACTGGCAAGCGGGACGAATGCAGTCGCTATGGGTAGTGCTGCAAAAGCCACCGGCGCTAGCTCCATCGCAATTGGTGACAATGCACAAGCGACTGCTGCTAAAACGATTAGTATCGGTACAGGTAACGTCGTGACAGGTATTGGCTCTGGTGCCGTCGGTGACCCGAATACCATTAGTGGTGCAGGTTCTTATGCACTTGGCAATAACAACACCATTACTGCGGATAACGCCTTTGTCATCGGTAATGATGCCACTGCCAGCTTAGCAGGTGCTGTTGTGTTAGGTAATGCCTCTGACGGTACTGTAGCAAGCAAATATCAACCAACCACTGCGGTAACTGTTAATGGTATTAGTTACACAGACTTTGCTGGCTCTGCAACACAATCTGATGGCGCAATCGTCTCTGTCGGTGCTAAAGGTGCCGAGCGTCAACTGAAAAATGTCGCCTCAGGTAGCATTACCGCAGGCAGTACCGATGCCGTAACAGGTAGTCAATTATATGCAACACAAACCGTGATTGCAGAGACTGCTCATAGCACGGCTGCTGTCATCGGTGGCAATGCCTCAGTTGGAACTAACGGCGCAATTACAGCAAGCAATATTGGTGGAACTGGTGCTAATACCATTCACGATGCCATCACGAATGTTGGTAATCGCATCGACCGCGCTGAAAAGCGTGCCGATGGCGGTACTGCAGCAGCGATGGCCATGGGTAACCTACCACAAGCGTGGAGACCTGGTCAGACTGGTTTCGCCTTAGGTGGATCGACTTATCGTGGTGAAACGGGTTATGCCGCAGGTCTTTCCCATATGACTGGTAATGGTCGTTGGGTTATCAAAGGCTCTGTCGCTGGCTCTAGTCGTGGCTCAGTTGGTGCAGCTGTAGGTGCTTTCTTCTCATTCGATTAATAGCGAAAGACTGAAAGCATAAATACCGCCTAAAGTGTAAAGTGACTCAAAATCACTTAATCACTTTAGGCGGTTTCATTTAGGACATTTCATTTATAAAGTAGATACTCTGAGGGCCTCAGTTAAAACTTAGTACTGATCACTCACCTGCTTAATATCCGCATATACACGTGTGCTGCCATCCTTATTCAGCACAAGAACTTGATAAGGGGTAAAGGCATCGCCATATTCCATCCCTGGTGAACCCGTCACCATGCCAGGTACAGTCAAGCCAATTGCATCAGCAACCGGTGCCGCTAAAAACTGCTCAATAAATTTCGCGGGCACATGACCCTCAAAGACATAGCCTTCAGGCGAAATCGCGGTATGGCATGAACTTGCCTCAGGTGTTACGCCATGACGCAATTTAATCAGCGCCATATTCTGCTGCACATGTACTTTAGTCTGCGCACCCGCCTGCTGCATATGCTCAACCCAATGCCCACAGCAACCACAATTAGGATCACGATGCACATCTAACACTAATTTAGATTTTTCCTGCGTCACACTAGCAGTGTATACCGCTGGATTACTAGCAGACTTATCGCCAGTCGGTGCCGCCTGAACCACACTACTATTTGCTGCATTCCCCATCGTCTGAAGACCCAACATAGAACTTGCTATTAGTGATAAAGAAACAAAAAAATTGCCAATCGAAAGTTTCATAACACACCCATCATAAAGAATATTCAATTCATCAAATCTTATCCCTGCACTACCTAAAAAACCATAGCTATCTCATCGAAAGTCATACTTATTTTTAATTCTGCGCATCCCACATCTGTGCATATTTACCCTGGAGCGCAAGTAACTCATCATGGCTACCTTGCTCCACAATCCGTCCATGCTCCATGACAATAATGCTATCGGCCCCAACAATGGTAGACAGACGATGGGCAATAATCAGGGTGGTACGATGCTCTGACACCTTAGCCAAGGCTTCTTGAATCTGTCTTTCAGTCTGCGTATCCAAGGCACTCGTCGCCTCATCTAAAACCAGGATTGGAGGATTTTTCAAAAGCGTACGTGCAATCGCTACCCGCTGTTTCTCGCCGCCCGAGAGTTTTAAACCACGCTCACCCACAATCGCATCATAACCATGCGGCAAGCTTAAGATAAACTCATGTAAGCTTGCATCCTTCGCCGCTTGATAAACTTCTTCAGCACTTGCTTGCGTATTACCATAAGCAATATTGTAGTAAATCGTATCGTTAAACAGCACGGTATCTTGCGGCACAATACCGATATGACGGCGCAAACTGCTCTGGGTGTAATCACGAATATCGACACCATCAATGAGGATCTGCCCACCATTCACATCATAAAACCGAAACAATAAGCGTGCGAGCGTTGACTTTCCTGCCCCTGATGTCCCCACCACGGCAAGTGTCCTACCTGCTTCAATCTTAAAACTTAAACCATGCAGGATTTCACGCTCAGGCTCGTAAGAGAAATCCACATCTTTAAATTCAATACTTGGATTGCTTGCGCGCAATTCAATCGCACCCACACGGTCAGCAATTTCCCCTTGCTCCTTGAACAAATTAAACATGCGCTCAATATCGGTTAAGGCATTCTTCATCTCACGATAGATAAAGCCCAACATGGTTAAGGGCACATACAGCTGCGTCAAATAAGTCGACACCAGCACCACATCGCCAACAGTCATTTGCCCCGCATACACACGCGCAGCGGCCATCCATAATAACGCTAGAGTCCCTGCTGTAATAATCGCACTCTGCCCTGCATTCAGAAAGTTCAGAGAGACTTGGTTCTTCACCGATGAGTTCACCCAGCCCTGCATATTCTCTTGATAACGATTAATCTCGTAACCCTCGTTATCAAAATACTTCACCGTCTCGTAGTTCATTAAGGCATCAATTGCCTTGGTGTTGGCCATGCTATCAAGCGTATTCATCTGACGACGCGTCACCAAGCGCTTCTCCGTCACTGTGAAGGTAAACACCACATATACCGCAATAGTCACTAAGGTCACCACGGTGAACCAGATATCATAGAGATACAGCAAGACCACCATCACCATTGCTAACTCCAATATGGTGGGGGCTATTCTAAATAGAATAAAATTAAGTAAAAAGCCGATGGACTTCGTGCCACGCTCAATATCTCGACTTAAGCCACCTGTTTGACGCAGCAAATGAAAACGCATGGACAGGCCAAACAGGTGCTTAAAGACTGCTACTGCAATTTCTTTAATCGAACCTTGCGTGACTCGGGAGAAAATGGCATCACGTAATTCTTGAAATAAAGAACCGGCAATACGCACCAAGCCATAGCCTAAGAGCGCAGCCAAGGGAAAGACCATGGCACTTTGTGGCACACTCAATTGATCGATAATGTCTTTTAAATAAAGAGGCGTTGCGACTAAAGCAACTTTGGCCAAGACCAAACAGGCGACTGCGAAAATCACGCGCCATTTATAGGTCCAGACAAAAGGGAATAGATCGATAACCACCCCCAGACCTCTACGCTTTAATTCAGTTGTTTGTTCTTGCTTCATTGACGACATCATAATAAAAGACGAATAAAAAGGCGAAGTACTCAGCTTGACTAAAGCCTAGATACTTCGCATTGGTTTAACTGCATCTACATACTGGTTTGACTGCATCTACACATTGGGTTTACCGCATCTACACACTGTTTTCAATGCATCTACATTGAACCCGCATTACCTAGACGCATAGCAGCTCGCTTCAGCAACAGAATCATAGAGCAAGAGCATATGCTTCATGTTTAAATATAGCAAGAGACGAAATAAAAAATTCTCATATAAGTTGCACTACAAAGCCAAAAACCTACCTCTTAACTTGGTAAGAATTGAGACAAAATATAGACTTACTAAACCCGAATAAATTCACAGTCAATCATGGGATAAGAGCGACCATCAGGCAGTTCATAATGCCACCACTCAGAATCAATTTCTTTGAAACCCGCATGCAACATAATCGCCAATAAGAGCAAACGATTGCGTTGCACATGCAGTGGCATAGCATCAACATCATGATGCGAACCTTCGCTCATATCATCAAAGCCAGTTCCCATATCGAGAATTTCACCACTATGATTATCAATTAGTGTGACATCAATTGCGGTACCGCGTGTATGGTTTGAGCCGATTTCAGGAGGTACCACATACTGCGGATCTTGTACGGCATCCCAAAGTTTGACCTGTGCGGCACGCGGGCGATAAGCATCAAATACCACTAAGGTATAGCCAGCTCGTTGCGCATTTTTGGAGGCTTTTTTCACCAAGGGAGCCACATCTTTATGGATAGCACATACGACATCTTGGTAGATGACTGTACCTGTCACGTTATTAGCCGTCGCATAGACCAGATCTAATTTGATGCCATACTCCGCTTCAGTAATCTCTACTAATGAGGGGTCTAAACCCGCTACTTTCTCATTCATATCAACGTTCCTTCGATATTGTTAGTCGCTATCTCGCATTTGTGCCAAGCTATCCTTCACGGCCTCAACAGTGCTACCCGTGATACTTTCTGCAATCCGCTCATTATCCAATTGCAATGCAAAACTGCCATCAGCATTCAATTGCACGGCACTCTCTACATCAACCTCCACTAGGCGTTTGGAGCTTAGTCCAGCGTCCTTAGGATTAGCAAAGGCTTTTGACAATAGCAGTTCCTCACCACTCGCCGCAATCAAACGGAAACGAAATTGACCTTGCTCATCGCGGAAACTTACAAAACGAGCCGACTTCGCCGCTTTCTTACTTGCTGCTTTCGGAGCAGCCACTGGCACAGCACGCAGACCAACCGCCTGACGAATTTCTTGGATAAACGGCTGAGCATAAGCACGGGCTTTCTGTGCACCTACTTGCAGAATCTCTTCAATTTGTTGAGGGTTCGCCATCAAAGCCTGATAGCGCTCACGCATAGGCGCAATTTGATTCTCAAGTAAAGTGAATAACTCATCCTTCGCTTGACCCCAAGCCATGCCCTCTTCCAGAGCTTGCTTGAAAGCACGCACCTGTTCGTTATTGCCGAACGCGCGATAGAGCGTGAACAGATGTGAGTTCTCCGCATCCTTAGGTTCACCTGGCAATTTAGAATCGGTTTGAATCCGCGCAATAGCCGTTTTTAAATCTTTCGCCGTGCCTTCAAACAGAGGAATGGTATTGCCATAACTCTTAGACATCTTACGCCCATCCAAACCGGGCAAGGTAGCGACTTCTTCATCAATCTTCACCTCAGGCAAGGTGAAGATTTCTTTGCCTTGACCATAGTGGTGATTAAAGCGTTGCGCAATATCACGTGCCATCTCTAAGTGTTGAATTTGGTCACGGCCAACTGGTACTTCATTGGCATTAAACATCAGAATATCGGCTGTCATCAAAATTGGGTATGAAAATAAACCCATGGTGACGCCATCATCTGGCTCAACGCCTTTTTCCTCATTAATATCAACGCTGGCTTTATACGCATGCGCACGATTCATTAAACCCTTAGGCGTCATGCACGTGAGAATCCACGATAATTCTGGAATTTCAGGCACATCCGATTGACGGTAAAAAGTCACCTTCTCGTGATCCAAACCTGAGGCTAACCACGTCGCCGCAATTTCCAAGCGCGAGCGTGCAACTTTGGCAGGATCGTCGCACTTAATTAAGGCATGATAATCCGCTAAGAAAAAATAGGCATCTACGTGAGCTTGACGACTGGCTTCAACCGCAGGACGAATCGCGCCTGCGTAGTTACCCAAGTGTGGTGTTCCAGATGTTGTAATTCCGGTTAATACTCGTGTTCTTTGCATTTTATTGAATCTTAAATTAGTTTAAATCAAATTGCCTTGTAGCAGATTGGCTAGTTTATTCCGCGAGACTGTGACTACCTTGCAAGCAGGAATCTTCTATGTTTCAAGCAGGAAACCCACTAATCATATCACTCTCATTACCTTATGCATCTATTTCTATGCTATCGATTACGAACGTATACGCCGCATGAAACCAACACTCTAGACCCAGACTAGAGTTTTACTGACTGACGCTGTTCTTGTTCCATATACTCTTTTGATTGCATCTCAACGATGCGCGAAACAGTGCGATGGAATTCGCTCGCTTGTACGCCCTCAACATACAGATTTTCTGGATCGGTAGCCGCTGACATAATCAGCTTAACCTTATGATCATAGAAGACATCGATAAGCCAGGTAAAGCGTCGAGCCTCAGAAGCATGCTTCGGCTCCATCTTCGGAATATCCGATAAAATCACGGTATGAAAGCGATTCGCAATTTCTAAGTAATCGTTTTGTGAACGTGGTCCACCACACAGTGTAGCAAAATCAAACCACACCACTTTATTACCTACGGCCACTGTCGGAATCTCACGATTCTCAATATGCAACATCGAATCATTCAGACGATGTGGCGCAAGACTATCAAAGGTCCTACGTAGTTCCGCATTGGTTTCAGCTGTTAGTGGCGTATAGAATAGTTTCACTTGTTCAAGTGTGCGACGACGGTAATCAACACCCGTATCGACATTCATAATATCCATGCGCTCTTCGATGAGTTTAATGGCGGGCAAGATACGATCACGATGCAGACCATCAGGATATAATTTGCTAGGCTCATAGTTCGAAGTCATGACAAATGATACACCTAAATCGAATAAGCGCTGCAGTAAGCGATACAAAATCATCGCATCGGCAATATCCGAGACATGAAATTCATCAAAGCAGATTAAGCGATATTTCTCGGCAATTTGTGTCGCCACCTTGTCAAGAGGATCGGCCTCTTTACTAATTTGCTGCAATTGTAGATGCACACTGCGCATAAACTCATGAAAGTGAATCCGTGTTTTGCGTTGCACAGGCACAGTTAAATAAAATGAATCCATCAGGAAGCTTTTACCACGTCCAACCCCGCCCCACATATAGACGCCGCGTGGCACTTCAGGGCGATTTAAAAACTTCTTTAATCGACTGGAACGTTTATCCTTAAACTGAATCCAATCATCATAATATTTCTGTAAACGCGTAATCGCAGCCATTTGCGCGCTATCTGCATGATAGCCTTTCTCTGCCAAACTCTGCTCGTAAAACTGAATAACGTTCATACAACCTATCAATTAAAAAACCTGCGTTCTTGATGAGCGAAAGCCCTCCATTAACGCAGGTTCAGTTAACTTAAATTTCTACAATCCGCATACAGCGATTAGAAGTTTAAGGTACGCTTATCTACCGCTAAAGCCGCTTCTTTCATCGCTTCAGACAAGGTTGGGTGAGCATGGCAAATACGCGCGATATCTTCAGCCGCGCCTTTGAATTCCATAATTGTCACCGCTTCTGCAATTAACTCAGATGCCATAGGGCCAATAATGTGTACACCTAATACTTCATCAGAAGCTGCATCAGCAATGATTTTCACAAAGCCTGTGGTATCACCTAAAGCACGTGCACGACCGTTAGCCAAGAATGGGAAGCTACCTGTTTTAATAGCACGACCTTCAGCTTTCAAGGCTTGCTCAGATTTACCTACCCAAGCAATCTCAGGTGAAGTATAGATAACTGATGGGATCGTGGCAAAGTTAACGTGACCGTGTAAACCAGCGATACGCTCAGCAACAGCCACACCCTCTTCTTCCGCTTTGTGTGCCAACATTGGGCCACGTACTACGTCACCCACTGCCCATACATTAGGTAGATTGGTTTTGCAATCGTCATCAACCACGATAAAGCCGCGCTCATCTAATTGAAGGCCCACGCTATCGGTCGCTAAACCTGTTGTGTAAGGTACGCGACCAATCGATACGATTAATTTATCAACAGTCAGTGATTGCTCTTGACCCTTAGCATCAGTGTAAGGAATAGTGATAGATTTAGCCGTTTTCTTGATTTCGCCAATCTTCACGCCTGTTTCGATTTTTAGACCTTGCTTAGCAAATGCCTTAGCCGCTTCTTTCGCCACTTGCGCATCAGCAACAGCCAAGAAATCAGGCATAGCTTCTAGTACGGTGACCTCCGCACCAAGACGGCGCCACACACTACCTAACTCAAGACCAATAACACCCGCACCAATCACACCTAATTTCTTAGGTACAGCAGGAATTGCAAGTGCACCGTCATTCGATAAAACTTGCTTCTCGTCGAACTCCAATCCAGGCAAGGCACGTGGCGCTGAGCCGGTTGCAATCACAACGTGAGTAGCTGTTAAGTCTGCTGGCTTAGCACCATCAACTTTAATTTGGTAAGTACCATCAGCCGCTTTACCCGCAAATGAGCCTGTACCCACATAGAAAGTAATTTTATTTTTCTTAAAGAGGTATTGAATACCATCGTTGTTTTGTTTAACAACATCATCTTTGCGACCAATCAGCTTGTCTAATTTTAACTTTACACTACCGACTTCAATACCATGCTCGGCAAAGTGGTGGTTCGCCTGCTCGTAATGCTCTGAAGATTGCAATAAGGCTTTAGATGGAATACAACCTACGTTAGTACATGTACCACCTGGCTTCGCATTACCTTTCTCATCAACCCATGCATCAATACATGCAACTTTCTTACCTAATTGTGCAGCGCGAATGGCCGCAATATAGCCACCAGGACCTGCGCCGATGACAACAACGTCAAATTGTGTAGACATAATAAATTCTCTTCGTATTTTTAATGAATAAGCTCACATGAGCTTGTATTAAATTTTGAATAAAGACAAGCGCCCCCGAAGGGGCGCTGATGTGCTAAGCGATTAGATATCGAGTAGCAAGCGTTGTGGATCTTCCAACGCTTCTTTCATGGCAACTAAGCCTAATACCGCTTCACGACCGTCAATGATACGATGATCGTAAGACATCGCTAGGTAGTTGATAGGACGAATAACGATTTGACCATTCTCAACCACTGGACGATCTTTAGTCGCGTGTACGCCTAAGATTGCTGATTGTGGTGGGTTAATGATTGGTGTTGAGAACATAGAACCGAACACACCACCGTTAGAAATAGAGAATGTACCGCCTGTTAGATCCTCAAGACCTAGTTTACCGTCACGAGCACGGGCACCAAAGTCTGCGATTTGTTTTTCAATATCAGCAAGACTCATTTGCTCAGCATTACGTAGGATAGGTACAACTAGACCGCGTGGGCTACTTACGGCGATACCGATATCGAAATAACCGTGGTAGACGATATCGTTACCATCAACTGAAGCGTTAAGAATTGGGTAACGCTTAAGTGCAGCAACAGCGGCTTTCACAAAGAAGGACATAAAGCCTAATTTAACACCGTGCTCTTTCTCGAATTTCTCTTTATATTGGTTACGTAAATCGATAACCGCTTTCATGTTCACTTCATTGAACGTTGTCAAAATCGCGTTCTCAGATTGTGATTGCAGTAGACGCTCAGCAACACGTGCACGTAGACGTGTCATTGGTACACGTTGCTCTGGACGACCATCTAGAGAAACTGGGATTGGTGCTGCTGCAGCGGCTGCTGGTTTAGCTGAAGCACCTGCGGCGTCAGCTTTAGTCACACGACCGTCACGACCTGTACCAGCAACGTCAGTCGCTTTAAGACCTTTTTCAGCAAGGATAACGCTTGCTGCTGGAGAGGCTACATCACCCTTAGAGCCAGAAGCTGCTGGGGCTGCTGCCGCTGCTGCGGCTGGTGCAGCTGCAGGTGCTGCTTCAGCTGCAGGTGCAGGTGCAGATGCACCAGCAGTCGCTTCAGTATCAATCTTCGCTAATAATTGACCTGCTGTAACTGTGCTACCGTCACCTTCAAGAATTTCAGTGATCACACCGCTAGCTGGTGATGGAACTTCAAGCACAACTTTATCTGTCTCAACTTCAATTAAGGTCTCGTCTTGTGAAACGGCTTGGCCTACTTGATATTTCCACTCTAATAGTGTGGCTTCCGAAACAGATTCTGATAATTGGGGTACTACTACGTCGATAATTGCCATTTTGTTAAATCCTATAAAACGCTACGTTTAAATGATTATTTGGTTAAGATGAAACCCTTAAGCTTAGCGGCAAACGCTTGCTCAATAAGGGCTTTTTGTTGTTCATTGTGCTTAGCTAAGTAGCCAACTGCTGGTGAAGACGATGCGTTACGGCCAGCATATGATAATTTCTGACCTTCTTTCATGTTTTCAAACAGATGATGTTGGATATAGAACCATGGACCTTGGTTTTGTGGTTCGTCTTGTACCCAAACAACTTCTTTAGCATTAGGATATTTAGCCATTTCCGCGCTGAATTCTTTATGAGCGAATGGATACAACTGTTCAATACGAACAATCACCACATCATTAGCTTCACGTTCAGTGCGTGCATTCACTAAATCATAATAAACTTTACCAGAACATGCTAATACGCGCTTCACTTTAGAAGCATTAATATTCGCATCAACTTCGCCGATAACCGGTTGGAAACCACCTTCAGCTAATGCTGTCAATGGTACACCTGCGTCCTTATTACGGAGTAAAGACTTAGGTGTCATGATAACCAATGGCTTACGGAATTGACGAATCATCTGGCGACGTAATACGTGGAAGATTTGCGCACCATTAGTTGGCTGCACAACTTGCATATTATTGTCGGCACATAATTGTAGGAAGCGCTCGATACGTGCTGATGAGTGCTCTGGACCCTGACCTTCATAACCATGTGGCAACATCAATGTAAGACCACACTGACGACCCCATTTTGCTTCACCAGAAGCGATAAATTGGTCAATCACAACTTGCGCACCATTCACGAAGTCACCGAACTGTGCTTCCCAAATGGTTAGTGTATTTGGCTCTGAACATGCATAACCATACTCGAATGCAAGTACCGCTTCCTCAGATAATACAGAGTCAATCACGGTGTATTTCGCTTGGTTTTCAGAAATATTCTGCAATGGAATATAAGTACCATCATCCCAGCGCTCACGTTTTTGGTCGTGAAGAACCGCATGACGGTGCGTAAACGTACCCCGACCAGAGTCTTGACCGGTAATACGGATATCATAGCCTGAAGCGACAAGTGAAGCGAAAGCTAAGTGCTCACCCATACCCCAGTCTAGATTCAACTCACCCTGCGCCATCGCTAAGCGGTCAGCTAATAATTTCTTCACGAGGTTGTGCGGTGTGAAGGTATCAGGTAACGTCACAATGCGCTCACCTAAGCGACGCAATTCAGCCAGAGGTACCGCTGTGTCGGCCTTATCAGTCCATTTAGCATTAAGGAAAGGACTCCAGTCAATCGCATACTTATTCTTGAAATCTGTCAAAACTGGATCTACAGTGGTTTGGCCATCTTCCATCAATTGACGGTATTGCTTAACCATCAGATCAGGATCTTCCGCTTGCAGTAGACCTTGAGCAACAAGTTTGTCCGCATAAAGTTTGCGTGTACCTGGGTGCTTGCCAATGGTTTTATACATTAACGGCTGCGTCAATGCTGGCGTATCTTGCTCGTTATGACCGAGTTTACGGTAACAAACAATATCAATCACAACGTCATGGTTAAATTCTTTACGATAATCAACTGCTAAGCGAGACACGAATGCAACCGCTTCAGGATCATCACCATTCACGTGGAATACAGGCGCTTCAATCATTTTCACAACGTCGGTACAATACAAGGTTGAACGTGTATCGCGTGGGTCAGATGTAGTGAAGCCAATCTGGTTATTAATCACGACGTGTACAGTACCGCCAGTACCATAACCACGAGTTTGTGCTAAGTTCAAGGTTTCCATTACCACGCCTTGACCAGCAAACGCCGCGTCACCGTGGACTAATACAGGAAGCACTTGGTTCACATCAGCACGACGTTCTTGACGTGCACGCGCACTACCCTCAACCACAGGGTTAACAATTTCCAAGTGTGAAGGGTTAAAGGCTAATGATAAGTGAACCGGACCGCCAGGAGTTGATACATCACTCGAGAAACCATTATGGTATTTCACGTCACCATCGGTAAGGTCAGTGGCTTGCTTGCCTTCAAACTCAGCAAACAAATCACCAGGCATCTTGCCCATGATGTTCACCAATACGTTCAAGCGACCACGGTGCGCCATACCGATCACGACTTCTTGTACGCCAACACGGCCACCGTGATTAATAATCTCATCCATTGAAGCGATAAAGCTTTCACCGCCTTCTAGAGAGAAACGCTTCTGGCCAACATATTTAGTGTGTAAATAACGCTCTAGACCTTCAGCCTCAGTTAATTGCTGAAGGATACGACGCTTCTCATCAAGGTTAAATGTTGGAGATGCGAGTGTTGACTCAAGACGCTCTTGAATCCAACGCTTCGCTTTAGGGTCGGAAATATGCATATACTCGCTACCCACGCTACGGCAGTAGGTATCGCGTAAAGCATTAAGAATTTCACGCAAAGTCATGGTTGTCTTTGTCGTGAAGTAAGTATTCGTTGCTGAATAAACCTCATCGAGATCCGCATCAGTCAGATCATAGAAAGCAGGGTCTAATTCAGGGATTTCTGGGCGCTCACGGCGCTTTAGTGGATCAAGGATTGCATAACGTACGCCTAAGCTACGGTAGGCAGCAATCAAAGATTGTACTTTAAGTTGTTTGCTTGCCATCTCCAAGTTTGGAGCAGCCGCACGTACTTGAAAGCTATTGCTACGAGCACGTTGAGCAAAAGAAGCGATAACTGAACTGTGATTCTGATCGCGTGTAGACTCATTACCATCAACTGCTGGTAGGTGAGTTAAATTATCGAAATAGTCACGCCATTCCTGGTCGACAGATTCCGGGTTATCGAGGTAGGCTTCGTATTGTTCTTCGACATACGATACATTACTACCAAACAAATACGAGCTTTTGCTCTTTTCAATTGCTGTTGTCATTTGACGCTTCACCTTAATGAGTGTTTCACCATATTGATGCAGGACTACCTTCCGAATACGGCCTGACCGGTTTACGGATAGCGGATAAGAAGGCGACTTTCTGAAGTAAAAGTCTGACTTTTTTGCGGAAAAGTCTGTACTATTGTACCCCAATAAAGTTTTTTAATCCTATAAAGTTTTGTTAGTTTAAGATTTTTAATGCCATAATTCTCACAACTTGATATGATTTCATCTACACGTTGTGCAATGTCCACAGAAGAAGCAAAATTCTAAAAGAAACCAAAGGAAATACCTATGATTACCGACTTAAAAAAACTCGCTCTTGATTACCATGAGTATCCACGTCCCGGAAAAATTTCCGTAGTGCCCACTAAAGCAATGGCCAATCAAGATGACTTATCACTTGCCTATTCCCCTGGTGTTGCACACGCATGTATGGAAATTTATGAACAAGGTAACATAGCAGCAGCACGCTATACGTCTCGTGGCAACCTAGTAGGTGTAATCACTAATGGGACCGCCGTACTTGGCTTAGGCAATATCGGACCTTTAGCGGCCAAACCCGTTATGGAAGGCAAGGGTTGTTTATTTAAGAAATTCGCAGGTGTTGATGTCTTTGATATTGAATTAGCTGAGAATGACCCCGACAAAATCGTCGACATTGTCTGCGCTCTAGAGCCGACTTTAGGTGGCATTAACCTCGAGGATATTAAAGCACCTGAATGTTTTTATATCGAGAAGCAACTGCGTGAACGCATGAAGATCCCCGTCTTCCATGATGACCAACATGGCACGGCCATTATTTCTTCAGCCGCTATTCTTAACGGCCTGAAACTGGTCGAGAAAGATATTAGTCAAGTTAAGCTCGTCTGCTCGGGTGCAGGTGCGGCTGCGATTGCTTGCCTAGACCTCTTAGTAAGCGTTGGTGTTAGCCAAGAAAATATTTATGTCTGCGACTCGCGCGGTGTGATTTACCAAGGTCGCGAAGAGAATATGGAAGTCAACAAAGCACGTTACGCACAGCAAACTGAGGCACGCACTTTAGCTGATGTTGTAGCAGGCGCCGATGTATTCCTCGGTTGCTCGACCAAGGGCGTGCTCACTGGTGATATGGTTAAAACCATGGCCGACAAGCCCTTAATTCTTGCATTGGCTAACCCAGACCCTGAGATTCTTCCTGAAGATGCTAAGGCCGCACGCCCTGACGTGATTATTGCGACAGGCCGCTCAGACTATCCGAACCAGGTCAATAACGTTCTATGTTTCCCATTCATCTTCCGCGGCGCGCTTGATGTTGGCGCAACCTGCATCAATGAAGCCATGAAACTGGCGTGCGTCTATGCGCTTGCTGAGCTAGCACAAGCCGAACAAAGCGATGAGGTGGCCTCAGCCTATCAAGGCCAAGATTTGAGTTTTGGGCCTGAATACATTATTCCTAAACCATTTGATCCACGTCTCATCATTACGGTCGCGCCCGCCATCGCTCAAGCAGCTATGGACTCGGGTGTTGCGACCAAACCGATTGAGGATATGGACGCTTATCGCACCCAGTTAATGAACTTCGTGTATCACTCTGGTCAATTAATGCGCCCACTCTTTATGCAAGCTAAGAAAGCACCAAAACGCGTGGTCTATGCTGATGGTGAAGATGAACGCGTATTACGCGCTGTTCAGACCGCAATTGATGAGAAGATTGCCATCCCTCATTTAATTGGTCGCCCAAGCGTCATCAATATGCGTATTGCCAAACTCGGCTTGCGCCTAGTTCCAGGGCAGAACGTCTTTATCATCAACCCTGAGGATGATGAACGCTTTGAATATGCCTGGAAGAGCTACTATGAGTTACTAGGTCGCCAAGGTGTTACCCCAGCAGTTGCTAAGGCCATGATTCGCAAACACAACACCCTCATTGGTTGTGTGCTATTACAGCGTGGTGATGTTGACGCCATGATTTGTGGTACCTCTAGCCGCTGGGATAATCAATTACGTTATGTTCGTGAAGTGATCGGACTTAAGCCAGGTTTGAAAACCTTCGCAGCACTCAATGTTTTGATCCTGCCAGAAGAAACTTTATTCATTTGCGATACGCACGTGAACGAGGACCCATCAGCGGAAGAAATTGCTGAAATTACGATTCAAGCGGCTGAAGAGGTCTTCCGCTTTGGTATTACGCCGAAGATCGCCCTGCTCTCTCACTCGAACTTTGGCTCAGCCCCAAATAGCCCATCAAGTAAGAAGATGGCTAAAGCACGTGAAATCATTCAAGACATGGCGCCAGAACTTGAGGTTGATGGTGAGATGCATGCTGACTCCGCACTCTCTGAGCGTATTCGTTTAGAAGCCTTCCCAGACAGCACACTGAAAGGTCGCGCCAACCTATTAGTGATGCCTAACTTAGATACAGGTAATATCACCTATAACTTGTTAAAAATGACTGGCAGCCACGGTATCGCTATGGGCCCAATCTTACTCGGCGCCGCTAAGCCTGTGCATATTCTGACCACGAGCACCACGACTCGTCGTATTCTGAATATGACAGCCATGGCTGTAATTGAAGCGCAGAAGCTTGCAGGCGATGAAGTTTAAATAGATTAAAATTTAAACAAAACAAAACCCCTCGTCGTAAAACAGCGAGGGGTTTTGTTTGTGCTCTACGGACGATATGGCATCGTCCGCTTTGTGTGCATATTCACTAAATTAGCGAGCACCCATCTTAGGTACATCACGACGAGCGCTACCAACGTACAACTGACGTGGGCGACCAATCTTGTAGTCAGGATCTGACAACATTTCATTCCATTGAGCAATCCAACCTACTGTACGTGCTAATGCAAAGATAGCCGTAAACAATGATGTTGGGATGCCAATCGCACGTTGAACAATACCAGAGTAGAAGTCAACGTTAGGATACAACTTACGATCCACAAAGTATTGATCTTCAAGCGCAATACGCTCAAGTTCCATCGCTAGTTTGAACAATGGATCATTCTCTAAGCCTAATGCCAACAATACTTCTTTCGTCGTTTCTTGCATTAATTTTGCGCGTGGGTCGTAGTTCTTATAAACACGGTGACCAAAGCCCATCAATCGTACGCTAGAGTTCTTGTCTTTCACTTGCTCCATGAACTCACCAACTTTAGCCACACCGCCATTGGCTTGTAAGTGCTCAAGCATGTTCAATGCCGCTTCGTTAGCACCACCATGAGATGGACCCCACAAGCAAGCCACACCAGCAGCAATCGCTGCAAATGGGTTAGTACCTGATGAACCACATAGACGCACTGTTGAGGTAGATGCATTCTGTTCGTGATCCGCATGAAGAATCAAGATACGATCAAGTGCACGCTCAACAACTTCGTTCACTTTGTAATCTTCACATGGTGTTGCGAACATCATGCGTAAGAAGTTACCTGTGTACGACAAGTCGTTCTGTGGGTACATATAAGGTTGGCCTTTGGTGTATTTATGCGCCATAGCAACCAAAGTAGGCATTTTAGCAATTAAGCGAATTGCCGAAACATGACGGTGATGTGGATTAGATACATCAGTAGAATCATGATAGAAAGCCGATAAAGCACCAACTAGACCGGTTAACACAGCCATTGGGTGGGCATCGCGACGGAAACCACGGAGGAAAAAGTGCAATTGCTCATGCACCATATTGTGGCGCATTACCAATGAATCGAACTCAGCTTTTTCTTGAGCATTCGGCAATTCACCGTTTAATAAGAGATAGCATGTTTCTAAGAAATCACAATTAACTGCCAACTGCTCAATAGGGTAACCACGGTAAAGTAGTTCGCCTTTGTCGCCATCAATATAGGTAATGCCTGACTCGCATGAAGCGGTTGACATAAAACCTGGGTCAAACGTGAACACACCGCTTTGGCCATATAGCTTGCGGATATCCATCACGTCTGGACCAACTGAACCAGAATAAACTGGTAGCTCAATTGGGGCGCTACCATCGTTGAAACTCAGGGTAGCTTTTTTATCTGATAACTTCATCTATTTTCCTTTAATGTGTCCCAGATGAATAATTCACGACTATTTCGTAGTGCGAATCAGATTAACCAAACGGTGTATATTAGGTGTATCATAGGAGCCCTCTGGTTCGGCTCGCCCTAACAAAACGTCCAGCAATGAATTATCATCCATCTCAAAAAGATGAGTCAAACTACGCACATCGGCGTCGTTTAACTCAGTTTCATAACGGTCTAAAAACGCAGTGATTAATAGATCGTTTTCTAAAAGCCCTCGACGAGCACGCCAACGTAGACGTGCCCGCTCTAATTCCGGTAAAGTCGTCATAGAGTAATGATTAAACAGTACGACGTACCAGCATTTCTTTAATTTTGCCGATAGCTCTCGTAGGGTTTAATCCTTTCGGACAGACGTCCACACAGTTCATAATTGTGTGGCAACGGAATAGACGATACGGATCCTCTAGATTATCCAAACGCTCTGCAGTTGCTTCATCACGGCTATCCGCTAAGAAACGGTAAGCTTGTAATAAACCAGCAGGACCCACGAATTTATCAGGGTTCCACCAGAATGATGGGCATGATGTTGAACAGCAAGCACAAAGAATACACTCGTACAGACCATCAAGCTCTTCACGAGCTTCAGGGCTTTGTAGGCGCTCTTTCTCAGGTGGCTGAGAATTATTAATCAAGTACGGGCGCACCGAGTGATATTGATTGAAGAAGTGAGTCATATCAACAATCAAGTCACGAATAACAGGAAGACCTGGTAGTGGACGAAGAACGATTGGTTCTTTCAAGTCGCGCAAGTTAGTAATACATGCAAGGCCATTCTTACCGTTAATGTTCATGGCATCAGAGCCACACACACCTTCACGGCAAGAGCGACGAATAGAAATACTATCATCCACGTCGTTCTTAATACGAACGATGGCATCTAATAGCATCTTGTCGTTAGGACCAAGCTCTACATCAAGCTTCTGCATGTACGGACGCTCATCCTTATCAGGATCATAGCGATAAATTTCAAATTTGACGATACGTTTAGTACTCATAATATCCTGCTTAGAAGGTACGTGATTGAGGAGGGATTGATTCAACAGTCAATGGCTTCATCGTTACAGGCTTATACTCTAAGCGACCGTCGTCTGAATACCATAAAGTATGTTTCATCCAGTTCACATCATCACGTTGTGGGTGATCGTTCAAGGCATGAGCGCCACGGCTTTCTGTACGTTGAGAAGCTGATTTAATGGTTGCACGAGCAACTTCAATCATATTGTCAATCTCAAGCGCCTCTTGGCGAGCCATATTGAATACTTTAGATTTATCTTTAAAGTAAATATGTTTAGCTTGCTCAGCAACTTCATCAATTTTCTCAACACCTTTGTTGAGTAGATCAAGCGTACGGAATACACCACAGTGTTGTTGCATTGCCCAACGCATTGCATCACCAACGTCTTGTACTTTCTCGCCAGATGCACGAGTTTCAATAGCATTCACACGAGCAATAGATTTCTCAACCGACTCTTTCGCTAAGTCTTGGTGATTTTTCTGACGCTCTGGGTGTGCTTCGATAATATGATTACCTGAAGCGCGACCGAACACAACCAAGTCAAGCAATGAGTTCGTACCTAGACGGTTAGCACCGTGTACTGAAGCTGCCGCACACTCACCAATGGCGTACAAACCATTAACCACGGTTTCGCTTTGTGTTGCAGCATCCCATGCCAATACTTGGCCATGATAGTTCGTAGATAAACCACCCATCTGGTAGTGAATCGTGGGTACCACAGGAATTGGCTCTTTAATTGGGTCTACGTTACCAAAGCGAATCGCAATTTCACGAATCGATGGTAGACGCTTATTAATCACATCGGCGCCTAGGTGGTCAAGTTTCAGTACCACATAGCTACCATCAGGACCACAACCACGGCCTTCTTTAATTTCTTGGTCCATTGAACGTGATACGAAGTCACGTGGCGCCAAGTCTTTCAAGTTCGGTGCATAACGCTCCATGAAGCGCTCGCCATCTTTATTTAATAAGATACCGCCTTCACCGCGTACACCTTCAGTAATCAATACGCCTGCACCAGCTACACCAGTTGGGTGGAATTGCCAGAACTCTAAGTCTTGCAATGCCAAGCCCGCACGAGCAGCCATACCAAGACCATCACCCGTGTTAATAAAGGCGTTAGTTGATGCCGCCCAGATACGACCTGCACCACCTGTAGCCATCACTGTGTGCTTAGCTTCAAGGATGTAGATATCACCAGTTTCCATCTCAAGTGCAGTCACACCTAGTACATCACCTGCGTCGTTGCGGATCAAGTCAAGCGCCATCCACTCAACGAAGAATGTTGTGCGTGCAGCAACGTTACGTTGGTATAAGGTGTGCAATAAAGCGTGACCAGTACGGTCAGCAGCCGCACAGGCGCGCTGTACAGGTTTCTCACCGAAGTTCGCTGTATGACCACCGAAAGGACGTTGGTAAATCGTACCGTCTGCGTTACGGTCAAAAGGCATACCAAAGTGCTCTAATTCATACACGGCATTCGGTGCTTCACGGCACATAAACTCAATCGCGTCTTGGTCACCTAACCAGTCTGACCCCTTAACGGTGTCATACATGTGCCAGCGCCAGTTGTCTTCACTCATATTACCTAGAGAAGCACTAATACCACCTTGTGCCGCTACAGTATGCGAGCGAGTTGGGAAAACTTTAGATAAAACAGCGACGTTCAAACCTGCTTGAGCAAGTTGTAGGGAACAACGCATGCCAGCGCCACCTGCGCCGACAACAACCACGTCAAATTTACGACGAGGCAAAGAAGAATTGAATGCGGTCATTCTTAGATACTCCAAACGATTGCAGCAAAATAGGCTACTGAACCCACTAACCAAAGAAGTGTTAGGGTAAATAGAACCAAGCGAAGACCGACTGGTTTAACGTAGTCCATCCAAATATCACGTACACCAACCCAAGCATGCCAGGCTAGTGAGAAGAAAGCCAAGGTCACTAAAATACGACCCAATGGCAAGCCAAAACAGGTAAAGGTAAAGAATCCTACCCAGTTTTCGTAGTTAATCGGAGTAAATAGTGCCGCTAATAAAAAGCCCACTGAGTAGATAGCAAGAATAACTGCTGTCAGACGTTGAGCAATAAAGTCCATGGTGCCATAGTGAGCACCTACAACGCGACGCGTTCTGCCGTATTGTTGATTTGACATTAGAGCACTCCAAATAATTTAATTGCAAAGATCAATGTGAGTACTACGCTCACCACTAAAACGATTTGCGCGCTTTTCGCTGCTTTCGCTTTCTCTAGGCCGTAGTGTAAATCCAACATTAAGAAACGAATACCAGCACACAAGTGGTGCATAAAGCCCCAAAGCACTGCTAATAGGATCAACTTGAGGAAAAAACCACCCACACCAGAACCCAACTCGGCAAAGTGCGCTGGCGAAGCCACACTGGCCATGAACAGGCTGATAAGAATAGGAAGGCTTAAGAAAATTAAAGCGCCACTGATACGATGCAGTATCGATACGAGTTGCGGGAACGCATTACGATATCGCACAATCTGCTGAATTTCGACGTTACGAAATTCGCGGCGTACTTTTGACTTTGAGTCTGACATAACGACCTCTGAGACGATTTACAACAAATGATTAATAAAAAACCTTGCCAATTATATGAAATTTTTACAAATGACACATAAAAGACCCCAACAAACTTACAAATAAATTCTTCTATTTGCGCACAATTTCATTACCATCAGTATAGGCTATTTCTATAGTGATGATACTCTGTACAATATAAGCCTGTACGAATTTCCATAGGCTTATCTCCAAACGTGTATGATACCCTTTCAATAGACAATAGGGGCGTTTCTGGAGAAACTTGTAACAATGTTGCAACATCAGCCGTTGCGCCAACCGCCTTAAGACGCTCGTCACAACGAATCAATTGCACCCCAAATTTACTTTCAAACAGTCCATATAAGGGATCACGATTATCCACTAGCATCTCAAGACTAATACCTTGATAGGTATTCGCTGGCAAATAAATTTCTTCGTAGATAGTTGGACGATCAAGTAAATCCATCACTCGCTTAATACAAATCACTTTCTCTTCACGATTTAGCTCAAAAATACGCCTGTGTTCAGCACTAGGTTCTTGCTCTTCACATGAGAGAAAGTGACTCTGCGCACGTTTGCTATCATCGGAATTATCAGCAAAAAGACGTAAAAAGCGATAGCGCACTTCCGCTTCATGGTGCGTCGCCACAAAAGTGCCCTTACCCTGGCGGCGAATAAGCACATTCTCAGCTGATAATTCATCAATTGCTTTGCGTACAGTGCCCTGACTAACCTGATAACGATTAGCAAGCTCTTGCTCACTCGGTATACTCTCACCTGGTTTATAGTCACCTGCCTCTAAACTTTGCAAGAGCAAGTCCTTGATTTGCTTATAAAGAGGGCTAAACGAGGCGGTACGCTCGGGTTTCGATCTAAATTCAGTCATGGCTTATAATATGTATAAAGTCGCTAAATTATCCCACAGTCTTATATAACTGTCCACTCATGTATAAGATATAAGACTTATTGACGAAAATCAGATATAAAGATAAAATAAGTAGGTTTATTTCTCAAGAATTTTGTCGAACTATTTGGTATATTCTTTTATAGCCCTATAGACTTTACTCGGTTTGCTATGCTGCATTGCAAGTTAAGTGTGTGGTCTGAAGTGTGTAGCCTTTATTACAATAGTTCGTAATCCTTCAAGTCTTTTATTAAAGTCTTTTTATATTTTTTGGAGCATTTTATGTCAAAACCTGCTGTACGCGTTGCCGTTACTGGTGCTGCTGGCCAAATCGGCTACGCCCTTTTATTCCGTATCGCCTCTGGTGAAATGTTAGGTAAAGATCAACCAGTGATTCTACAACTTCTTGAAATTCCTGACGAAAAAGCCCAGAAAGCCCTGAAAGGCGTCATGATGGAATTAGACGACTGCGCCTTCCCTCTCTTGCAAGAGATGACTGCTCATAGCGACCCAATGACAGCATTCAAAGACGTTGATGTTGCGTTATTAGTCGGTGCTCGTCCTCGCGGCCCAGGTATGGAGCGTAAAGACTTGTTGCAAGCTAACGCTCAAATCTTCACCGCCCAAGGTAAAGCACTTAACGCTGTCGCAAGCCGTGACGTTAAAGTATTAGTTGTCGGCAACCCTGCCAACACTAACGCTTACATCGCGATGAAATCTGCGCCAGATCTACCAGCAAAGAACTTCACTGCCATGTTACGCTTAGACCACAACCGTGCCTTAACACAATTAGCACAGAAATCTGGTACACAAGTAAAAGACATTGAGAACTTGATCGTATGGGGCAACCATTCTCCAACCATGTACCCAGATATTCGCTTTGCCACCGTTAATGGCGAAGGCTTAGAGAAGAAAATTAATGATGACGTATGGAACAAAGACACCTTTATTCCTACCGTTGGTAAGCGTGGTGCGGCCATTATTGAAGCCCGTGGTCTATCTTCAGCGGCTTCTGCTGCTAATGCGGCAATCGATCACATCCGTGACTGGGTATTAGGCAGCAACGGCAAATGGGTCACCATGGGTATCCCATCTGACGGCTCTTACGGCATTCCTGAAGGCATTGTTTACGGTTTCCCTGTGACAACTGCTAACGGCGAATACACCATCGTTAAAGACTTAGAAATCAATGAGTTCTCTCGTGAGCGCATGGACTTCACCTTGAACGAATTGCTCGAAGAGCGTGATGGCGTTGCCGATTTATTGAAATAAGCTTTACCCCAAAAACGGCCACCTTACGTGGCCGTTTGCATACTGTTGATTTACTCAATTTATTTATTATAAGCTTAAAGCATGTATTACATGCCTAGCATTAGGAGTTTACTATGGCTAGCCCCCAATCTGCAGGCGCAAAATTTCGCCAAGCATTAGCGGACGAGAAACCACTACAAATCACTGGTGCGATTAATGCCAATCATGCATTACTTGCCAAGCGCGCAGGTTTCCGCGCTATTTATCTATCAGGCGGTGGTGTGGCCGCAGGTTCTCTAGGTCTACCAGACTTAGGCATCAATACACTAGAAGATGTGCTAATTGATACGCGTCGCATCACTGACGTATGTGACGTGCCTTTATTAGTAGATATTGACACCGGTCTAGGCCCATCTGCCTTCAATATTGCCCGTACCGTTCAAGGCTTAATTAAAGCCGGCGCGGCTGCTTGTCACATCGAAGACCAAGTGGGTGCAAAGCGCTGTGGCCATCGCCCAGGCAAAGAAATCGTTTCTACCGAAGAGATGGCTGACCGCGTGAAAGCCGCTGCTGACGCGCGTACTGATGATCAATTCTTTATCATTGCTCGTACTGATGCGATTCAAGCACAAGGTGTTGATGCCGCTATTGAGCGCGCCATTAAGTGCGTTGAGGCAGGTGCTGATGGTATCTTCGCTGAAGCGGCATATGACTTACCAACTTATGAAAAATTTGCTAAAGCGATCAACGTTCCACTTTTAGCCAATATTACTGAGTTCGGTGCAACGCCCCTATTTAGCGTTGAGGAATTGGCTGGCGTCGGTGTCGGTATGGTACTTTATCCTTTATCTGCTTTCCGTGCCATGAACAAAGCTGCTGAAGCGGTTTACACGGCGATTCGTCGTGATGGTCATCAACGCAATGTGATTGACATCATGCAAACTCGTGAAGAGCTTTATGACCGTATCGGCTACCATGCTTACGAGTCAAAATTAGACGCGCTTTTTGCTAAAGGCAAATAAATTTACCCTATCTAAGGAGTTTTTTTACATGACAGAAGAAATCAAACCAAAGGCAAAAAAATCAGTTGCCCTCTCTGGTGTTGTTGCTGGTAACACAGCTCTCTGTACCGTTGGTCGTACTGGCAACGACTTAAGCTACCGTGGCTACGATATTTTAGATTTAGCTGAAGTCAGTGAGTTCGAAGAAATCGCTCACTTGTTGGTCCATGGTAAATTACCTAACGCGAAAGAATTACAAACGTATAAAGAAAAATTACGTCGTTTGCGTGGCATCCCTGCCAACCTGCAGACCGTCCTAGAGTCATTGCCTGCCGCTAGTCATCCAATGGATGTTATGCGTACAGCCGTGTCTGTGTTGGGTTGCACTTTGCCCGAAAAAGACGACCACAATGCCGCTGACGCACGCGATATTGCTGACCGCCTAATGGCTAGCCTAGGCTCTGCCCTATTGTATTGGTATCATTTCAGCCATAATGGCCGTATTATCGACGTTCAAACTGATGATGACAGTATTGGCGGTCATTTCTTGCACTTGCTTCATGGCGAAGCACCGCAAGAATCTTGGGTTCGTGCCATGCATATCTCATTGATTCTGTACGCAGAGCATGAGTTCAATGCTTCAACATTTACCAGCCGCGTTATTGCCGGTACTGGTTCTGATATGTACTCAGCCGTTGCTGGCGCAATTGGTGCCTTACGTGGTCCAAAACACGGTGGTGCCAATGAAGTCGCATTTGAAGTTCAGAAGCGCTACGAAACACCTGATGAAGCTGAAGCTGATATCCGTCGTCGCGTAGAGAACAAAGAAGTCGTGATTGGTTTCGGTCACCCTGTGTATACCATCTCTGACCCACGTAACGTGGTGATCAAGAAAGTCGCTAAACAACTTTCTGACGAAGCAGGCAATACTAAGATGTACGATATTGCTGAACGCCTTGAAAGCACCATGTGGGAAATCAAGAAAATGTTCCCGAACCTTGACTGGTTCTCAGCGGTTTCTTACCACATGATGGGTGTACCAACAGCCATGTTCACACCGCTCTTCGTGCTTGCACGTACGGCGGGTTGGGCAGCGCATATTCTTGAGCAACGTGCTGACAATAAGATTATTCGTCCTACGGCTAACTATGTTGGCCCAGACGATATCAAGTTTGTACCTATTAATGAGCGCGCTTAATCTGTCCGATAGATGAGCGGGTGACTCAGCTTAAGAATTCGGATTGCCTTATCTCTTAAGCATAACGGCTGTCTCTATAGGCAGCCGTTATTTTTTATGACGCATGAAATTTTGCTACACTTTAGTTTATGACGCTGTTTACCTCTACGTTTCTTAGTTAATTGTATTTGTTCTATGTCCCAAGTTATTCTTAGTATCACCTTCAGTATTTTATTGGCTTGTCTACTGCTGACCCTTGTCTCTGGACTGTATATCTTTATGCACAATATTAAGCGCACTAACGATATCATGAAGCATCCCTATTTAGATGTTCTACCTTGGCATCGTCTTAGCATCTCGAATAAGACCGCTATATTGATGGATTATTTCTTCCGTTTATTTTTTCCCTATACGAAGCTTGGCCTTATCGGTCATGCCAATAAGCAACTAGCACACGTTGACCCAGCTCAAGTACCATTTAGCATCAAGTGGCCGATTCTCGGTTTCTGGGGTGGCTGTTTTCTAGGTATTCTTGCTACGATTGTTGTCTGGGTTTGTATTCTACTTATTATGCCTGCTGCCTAAGTTCTACTATTACGCGCGACACCTAAGTTCTACTATTACGCCCGACACCTAAGTTCTACTATTACGCCCGACACCTAAGTATTCAACGGCATTAAAGCCAAATGCGACAGCCTAAGGGCTCCGCGCTCTTTAAGCGTAATACGATAGCTTAGGAGTAGCGGCGTCTTATCAGCTAGGCAATGCTTCAATAAACCAAAAAATCAATGCGTAGCGGCTTGCTCTCGACAGACATTGAATCGGTGACAAAACTTGCACCAAGGCCTTTTTTACCTTATCTTAGTAGAAAATAAATCTTAATCCTGATTTAAGGAAACCTAAATGACGTTTAATATCGAACACCATGCTGATAAGGGCCTATTTCTTGCCATTATTGAAGGTCATAGAGCATATATCCATTACGAACTCGAAGACAACACTATGTATATCTCGCACACGAATGTGCCTGAGGCACTTGGTGGTCGTGGTATTGCGGGCGAGCTAACCGAATTTGCTCTAAACACGGCACGTCAAGAAGCTTGGAAAGTGGTACCGCAATGTAGCTATACTCAGGCATATCTGAAGCGTCATCCTGAGTTTGACGATCTTCGCTTATAAGCTGTCTTACTGAGCGCCACACGCCCAATATACAAATTAGGGATTAGACTGAGTCTAAAGTCAATTACTGCTTTGTTCATGGCATAGAATAAGCAGTTGAGCTAAGCCAAAATAAATTACTACACTGCTCAACCCTTAGCAGAATAGAAAAAGGACTGTAATCTGTACAACAGAAAACAGTCCTTTAACTTTAGAGCATTCGGCTACATTATGTAGACTTATTACTTATTGCCTAATCATCTAGACATTTCACTTCGGTCTAATCATGCAAACCAATCACTCGACTCATATTAATTGGTGATGGTTAGATTTAAGTCTTTCACCAATTTATTAAAGTCAGGCATACCTGATTGACCTAAAGTCATGAAGTTAATAACAGGATATGGTTGAGCTGGATTAACTTTAAGTGCAATGGTTTTCTTACTACCATCAGCAAAGGCAATCACGCTTTTACAAAACTCTTCTGCTTGATCGCTAACACCCATCATGGCTAAGCCAAATTGACACTCTTCAGCTTTAATTTCTTGAGCACCACCTGCAGCCTTAGCTTTAGCAAGAACACCCTTATCATCAAAGCTCACTTCAAGCTTAGACAATTTCATGGTGGTTAAAGGACCCATTAGCAAGCTAGGATCCACTTGATCCTCAGGCAATTTTTTAAGCTCTAAGGCCTTATCAATAAATGCATTGGTCTCAATTGCTTTCACATCAAAGCTCACATCACCAACTTGTTCTTGATTAAGCTTAAAGAATAGGCTTGAATCATTCGCTTTCTTGCTGTAGTTACTTTTTACTTCACCATTCAATAATGGCAAGCTAGCATCATAGCCCAAGTCTTCCAGATCTGAATCATCCATCCCACCTGCTGAAGCAAAGTCTTTCAGGAAGATTGATTTACCATTCGCATCCGATGCGCCTTCGAAGCTAAATTCTGCAGCACCACCATCCTCAGACTGTTCAAGTTTAGTGATATGAAGTTTTTGTAGCTTAATCACGCTCTCTGTATTCTCATCTTTCACAATGACATTATAGAAAGTTCCTGAACCAGCAACTGATGCTTCACTTTTTTCCCAAGTAATCTTATCTTGCAGTTTATTTTCTACTAAGTAAGCGTTCACTTTCTGGATCATGACATCGTTGGCTGTTTGATTTGCATAGTAATAGGCACCATAGCCAATAGCAGCCAATACAACGATACCACCGACGATTTTTGTAGCTTTAGAAGACATGTGTTTCCCTTAATTTAATGTTTCTCTTTAAAAAACTTTGTGTATTATACAGATAATATAATAATATTAAACATAAACTAAAGACAGTTAATAAGATTACATCTTGAAACATATCCAATGTGATTTTGTATATAAATTAATGTTATATAAATCATTCACATCTTAAACTGTCCATCAAAAACATTGCTTAGACGCACTTAATTTTTTAATCTCAATTTGAGAATGCGACTTTAATACACAGTTCATATTTAATACAAATAAACGCATATTATCTTATAAGAATTTTATGATATATAAACACACAATTGCTACAAATTTAGGTAATTAAGCCTAAAATTTCCGTTTTATAGGCTTTTTCGAGAAATCTGTGTCATTTAATGCACAAAAACACGATTAATTTTCAGGTCTTATATAAGACATAAGACATAATGGGTAAAATCCCTTATAATAGTGGCATTAACAAATTCCTTAACCCTTTAGATACAGGATACGAACTATGTTGGAATCATATCGCAAACATGTAGCCGAACGTGCTGCATTGGGCATTCCCCCACTTCCATTATCTGCACAACAGACTGCTGACCTCATCGAATTAATCAAAAACCCACCCGCTGGTGAAGGTGATTTCTTAGTTGACTTAATTACGCACCGTGTACCCGCTGGCGTGGATGATGCGGCTAAAGTTAAGGCTTCATACCTAGCTGCGGTGGCTTTTGGCACAGAAAAAACTCCGTTAATTTCTGCAGAGAAAGCCACAGAATTACTCGGCACCATGTTAGGTGGCTACAATATCAGCCCACTTATCGAACTCTTAGACAATGCTGAGCTTGGCCAAACTGCTGCTAACGCCTTAAAGCACACTCTCTTAATGTTTGACTCTTTCCATGACGTAAAAGAGAAAGCGGATAAGGGCAATGCTTTCGCTAAAGAAGTACTTCAAAGCTGGGCTGATGCTGAGTGGTTTACTAGCCGTCCTGAAGTTCCAGAAAGCTTAACCATCACCGTGTTTAAAGTACCTGGCGAAACCAATACTGACGATTTATCGCCAGCGCCTGACGCAACCACACGTCCTGATATCCCATTGCACGCACTTGCCATGCTTAAGAATAAGCGTGATGGTGCACCTTTCACACCGGAAGAAGACGGCAAGCGCGGTCCTGTAGCATTTATTCAATCGCTCGCCGAAAAAGGCAACCTTGTTGCTTATGTCGGTGACGTTGTAGGTACAGGTTCTTCGCGTAAATCAGCGACTAACTCAGTCCTATGGTTCACTGGTGAAGACATTCCTTTCGTACCAAACAAGCGCTTTGGTGGCGTATGTTTAGGTAGCAAAATTGCACCAATCTTCTACAACACCATGGAAGATGCGGGCGCACTACCTATCGAATTAGACGTCTCTCAGATGAATATGGGTGATGTCGTTGAACTACGCCCATACGACGGTAAAGCACTTAAAGACGGTCAAGTAATTGCTGAGTTCGAAGTTAAATCTGAAGTGCTTTTTGACGAAGTGCGTGCTGGTGGCCGTATTCCATTGATCATTGGTCGTGGTTTAACAGCTAAAGCACGTGAAGCCTTAGGTCTTCCTGCTTCTACCCTATTCCGCTTACCTAACAACCCTGTTGACACTGGCAAGGGCTTCACCTTAGCGCAGAAGATGGTTGGTCGTGCCTGTGGTCTTCCTGAAGGTCAAGGCATCCGTCCAGGTACTTACTGTGAACCACGTATGACTTCAGTGGGTAGTCAAGATACGACTGGCCCAATGACACGTGACGAATTGAAAGACTTAGCTTGCTTAGGCTTCTCTTCTGACTTAGTGATGCAATCGTTCTGCCACACAGCAGCCTATCCAAAACCAGTTGACGTAAAAACACATAAAGAACTGCCTGAGTTTATCAGTACACGTGGTGGTATTGCTTTACGTCCAGGTGACGGTGTGATTCACTCTTGGTTAAACCGTATGTTATTGCCTGATACAGTCGGTACAGGTGGTGACTCTCATACTCGTTTTCCAATTGGTATCAGCTTCCCAGCAGGTTCTGGTCTGGTCGCTTTCGCGGCAGCAACCGGTGTTATGCCATTAGATATGCCAGAATCAGTACTGGTACGCTTTAAGGGTAAACTACAACCAGGTGTAACTTTACGTGATTTGGTGAATGCGATTCCTTTATACGCTATCAAGAAAGGTCTATTGACTGTAGCTAAACAAGGCAAGAAAAACATCTTCTCTGGTCGCATCCTTGAGATCGAAGGTCTACCTGATTTGAAAGTTGAGCAAGCGTTCGAATTATCTGACGCATCTGCAGAGCGTTCTGCTGCTGGTTGTACTGTGCACTTAAATAAAGAGCCAATCATTGAGTACATGAACAGCAACATTACACTCTTGAAGAATATGATTGCCAATGGCTACTCTGATGAGCGCTCACTTGCTCGTCGTATTAAAGCTATGGAAGCTTGGTTAGCAAACCCACAACTGTTGAAAGCTGACGCTGACGCAGAATACGCTGAAATCATTGAAATTGACTTAGCTGACATCCACGAGCCAATCGTAGCTTGCCCGAACGACCCTGATGATGTGAAAACACTATCTGACGTTGCTGGCGAGAAGATTGACGAAGTGTTTATCGGTAGTTGCATGACCAATATTGGTCACTTCCGCGCGGCGTCTAAACTACTTGAAGGTAAGCGTGATATCCCTGTGAAACTATGGGTGGCACCGCCTACCAAGATGGACCAAGAGCAACTTACTAGCGAAGGTCACTACGGTGTACTAGGTGTTGCTGGTGCACGTATGGAGATGCCAGGCTGCTCACTATGTATGGGTAACCAAGCACAAGTTCGTGAAGGCGCAACCGTAATGTCAACCAGT
This sequence comes from Pelistega sp., assembly GCA_030538255.1. Taxonomy (GTDB): domain Bacteria; phylum Pseudomonadota; class Gammaproteobacteria; order Burkholderiales; family Burkholderiaceae_B; genus Taylorella. Next base: position 146,659 of record JAUNUI010000003.1, on the reverse strand, counting down.
ACCCGTAACTTCCCGAACCGCTTAGGTAAGAACACGAATGTGTATTTAGGCTCTGCGGAATTGGCAGCGATTTGCTCACGCTTAGGTCGTATCCCAACACGTGAAGAGTACATGGCTGACATCGGTATCATTGATAAGAATAGCGACTCTATCTACCGCTATATGAACTTCAATGAAATCGAAAGCTACCAAGAAGTAGCAGCTACTGTTGAAGTGTAATCACTTAGCACTGGCCCTTGAAATAATGAGCGCTTAAGTCATGATTAGATCAACCATAATCGCTTAAGCAATGCTCATTAAAGCAAAGCCAGAGAAGGACAGATAAGCCCTTATCTATTCTTCGCCAAAACCGAGTGCCTTAAACCGCATTCGGTTTTTTTATGTGTGCGTCCTGTCCTATTCACTACATCTATACACTACCTTTACCTGAATCAATAACAACTCTCGCCACATGAGCAAGGAAGCGAGCACCTAAAAAAGCTTGAGCCATTTACTTTACAGTAGTGACCCATATCGATACTTATCGCCACAACAGGGTTATCCATAAGACCCAGCAAGACTAAACTGGTTTAAGCTAAAGGATTGCTTCTTTTTCTTGACGCTATTCGATTCTCGGAGTTTTACCTATGTCCTCAGCGAGTACTTCAACAACAGCTTTAGACGTCACCACTTCCGCTCAAGCAGATAATATTCTCTTGCGCCACGATGCTCAAGGCATCACTACTTTAAGCCTAAATCAAGCAGATCAATTTAATGTACTATCGATGCAGATGTTAGATTTATTGATTCGAGAACTTGAGAGCATTAAGCAAGACCCAAGTGTGCGTGTGTTAATTATTCAAGCCGAAGGTAAAGCGTTCTGCTCAGGCCATAATCTTAAGCAGATGCGCCAAAACCCTGAACACCAGTATCAACTGGAGCTGTTTACTCGTTGCGGGCAATTTATGCAGGCCTTACTAGCATTACCCCAACCCGTGATTGCTAAGGTACATGGCATTGCTACAGCCGCTGGTTGCCAACTCGTGGCCATGTGTGACCTAGCGATAGCCAGTGAGCATGCCAAGTTTGCAGTTTCTGGCATTAACGTCGGTCTCTTTTGCTCCACACCTGCGGTCGCCTTATCGCGGAATGTCGGCCGAAAAAAGGCCTTCGAGATGTTGGTGACGGGTGAGTTTATTAGCGCACAGCAAGCTCAAGAATGGGGTCTCATCAATCATTGCGTAGCTGCCGCCGACTTAGACCCAACCGTGCAAGAACTAGCCTTAAAATTATGCCGTAAGCCAGCTGGTTCACTCGCCATGGGCAAGCAATTGTTCTATGAACAACTTGAGCAGCCGATTAGCCAAGCCTATGCTCAAGCGGCACAAGTGATGGCTGATAATATGATGCTAGCAGATACGCAAGAAGGTCTGGATGCCTTTATGCAAAAGCGTGTACCGAGTTGGGCGCAAGCCGCATCATAAACAGGCATGCGGAAGCATTAACAAGCACCTTGTTGTTTCGAGTTGACACAAATCAAACCTTGAAACACATGCTTTGAAAACATTGACTGAAATGATGAGGTGCCAAATTTGAGTGTAATCCCAGCTCTAAAATCCCGTGAAGTGCTGAATTTCAGCGCTTTACAAGAAGAAAATAACGCTTTTTTTGGGCAAGCGTGATTATTTATCTAAAAAGCGATAATATAAGCTCATTGCCCTATAAAAAAACAATCGAAATGTGAATATTATGTCTTATCAATTATCCCGTCGCGCACTCGGTGCGTCTAGTTCCGTGATTCGCGAAATTTTAAAAGTTACCGAACGTCCTGATGTTATCTCTTTCGCAGGAGGCCTGCCTTCGCCAGAAGGCTTCCCGATTACGCAATTGGCCAAGGCCTACGAAACTGTTTTTGCCACTCAGCCTAAGACCGCTTTACAGTATGGTCCAACCGAAGGCTATCGCCCACTACGTGAGTGGGTGGTTGAAGACTTCAAGCAACGCGGCGTTGAGATTAATGTCGACCAAGTATTAATCGTATCTGGCTCACAACAAGCCCTTGATCTGATTGGCAAACTTTTTATCGACGAAGGCTCTAAAGTCTTGATGGAATCCCCCTCTTACCTAGGTGCCATTCAGTCCTTTAGCCAGTATGGTCCTATCTACGACACTATTCCTACGGATGATGGTGGCTTGATTCCAGAAAGTATCACTGAGGAAAAAGCCGCAGATGCACGCTTCTTGTATGCCCTGCCTAATTACCAGAACCCTACTGGCCTAACTCTTAATTTAGAGCGTCGTATCGCCTTGGTTAAGCGCTGTGCAGAGTTGAACCTGCCTCTGATTGAAGATGACCCATACGGTGAGTTACGCTTTACTGGCGAGGCTTTACCTGGCTTATTCGCACTTTCTAAACAGCATGGTGGTTGCGTAATTCGCATGGGATCATTCTCTAAGATCCTATCACCAGGTCTACGTTTAGGCTTTATCTTGGCTCCTGAGCAGATTATTAGTAAGATGGTGCAATTAAAGCAAGCCACAGATCTCCATACAGCTACTGTCACTCAGATGGCCGTGTATGAAGCGGTGAAAGACGGCTTCCTGAAAGAGCACTTACCTAAAGTGCGTGAATTGTATAAGCGCCAATGCAACTTCATGCTTGAAGCAATTGAAGAGAACTTTGGTGGTGGTGATGTACAGTGGACCAAGCCTGAAGGCGGCATGTTTATCTGGATGAAATTCCCTGAACAAGTGAATACCACGGTGTTATTACCACGTGCCGTGGAAGAACAAAAAGTCGCCTATGTACCAGGCGAACCCTTTTTCCCAATTGCTTCATCAGCCGTAACAAACAATATGCGTTTAAGTTTCGTGACGGTGAGTGAAGACAAGATTCGAACTGGCGTAGCTAATCTAGCCAAGCTTTTTAAGTAATTTAATCAATGCTTAAAGAAAGGTATAGATAGTCAAGCCGTACTCTCTATACCTTTTTCTTATGAAGGAGCTAAGAAATGACATTCAAGAAGACCCTGAAAAAATTCTCCATCGGTGAGAAGAAAGGACAGTTCTACTCTCTGCCAGAACTCGGTAAGCTATTAGATGTGGATGTGAGCAGCCTGCCTGTTTCCATTCGTATCGTGCTTGAAGCGGTTCTACGCAATCATGATGGCATCAAAATTACCGACCAACACGTTAAAGAACTCGCTAAGTGGAAACCTCGCGCCAAGCGTACAGAGGAAATTCCTTTTGTCGTTTCGCGCGTAGTCTTACAAGACTTTACAGGCGTTCCGCTCTTAGCCGACTTAGCCTCTATGCGCTCAGTCGCTGAAGGCATGAATAAAGATCCTAAGCGTATCGAGCCCTTAGTCCCCGTCGACTTAGTAGTTGACCACTCAGTAATGATTGACCACTACGGCACACCTGACGCACTTGATTTAAATATGAAGCTTGAGTTCAAGCGCAACCAAGAGCGTTATCAATTTATGAAATGGGGTATGCAAGCCTTCGATACCTTCGGCGTTGTGCCCCCAGGTTTTGGTATTGTGCACCAAGTTAACTTAGAGCACTTAGCCCCAGGTGTACACAAGACCAAGGACGATGTCTACTATCCAGACACCCTAGTCGGTACTGACTCACACACCACCATGATTAATGGTATCGGCGTAGTCGGTTGGGGCGTAGGCGGGATTGAAGCTGAAGCAGCCATGTTAGGTCAACCTGTGTACCTATTAACACCTGACGTTATCGGTGTGGAATTAACCGGCTCACTACGCGGTGGCGTAACAGCAACCGACCTCGTGCTGACCATTACTGAGATGCTTCGTAAGGAAAAAGTCGTTGGTAAGTTTGTTGAGTTCTGCGGCAAAGGTACCGAGAGCTTAAGTGTTACTGACCGTGCCACAATTGCCAATATGGCTCCTGAATACGGTGCCACAATGGGCTTTTTCCCAATTGACGAAAAAACCATGGATTACTTCGCGGGCACAGGCCGTAGTGCGAAAGAGATCGATGCTTTCAGAGCTTATTACAAAGCGCAGAAGATGTTCGGCGTACCGAAAGGCAAAGACATCAACTATACCAAGCTATTAACACTTGATTTAGATACCGTGAGCCCATCGGTAGCCGGTCCTAAGCGCCCACAAGATCGCATTCAGATTAACGATATCCGCAAACAATTCACGAAACTCTTCTCTTCGACCATTGAAGATGGCGGCTTTAACCAGCCTCCTGGTAAGTTAGAGCAAACCTTTATCAGTGATGATGGTATTGAGATCAAGAACGGTGATATTCTGATCGCTGCGATTACCTCATGTACTAACACTTCGAACCCAAGCGTATTGATTGCAGCAGGCCTACTTGCCAAAAACGCCGTTAAAGCAGGTCTTAAAGTGAAGCCACATATCAAGACCTCCTTAGCGCCTGGTTCACGTGTAGTCACTGAGTACTTAACGAAAACTGGTCTACTCCCATATCTTGAGCAACTAGGTTTTGATATTGCCGCCTATGGTTGCACAACCTGTATCGGTAATGCGGGCGACCTCAGCCCTACCTTTAATAAACTCATTGTTGAGAACGACTTAATTGGCGCGGCGATCTTATCGGGCAACCGTAACTTTGAAGCGCGTATTCACCCGAATATTAAAGCCAACTTCTTAGCCTCACCACCATTAGTGGTTGCTTATGCTTTAGCGGGCAATATCAATATGAACTTGATGGAAGAGCCAATTGGCCAAGACACTAAGGGCAATGATGTATGGATTGGCGATATTTGGCCAAGCAATGAAGATGTCGCCAAACTACTGCCTAAGGCCATGAAACCTAAAGCCTACCGTGATAACTACAAACAAATCAAATCGAATCCAGGTGAACTTTGGACAAGAATTGAAGGTGTTGACGGTGAAATTTACAACTGGCCAGATTCAACCTATATCGCCAAACCACCGTTCTTTGATAACTTCTCAATGACACCCGGTGACATTCCTGTGATCAAGGGCGCACGTGTCTTAGGTATTTTCGGTGACTCAGTAACCACTGACCACATTTCACCGGCTGGTTCGATTAAACCAAGCTCTCCTGCTGGTTTATGGCTACAAGAGCATGGTGTGAGCATTGGCGACTTTAACAGCTACGGCTCACGTCGTGGTAACCATGAAGTCATGATGCGCGGCACATTCGCTAACGTGCGCATTAAGAACTTAATGATTCCACCAGCTGATGACGGCAGTCTATTTGAAGGCGGTGAAACGATTCATCAACCAAGTGGCGAGCGCATGTCTATCTTTGATGCAGCCATGCGCTACATCTCAACCGAAACACCAAGTGTGATCTTCGGTGGTGAGGAATATGGTACAGGTTCATCACGTGACTGGGCCGCTAAGGGCACTTACCTGCTCGGCGTGAAAGCCGTTATCGCCCGTAGCTTTGAGCGTATTCACCGTAATAACTTAGTCGGCATGGGTGTTCTGCCCTTGCAATTCAAAGGTAGCGACAGCGCACAAAGTCTTGAACTAACTGGCCGTGAGACCTTCGATATCAGTGGTTTGGAAGATGGCATCACCGCACAACAAGATGTGACGCTCACCATCCATCGTGAAGACGGCAAGAGTGAGAAGATTCAAGTGCTGCTACGTATCGACACACCAATTGAAGTCGAATACTATAAGAGTGGCGGTATCCTCCCATTCGTGCTACGTCAACTACTGGCTTAATTGAGTTATATGAGTGCTTGGCTGCAGATAGTACATTGCAGCCAAAGCCACTCATTCGTTTGTAGAAGCCAATAATCTAGTAATACTGTACCCTCTCCTTCAACTGTACCCTCTCCTACAACTGTATCCTCTCCTACAAGTCCCACGCACGCAAGAACGAGTCTTCAATCAATACCAGAGAGCGGCTCTGTTGTGTCCTCCCCTTTAGCCCCTGCAAGCATCGATATATTCTGCCGGGTAATTGATAACTATGGTGATATTGGCGTGTGCTGGCGCTTGGCTTGCAATCTACTGCAGACCATCCATATACACCCAGACTTGGCTTTAGTGAAGCTTATTAAAGAAGCGGCAGCGCAGCATCAGCGTAAGTCACCACAAGCCCTGCCCTTGATTCGGCTATGGGTGGATGATTTAAAGAGCTTTCAACGTATCCTGCCGCTAGTTGATGCACAGCTAAGTGTACAAACCTTAGGGATGAACCATAACAATCAAGTCGCAGATTCACAGCTCATCGGTTTTATCGAAATTCATACTTGGAATCAAGCCTCAGACAGCAAGATAACCATAAACAAGGATGAGATACACGACAATCATCAACACCACAGTAGTAAGACAGCCAAGCAGAACCAGCTCAGCAAGCCAATCATCCCTGCCCCGATTAGCATTGAAGCCTTCGCTTGTGAACTGGATGCCGACTATATCGCTGCTATGCCTGGGCACACTAAATATTGGTTTAATCTTGAATATCTAAGTGCGGAGGATTGGGTCAGCTCTTTTCATGCACAAGCCTCATTACAAAATAATGGGGTGGCTAAGTATTTCTTTTTCCCTGGTTTTAGCCAAAGCACGGGGGGCCTTTTGCGCGAAACCGATCTCATTATGCGGCAGAGTAACTTTTTAAATAATCGACAAGCCCAAGCCTCATGGCTAAGTCAGTATATGGGTGAGAATGTGTGCCAAGCCTGGCAAGAAGGTGCGCGCTTGATGAGTTTTTTTAGCTATCCACATGCGCCTATTGAATCCCTATTTAAAGCGCTCTTGGCCAGTGAAGATCGCTATATACTCTTAATGCCGCATGGTGTTGTACCTGAGGCAGAGGACATGCTTGCGGCCTTACTTAAGCATCAATCTCCTTATAGTTACCGTCTTACGTCCCAAACGAAGGAGATACTAAAAGCCACAGACAAAATCCGCATTCACCGCTTTGAATTTATCGAACAATATCAATTCGATTATTTACTCAGCTTATGCGACATTAATTTTGTGCGTGGCGAGGATAGCTTTGTAAGGGCTATTTGGGCAGCCAAGCCTTTTGTCTGGCATATCTATCCGCAAGAGGAGCAAGCACACTTAGATAAGCTTTGCGCATGGCTAGACAGCTACTCTATGCCTAACGCCTACCGAGAACTCTTGGTCGCTTGGAATCGGAATGCACCAGCTGACATTGAAACATGCCAAGGCATACTGACTGATTTCTTTAGCCAAGCTTCAGTACGCCATGATCTACAAGGCTTTGCCAGGGAATATCGTGATTTTTTACTGCAAAACCCAACTTTGTCTTTTAGTCTCTTAAGTTTTCAGCCACAAAATTCGTAAAAAGGCTAAAATAATAGATTAAGCAGATTGTAGACAAAAAGCTGTGGATGCGTATCTTTAGCTTACTTGCTTATGTATAGCTTATCGTCACATGGCTTATAGCTAAGTGGTTTATCGTCACATGGCTTATGATCACTTTAAAGTGGCGCCTAAGATACGGCTTCAAGCTTTTCTAATTTTTTAAATATATTTCACTCGGAGTGATTGAATGAAAATCGCACAAGATTTGCGCGTTGGCAACGTAGTTATGGTGGGTTCAGAGCCACTAGTTGTTCAAAAAACTGAATACAATAAATCAGGTCGTAACGCGGCTGTGGTTAAATTGAAATTCAAAAACTTATTATCGGGTAGCGCTAGCGAATCAGTCTATAAAGCTGATGACAAATTCGATGTTGTTATGTTAGAGAAGAAAGATTGTACATACTCTTACTTTGCTGACCCAATGTATGTCTTTATGGACGAAGAGTACAACCAATACGAAGTTGAAGCCGACAATATGGGCGACGCTTTGAACTACCTAGAAGAAGGTATGGCGGTTGAAGTGGTTTTCTACGAAGGTCGCGCTATCTCTCTAGAACTACCAACGATTATCGTACGTGAAATTACATACACTGAACCTGCCGTGAAAGGCGATACCTCAGGTAAAGTATTAAAACCAGCGAAAATCAGCACCGGCTATGAGATTTCTGTGCCATTGTTCTGCACAATTGGCGATAAGATTGAAATTGATACGCGTACCAATGAGTACCGTAGCCGCGTGTAATTACCAAGTGATAAAGTCACCCCTTGAATTTACTTAAGACATTCATCTGTTTTCTTCTAGCGTTTGTACTCACTAGCATGCTTTCTTTGGCACTTGTGGGGGCAAGCGCTCAGCAAGGGGCTGACTTCTCCATGAGCCTCGGTGCTCTCTGGCAATATTTTATTATCTTTATCTATGCCACAGCACACAAATTAGGCTTTGTGGCCATCGCTCTGGCGCTATTTCATTACTTTATACCCGCACATTGGCCTAAGCCGATTCTGACACTTATAGCCGGCTTTGTTTTTGCCCTGCTTTATAACCTCGTACTGTTGTATGGTACAAAGAGTCATCAACTGATTGCACAATTAAGCTTTGCCCAAGTTTTTCAGCAATTTATTATTTATTACTGCGTCGGTGGTATGCTCATTGGTTTAATTGGCAGTGTGCTCTGCAAGCGACTCTTCGTGAAGGGCCGCTAAACCAAACCAACGCCACATCTAGACCTAAGGCGCCACATCAAGATTCAACGCCACACACTCAGATTTGAACGCCTCATCTTAAAACGCAAAACACACAGCAAGATTCGAAGAGCCGTGCTGAGGCTTTAAAGAAAGGTACTTAAACTCAAAGCACAGCACTTAAACTCAAAGCACCGAACTGAGGTTTCAAAGCCTCATGGTAAAAATCAAAGCACAGCACTTAAACTCAAAGCACCGAACTGAGGTTTCAAAGCCTCATCGTAAAACTCAAAGCACAGCACTTAAACTCGAAGCACCGAACTGAGGTTTAAAAGAAAGATACTTAAACTCAAAGCACCGAACTGAGGTTTCAAAGCCTCATCGTAAAAATCAAAGCGCCGCGCTGAAGCATCAAAGCACCACTTCTACACTTAAAGCACTTGAGTTACGTCTAAGATTAATCACGAAAATTATTAAAACTTAAGGGCGCGTCACTTACCTCTTTCTTCAGTAAGGCAATCACCTCTTGTAAGTGATCTCGCTTAGCACCGGTCACACGCACGGTATCACCCTGAATACTGGCTTGCACCTTAATTTTGCTATCTTTAATCGTACGCACAATTTTCTTCGCTAAGTCCCCTGTTACGCCTTTGCGAATTGTAGCGGCTTGCTTGAGCTTATCACCAGACATTTTTTCAGATTTACCATACTCCAGAAAGCGCAAATCGACATTGCGCTTAGAAAGCTTATTCAATAGAACATCCTTAACCTGATTCACCTTAAACTCATCATCGGCAAAAAGCGTTAATTCCCATTCTTTCTGTTCAATTCGTGCATCCGAACCCTTGAAGTCAAAGCGCGTTGAAATTTCCTTATTCGCTTGCTCAACGGCATTACGCACTTCAACCATATCAGCTTCACTTACAACGTCAAATGATGGCATCGTCAACTTCCTTTCTATATCAAAAAAATCTATTCAAAACGGGACGCAATACACACAATACGCAATGTGCGCAAAGCATCCCTTAGAATCATCAAACGGTCATGTTAGCACGCTAGACTCTATCTGAGAAAAATACAGCTTGCAAAGATTCACATTTCTTATAGAAGATTTACACGCATTTCTATAAGTTTTCTATACAATATACATATAGCTTTATGGCTATTTCTCTATTTTCCTATAAGGACATTGACTATGAGCGCTTTAAATATTTTAGGTAGTTTGTTAGGCCAGAACGGTGGTGGTCTTGGCAGCATTTTAGGCAAGATTGCAGGTCAAGGTGGCCAAGGTGGTCAGGGCTCTATCTCTGATATTTTAGGTCAGCTTCAATCTCAAGGCTCTGACATCTTTGGTAGCGCCCAAGCTAAGGGTTCTGATATTTTCGGCAAAATCCAAGACGCGACAAGTGGTGACAACTCAGTACTTTCAAGCCGCGATAAGACGACTTTAGGTGCAGGTGCTTTAGCAATCTTATTAGGTAGCAAAACTGATAGCAGCCTAGCCAAATTAGGTGGCTTAGCCGCATTAGGCACTGTTGCTTATAAAGCTTTCCAACGTTGGCAAGAGCAACAAGGTGGTGAAGCAGCGGGTCAGATCGGTAACTCACCAGTGGGATCATTACCTCCTTCATCAGCACCTGCAGCAGATGCTCAAGTTCCGGCCGCAGTTGAACAAGCCAGTCATGCTCTCTTAGTGGCCATGATTACTGCCGCTAAAGCTGACGGCCATATTCAAGACGATGAAAAAGCACAACTTGATGCTAACCTAGCTCGCCTAACAGACCCACAAGATCGCGCTTGGTTCCAAGAAGAAATCAACCGCCCAGTGGATCCAGCTTATGTTGCTAGCCTAGCGACTGACCCACATATTGCTGCCCAAATGTATGCATTAAGCTTAGCTATGTGTGATGATCAAAACTTCATGGAAAAAGCCTACCTTGAAGAACTCGCCAAGCGTCTTAACCTTGACCCAGCTCTTAAAGCCGAATTAGACTCAGAAGTGAAGAACGTCTAATTTACTTAAGAAGTCAGAGTATAAGTTAATTATAAAGATTCAGACTAAACTCTCTTCTACTGTAAACAATAACGCCCCATCAATCTGGGGCGTTATTTATGTCTGCCAAGCAAACGTTCGAGGGGGCTTTGCTCGTTCAATGCGCCACTTCTCACTCAATAAATCACTTAATACTCGAAACTGCTCTACTTCCTCAATAAGCGCACGTCACTCAATGCGTCGCTTCTCACTCAATAAATCACTTCACATTTGAGGCAATTCTACTTTCTTGATAAGTTCAGGCACGATCAAGTATGCCCGTCTCGTTCAATGCTGCTTCTTCGGGTCTAATTCTTCAGGAATCGCGAACACATCAATCCCTTCATCCAAGAGTTGATCACGTTGCTCTGGACTTGCCTGTCCACGAATAGAACGTTCCTCGGCATCACCATGATGAATCTTAATCGCCTCTTCCGTAAAGCGCTCGCCCACATCTTCCGCTTGCGTAATCATATTGCGCAAACCTTGCATCACAGCGGCTTTTACTTGTTCAATTTTCTGCTCGCTAATTTCTGGTGCAATAGAGCCCATAGAACCTGAACGATTCACATACGGGGCTGATAACTTACGTTCCACCTTCGTGCTATGACAGACCGGACATTCCACCAAACCTCGCTGTGCCTGTGCCTCACAGTCCTGCGCGGAAGCGAACCAGCCTTCGAAATGATGCGCTTGATCGCAACAAAGGTCAAAAACTTTTAAACTCATACTATCCTACTAAACTAATTTACTTAAGGCACACTAGTACACACAAGCAACCAAATCTTCACCGTGCCACGAAAGGCAAAGCATTACGCCCCACCCAGCGCACTCAAACCACCACTAAGCCAATACACTCAAACCACCACTAAGCCAATACACAGCACTCATGCCGCCACCCAAAATACGCTACATTCAAGTCACTGCCCACAAGTCGCTAACTCACACAGCACCACAGCCTATAGCCAGCCCGCCTTCTTGAAACGCCAGTACAATGAACCACAAATGCCGAACATGACAACTAAGACCAGAGGATAGCCCCATTCCCACTTAAGCTCGGGCATAAACTCAAAGTTCATCCCATAGATACCTGCAATGGCCGTCGGTACTGCCAACATAGCCGCCCAAGCAGCCAGTTTTTTGGTGATATCGGTTTGATGGGATTGACCGATCATTAAACTCGCTTCAAATGCGAACGCTAATGCCTCACGCAAAGAGTTAATCTGCTCATCAATGCGTGCGATGCGATCGGATACAATACTAAAATAGGAACGGGAATCTTTCTCAATAATGGAGCTATTAACGAGTGCCAGTTTACGGCAAATCTCAATCATCGGCGCCATACAGGTATGAATCCGTAATAAATCACGACGTTGCTTATACAGCTTACGAATATCCGTTTCTTTAAAGCCACGTAACATCATCTTCTGCTCGACTTGGTTAACTTCGACTTCTAGACGTGAAGCCAGCGCAGATAAGCTATCGGCATAGACATCAAGTATTTCAGCCACGACAAAGTCACTGCCACGCGCAATAAGCTCTGGACAGTTTTCTAAACGGTCGCGCAGAGAGCTATTACTCATTGCGCCACCACGACGTACTGTCAACACAAAGCCGATGCCAAAAATCATCTGCATCTCACCGAAGATAAGCTTCTTACTTTCCTTGGTAATCGTCACCGCCACAAGGTGAATTGAGTCACCATAATCCACCAACTTAGGTTTGCGATGGGTCAGCATCAACTCTTCAGCGGCCTCATCCAAAATCCCCAAGTCGCGACAAACCTTTTTAAGCTCTTTATTACTTGGGTCCTTAAGTCCCACCCATAAAAGCCGCGAAGAATCTTTCTTATACCCCGATAATTTATCAAGTGGAATTGATTCACGCTTCTTACCATGCACATACTCGACTGACGCCATGAGCGATGATGACTTGGTCTCAGCTTCAGCTGTTTCAGTATTCTCGTCCTGCTTCCCTGTCTCTTGCTCCAGTAATGAACTCTCTTCTGCGGGATCAACCGCTAAGAGATCCGCGAGTTCTGAATTCTCACCATCTAAAGCATGTAACTGTGCATGCACCTCATCTAATTCATCCTGCGCTTGCTCAAACTCATCCTGCGCATCCTCTAATTCTTCTTGCGCCTCTTGCAAACGCTCCTGAGCTTCTTGCATCTGGCGTAGATGTTGTCGCTTAATGAGTTCAGTATCGTCGTTCTGCATATCGTTAGTAGCCACAAGCACCTCGATTTAATAAGATATCATCATTATATAACGCAATTCACTAAACAAAAAAATCCCCAACTCACTAGGAGTCGGGGATGTAAAAGTATTAGCAAATACAATTTACTAATACAACGACTTCGGTTACAAAACTACGTTAAAAGCCATTGGCCTTAAAGCAAAAACTTAACTACTGACTTTAAAGCCAAATTCAAACCACTTACTGCGAGCTAGGCTACAGCCTCATGCTCTACGCTGCTAAAGTGCTAAAGTGCTTAACGCTTAGTCTATTAAACTGCGAGCAATCACGATTTTTTGTACTTCGCTCGTGCCCTCATAAATCTGCGTAATACGCGCATCACGGTAATATCGTTGAACTGCGTAATCCTCTAAAAAGCCGTAGCCACCATGCACTTGAATGGCCATAGAACATACGCGCTCAGCTGTCTCAGAGGCAAATAGCTTAGCCTGTGACGCCTGTGATAAACAAGGGACACCACGGTCTTTAAGTGAGGCCGCATGTAAGACCATCAAACGTGCAGCTTCGACTTGCGTGTGCATCTCCGCTAACATATTAGCGACACTTTGGTGTTCATATAAGGGCTTGCCAAACTGTACACGCTCTTTAGCGTATTGCACAGCAGCTTCTGCAGCAGCACGCGCAATACCGACAGATTGTGCACCAATGCCGATACGACCATTCTCTAAGTTAGATAAAGCAATCGAAAGACCCTTGCCTCGTTCACCTAATAAATTCGCCTCAGGAATACGACAATTATCAAACGTAATCGCGCAGGTGTCTGAAGCACGAATACCCATTTTCTGTTCAACACGACTCACAATATAACCTGGTGAATTGGTTGGTACGATAAAAGCCGAAATACCTTTCTTACCAAGATCTGGATCGGTCACCGCAAAGACAATCGCTACGCCAGCGCGCTTGCCGTTCGTGACAAATTGCTTAGCGCCATTGAGCACCCATTCACCATTCTCTAGGGTCGCACGACATTTTAAATTATTCGCTTCAGAACCTGCTTGCGGTTCTGTCAAGCAAAAGCTACCGATAATTTTACCAGCGCTCATATCGGGCAACCACTGCTCTTTCTGAGCGTCAGTGCCTACCTTAAGAATTGGGCCACACCCTACCGAACTATGCACACTCATCATGGTGCCCATCGCTGCATCCGCTGCAGAAATTTCTTCCACCGCCAAAGCATAGGAGACATAGTCCGTGAACGAGCCACCATATTCAGCAGGAACTGTCATGCCCAATAAACCTAATTCCCCCATCTGAGTAATGGTGGCGGAATCAAGCCAACCGTCTTTTTCCCATTGTTCTGCATGGGGTTTAATTTCATTCTGTGCAAAATCACGCGCCATATCGCGGATCATTTGCTGTTCTTCACCCAAGGCTGTACTAAACATACTCACTCCTACTGCTTGCTCATCATCTTGATGATGGCTGAGAAATCTAAGCCGCCATGACCTAGATTACTGAAGGTTTGATAGAGTTGCTGTGCCGTCGCACCTAAGGTGACGGGTGCTTTAATATGACGAGCCGCTTCGGTCGCCAAACCCAAATCCTTCAACATTAAATCAGCACCGAAGCCACCTGTATAATTACGTGAAGCTGGCGCCGTCTCAACGACCCCAGGATATGGATTATACACTTCGCTACTCCAGCAGCGACCTGATGAAGTATTAATAATACCCGCAAGAATCTTCGGATCCATCCCTAATGAAACCCCTAGATTCATCGCTTCCGCGGCACCAATCATAGAGATACCTAGCAGCATATTATTCGCAATTTTAGCGACTTGACCATTACCAGGACCGCCGCAGTAAACAATATTCTTACCCATAGCAGAGAGGACATCTTGTGCCCGGCTATAGTCTTCTTCTGAACCACCCACCATAAAAGTCAAGGTACCTGCTTGTGCCCCCCCCGTACCACCTGAGACAGGCGCATCTAACATAGGATTACCTTGCTTCAGAGCAGCAGAGGCAACCTCACGGGCAGTTTGCGGATCGATCGTTGAAGAATCAATTAATAAAACAGATGGTTTGACCGCTTGCAGGATGCCATCTTCGCCTAAGTAAACAGAGCGCACATGAATTGAAGCAGGCAACATCGTCACTAAAACATCAATCTCTTGCTTTGCCACATCAGCAGGGCTTGAGCACGCTTGCGCTCCCGCTTGCACCAAGGTTTCTACCGAGCTCGGGACAAGGTCAAAAACACTTAAGCTATGTCCTGCTTTGAGCAAATTCAATGCCATTGGGCCGCCCATATTGCCCAAGCCTACAAAACCAATCTTCATATTGTCTCCAAATTTTATGCACCTCGTGTTGCCACGCACGCATTGATATGTCTAGCGGATTTCATTCTTATTTATTCATTGGCTAAACAATAAGCTGTATTTATACCTGAGAATGTCATTTAAAAGACGATTTATACACGTTTCTAGGGATAGTCCCTAGAGAAAAGGCGCATGAATGCAGCAAGCTTGTCATTTTTCCCCACACTTTAAATAATGGTATAGTCATATATTGTCATCTTGAGCCTTTTTTGTTGATACAAGCTTTACTCTTAGTTCGCCGATTGAATGTTTAAATATATATTTTTTATTTCACTTATCCTAAGTTTACTAGTCACACCACAACTTGCTCAGGCTCAGACCCTGCTTTGCAAAGTCGTGAATGTGAGTGACGGCGACACGATTAACTGTCTTGACAAAGATAAAACACAACATCGGGTGCGACTAAGTGAAATTGACGCCCCTGAACGTAAACAGGCTTTTGGGCAAAAAGCCCGTAACTATTTACGCGACCTCGTGATTCATAAAAACGTGCAGATTCGCGTTGATGGCCGCGATCGCTATAAACGTGTCTTAGGTACGGTCTATCTTAATCAACGTAATATTAATTTAGAGATGGTGCAAAGTGGCTATGCCTGGGCCTATGTACGTTACCTGAAGGACCCCGCCTATACTAAAGCTGAAGCCCAAGCACGTCGTCTTAAACGCGGCATTTGGGCTGAAGGGAATGCAATTTATCCTGAAGATTTTCGACGTCGTAATCGACGATAAGCGCACATCGTCAAGATCAACAGCGCCGCCTTTTTCCCATAAAAAAGCGCCCAATACACTATCTGGGCGCCTTAAAGACATAATTAAGAATTAATAGGATGGGCTGGCCGGGATTCGAACCCACTCAATAATCAATAAGTTTGTTTAATAATTAAACTACCCGTGACACCACTTCCCCATCTTGAAAAAAGGCTTCAAGGTTTTCAATTACACGCTGTGCCATGGCTTCACGGGTCTCATGCGTGGCACTCGCCAAGTGCGGCATCAAGACCACATTATCTAAAGCAAAAAACGCCTCCGGTACATGTGGTTCATTCGTGAATACATCTAAGCCTGCGCCCGCAATGGTTTTCTCTTGCAAGGCCTTCAGTAAAGCTTCCTCATCGACTACCGTACCACGCGCAATATTCACGAGATATCCCTGCGGCCCTAAGGCTGCAAGCACTTGTGCATTAATCAGATTTTGGGTCTGTGTTCCACCAACAGTGGCCACAATTAAGAAATCCGACCAAGCGGCCAAATCATTTAAGCTTGAAAAATATGCATAATCCACATCGGTACGTTGGCTACGATTATGGTAGGCAATATCACAATCAAAACCACCTAAGCGCTTAGCGATTACTTTACCAATACTGCCTAAACCAACAATGCCAACCTTCTTACCTGAAACATTCGGCGTTAGACCATAAAAGCCCTGTGGCCAACACCCTTCACGAACATAACGATCCGTACGCACGACCTCTCGCACCACGGCCAATAAGAGCGCAATCGCCGTATCCGCCACCGCATCATTTAACACATCGGGCGTATTGCCTAACTGAATACCGCGCTCAGCTAAAGCTTGCGTATCAATACTATCGTAACCCACACCAAAAGTACTCACCACTTTGACATCAGGCAAGAAATCTAAGTACTCATTCTTGATACCGAAGAAAGCACCCGTAATAACCGCTTCAATACCCTTGCCCTGCGCTTGCAAAACTTCAAGTGGATTATCATGGCGCCATAATTCCAGCACATCATAATGCTTTGCGGTGTGCTGCATCACAGTCTCATGCATAGGTCCAATCATTAAAATACGTTTTGCAGATTGCATAAAAATTCCTTAATAACTTTAATAATCTAGTCGGCAGCGTGATAGCTAGCAGCATGATAGCTGTTAGTCACGCGCCCATTTACAATAATATTACGATTAGCCTGATCGCTCTTCGTCACGTTGGCTGTTTGAAAACCGGGGCAGTTCACAAGTTCGGTAAGTTAATACAAAGCATAGTCGCTCCCAGGCTCGGTCTACTTTTAAAAAATCGTAGCAGTGCACAAGCTCGATGAGCTTTTAAAAAAACCACAACAATTCACTAGTTCAGTCAGCTTATAAAAAGCGTGGCAGCTCCCAACCGCGGTGAAAAGATAAGAAACGAATAATAAATGCGACTGATGCCCCAATAGCCGCGACCACAATATTATGCATATTCGTGTAGGAGCCCAAGGTCATAATCGTTGCACCGACCAGAGCCGCTAAGCCGTAGATCTCTTTTGACAGAACATCAGGTGTTCGGTTCAGCATAATGTCACGAATCATACCACCACCGATAGAAGTGAGCATCCCCATAAATACCGCCATCTGCGGACTCGCCCCCCAAACCAAGGCTTTATGCGCACCACTCACTGCGAATACCCCTAGGCCAATCGCGTCGAACAAAAAAATCGGAAAGCTTAAGCGCTCAATATAGCGTCGGAATATTAAGGTAAATGCCACCGCCACGACAGGAACCGTCATGTAACGCCAGTCGTCAAAAGCGGCAGGAGGCGTTGCGCCTAAACTGAGGTCACGAAAAATGCCACCGCCACAAGCCGTCACGAAGGCAATAAATGTTATCCCGAAAAGATCGAGACGCTTCTGTTTTGCGGCTAAAACACCACTAACCGCAAAGGCAAAAGTACCCAGCAAATCAAAAATGACCAATAAGATATGATTCATTGCACAAAACCCATACTATTAAGGCTAAGTAGATGTAAAATGGAAAGATTAAACTTATTTTAAACCACTATTTTATCAAGAAGATGTCTCTAATCGTACATAAATATGGCGGAACCTCAATGGGTTCAGTCGAACGTATTCAAAATGTGGCAAAACGTGTCGCCAAATGGCATAAAGCTGGGCACCAAGTGGTTGTGGTCCCATCTGCCATGGCAGGTGAAACGAACCGCCTTCTCGGTTTAGCTAAAGAGATCAACGAACTCGCTGATCGTCGTGAGCTCGATATGTTAGCCTCAACCGGTGAGCAAGCCAGTAGCGCTTTATTAGCCATTGCCTTACAAACTCAAGGTGTTGCCGCACGCAGCTATACAGGCTGGCAAGTACCTGTTGAGACAGATAGCAGCTTTACCAAAGCGCGCATTAAGTCTATCAACCCAGAACGCATTAAAGCTGACCTTGCCGATGGCAAGGTGGTGGTGGTTACGGGCTTCCAAGGCATTGACCCTGATGGCCATATTACCACGCTTGGCCGTGGCGGCTCAGATACTTCAGCTGTGGCGATTGCTGCCGCTATTGGTGCGGACGAATGTTTGACATTTACCGACGTTGATGGTGTTTATACAACAGACCCACGCATTGAGCCTGAAGCGCGTCGTTTAAGCGTTATCTCTTTTGAAGAGATGCTTGAGATGGCCTCACTAGGCTCTAAAATTTTACAAATTCGCTCAGTTGAATTTGCAGGTAAATATAAAGTACCCCTTCGTGTACTCTCATCTTTAACTGATCCTGAATTAGACATTGAAATTGAGAAAAATTCAGGCACATTGATTACTTTCGAGGAAGACGCAAAAATGGAATCGGCATTAGTTTCAGGTATCGCTTTTAGCCGCGACGAAGCAAAAATCACTTTACTAGGCGTACCGGATAAACCAGGCGTGGCCTTTGCCATTCTAGACCCCATCGCTAAAGCCAATATTGAACTCGATATGATTATTCAAAACCAATCAGTCGATGGCACAACAGACTTCTCATTTACCGTTAACCGTTCTGACTTCAAGCGTGCTATCGAAGTGATTAATAATACCGTGGTACCTGCAGTTGGTGCGCGTCAAGTGATCGCTGATGACAAAGTATGTAAAGTCTCTATCGTTGGTATCGGTATGCGTTCACACGCTGGTGTAGCCAGTAAGATGTTCCGTACCCTAGCGGAAGAAGGCGTTAATATCCAGATGATTACGACAAGTGAAATTAAAACTTCAGTCGCTATCGAAGATAAATATATGGAACTGGCTGTTCGTGCCCTCCATAAAGCATTCAACTTAGGCGAAACTGAGCCTGTTGAAGAGAAGTAAATTCGCGCTAGGTCTGTTTCTTAGTCTAGACTCGTAGACATAAGTCTAAGAACGTAGTCATTGTTAGAATATAGGCCAAAGAGCTTAACGTTATAAGGCCTAAACCTGCACAAGTGTAGGTTTAGACCGACAGAAAATAATATTTTTTTGCTGAAAGGCTTAAATTTATTGGCGTTCTAGATAAATATTGTTATACTTCTAGATTGTTCGGGTACGTGGCCGAGAGGCTGAAGGCACTTCCCTGCTAAGGAAGCATACGGGCTTAAACCTGTATCGAGGGTTCGAATCCCTCCGTGCCCGCCAAGAACACCATACATTAGCAATGTATACAACGTAAGAAACCCAGATAACTCATTGAATTATCTGGGTTTTTTGCTTTCTGAACGGTTGTTAGCGTTGCTTGCGTAGATTAAGTATTGAAGTTTGACGTACGGTATATTGAGCGGTATTTTGACTTTATGATTAAAGTATAGGAAAAAAAGTACCGTATGTTAATAATATTAAGTCAAAAAATCCAGCAGATGAAACAACTATTATTGTCTTAGCGTCTAGCAACTATGGTTTTATCACAGCACCAACAACACGGAAAGATTGCTCAATTAATTGAGCAATCAAGCCTATAAAACCAAGCCAATTAAGCCGCTTCGGTAAACTCTTTATACGCCGCTATGGCATGACTACCATACATTAATGAAGGGCCACCACCCATCATCACCGCTACGCCCACAAGCTCTTCCAACTCTTGCTTAGTCATCCCTAAGCGAATACACGCTTGCGTATGAAAACCAATGCAATCATCACAACGAATAGCAATAGCGATCGCCAGGGCGAGCAATTCCTTGGTCTTCTCGTCCAGTGCGCCAGCTTTAGAGGCGGCTTGCGATAAGGCGCTAAAACCCTGCATCAACTCTGGATTGCCTTGTTTTAAATCACGTAAATTGCTTGAAACAAACTTAGTTAAATCCTTGAACTTACTCATAATTACCTCAGCTAAAAAAGAGATTAATAAAATAATGTCGCTAATACGGCTTAAATGAAGTCACTGTCATCCGACACCACTACAGCAAGTGGCGACAGCCTGAAGTCGCCAAAACACCTACAGCCAATCGCAACAAGCAGCGCACAAAAAGCCACGCTACTATTCGCCGCCAAAACACTTACAGCCTAAGTACAACAGGCAAAGCATAACAATCGCACCACCATTAGCCACCATCAACGACATACAAAATCTGGCCAAATACAAATTAGAAAATACTAATTAAGAAATTTCTAATTTAGATAATCCTAATATTAATAAAGTATGAGAAATAAGTCAATGGTCTTTGCCAATTAACAAGAGACGAGAAATGCATCAATGAATTTTGCCAATTAACAAGGAGGCAAGAAATACATCAATGGCTTTTGCAAATGATTAAGGCACGTGAAATTAAGCAAGGGCTTTTGCCAAAAAACGCACCAATAAAAAAACTGACCATTGCAACTTAATCAATGGTCAGTAGAGAGAAAATTGGAACGATATGCTATTTAACTAAACACATATTTCACTAAACCAGACACTCATACAACATCATTCATCTTGCCAAGTCTTGTACCAAATATGACTATATCTAATTGACAGAACCCTGAGTCAGCCTGCTTAAGCAGGTTTCTTCGCTAGCATCGTGACAAACTTCAATTGGATTGGATTACCCTGGGCATCACGTGCATGCATGGCGCCTACCTCTTCCTGATAGGCAATCAACTCCCAGCTCTGATAATAATCACGCAATTCATTCTCTTTAAAGGTAAAGGAGAAGGGCATGTGGCAAGGATGATCCTCTGTGTCCATCGCTGAAACAATCAAGTTGTAGCCGCCTGGATTCGTTTGCGCTTGCATATTGGCAATAATCTCAGGCACACGCTGTGCTTGCAAGAACATAAACACCACCGTTGCCACCATAAAATCATATGACTCATCAATTGCCGCTTGGTTCATATCATAAACTTGGGTGCGGACTTGCAAGCCCTCAGCTTCAGCGATCGCCTCTACTGTGCCCATCCCACCAGGATTATAGTCACTAGCGGTTACATCAAAACCCTTCAAGCTCAAATAAAGTGCGTTACGCCCTTGGCCACAGCCAAGATCAAGCGCCTTACAAGGGGCGACAGTTTGCATAGCATCGACCACCGCTGAGTGGGTTTTGGTCATGCCATATTTATCATGGAAGTATTCTGCTTGATCGCTCATCATTATCCTTTGGTGAATCATTAATCTTCACTATCATAGACGCTTGAGGCCAGCCCACCTAGAAAGCCACTATAAATCAAATAGGTTTTAGGCGTGATTCACTTTCCCCCCTCAAACATAATAAGCACGCATCTTAGGCATAGGGGATGTAAATTTCAGCTTGAATCAATAAGCGCCTTACTCTTAACATACTGATGCGCATCTTAGGCTCGATGAATGCAACGTGGTCCAATCTTCAGGATAGTATTAAGCGACTACTGCAAAGCATCCCAATCTTCAGGACTTAAGACAGCTAGCACTTGCGTCCCCTTCGTACTAGGACGTAGCACCACCGCATCGCCTTCACCAACAGACTCCCCTGTGCTTTCGCGAATATTCGAACTATGCCCCACAATAATACGATTCTGTCCGAGTGGCACAGCCTGATTCACCAAATTGATTGAATACTCTGCACGCGCATCACGGCCAGAAGATTCAGACAAGATACCGAGCAATTCTATCCTGTCTTCGGTTCGTCCAAAAGCGATTACCGCCATATCATGACACCGTGCAAATGGACTCGACAATACCTCACCCACCGCAAAACCATGGCGCTTAAAGGCCTCGCCAATCCTTCGGGACTGCGCTTCGCCTTGTTCAGATAAAAGGCGCTGTTGTGTACGTGGCCACTCAATATTATCGACCCCGCCTTTATTCGTGCGACCATGGCGAAAGTAGATGACTAAGCCGCCTTCTTGCAGTGCTTTATATAATTCCGCATGCGAAGGCCGCTTAGCTTCAGTCAGGATGTTCGGATTGGATTGAGCATTCGCTGATGAGTTCGCCCATAACACTGATGAAGAAATTAAAACCATACCCAAAGTATAGGCTAAAAACTTCCGACGCTGGACCTGTGTAGGCAGCTTTACTTGGGATTTCATATGAGATTCCTTACGCATTGGATAAACGAATACTCCCCTTACTTTTGCAAAAAGAGAGCGTTCTAAGGTCTACTGATCGAATGTTAAGCGCTAAGCAAAATCACGAGGCAAGCATTCAGATACTAAGTTTGTGATGGAGTCCAGAGCACTCTCGGCAATTATCGCCTATCTATCAATAAAACTTTGCGTGCTGTAATCACTTGTAGGGAGTTTTGCAAGTTTTGTATGCGATTGCACATAACGTAAGAAGGCATCGGCATAGACTACGTAGGTGTTGGCCTTTTTCTCCGCCTCTATGAGTGAGAAGGTACGGTAGCCATCTTTTCCATCGGCCAAAAAGTCGCTAGTGACAACCGCATACGTTCGTTCTAGATCCAGAGGCATCCACTCATTTTGCGCATTCTTAATTTCGAGTTGCGTCAGCTTCTTGCCATGCCCTGCTTTCATATTCACATGCCAGCGCAGATTAGCCGCATAGGGATAAGATCCGGTGGAACCTAAGTAAACCGCAGAAAGCGCCTCTTCGACAACGCGTTTAAGCTCATGCCCGGTCATCTGCACTCGCACCAAGGTATTTCTAAAAGGCAGCACCTGATAAACAGTGCCCACGGTAACAGAACCTGCAGCAACATCAGTACGTACGCCACCGCCATTCACAATAGCAATGTCAGCACCGCCAAACTTTTGCCCTTGTTCTAAGAAAGCATAAGCGACTAATTGCTGGATAGCACCGCCATGGTTTTGTAGTTGGGTATCTTGCTCGCAATCAGCAATCGTTGATGCCACTTGATCGCGTGTGGAACCAGGGACACGACGCGAGCAAAAATTTACCTCCGCATGCGCCACATCTTGATTAGCAAACGCTTGAATTTGTTCACGATACGGTTGCAGTAAGCGTTCAGCTTGCGCTGACTTTTCAGTAATGCGCCATGCCTTGGTACGCGCTAAGTCTTGCAGCACAACTTGATTGCGCTCATCGCTGAGTTTTACGCCCTTGCTATGAAACTCATCACCAATAAGTAGATGAGGCTGACCCTCACAACTGAGTAACTTACCATCAGGTCCGAATACAATATCCAACTCCCCCAATACAGCACTGTATTGCCAAGCCTGGACAATACACACTAAGTCGCCATCGATATTACTTAAGCGTGTTGGGTACTCCCCTTGTGGTGCAAGCCCATACTCCTTAAGTTGTTCAGGCCCTAATAAAGAATGAGAGTGGCCACCCACGATCACATCAAGCTCAGGAATCACTTGTGCCATGCGCTTATCCTCATCGTAACCCATATGGCTTAAGAGAATAATTCGCGTGATACCTTGTTGCTTTAGCTTCTGCACGAGCTCACGCAAAATGACTAACTCATTAGACAAAATCGTACCTGGGTCAGGTCGTGACGCATGCATCGTAGCGATCGTGGAACTTATGCCAATGACGGCTACTTGCTCACCGCCTTTTTCATACAGTTGATAAGGCTTAATCGGAAATTGTTGTAACGGTGACTTATCGCCTGGCTCTAGATTAGCCGATAAGATAGCGGTTTGACAGTCTGGGCTTAAGTGTAAGGCCTCGATAAAATTTGCCAGGGCAAGGTCCCCTTCATCGAACTCATGGTTACCCAAAACCATGGCATCAAAGCAGATCAAATTCATCAAATCTGCATCCGCCTTACCCTGTATTAGGGTATAATAAAGGCTCCCAGTTAGCGCATCCCCAGCGTGCAATTTCAGCACCTCATAGGGATTATTGCGCTTAACGCCAGGTAAAGCGTTCGATTTATCGTCAGGCGTATTACTAGGCGTATTCTTATGACGAAGCGCATTACTAGACATAGCAGCTTGTGTATTGGCTTGAGTTGTAGCTTGCGTATGAGCTTTCGTATTAGCTTGCGTTGGCTCATCAATATGCTCGCGCGCCTGCAACAAATCTTGCGTAATATCGTCAATTGCCGTCTTTATGCGCGCAATACCACCCAACTCCACTGAAACCGTCTTTAATTCATCCGAGTTAGGCACTCTTATTTTTATCTGTAAGGGTGACGCCTCGAGCATGGAATGATGGTCATTGATATGCAGTAATTTAAGGTGTAGGTTTTTCGGGTTTACTGTGAAAGCTTGAAAAGGATGTGGATTATCTGCAATCACTAGAGGGGCGAGCAACTGATCGGTACTAGCCTGATGGCCATGAGTAGATTGAGAAGCTTGGGCGGTTTGCGTAGCTTGAGTAGCTTGAGGATTCTGAGTAGTCTGAGCTAGAGCCAAAGGTGATAGCACTGCGAATGCTAGGGCCGCTAGACCGCTAGTCACCCCACTTACCATATGTTTATGATCTAACCGTGCTTGAGAAAAAGATGGTGTTGCTTGAAAACAATAAAGCATTGGTTGAAATTTAAAGTTCATTCGATTATCCACATCTATACACCAAACAATTACTCAGCAACCAGCCCAGTTAGCCCAGTATACAAGCTAAAGCATTAATTTAGCCTTCATTATAATTACTTAATATGTCAGATTCACGATTATTAGTAATTGCCACAGCACACCAACAAGAGTCAATGGAGATAAGCAAACGCAATGAATCGACAGTAATCCGCTATAGCAAAGGACCTTGAACTCTCAGTCCGCGTATACAAAGTCCTATTGTCGGTAAGCCCTTATACCAAAATACATTATCTCGTCAGTCTATACCCACAAAGCCTCGCTTAAAAACAGCGGGGCTTTTTTATGCGTATGTGATTTATGCATAGCTAACTTGTCCAGTCAGCGTGACTGCTGGATTCTTCTATACACGCAAAATTTGCGTATAGCCACATTGCCGTTGGAAGGCATACACATTATTGAACCGTATTTATACATGCGTATAGCAACTGTATTAGAAATTATTAGGAGATTTTAAATGGAACACTCAATCAATCAAGCCAAGATTATCGACAAAATCAAGAAATGCCTTGCCCTATCTAAAAGCAGTAACCAATATGAAGCCGCGGCCGCATTACGCCAGGCGCACAAACTCATGCGTCAATATAAGCTCAGCCAGGAAGACATCGCCTTGCATGGTGTTAATGAACAGATTAGTATCGGCAGCGGTAACCACCAACCGCCTGAGTATGAATGTTATCTCGCGGGACATATTGGCTATTTATTTAATTGTAAAGTATTACACGATCTCGATCTGAATCATTGGGTATTTGTCGGTGTTCGACCACATAATGAACTGGCACAATATGCTTTCAATGTGCTGTATCGCCAACTCAAGAAAAACCGCGCCGAGTATATCAAAATACACCTACATCGTTGCAAAACCCGCGCCACCAAAACACGCCGCGCTGATCTGTATTGTGATGCCTGGGTTAATGCTGTCTATCAAACCATCAAGAAATTTGCTATTCAAAACACGAATGAACTTAACTTGATTAATCGTTATATTGAAGAGAAATACCCTGCCACCTATGCGATTGATCGCATACAGAGAAATCAAGGACTGCGATTAAATGAAAGTGATTGGCGCTCATATCATGCCGGTGAACACGATGGCGCACAAGTGAAGATTGATCAGGGTGTCGGAAGGGATAAGGGGCAGAAGATGATTGGGTGATGTTGTCGGGCGGTGCTAGTTAAAGCAACTTCTTATATTGAGTGTGATTACTGCATGACTTCTCATTACAGTAAATATTCGCAAATTTACTGACTAAAGCTTAATAAAACTCCAGATTTAAATAAAAATCAAATACGCATGTTTACTACTTATACAGTATTAAATAATTTATAAATATTGAATAAATCTTTGTCTTTGCTCTTAACAGCTTATGCAGCGGTGAACGGCTATCTGGTGACGCTTTCTAAAAATTGTTTTTTCTCAGCCGCTTATGCAGCGGTGAACAAGCATTGTTTCTATTTCACGCTCCGTGATCATTTCTCAGCCGCTTATGCAGCGGTGAACCCAGCTCAGCGAACTCTTCGTCCACTTGTTTTTTTCTCAGCCGCTTATGCAGCGGTGAACGACATTGGCGAGCAGTTAGACGCTATTTATAATTTCTCAGCCGCTTATGCAGCGGTGAACCTTTGCTAGACTCAGTAGCTGATCATGAATATTTTCTCAGCCGCTTATGCAGCGGTGAACTCATATGACCCGATTAAACCAGAGTTTCTTACTTTCTCAGCCGCTTATGCAGCGGTGAACGTCAAGCACTCGAAGGGCTAGCGCTTCCTTAATTTCTCAGCCGCTTATGCAGCGGTGAACTGGGACTTCATTAATTGGGACTTGGTAACTAATTTCTCAGCCGCTTATGCAGCGGTGAACCATCAACCGTCACAATGCTAAGCTGAGCATAGTTTCTCAGCCGCTTATGCAGCGGTGAACGACGAAGCTCCGCAAGTCTGGCGTGTCGCGGATTTCTCAGCCGCTTATGCAGCGGTGAACGTTACACGCGCGACCAGGCTGAAGTAAAAGGGGTTCAAAAACCTGTAAAGCTCGGTGAACGTTACACGCGCGACCAGGCTGCAGATGCGCTTTTTCTCAGCCGCTTATGCAGCGGTGAACCTATGAACACAGTGGGATTTCATTATCTACAGTTTCTCAGCCGCTTATGCAGCGGTGAACCAGCTTCGTAAAACCAGTCGATCCCATCTACTTTTCTCAGCCGCTTATGCAGCGGTGAACTTTTAGTTGTTATGCTCATTGCTGTGCTGTCTTTTCTCAGCCGCTTATGCAGCAGTGAACCACAGCGCCCTGCCTTGTCTGATATTTTCGGATTTCTCAGCCGCTTATGCAGCGGTGAACAACAAGACGATGCAAAAAGTTTAATTTAATAATTTCTCAGCCGCTTATGCAGCGGTGAACGGATTTACCGATGTAGACGGTCATTGATGTCGTTTCTCAGCCGCTTATGCAGCGGTGAACGTGGTAAGCCTAGTATTCAATTTAATTAGTGATTTCTCAGCCGCTTATGCAGCGGTGAACCCACCACATCGATAAACTGACTAATATTCTCAGTTTCTCAGCCGCTTATGCAGCGGTGAACACGTACTCACGAGGTTTTAAGCGGTATGAGAATTTCTCAGCCGCTTATGCAGCGGTGAACGAAATCTGTGCAGCACGTGACTTTGACGTGGATTTCTCAGCCGCTTATGCAGCGGTGAACACCTTAAACACGAAGGCGATGCTTGGGTCACTTTTCTCAGCCGCTTATGCAGCGGTGAACCAGGATAATACGAGTTCGCTGTTCTCTGTTCTTTTCTCAGCCGCTTATGCAGCGGTGAACGAAGTCGCACAGGAGAAGGTCAATAAGTCGAATTTCTCAGCCGCTTATGCAGCGGTGAACCAAGAAAATTGACGATATCATTTTCAAATCTTTTTCTCAGCCGCTTATGCAGCGGTGAACCATTTTGATGAAAAAAAACATCATGATGATATTTTCTCAGCCGCTTATGCAGCGGTGAACTACTGTGAGCGCGTGGAAGAGTCGTGACCAATTTTCTCAGCCGCTTATGCAGCGGTGAACCTTGATCAGTCAAACCGAGTAATTCGCGCTTTTTTCTCAGCCGCTTATGCAGCGGTGAACACTCATTGCCCCAAAGCTGCAGTATTTCACGATTTCTCAGCCGCTTATGCAGCGGTGAACACGGTTAGGGTTACCATTGCGTAAAAGAGTATTTTCTCAGCCGCTTATGCAGCGGTGAACTTTAAATAGTTTCAAACTCAAAACCACCCGAATTTCTCAGCCGCTTATGCAGCGGTGAACTAAATTTAACGATTGGATAAGCGTAGATGATATTTCTCAGCCGCTTATGCAGCGGTGAACTTTATGCTAACGGAACAGTAGATACAATCAACTTTCTCAGCCGCTTATGCAGCGGTGAACCGTTCTCTTAGCTTCGGATGCCCAACGTCAGATTTCTCAGCCGCTTATGCAGCGGTGAACACTTTACGTACAGATAAGCCATCTACTTTTGTTTTCTCAGCCGCTTATGCAGCGGTGAACGAGCAACAACGCAAAGCAGAAGCCGAGCGTAATTTCTCAGCCGCTTATGCAGCGGTGAACGCATCGAACGTGTGATTAAAAGCACCTAATAATTTCTCAGCCGCTTATGCAGCGGTGAACCATTAAAAACCAGTCGTAAATATAAATATGAATTTCTCAGCCGCTTATGCAGCGGTGAACGGTACTTTAGCATCTTGTTTTGCTACATCTAATTTCTCAGCCGCTTATGCAGCGGTGAACGGTTAAACATATGTACGGCTATGACCCGATTTTTTCTCAGCCGCTTATGCAGCGGTGAACAGGGTAATACGCAGTTCTTGACTGGCCCAGATTTTCTCAGCCGCTTATGCAGCGGTGAACGCGCAAGCTTGACGGACGACATTCAGGGCGTTTTTCTCAGCCGCTTATGCAGCGGTGAACAGAGCAGGAGCGACACGAAGCTGAATTAGCGCTTTCTCAGCCGCTTATGCAGCGGTGAACAAAAATAAAAACCCCCAATAAGAAATTTATTATTTCTCAGCCGCTTATGCAGCGGTGAACGTTATCAAGCGGATGCGGTACAGAACATTACATTTCTCAGCCGCTTATGCAGCGGTGAACGTAGCGAGAGTGCCAGGCATTACCCATATTAATTTCTCAGCCGCTTATGCAGCGGTGAACAGTCTAGTCCTGCGCTGCAGGCGATTTATAAGTTTCTCAGCCGCTTATGCAGCGGTGAACAGAATCAAGCGGGCAATGAAGCTGGCTTTAGTTTTCTCAGCCGCTTATGCAGCGGTGAACCGGAGTGTAAAAACATCATTCCAACGACTAAATTTCTCAGCCGCTTATGCAGCGGTGAACGCTCGTATAGCATCAATTTTTGCAAATACATCTTTCTCAGCCGCTTATGCAGCGGTGAACGTCATGTCTTTGTGATATTCATAATTATTTGTTTTCTCAGCCGCTTATGCAGCGGTGAACTTTAATAATCCACTGTTCACCATCCCACGAATTTTCTCAGCCGCTTATGCAGCGGTGAACGTGCTGTGCTTGGAAAATCATCCTGACTTGCATTTCTCAGCCGCTTATGCAGCGGTGAACATCCAGTGACGGGGCTCTTGCCTGATGTTGTATTTCTCAGCCGCTTATGCAGCGGTGAACGCGGTCTTGGATTTCTGTTTGCGCATGGGGTATTTCTCAGCCGCTTATGCAGCGGTGAACCACTTAGTTGAGTTGGGTGCAGGTGCTATCCTTTTCTCAGCCGCTTATGCAGCGGTGAACATTACATCTCCGCTTAGTAGTGCGAGCCTTAATTTCTCAGCCGCTTATGCAGCGGTGAACAAAATCACTGTGGACTTTTGCAAGGTCATAATTTTCTCAGCCGCTTATGCAGCGGTGAACTGAGTCGTGCTTCTTAATCACTCGGTTAGTAATTTCTCAGCCGCTTATGCAGCGGTGAACTAAGTACAAGCCGTCTGGTAAGCAGTGAAAAGTTTCTCAGCCGCTTATGCAGCGGTGAACATCAACGCAATCGCACAGCAAGCGCGTTGGGTTTTCTCAGCCGCTTATGCAGCGGTGAACGGACATGTATAGCCCAGTTGGTGCAGTGGCATTTTCTCAGCCGCTTATGCAGCGGTGAACATATCTACTACGCCAGCTTTTAACTGGTCTTCTTTCTCAGCCGCTTATGCAGCGGTGAACGTTATCCGAGATGTAGACGGCAAACGCCTTGATTTCTCAGCCGCTTATGCAGCGGTGAACTATAGGTAAGCACTTCGCCGTCTTTAAATGCGTTTCTCAGCCGCTTATGCAGCGGTGAACTCAGGCGCAGCGGCGACGAGCATTCGAGACCATTTCTCAGCCGCTTATGCAGCGGTGAACATGAGCCCACTAAACCAGCATCTCTGATTGTTTTTCTCAGCCGCTTATGCAGCGGTGAACAACTAGCGAGCGTAATTATTCAGCACGAAAATTTTCTCAGCCGCTTATGCAGCGGTGAACAAAGACCGTAGTAATACCCACTGCATTCAAGCTTTCTCAGCCGCTTATGCAGCGGTGAACGTGATTTGTTTAGAGCGATCAGTTCTTCAGTATTTCTCAGCCGCTTATGCAGCGGTGAACCTTAATTATGTTTGTTTTAACATTAATATGATTTTCTCAGCCGCTTATGCAGCGGTGAACTGAGGTGTTGGGTCAACTCATCATTCCAGAATTTTCTCAGCCGCTTATGCAGCGGTGAACTGCCGAATACAGAAGAGGTATTTCCTTCTGATTTTCTCAGCCGCTTATGCAGCGGTGAACTTTATAGCGCATTGGTGGATTTTTTAAAAATATTTCTCAGCCGCTTATGCAGCGGTGAACAAACGCTACCGCCAGCAATTCTGTGAAATTTATTTCTCAGCCGCTTATGCAGCGGTGAACAATCAAGCAGCAGCTATGCTTGATGAGGTAATTTTCTCAGCCGCTTATGCAGCGGTGAACTTAAGAAATCCTCCGCTCTACGTGTTTTGGGTTTTCTCAGCCGCTTATGCAGCGGTGAACGTCATGTCTTTGTGATATTCATAATTATTTGTTTTCTCAGCCGCTTATGCAGCGGTGAACCTCAAGGCAATCAATGAATGGTTAGGTGAAGATTTCTCAGCCGCTTATGCAGCGGTGAACCAAAAAATCCTAGTGTATGGTGTCGATATTCATTTCTCAGCCGCTTATGCAGCGGTGAACCTAGACTCAATCCACTGCATCATCTCGCGATTTTTCTCAGCCGCTTATGCAGCGGTGAACTATTGATTCATAAGGAATCTTTTTTTAATGATTTTCTCAGCCGCTTATGCAGCGGTGAACGAAATTTAGGGGAAATGAATGACGTTGCCAAGTTTCTCAGCCGCTTATGCAGCGGTGAACTAGAGCATGAAACGAGCAGTACTAATGACGATTTTCTCAGCCGCTTATGCAGCGGTGAACTAAGCCTGTCGTCTCAAAAAGTAAAAGTCCTTTTTCTCAGCCGCTTATGCAGCGGTGAACTTCGTACTCTCATCGGCGACGACCAGACTAAATTTCTCAGCCGCTTATGCAGCGGTGAACTATCTAGCCACAGTTCATAGGGCGTTTTCCAATTTCTCAGCCGCTTATGCAGCGGTGAACCGATTGATACGCTGCTAGCCATTATTGAGGGCTTTCTCAGCCGCTTATGCAGCGGTGAACCGCTTACTTATATATCCGCCGTGCATCTTAAATTTCTCAGCCGCTTATGCAGCGGTGAACCATCGGCGGTGTCTTATCGGCTGTAGGGGCAGTTTCTCAGCCGCTTATGCAGCGGTGAACCTAATCACGGTCAGACATTAGCCGAACAATTTTTTCTCAGCCGCTTATGCAGCGGTGAACCGGCTCATATTGGTACGTAAAACAAAGCAAATTTTCTCAGCCGCTTATGCAGCGGTGAACCCGCTGCATTTGGTGGTGGAGCGGGTGCTTTATTTCTCAGCCGCTTATGCAGCGGTGAACTTTTTTTGGCTACAAGCCGATGGAGGTCATCTTTTCTCAGCCGCTTATGCAGCGGTGAACCTGAATAGTGATTCAGTCAAAACCTACCAGAGTTTCTCAGCCGCTTATGCAGCGGTGAACTCGTGTATCCGTTCCTGAGCCGACTTTGCCGATTTCTCAGCCGCTTATGCAGCGGTGAACCTACTCTGGACTATTAATTGGCAGCCCTTAATTTTCTCAGCCGCTTATGCAGCGGTGAACACCGTTCACAGCAATATATTCAATCCCTCGGATTTCTCAGCCGCTTATGCAGCGGTGAACTATGGACCACGTTTAATGTGCGCAACTGGGATTTTCTCAGCCGCTTATGCAGCGGTGAACTAGCCAAAGCTAGCAATAAAATTATATCAATCAAATTGTTAAGGAACAAATATACAAAAAACCCTTTTCTCTAGCATATTTATAAGCATATGATTTTCAAGTGCTTTTTTTATACTCAAGAAAAAGGGTTTAATTTAGAGCCATTAAAATATAGGAACCGTAGCTTCAGCACTTAAGCCATAAGCATTAAAGTTACCTTCTTTCAATTTTATCGTCTTCTTTTGTTTAATAAACAATATAAATCGTTGTTTGGTACTGGCGCTATTAAGGTGTACATGCGGTAATGAAAGGTTCTCTATCCACTTTAAACGCATTTTTCCCTCAACCTCATCGCTCCATTTACCTTGTTGCTCTAGACGTTTCTTAGATCGTCGAATTGAACTTTCACCCTTAGTCTGTTCTCTATTAAAGCAGGCGTATTGGTTGATATTTTCAGGTATTTTCTCAATTGAGGAAATCAAAACATAATTTTGTAATTCCGCTCTCTGTAAATCCTGAAGTAGTCGGTGGCAATCGGCTTCACTACCAAACAAACGCACTAATCCACCAAGCGTGCTAGATTGAGAATAGTTAGGAAAACCAATACCTACTCTTCCTTCGTAGCTTGGTAAAACATAATGTATACCTTGCATTACAAAACTCATTACCTGACTTTGAATGAGCTCTGCCTGGGGTATCAACTTAAGTTCAATATAGTGTGTCAAGGAGCTCATTACCTACTCCTTACCACTACTACCAAACACACCACCACGCAGTAAAACACTAACAACATAATGTTGTTGCTCAACTTCTGGTTTCT
Organism: Pelistega sp.; assembly: GCA_030538255.1. GTDB lineage: Bacteria > Pseudomonadota > Gammaproteobacteria > Burkholderiales > Burkholderiaceae_B > Taylorella. The sequence goes on along the minus strand of JAUNUI010000003.1, from coordinate 113,736 downwards.
TATCTTTTAAAATCCAGTCATCAAATAGTGTATAAAAATCATTTTTAACCTTAGGTTGTCTAAAAGCCGTACCTAAGGTAGTAACCGCACCATATGGCTCAGATGCAATAGGAAACTGCACATTTTCAGCGTACCATGTATCAATAGTGCGAATAGCATTACTGACCTTTTGGCTATGCATACCCGCTTTACCGTTAACCTCATAAAGTACTTTACTTTTACGATCTTGTTTATCAAGGATTAATTCTTGAGAGGGATAAACCTCCTGACCATAACCAACATTCACATGGGCTTCGATATACAGAATTACAAAAGCCTCACCTGTTAAGCCCTGGACTATCCATTTTCTTAAGGTTTCTAGATCATTATGCTGCCATGAGAAATCATTGAGAGAAAGAGACTTCACATTTTCAAAAACTAACGTTTGCTCTTCTCCATCAATCTGCGCATTTACTTTGACTTGAATGGCCTCTGCTCCCATGCGATTACGCCATAACCACCGTGCATTAACAATATTGTTTGCATAGCGGCGAGCTAATTCAGCAACACCTAAATCCTGCAGATAATCCCCAACCGTGCTAAGTAACTTTGCTTGATAAGTACTGTCATTGCATACACTTGGTTTACCATCAAAAGGTAAAATTTTACAACTCCACTTAACGACGAGGGTGTCTTTATCCTCATCCAAGGTTGCAACATCAATTGTTTGTAAATTAGCTTTTTGAATCTCTGCATCAAGTTTAGCGGGATCATTCGCTATAGTATTTTTTAAACGGTTTGAGATAGTTCCTCTAACCGATTTTTCCCTCACTACCACAGGACTTAATTTACTATTAAAATTCTGACTATCTTTCTGATCAAAAGTCGCATCAGAAATTTCAAGCTTACGCTCAAAAGCTAATACACTTGCTGTTACTAGTTTAGACATGATATTTGCTCCTAATAATTATAAAAAATCGGTTTGTTGAATTAAATAAAGATCATTTTGAACTGGTGCATAACGCCAAAAATATTTGTTCCATTCATCTAACTTAAGCCTATGTGGAAAAATCCATTTCCCCAAGCCATATACGGTTTCAACGAATTGGCTAGGGTAATCTCGAGTACGGCAATTCTGCATTTCACCTGGCGCAACTTGCGGGGCAATACCCTGATAACCAACAGCAATGGGCACTAACCACCCCTTACCTGTTTTAACACTATATGTCCGCCATTCTTTATTCTGCCCATCAGGCGGCAAATGATGTAGAGTTGCCACCTCAATTAATGCATCCAAGGCTGTAGCTTGTGGCTGAGCTGGAACACCCGTCAACACAAATTCACCTGACTCATCCTTGAACTCTTGAATTTCACCAAACTCATTTAATCCATGTATCTGACCACTTTGTAATTCTTTAGTAATTGTCACTAACTCTTTACTAGCATCCACAAGTACAAATCCAGGCAAGAGATTAGCAATCATCTCTTGTTTTTTTGTCGCTTCAAATAACTCGATTTTTCCAATATTTAAGATGTTTCCACCTGCTATGCGCTGTTGCATAAGAAGGTTTTGCACCTTTTTGCAATATTGTTCAGCTTCACTTTCCTGACGCAATCGTTGCCAATTCTCTCTATTAGTCTGAACTTCAACGATCAAACTAAGCGTTAAATGCATTTTCCCTTCTTCAATAATTGGGGCTGTTTCCCCTTTTCTCGTTAATGGTTTTCTGCTTTGCTTAAAAACAGCGTCAGCAAATGGATGAGCCTGAAACGTATGTAATTGATAGTTTTCACATACAATCATCACACCACCTAAGCTTGTACCTGAATCATTAAGCTTCCTAGATAAATGATGGACGGATCCCATAATCCCATTAAGTGCTGGGAAACCATAACTTAAGGAACCTGCAATTGCATTAGCATTTTGAATAACAATTTTTTTAAGCAATAAATAAACAATTGATGTTGCCATGAGAATTTCCTATTTAGAACCTTGGTTTAAACGAAAGAGAGCCGCCATTTCACGCTGCCATTCTCTAGTCTCGGCATCATCAAAGTCACTAGCTAAGCGTGGGTACTTCTCACGTAACCATTCATTTAACCAACGTGCAAAATGAAAAGGAATTATGCTTTCCAAATCTGCGCGCGCAGAATTATTTTTAAATTGTTCCTCACCCTCCAACTCAGTGCGCTGGGGGTCTAACCAGTATTTCTCCTCCATGCTTAGCTTATAACCCTTACTCCAACCTGCCGGCCAATGAGTTTGCAAATAAGTAGCAATAGTTAAGATATCTTGAGTAATTAAGTCCAATGCTAACTTACGTTGATCTCGTACTTCCATACGATTGTGTGAGGAGTCAATGACTTCAACTAGCTCATACCAACCTCGGCGACAATAATAGCGTAGTCGTTTATTGAAAATAGTAGTTGCCACTTTAGATAATTTAAATTCATTACTAGAGCTCAGCATAGGTGGCAAAGCAGGTAATAAGTAAACTCTCCCCCCTTGCTCAAGCGTGAGTTTACCTACATTTTGAGGTTGACTTCCGCCCAGCTTCAAAACTGCCAATTGATTAATGCTGACATAAGGTAAACTTTCTACGTTATTTTTATAACGATTTTCTCTCGCTTTTTTGTTCTCATCTGAATAACGCGCGTCATTAATTTTTGTATAAATTTCATTAATAAGCACGGAGGAATGCAAAGGAATACAACATAGATATGAATCCTCTTTAATAGCATCTTTTCCTATTGGCCAAAGTATTTGTTTATTACGCTCATCAGCGCTTATTAAATCAGAAGCACCAATTAAAGTTTCCCTAAACAACTTTTCATACTCTGCAGATAATTTATGTTCATTGGAGAAACAACCTTGCAATACAGGGTTACGCTCGACAATCAAATTTCGTAACTTCACACCACTGCCTGACTTAACTTCTATGTCTAAAAAAGAGGCCAAAGGCAATGCCGCTGAATTTCCATTTGCATCCAACTCAGAAAAAGTCAAGCTTTGGCTTCCTACTATAGTTTCAGGCAAGAGACCAAGCTTATTAACAAGAACATTACCCCCCTTAGAATATGAATGAATTCCTTTTGAGATGTGCGTTCCAAACTTAAGTTGTTTGGCCATCGTCCTAGCATTAGATTCAATCCATATATTTCTTTCATATTCAACTTGTAACTTCTTCAATTCAGCCTTGATTTCTAGCGATTTATCTTGTTCTCCTGATGACTGAGCCGTTTCTAATGCCTTATTTAGTTTTTTAGCTTTGATCTCATACCGCTCAAGCAAAAACTTATCTATGCCTTGCAGTATATCTTCTTTAGTAATATCTTCCACATCGCCTCCTTTTTTCGAGTTTTATGCCAACCTACTTACTTGCATATGATACCGATACTAATCATTAATTTACATTTTGTCAACAAATATTTAAATAAAAAAAACTAAGATAACTATGGTTAATTAATAAAGATAAAATTTGACCAATTCTAAAATACATAACCCCCTTATAAAAGAAAGGACATTCAAGCCGCCTATTCGGCGGTCAATCCTGATAAACACAACCAAGATAACTATTCTCTCAGCTACCTACTCGGCAGTTAATCTACGATTATAACGACACCCTATTTATTTGCCTATTAAATTTTGTAAAACCCTAACCACTCATTAAAACACCAAGGCTTGATGTCATCATAATTTTTCGGTAAAGAAACAGTAGCAAAGCGCAAAGCCACATCGGTTATATCTTTATCGTCTGAGTCATTACCCAAGCTCTCAGCCAGCTCATCTAAGCTCAAGCTATAATCCGCCAACAACCAAGGTCGAACATTATTTTCCGAAGTCGGTACTGGATGACACTCTATATCATAATTATTCATCCCAACTTCATCAGGTGCTTGCCAAGCTTTATCCGCTGTTTTAAAACTAAATCCCCTCTCATTATCCTCATCAGGTAGAGCGATATAATCCTCCTGCCTTTGACTTAATCTAAAAGGACTTATCCTTTGCAGATGTGAGTGAGCATAATTTGCAGCTCCATTTTCCCAATAGCTACTTACAAAATTACTCGTCTCAGGATTTAATAAGCTTTCCATAACGGCGTGCTCTAAATCTGCCAATTTAAGCTTTGCATCCAATGATTCAGGTTTTACAATGCGTGAAATTGACGTTATATGCTTCCTTTCACTTTCAGAAATCAATTCTGCTGAAAGATGGGTTCTTAATAGAAACTCTGGCTTTACTTCAAAGCCAGGCTTAGTGAAAGTCGCATGACCAACATTTAATCTATCAGACATTAGCGATTTAATATTGCTCGATAAAATGAATACATTTTCTTTATCTGCAATTTTTTCAGGACGGTGTCGCCATACTCGACCGGCAAGTTGAATCAAAGAACGCATTGAGGATGGTTCAATAATCGCCCAATCATAATCGTGATCTCGTCCTACTTCAGTGACTGGAGAACCCAACACAATAAAAACATGGTGCTTCCCCTGTCCATGTTGAATAGCCTCTTGAATTTCGGCTCGCTCCAAAAGACTATTTTCATTGTCACGCTTTAAGACACCGTCCAAAGTACTTTCTAGTCGACTGCGCAAAAACAATAATTGTCGTGCATGATAACAACAGACATGGAACTCATAATCATTAGGTAATGTTTTTTTAGGGAGTTTTAACATCGCCTGAGCAATCTGTGTAATATTTTTAATATTTGCTATTCGAATTAAACCAATACTAATTGTTTTATTGCGATTACTTACTTGAGTAGCATGTTCTTGATGAAGCTGAGTCGCTCCTTTAAGCAATTCGCTAGCTAAGATAGTATATTGTTGTTCTTTTTGCTCTCTCCCTGTCGGTAATTTTAGTTCCAGAATATTAGCGCACCGACGAACATCCTGCTTTGCCAAGTAATTTGCGCGTATTTGACAAAATTGATTATGCTTCAACTCAAAATCGTTCTTATCCACGCAATTAACATACGTTGCATTATTTTCATCAAACCATGCTGCCAAGATAGGCGTGTCTGGTAATCCTTGATGAACATTCCAGATTTTTCGACCTGCTTGATAAGCCTGCATTAGCCCTGCAGCGAAATCGGGCGTTATGGTTGCAGATGACAAGAGTACTCTACTCCCCAATAAACCCGCCCAATGCACTAGTCTTGCTAAAGCAGGCAAATCCTCTTGATTAAAATCATCAGGTTCATCCAATATCAAATCAGCACTGAGTAAGCGCAGCATCGGAACAATATAATGACCACCACGCAAACACTCACTTGCCGGCATAATATGATCAATTGTGCAGCTCACTATAGGTGAAAAGAGTAATCGGCGAGCCTTTGGATCACTAATTACGGTACCAAACTCTTGCTCATCCAAACCACTTTCATTAAGATAAGCTCCACCCACAACGAGTTCATCTTCCGCAATCAAATCTTGAGCAGACTCACTACCATAAACTCCTAGTGTCTCCCCCCCAGATTTTATAGCGATTTCTTGTGCGGATGAATTCAATTCAAATAGAGTCCGACTAGCACTACCACCGACCAATACCGCTAAAGACTCATCATCTAATTTCAACTTATCTCGTAATGCATGTCCCGTTTGGAGCGTTAAAACTCTCAAACCTAAAGCAATTGTTAGCCGCATTCCCCTTTGCTCATTCGCCAACGCATGCATGATACGCACATTACCCAAGGTTTTACCACAACCTGTACTGGCAATATTAATCCCGAAAAACCCTCTACTCTCACTTTCAACTTGTAGCAATTTACTTAAGTTATAAGCTTTATTTTGCCATTGGAATCGCGGTACTGTAGTTGGACGTGTAAAGCTCTTATGAGAAGCGGATACTGAAGGAAGTTCATGGTTTAATTTTGTTAGCACTCTAGAAAAGCGCGTGGAAAATCTGGCTACACCACAAAGATGTTGATCTAAAAACTGCTTAGTTGTATTGGTTTTTCGATCTGTATTTGCATATAACTTACCACTTAATGCTGCTTGCGCACGATCTGATTCTTCTTTAGATAGGCTTGAAAAGTTATGATCTCCAACCATTAAACAAAGTCGAGACAAGTGCAACAGCAAAGGGTCATTAATAGATTCTCCTGTCTCACTTAATGTCAGTAATGGGGAATGATTTAAGGCTTTCTGTGCCCAGCGATTCATCGCCTTCGTCCAAATTGTACTAGACTCTAAAAAACTACTTTGTTCAAATTTCCAAAAATTAGCGGGTTGTGGATGTGGCTTTTGCCAATGTTCTAGACGAACCCAGCCCTCTACAGGCGCTAAATCCATCGCATACCACTCAGACGTCGTCATTAAATAATAGTTTGATTGATGTGCTTTGCGTAGCTCAGCGAGCTGTGACATACTACGATAATCTATACCACCAAAAAAAGGCATGCGATGATGCGTAACAATTAACCACATGAGCCATTGAGCAAGTGGTGGTACACGAGAAAAGCCATAATCTAAATTCTTTTTACGGATCCCCTCATCTACAATGAGCAATTCATGCCATTTGGGATTATCTTTCGCATACTCAGCCCAATCCCTCAATCTCTCTAGCCATTCCTGATCAGTTTCGCAGCCTTGTATCATCGTCTGAAACAACCTTAATGATATCCACTCATGACGATAAGGATCTGCACCAATGAACACAGTACTTTCTTGCTTTAATTTATTCTGAAAACCAATGGTTGCCTTACCAATATCGTGTAGTAAAGCAGCTAAGGCTGCCATAATCTGTATACTGTAAGCATGAACCCAGCCATCTTCATCTTGTTGCCGCAAGACATCTCTCTTACTTCGATTGGTCGGAACGCGACCATCACGATTAAACTGGCCTTTATCACCAACAATCCACACTAAATCTGTGCGATTTTTCCCATGCGTCCAATAACATGCCACCGCAGTATTTTTACGTGCTGTTTTACGTAGCATAGTACGTAGAGTATCTAAGCCCGCCTTAGTAATAGCTGTTTGCCAGGTTCTATCTCCACAACGCTCAGCAAATTGATCTACTATTCGGCGAGTTTCTTTTAAAGCATTTTTCTGACATTGGCTCACTATCAAAATATTCATTTAGCTTCAACTCCGACAGATAAGGCCTTTAAACTTTCAATAATAATATCAAGCGCCTCAGAGCGAACAAAAGTCTCTATGCAAGATTGTCGAAAGTCTCGCTCACCTTCTCCTTCACGTGCTGAGATAAAAGCTTGGGGCAATACTAGGGAATCTTTAATAATATCAGCGGCATCAAAAACTAGTCCGCCACGTCGTGTCTTACCATGTAAAACAGCAAGTCCATGAGGTAAACCCAATACCCAGCAAGCAGTAGCACCAAGACCGTAGGCTAAATAATTACCATGGTCTAATAAGCGATTTGCAAGATCCACTGACGAACCACGAGCACTACGCTTGAACTCAGTTCCCTGACCTATCGCTTGATTTGCGAGTAAATAGAGTCTTGCGGTTAAACGCCCTTCAGCTGCAAGCAGGGATTGACTACTGTCACAACTTTCAAACTCTTGACTGTATTTTTCTAGTAACCCAGACAGCAGGTCTTGTTTTATTTCCCACTCATACTTAGGCCAGAACAGTGCGATCTGTTGCAAGCGAATCTGCTGTAATTTTTTAGCGACTGCAAGTCTTGCTTCATCATCAAACCAAAATCGACACCAATTCTGTAAGTACTCCGTTGGTCGATACTCGCTCTGAGGGCTAAAAAAATCGCAGGCAATCTCAGCCTCTGTACCATTGAATAAAGGTGTGCCTCCTCCACTACAGAAACCCACCATCACACCTGCTTTACTTAACTCACGCATAGCTGCCTGAGTAATTGATGTTCCACTACCCAATAAAATGGTCGTCGTATTTGCAATTGGAATATTCCAATAGAGAGACTCTTTACCTTGATCAGTAACATACTCTACGCGCCCACCATTGAGCAATACTCGACAGTGCTCTAAGTAATAGAGATTGGCACGTTTGGAGTGTAATATTGACTTTAAGTCAGAAGGAGGAATATAAGGAGTTTTCTTTTTTGCCATTTCTTTCTCTCTACAACGATGGCACAGCACCCAGAGCACCAGACATATATTTAGCACGAAGATTATCATCACTACGTAAGCCCGTAATTTCATCACCACGATAAGCTTCGCTCTCACATTCTGTTTTCTCAACAAATATGACCTGTGATTTTTGTAAAAAATCCAAGACTTCAGGAGAATGGCAGGTGAATATAATTTGAGCATTATGTGGGTTACTATTCGGATCAGTAAATAAATCTAGAATAGGCTCTACCATATGGGGATGAAGATCATTTTCAATTTCATCAATGACCGCTAAACCGCCTGATTTCAGTACGGGTAATAATTTACTTAGTAATATAAAACAAGACTGAGTACCACTTGATTCATAAGAAAATGGCAGCTCAAATACGCGTCCATTTTTATCCTTATGCAGACCGTAGGTAGAATAGATTTTTCTTTTTTTATCTTCTGTATAGGGGTGTTCTTCTTCGTCAATTCTAAGACCGCTTAAACCTAAGTCCCACGCTGTTAACAATTCAGTCGCCAAGTCCATTGATTCAGGATCTTTATGGTAGCTTTCTGCTGCCCAGCGCATATCGAACATAGGAAACTGGTTTCGACCAAAACTATGCATATTCGTCGTAAATTTAGAAAATACCTCATGACCAAAAACCTCAACACCGTATTGCAACGCTGTTGAAATAAGAGAAGCATTCTGACGAACTTTCATCGCTTCATCTTTATTGAAGTTAAAATCCTTGTGTTGCTTAATCTCATATGCTTTGCCATTCCATTCACGCACAAACACAAAATTAAAGCGTACTTTCTTCTGATATAAAGCCTCGTACAAAACACGCTCTCGCGTTAGCTTTAAAATATACTTCCAAATAATTCCATGCTTATCTTCTGCAACCAGCTCGATTTCAGTGGGTTCATCCTCAAACCCCGCATATGAAGTGATTGAAATATCCTCATCAGGTGAAGCATGAAAAGACGATTTAATAAAATTTATAACAAATACAAGAGGCTTCAGTAAGGCAGTCTTACCTGAACCATTCGCTCCCATAACAGCCATAGCTGTGCTGAGACGCTGACCACTATAGGCGATAGCCTCCCAACCACGCTCAGGAACTTGATTCGTAAATTTAAAAGAAACTTCTTGAGCATCCCTAAAACTCTGGAAGTTCTTAAAAGAATAGTAATGCAGCATACTTTCCCCAACCATTACCCTAGACAAAACAAAAATTAAACCACGAAACATACAATTTTTTGTTGATTTTTATATTTATATCATAGTTTTGCTGAAAAATATGTAACGTCATTATCATATCTACAACAGTTTTGCTTATTATTCTAGGCGGATTTTTTGAGGTTGAAAGAGTTCTGTTTGACAAAGAACATTAAGACAAGAACTCTACGCACCCTCAAAAAACGCGCCCTCTTACAAGGACGCGTTATCTCTTTTCTACCGAGATTTCAGCTTTAGAAGCTAACTCAATCAAGACTAAAGCAACTGCCTTGCTTCTCTCCACATAGCGCCGCTATCTTCGATACGCTATGCGACTCATAACTCGGTACACCAGCAAAAATTCATGTGCTAAATCATATTAAGCACTTACCCATATTCAGCTATTAACTACAATCTGAGCAATCTACTAGCAACACCGCTTCTATCACGAATTCACAACTACGGTCTTTAACTCTTGTTCCTTCGCCTTAGGCTGGCGTACTAAAATCACAGCAAAGATAGCGATAATACCTGGAATCGCGAAGATCAAGAAGTTGGTTTGGTGACCTAGATTCGCGGCTAATAATGCGCCACCTAACATAGGGCCTAATATCGCACCGATACGACCTAATGATGAGGCAAAGCCTACGCCTGTTGAACGCATGCTGAACTCAAAGTGTTGGGCTGAGTAGGCATACTGCAGGATTTGCGAACCAATCGTCGTTGCACCGCAGACAAATAGAATCGTGTAAAGCACTGGAGCAGGTGTCTTAAAGCCAAGCAATGCTAATGACAAGGCGGCAAAGAAATAGAACACCATAAGTACTTTACGTACGTTATAACGATCGCTTAAGTAACCACCTAATAGGCCGCCGGCAATACCACCAATATTCAATACCATCAAGAACAGCATGCTTGATTGCAATGGATAGCCTGCGCTATTCATAAGTTTCGGCAACCAGTTTCCTAGGCCGTAAACCATCAATAAGCACATGCCAAAACACACACCGAGCATAATCGTACCTAGGGCACGGCCTTCGCGGAAGATCTCTAAGAATGGGGCTTTACCACCTGCAGCAGCTGGGCGCACAAGTTCGTCAGACTCGGTTAACTTAAGTTCTGGGCTGAGTTTCTGGATCACTTGACGGGCGGCTTTTTCATCTTTGCGTACCAAGAATTCTAATGACTCAGGCAAGGCAATCATCACAATCGGCACGATTAACAAAGGCACTAAACCTAGATAGAACATTAGTTTCCAACCATAGGTCGGCACTAGCCATGCGCCTAGACCTGCAGCCAACATACCGCCCATGGCATAACCACTCACGGTTAACGCAACGAGGGTCGTGCGAATAGCTTTCGGCATATACTCAGTCATCACCGCCACAATCATCGGGAACATGGCCCCCAAACCTGCACCCGCGATAAATCGATAAATACCAAACTCGGTCGGATTGCGGGCAAAAGCACATAAGAAAGTGAAAACGCTAAATGAAATTAAGCATAGTAAGATGACTTTCTTACGGCCAATTCGATCAGCTACCACCCCTAAAGTTAAGGCACCGAACATCATGCCAAACAAAGCCATACTGCCTAAAAAGCCCGCCTGTGGTGGAGTCAGACTCCACTCTTGCATGAGTAAGGGTAAAACTACGCCATACACAATTAAGTCGTATCCATCGACAATAATAATCAAGGTACAAAGCCATAAAATTGTCCAATGAAAGGGATTCAGATGGGCTTTATCGACCACCTCTTGCACACTGATTTTTCTCATTTAAGTCTCCTATTTTCTCTCAAAAATAAATTATATATTTAAAATTTTTTCTAATTTAAGGTACAAAAAAACCATCAATCCCTATTGCTGAACTGAAATCGATGTCAACTGAATTGATGGTTTTTTATTGCTATGCCGTGGGTTTAACGCTCGTCAAAACTCACGACTAACTTGTCACTCGTCGCTCTTGCTTGGCAACTCAAGATAAAGCCTTGATCAACCTCGTCTTGCTCCAGGGTATAGTTCTTGTCCATGGTCACTGAGCCTTCAATGACTTTACAACGACAAGTACAGCACACCCCTGCTTTACATGAGAATGGTAAATCCAAGCCTGCATTCAAACCTGCGTCTAAGACTTTCTCATCAGCGCCGATTTGAAATTGCTGTTCATGACCATCAACCAATACGGTTAAGCTAATTTCTTTAGCTAAGCTTTGACGCTTTTCCGCTGAGTCAGTATCGGCTTGCACCTTGGCAGCTTGTGCCATATTCGTGGTAAAGCGCTCTGTATATACACGACTTTCAGGCACACCCGCTTCGATTAAGGTTTTCTCAACCGTATCAATCATGCTTTCCGGACCACAGATAAAGACTTCATCCATACTGGCAACGGGTAAAAAGGCGGCAATAATCTTATTGACCTTATCCGCATCAATACGACCTTCTAATAACTCAACTTCTTGTGCTTGACGCGATAAGACGTGAATCATGGTGAAGCGATCGGCAAAGCGGTCCTTCAAGTCTTGCAAGGCTTCGTTAAACATCACACTCGACATGCGACGGTTACCGAATACCAGGGTAAATTTAGACTCGGGTTGTTCTTCCAAGGTACTGGCGGCAATTGATAGCACAGGTGTAATGCCAGAACCACAAGCAAAACCCACGCGGTGAATCGCACGTTGCTTCTTCACGGTAAAGCGCCCATCAGGGGGCATCACGCTTAATACGTCACCCACATTGATGTTCTGAACAGCCCAATTCGAAAACTTACCGTCTTCAACTGGACGAATACCAATTTCCAACTCACCCAATTTTGCTAAGCGGCTACGTGGGCTACTAATTGAGTAAGTACGGCGTAAGTCTTCACCATTAATGGTTGAACGTACGGTGAGAAACTGACCTGGCTCAAAGTTGAAGGTATCTTGTAAATCTTCAGGAATTTCAAATGTGATCGCAACTGAGTCACCCGCTTCAGAGTTAACTCGCTTCACATTCAAATCATAAAATCGCAGAGTAGACATGTAAAAATGACTCCGAATAAATATTAGTATGGTTTGAAATAATCAAATGGTTCTTGGCAATCCAAGCACTTGTACAGTGACTTACACGCTGTAGAACCAAAGTAAGAAGACACAACAGTGTGTGATGAGCCGCAGTTCGGACAAGGCACATCATCTTCTTGCGCGAGGTGCGCGCTCTTTGGCATAAACTGTACAACCTGGGTTTCAGCACAACGCTTTTGCGGTGGCGCAATACCATACGCACGCAATTTCTCTTTGCCTTTTTCATCCATCCAATCGGTGGTCCAAGCAGGGGATAATTGCGTCACCACTTTAGCGCTAAAACCGTTCGCTGCTAAAGTGCTGATAATGTCGTCGTGGATTTGCTCCATCGCTGGGCAGCCACTGTATGTGGGGGTAATTACCACCTCGATACCGTCGCTACCCTCGCGCACGTCACGCAAAATCCCCAGTTCACGTAAGGTAATCACAGGAATTTCAGGATCACTGAGCGTGTCTAATACGGACCAGATTTCGCTAACGTTAGTACTCATTGCAATCACCATGTACAACCTGGATGCGCACGTGCCAAGCTTTGCATCTCACTTAACAAATAGCCTAAGTGCTCTGAATGTAAGCCCTTCTTACCTTCCGTCACATAAGCACCTGCCACAACTTCAGGACGTGTTAAGGTGGCTTCAATTAAAGCACCATTCACAATCTCATCCCAATCTGCACGTAAGCTAGCCACATCAACAGCAACGCCCGCTTCAAGTGCAGCTTGTTCTGCAGGACTGCTGGTCCAAAACTCTTCGGTATACGGTAACAAGTGATCAATCGCCGCTTGTACGCGATCGTGTGATTCTTGTGTACCGTCACCAAAGCGCACTAACCAGTTACGAGTATGACGTAAGTGATAACGCACTTCTTTCAAAGACTTCTCAGCAATCGCTGCAAGTGTTTTATCTGATGAAGCTTGTAATTTATCCCAGACTAAAACCATTAAGGCAGAGTACAAGAAGTTACAGGCAATCGTTACAGCATAGTCACGATCAGCAGAGGCATAGCCTGACATAGCACCACGATGTGGCAACTCTACTAAGGTATAGTTCAAGTACTCTTGCTCATTACGGAAATACGCCAAAGTATCTTCAGTGGCACCCGCGCCTTTTAACTCAGCCGCTAATTGATACAGCAAACGCGCTTGACCGATATAGTCCAAGCTGATGTTAGCTAAGGCAATATCTTCTTCTAAGATCGGCCCTAAACCACACCACTCACCATTGCGCTGACCCATAATCACAGCGTTATCAGCGAGGTGCAATAGGTAATCAATGTACGTCGTCATTACATGTGCCCCACTTCTTCAGGAATTTCATAAAAAGTTGGATGACGATAAATTTTATCGCTCGCAGGTTCAAACAACTCTGCTTTATCATCAGGACTGCTAGCGGCAATATACGCTGAAGGCACAACCCAAATGCTCACACCTTCTTGACGACGGGTGTATACATCACGCGCCATCTCTAAGGCTTGCACCTTATCGGCAGCATGTAGGCTACCGCAGTGTTTGTGCTCAAGACCTTGCTTGCTGCGAACAAAAACTTCCCATAATGGCCATTCTTTTAATTGTGGTGTACTCATGCTACTTTCTCCTTTAATTGACGTGCTTCTTGTTTTGCGGCATAGGCTTGCGCGGCATCGCGCACCCATTCACCATCGTTGTAGGCTTTAACGCGTGTGTTAAGACGCTCTTTATTACATGGACCGTTACCAGCAACTGTGCTCCAGAACTCGTCCCAATCAATCTGACCGTAGTCATAATGCTGGCGCTCTTCGTTCCATTTCAAGTCGGGATCAGGGAGTGTCACACCTAAAACTCTTGCTTGCGGCACAGTGGCATCAACAAACTTCTGACGTAAATCATCATTCGATACGCGCTTAATACCCCAACGCATACCGAGCGCACTGTTCGGGCTATCGGCATCAGGTGGACCAAACATGGCTAAGCACTTCCACCACCAGCGATTGACCGCATCTTGCACCATAGCTTTTTGCGCATCGCTACCTTGCATCATGACTAATAAAGCTTCGTAGCCTTGACGTTGGTGGAATGACTCTTCCTTACAGACACGCACCATAGCACGGGCATAAGGGCCATATGAACAACGACATAATGGAATCTGGTTCATAATCGCGGCACCATCAACGAGCCAACCGATCACACCCACATCCGCCCAGTTTAGAGTTGGATAGTTAAAAATTGAACTGTATTTCGCTTTACCTGAGTGCAAGGCGTCAAGCATCTGATCACGACTCGTGCCTAGTGTTTCGGCGGCTGAGTAGAGATATAAACCATGACCACCTTCGTCTTGTACTTTGGCAATAAGAATCGCTTTACGCTTCAAGCTAGGGGCACGTGTGATCCAGTTACCTTCAGGCAACATGCCGATAATTTCACTATGGGCGTGCTGACTGATTTGACGCACGAGCGTCTTACGATAGGCATCAGGCATCCAGTCTTGTGGTTCAATACGACCATCCGCATCGATACGCTCATCAAATTGCGCCATCAAGGCGGGATCTTCAACGGCTTTAACCGCTTGTGGTTTATCCTTATCTGACACACTAAATGATTGTGTATACATTACTCACTTCTCCTTTAGAGATAAATCTTGTGATTGCTCGGTAAGTACGTTGAACATTTGCTCTGAACATTT
>JAUNUI010000003.1:51347-98766 GCA_030538255.1 Pelistega sp. | reverse complement strand
ATACTTACCGCATACTTACCGCGTAAATACGCAGCGCAGCTAATTCAAACTTATACTAATTTCGGACGCGTATCGAAGACACGACGTGCTTTGCCCATCTGAGTACGTGGAATCGAGTCAAATGGCATAATCGATACCTTGGTCGAAATCCCTACAATCGTCTTAATCCGATGTTGCAATTCCTTGCTCATGTTCTTAATACGATCTTCATTCAAGCTATCCGACACGGCTTGTTGCAGCTCACACATCACTTCGACTTCATCCAAGTGACCATTGCGCGATAGCACTAAGCGGTAAGTACCATTCAATAATGGATCGCGTAGAATCTGCTCTTCAATCTGACTTGGGAACACGTTCACACCACGAATAATCAACATATCGTCAGAGCGGCCAACTAATTTACCGAGTCGACGGAATGAACGCGCTGTTGGTGGTAATAAGCGAGTTAAGTCTTTCGTGCGGTAACGAATCACTGGGAAGGCTTCCTTCGTCAATGAAGTGAACACTAGTTCACCTTCTTCACCATCAGGCAGAACTTCGCCTGTTTCTGGGTCAATAATTTCGGCTAAGAAATGATCTTCCCAAATCACGGGACCATCTTTGGTCTCGATACATTCACAAGCAACACCAGGGCCCATCACTTCGGTTAAGCCGTAGATATCAATTGCATCTAGACCGAGCTTCTTCTCGATTTCTTTACGCATACCTTCACCCCAAGGCTCGGCACCGAAAATACCAATCTTCAAGGGGTTTTCATTGGCGCTAATGCCTTGACGCTCGAACTCTTCGGCAATCACTAATGAATACGAAGGTGTAACCATAATGATGTTCGGTCTAAAGTCCATAATCTGTTGAACTTGCTTCTCAGTCTGACCACCTGACATAGGTACCACAGTACAACCTAATCGCTCTGCACCATAGTGAGCACCTAAACCACCGGTAAACATGCCGTAGCCATAAGCGTTATGCAACATATCGCCAGGACGACCACCCGCTGCACGGATTGAACGAGCCACTAAGTTCGCCCAGTTATCGAGGTCATTCTCGGTATAGCCCACCACCACTGGCTTACCTGTTGTACCTGATGAGGCATGCAAGCGAGATAGCTTATTGGTTGGTACGGCAAATAGGCCGAATGGATAATGATCGCGTAAGTCAGTCTTCACCATAAATGGGAACTTCGACAGATCCGCTAAAGTTTTTAAATCATCTGGGTGTACACCCTTCGCATCGAAGGCTTGCTTATGATGTGGCACATTGTTATATGCGTGGTTTAAGGTCCACTTTAAGCGCTCTAACTGCAAGGCTTCAATTTCATCACGACTGGCTTTTTCAATCGGATCTAAGGCACCTAGGTCTGCTTTGTAAGTTGTCATATGTATCCTTGATTTGTCTCAATATTTAATTCTTTGCTGATTGTTTTCGTGCGACTTATCTTTGTTCACACGATGTCAATCTTTTGTACTAGTTATCGCTAACGTACTACTTCTTTCGCTCGCACTTTTTCCTACTACGTATCTCGTTCCTGCTAAGTCACATTCATTATTCATGCGACTTAGCCTGCTTGTGTACTCAATTGGATTTGGCTGTTACTCAGGTTTCACCTATTAACTACCAATAACCTCACCCTCTAAGCGCGCACTCTTGCCACGGAACAAGGCGATAGTTTTACCATCCTGATTCGTCACTTCGACGTCATACACCCCGGTACGACGTGATAAGCTGCGCTCTACGGCACGTGCTGTTAGCACATCGCCCAACATGCCTGGACGCACAAATTCAATCGTGCAGCCTGAAGCCACAGTCACGCGATTATAGCTATTGCAAGAATAGGCAAAAGCCGTATCCGCTAAGCAGAAGATCATGCCCCCATGACAGATATCATGACCGTTCACCATATCTTTACGTACTTTCATGCTGAGCTCAGCTGTACCTGGTGCCACTTGATCAATCTTGATCGCTAAGCTATGCGCCGCATGGTCACGCTCATACATGGCTGCAGCACTCGCTTGCGCAAGTTCCTGCGGGTCGCTCGGTACAGAACTTGGTGTCATACTTGACGCTGAACTTAGCGTTGAGCTCGTTACTGAGCTCGGCACTGAGCTTAACGTTGAACCTTGAACCGAACTTGGCGCCGAATCGGCCTTTACATTAACTTCACTCATGAACTTATTTCCCTGTAAACTGTGGAGCACGCTTTGCTAAGAAAGACTCAACTCCTTCGATATAATCGGCGCTATGACCCAACTCGCGCATAAAGCCCGCTTCCATACTAAGTTGCTGCTCTAAGCTATGACTTAATGAGCCCTGCATAGCCTGACGGATCCGCACTAAAGCCTTGGTCGGTGCCGTCGCTAAGCGCGTAGCTAAGTTTTGCACAGCCTCATCAAATTGCGCATCTTCAATGCACTGCCAAATCAAGCCCCACTCTGCCGCTTGCGCCGCTGAGAGTTTATCGGCCAGGAACGCTAAACCCATGGCACGTGCCATACCGACGCGTTGTGGCAAGAACCAGGTGCCACCTGTATCAGGAATCAAACCCACTTTAGAGAAAGCTTGGATAAATGAAGCTGATTGCTTAGCCACCACCATATCGCAGGCTAAGGCTAAACTAACGCCAGCACCTGCGGCGACACCATTCACCGCCGCGATCGTTGGCACACGTAAATTCTGTAGGCGTAGAATAAGTGGCTTATAATCACGCTCAACCACATTACCTAAGTCCGCTGTGGCTTGACCTGGGGTATAGCTCACAGCAGGGTCGGACAGATCTTGACCCGCACAGAAGCCACGACCTGCGCCGCTTAAGACCAAAACACGCACCGATGTATCAGCCTGAACCTGATCTAAGGCCACACGCAATTCTTCATGCATAGCGGTGGTGAAGCTATTCATCTTGTCAGGACGGTTAAGCACTAAGCGCGCAATCCCATCCTGAATAGAGAACTGAATATTCTCAAATGTCATAACCAAGCCTTATACGTGATAACGGCGCTGTACAACACGGAAGCGATTCGCCACGAAAGCCGAGTCTGCATAGGAAGCATTCGCTGATGGGTTACCACCTGTACCATGGTAGTCAGAGAAGGCAGCCGATTGGTTAACGAAAACACCACCGGTTAAGTTGATCGACAGCGCAACTTTACTACGCCATGTTGCACGCACCATCGTATCAATCACTTCTTCGCTCGTAGAGTAGATACCGACAGTCAGCGCACCGTGTTCACGCGTTACTTGCTCAGATAAAGCAATCGCCGCTGACGTATCCGCTACTTTAACAATAAAACTAATCGGGCCGAAGCGCTCAACTTGATAGGTGTTAGGATCATTCGCATCACAAGCAACAAGCACTGGTGTACGTACATCCGCATTCGGGAATTCTGGATTCTCTAATTTCTGTGACGCCAAGACGACCTTACCGAAAGTACCATTATTCGCTTGCTCGACACGTTCAGCAGAGTCTTTCGATTGAATCGCTCCTAATACGGCAAAAGCCACTTCAGGCTTAGCCAAGAAACCGCTAATCGCTTGGGCCAAGTCATTACACACATCATCGTATGACTTATGACCAGCATCGGTCTCAATGCCATTGGCAGGTACGAAAATCGCTTGTGATGTCGTACACATCTGGCCAGAATACAGAGATAGCGTGAAGGCCAAGTTACGTAGCATGGCTTTGTAGTTATCGGTAGAATCAATAACGATATTGTTCACACCAGCTAATTCAGCATACACTTGTGCTTGACGGCAGTTATCAATTAACCATTGGCCAAATACATTACTGCCGGTGAAGTCTATCGAGTGGACTTTTTCATGCTTCACTAATTTCTGTGTATCGGCGCGGTCAGGCGTTACACATAATTGGACTAAGTTAGGATCCAATTGGTTTTCACGCAGAATTTCACGCAGGATTTTCACTGTCATCGCGGCTGGCAAGATTGCATTGCTGTGCGGTTTCACAATCACCGCATTACCCGTTGCCAAAGTCGCGAACAAGCCTGGATAAGTATTCCAGGTTGGGAAGGTGCCACAACCCACGACCACACCCACGCCACGACCGACAATTTCAAAGTGCTTCTTCATCACTAATGAAGGGTTCTTGCCTTGCGGTTTTTCCCAGATAGTTTCTGTCGGAATCACGCTCTGCTCTAAGTAAGCATAAGTCACTGACTCAAGACCACGGTCTTGTGCGTGAGGACCACCCGCTTGGAAAGCCATCATCCAACCTTGACCTGAAGTCATCATCACAGCAGTCGCAATCGCAAAGCTTTGTTGATTAAGACGAGTCAACATCTCGGTGGTGATGCCAATACGTGCTTCATTACCGACCGCTTGCCAGCCTGTCATCGCCGCTTCACCCGCGTCAACCAAGGCATCAATATCACACACGGGATATTGAATATTAAGTTCAATACCGTAAGGAGAAACTTCGCTACCATGCCAACCCTTCTGTGCCACTTGGTCTAACTCAAAATTCTTGCCAAGCAAAGCATCGAATGCCGCCTTACCCTCAGCAGCCGCATTCTCGCCATACGTCTTCGGACTTGGCATCTCGTTAAACGGTGACCAGTAACCGCGAGTTCTTGCCGCTTTACAGGCTTGTTCAATTAACTCACGATGTTTTTCAAATAAAGGATGCGACATTGATAAATTCTCCTTGTGGATTCATTAAATTCTTTAATGTATTTAGTCTGTTTTAGAACATTGCTTTGCCATGTATCACTTAATGCCTACAGGCTCTCGAATAACCCTACTGATAAAATACTACGTAATTGATTGATATTTGTCAAATTAACGTATCATTAATAATTGACAACACATGCTTAGAATATGTAGATTTATCGAATTCCACCAAATATTACACGCCAAATATTGAATTTCATTAATAATTTCTATCTCTACTCACTAACTTAAAATCAAGTTCTATTAACCCTATTAATGATACGTTTATTATTTTTTTGCTTGATTTTTTGTATTATATAAACGTAGAATGTTTAAGCTTTTTGGAATTAATTTAAATTTCTAGGGTTTTCACTAAAATTTGTAAGAATGCACATCTTGTCTTGCTAGGACCTTGCTCTTTTAAAAATCACCCAAGCTACTGTTTTATTTCTACCAATATTCATATTAGTAACGGATAGAAATTCCCAAAGTTTTATCCAAGCCACTTATAATTAGACTATCAAACGATCACTTCTCATAAAAAGAGTTTCACAATGGGTCTCACCGCTGTACAAAATCGCTTAGATGAATTTAAGCAAAAGAGTCGCATTCAAGCGAGCTCCTTAATTATTAGCGTTTTTGGTGACGCCGTCTTGCCGCGCGGTAGCCGTATCTGGCTAGGCAGCCTAATCCAACTCCTTGAACATCTTGACCTGAACGACCGGCAGATTCGGACTACAGTATTTCGACTACAGAAAGAAGGTTGGTTAGTGAGTGAGACCATCGGACGTCGCGCTGACTATATGCTCTCTCCCAAGGGACAACTGCTATTTGAGAACGCTGCCCAACAAATTTATGCCGCCCGCTCTCCTCTGTGGGACCAGCGTTGGCGCATCATTCTGACTGTTGGTGAATGGTCACCTAAGCAACGCGAACAATTACGCCGCGCCCTCACATGGCATGGCTTTGGCGTGTTGGGCAATATTGGCTTTATCCATCCAAGCTTTAAACTCACTACCGCACTTAGCCTCTTGGCCAATGACGGTTTAAGTGATCTGGTACAGCAGCTAATGCCTCTGCTCGCCGTTGACGTCCCTTTCGATTTATCGGGCACAGATACCGAAAGTAAATTGGTTCAACAAGCTTGGGACCTGCCCTTAATGGCCGAGGCCTATGAAGAATTTATTGCAACTTATCAGCCTATTTTGCAAGAGCTGCGTTTAAAGCAAGTGCCGATTTCGCAGGTTGATGCTTTTCTAATTCGCACACTCTTAATTCACGACTATCGTAAGCTACTACTACGCGACCCTGAACTGCCAGGTGTCTTATTACCCGACAACTGGCCGGGCGAGAAGGCCCGCGTACTGACTCAGCAGATCTATCGTAATTTGCTTGAGCCTTCAGAGCAGTTTCTGGATACACATTTTCGCTTAGCCAACGAAACCACTCCAAGTGCCTTACCGATGCTTGCCGAGCGCTTTCGCCAAGACGATCCGCTCAAAATCTAAGCACAAAACCAAAACCACATCGCAAGGCTAAGTGTGCGCACAAATCATACTTCGTCTAACAATAGCGTCAACTATAATCCTACTCTTGCTATCTCGAAATCAATTGAAAAAATCCACTCACGTGAATTAACAGATTTTCACCATTAGGCAATTGAAATTACAGGTTTTAGACGCATAATAAAAGTAATTGTGATCGCCAGATCACCCTTATCGTGATTGTTAGATTTTCCTTAGGAAGTAAATGAAAGACGCTGATAAAAACTTGCCCATTGTCTTTGGTCAAGACCCTAATTCCTCGCACAACTCTGCTGAGCAACAAGACTCGCACAGTTGGGACTCTTCTGCAGGCGCTGATAGCACCAATCGCTCAGGTTCCGCACAATCTGCTGGCGCATCACAATCCACATTTGGATCAACATCTGGTAATCAGCAAGAGGCTTACGAACGCGGCTATCAAGAGGGCTACGAACGCGCACGCCAAACACAGAGCGGAGCAAGCAATAGCTCTCGCACTGAAGGAATGGATATGACAAACAAGAACTTTACCTATCTATTGTATGGCTTATTTATCGGTGGCTATTTTACGGGTGGACTTACAGCCATTGCTGCACTCGTCTTAGCCTACGCTAAGCGCGGTGATGTCATCAATACCATCTACTATAGCCATATGGAAAATATTATCCATAGTTTCTGGGTAGCACTATTTGTTGGCATCTTTGCCTATTTCTTAATTTTTACTTTTATTCTGGCAATTATTGGTTGGCCACTGATTGTCGTGCTGTTTATCTGGACCTGCTATCGCATGATAAAAGGCTTTCTCCGTATCTCGGACAACCGTGCGTATAACTAAGAGATAGACGCAATTAAACGGTCTCTGAGCAAAAAATAGCGCCCTTATTATGTCAAGGGCGCTATGCTTTTCAAGCTTAAGGTACGCTAACATTCAGGCAAGTAGCCGCAAGCTTCATCATGCAAAAAATCAAGGCTGCCTAAGCAGCCCATTATCACCCCAGTTAAACTATCTACCCTTAAATACTACAAGGCGCTTCGTATACACTATCTACCCTTAAATACCGCAGGACGTTTCTCTCGGAAAGCCGCCCCACCTTCTTGGTAATCTTCGGTATAACCAAGCTCCCGTTGTGTTTCCGTCTCTAAGTTCATCTGTTCTTCAAGCGTCATCTGACCTGAGGTATAGATCAAATTTTTAATCGCCGCGTAAGAACGCGTTGGGCCATTAGCAAGAGTCTGCTTCATAGCTTCAATTTCACTGCCTAACTGATCATCCTCAACCAGTTGCCAGACCAAGCCCCACTCTAAAGCCTGTTCCGCCGTAATCGGTTTGGCCAACATAGAGGCCGCCATAGCCCGTTGAGTACCAATGATTCTTGGCAAGAAATAACTAGAGCCTGCATCAGGCGCCAAGCCCAACTTGGCAAAAGCCTGCAAGAAACTAGCGGACTTCGCAGCAATTAGGATATCACTGGCCAAGGCTAAACTCACACCAGCACCCGCTGCTACCCCATTCACAAAGCAAACCACAGGGACAGGTAAAGCACGAATAGCGAGTACTAAGGGCTTATAGTTTTTCTCTAAGCTCTCACCCATATCACGCATCTGTCCTTCAGGCAAAGGCTTACGCTCAGCTAAGTCTTGACCCGCACAGAAACCGCGACCAGCACCCGTTAAAATCACACCGCGCAAATCAACTCGTGATTGCAGAATCTTCATCACGGATTTCAATTCATCATGCATCTGCTGCGTGAAACTATTTAAACGATCAGGTCGGTTTAAAGTAATAAATGCGACACCTTTATCGTACTCAAACTTAATTGTTTCGAACGTATTTTCAATAATATCCATTGCCCTGATCCTTTGACATAAAATCCAATAGCCACTTGATGAACAAATGGCATACTTAGGTTATTTTAAAATAGCTAATTGGGATAAATGATACACTGAATCGCCATAATGGAACTCATTAAGTGTCATTCGCTTAAAGTAATCTCCAACCTCAAGCTCATCCGTCATCCCCATACCCCCATGCAATTGCACGGCGCTCTCGCCAATAAACTTGGCCCCTTGCATCACCTTAATCTTAGCCGCACTGATACGACGCTGGCGCTCTTTTGCATCCGCCAAGCCTAAGGCCTGCGCTGCAACAAATGCCATTGACTTCGCCACTTCAATCTGGATATACATATCTGCTAAGCGATGTTGAATCACTTGGAAACTTGCAAGTGCCTTGCCAAATTGTTGACGTGTTTTAAGATACTCAATCGTAATCGCTAGGAGCTGCTCCATCATACCAACCGTCTGCGCACATACCGCGGCAATTGCCTCCTGCTCTGCTTGCTGCAAAACTTCTAAGGCACGCTGACCCTGAAGTAGCAGACTATCCTTAGCGAGCACAAGCTGATTCAAGCTCACACTCGCACAACGCATACCATCCATGGTTGGGAAGTCCTGCTTACTCACACCCTCGACATCGCTAGGCACCAAGAACACCGCGAGTTGCCCCTCAAGCAAAGCACTCACAATAAAGTAATCAGCCTGCGCACCCCAAGCGACATTATGCTTAGTGCCACTCAAGACATAGCTATCCACTTGCGCTTGAGCTAGAGTCTGGATCTTACCCAGATTATCAACACGCGAACTTTCGCCAAGCGCCACCGTGCAGACCGACTCACCCGCTGCTAAGTGACGTAAAAGTTCATGTGCCTGCGCTTGGCTACTGGCTCGTAATATAGCGCTACTATGCACCGAGCTCGCAATCACAGGCTCTGCAACCAGCGCACGTCCCAACTCAAGATGAATCGCCAATAAGCTGGCTGGCCCCTCACCAAATCCGTCAAACTCTTGCGGAATGGTGAGACCCAACACCCCGAGTTCAGCCAAGTGCTGCCATGTCGTACCATCAAGCTCTGCACTCTTCTGGCGTTGACGACGTTGCTCAAAACTCCACACATCCTTCGCCATGCGGCGTAAACTTTCACTGAGCATCTGCTGCTCTTCACTATATTTAAAATCCATTGTCTTACCTCATTCGGTGTTTTTGTCATTCTCGTGGCGCTGATTCAGTGGAGCTCTCTTTTGAACCCATAAGCTTTAGCAAGAAGCTGATAGCTAAAGCTGTAGTTCAGTGGACTTAGAGCGATCCTGTCAACATCAATACGCTTAACTTCAGTCGTCTCGCTCAACAGCTAATCCTCGCCATTCAGGTTAATTCTTCAGCTATTAATCTAAAAGCATCTTGGCGATGATGCCTTTTTGCACTTCGGTGGTGCCACCATAGATGGAGGTCTTGCGCATATCAAAATAATTCGCACTCGCCGCTGCGGCAAACTCATGCCCAGGACCAAACACATCCGAACCCGCCTCAAGCCATGATGGCGAATACGGCCAACTATACAAACCCATTACCTCAAGTTGTAATCGAGCTAAATCTTGCTGAATTTCTGAACCGCGAATCTTTAAGACCGACGCCTGAGGGCCAGGGCCTTGGGTACTATCGGCAGCCACTCGTAATAACATCATCTCTAAAGCAAGGATATCCGCCTCAATCAAACTAATCTTATCTTGCATGCGGCTATCTTCGTTGGCCGGCTTACCGTTCCACTGCACTTCTTGAGCAAGGTTTTTCAGAATTTGTAATTCACGGTAGCATAGGCCAATCCCCGCAATCCCTGTACGCTCATGACCAAGCAAGTACTTCGCATAGGTCCAGCCTTCATTTTCCTGACCGACTAAGTTTTCAAATGGCACATGTACATTCTCTAGCCAGACTTCATTCACATCATGACCACCATCCAGCGTCTTAATCGGACGCACGGTCACACCAGGCTGACGCAGATCAATCAAGAGCATAGAGATACCACGTTGTGGTTTCGCCTCAGGATCCGTGCGCACAAGACAGAACATCCAATCGGCATATTGACCATAAGTCGTCCAGGTTTTCTGGCCGTTCACAATATAGCCGTCCGCTTTTTTCTCAGCACGCGTTTTCAATGAGGCTAAGTCTGAACCTGAGCCTGGCTCCGAATAGCCTTGGCACCACCAGTCTTCGATACGTAACATACGTGGAATAAAGCGCTCTTGCATCTCAGGGCTAGCATATTTCATCAAGACGGGGCCAATCATACTTAAACCAAATGGCAAAAGGCGTGGCGTGCCTGCCTTAAAGCATTCAATTTCGAAAATCAGTTTCTGTACAGCCGTCCAACCTGTGCCACCAAACTCAACCGGCCAGCTCGGTGCACCCCAGCCCTTATCCGTGAGAATATTGTGCCAACGAATATAGTCTGTGTTATCAAGGCGTTGATGCTTAAAAACCTTATCACTGATATCCTGTGGCAGTGATGCTTGCACAAACTCACGTACCTCTGCGCGAAACGCCTCCTCTTCTGGGCGCAAATTTAAATCCATAGCCGTCTCCTAAAATCTTAAATTTAACTCTATCAAACCCTATTCCTAGGATTCTCGCAATTAATTAATTTGGAACCCCCCGTTAAGCGCTTTTAAAACATATGGTTATCCCGTATCCACTCATATTGCGTCTCCATCTACCATCCAAGCATAAAAAAAAAGCTGTTGAACACAATGCTCAACAGCTTTTTTGGTCGCTGATCTATATCTGCTAGATTATATTTATATGTCTTGCCTCGAACCTTGCTCAAGACTCACGAATAAATCCGCAAAATATAAGAACTCTACTCGTCCTATGCCATGCTTCTCTCGGCCTTGCGAGTTTTCCACCAATACATCGTCAGGGCGATAATAATGATAATGCCAAGCACACCCATTAGCGGATATACAGAGCCCACCATCTTGCCAAAGCCAAAGCGGCTTAGACCAAAACCGACCAAGGTAGAAACAATCGCCACCAATTTAAACTTCATGGTATTCGGCTCGGCCCAACGTACGGTGAAGGCAAAGAACATACCCACGGCCGTGCTATAAATCATGGCGATCAGTGCAACTACGGTTAGATACGCTAACCAAGCATGGATTTTACCTGCAAGTAATAAGGTAGGGATTTCCACTCCGTGTAATTTATCGATATTTAGGAACAAGGTGAAATTCAATAAGATAATCAGAAAGCCTAGACCTAAGCCACCTAAAATACCACCTTGCCCTGCCTCACGGTCAGATTCTGTCATGCCACCAATCACCGCCAGCATAGGGAAACCTACCCCCACGTTGAACGCCGCATACAACACACCACTTAAGGCCCAACTTGGTACAGTCCAACCCAATAACTCAATCACCTCATATTGCGCAGCATGGACATTTTGCGCGGCAAAATCATAATTACCTGTAAAAATCGAATACACCATAATCGCCAAAATAATTAAGAGCAAGAATGGAATCACCAAACTAATTAAATAGATAATGCTCTTCAGATTTAAGCACAGGGTCAAGATCACGAAGGCCGTCATAATGAGCGAACCCACCATAAAGTTCCACTCAAAGTGTTGATGCAATGTCGCACCCGCACCTGCTAGCATAATCACGCCGACGCCATATAAGAAGAAGATTAAAATATAATCCACTAAGGCGCCGCCCGTCGGACCAAATAAACTGCTTAAGACCTTGTCATGACACTTAATCTTCATTCTCGAGCTGATTTGGGCAATCTGCATACCGACAAAAGCAAATAAAAATGCGGCAATCAATGAGCCGCCAATACCGCCGACACCATAGCCTGTAAAAAACTGAATCACTTCTCTGCCCGAAGCAAATCCACCACCAATAACCACAGACATATAGGCCATGGCAATTAAAAAACGTTGTTTCACTTATTCTCTCCTATGTATTTTTGCTTATTTATACTCATAACGCATATATCAAAAAATATGGCTCTTGCCATAGCAAAGAGCCATAAATTATTTATGCCATCAATATTGTATACACAACCATGTAACTCGTATTGTATATACAGACTAAGCCGTATGTCTTTTCTTTAGACAAATCCTATGGTTATCCCTAGGCAAGGCATGAGGTCCTCCAAGGCCAAAAATAGCGTTTTCCACGTACAAGACCAAGTTATCCCTTGACAATCTGAAGCACTCACCCACGCTATAACAGACATAAACACCCACAAGCACCTACTCCTACCTGCACCTGCACCTACCTGCACCTGCTTCTGCCTGCTCCTACCCGAACTTGGCAATAATGACTGACAAAACTATGGTTATCCATACTAGGACAAACCATTATTCAGCGAAATTTAAGAGGCTCTTTGTTATTTGTGAATTGTCAAAGCCCCGAATAATTCACATACTAGCTTCAACCTTAACCACTATAACGCAGAGAATGATGACAACTGAGACAGCATGTGGTGCTGAAAAGCAGTACCAGGACTTACTCAAGCAAGGTAAGTTCCAAATCCAACAATGCCAAGATTGCAATAAGCATATCTTCTACCCTCGCATGATTTGCCCACACTGTGGCTCTGACCACCTAAGCTGGATTGAGCCCACAGGTCTAGGTACTGTTTATAGTACGACTGTGGTTCGTCGCAAAGCTGAAGACGGTGGCAACTACAATGTGGCGCTGATTGATCTTGACGAAGGCGTACGCTTAATGAGTCGCGTGGAAAAAGTCTCCGCTGAAGACGTCCATATCGGCCAACAAGTCCAAGCCCATGTGCAACAAGATGGCGAGCAGGCTATCCTTGTCTTTAGCCCCGTAGGAGAATAAGCATGAACTATAAAGATTTACGTGGCAAAATCGCCATCGCTGGTGTTGGTCAAGCAGGTCTTGGTCAAGCCAATGGTTTTAGCGAGATGGAAATCTTAGTGCAAGCCGCCCATCGCGCCGTTAGTGATGCCGGTCTTACCATGCAAGATATCGACGGCATCACCACGGCCAGTGTCGCCTCAACTATGTGGGTTATGCCCGTGATTGAGCACTTAGGTATTAAGCCCACATTCATAGATAGCACCATGATTGGTGGTTCAAGCTTTGTGGCTCACCTCATGCCCGCGATTCATGCTTTAGAGTCAGGTCAATGCAATGCTGTTCTAGTTTGCTATGGCAGCACCCAACGCACCTCGACGCTAAGCCGTGCTGTGATTGGCAATATGCGCAAGCAGATGGACCCTCAACCTTATGAAAGTCCATATAACCCATTAAACCCATTAAGCTCATATGCCTTAGTGGCGGCACGTCATATGCATGATTACGGCACAACACGTGAGAACCTGGCTGAAGTTGCGGTAGCCGCACGTAAGTGGGCACAACTCAACCCTGAAGCCATGATGCGTGATCCCTTAAGTATTGAGGATGTACTGAATTCAAAAATGGTCTCAGATCCATTAACCGTACGTGATTGCTGCTTAGTCACGGATGGCGCAGGCGCCTTCGTATTGGTTCGTGCTGATCGTGCGAAGAGCTTAAAGCAAAAGCCAGTCTACGTTCTCGGTAACTCAACCGCTATTTGGAACCGCCAAATTTCATCAATGCATGATTTAACCGTAACAGCGGCACAACAATCAGGTCGCATTGCTTTTGAGATGGCCCAAGTAAAACCAAGCGATATTGATGTAGTTGAACTCTACGATGCCTTTACGATTAACACCATCCTATTCTTAGAAGACTTAGGCTTTTGTAAAAAAGGCGAAGGTGGCGCATTCGTCAGCGGCGGTCGTATCGCCCCAGGCGGTGAACTACCCGTGAATACCAATGGTGGTGGCCTATCGTGTACCCACCCAGGCATGTACGGCATCTTCATTATGATTGAAGCGGTTCGTCAGTTACGCGGTAGCTGTGATGAACGTCAAGTAAAAGACGCCAAACTAGCCGTAGTACATGGCAATGGCGGCACCTTATCAAGCCAATCAACGGCAATTTTAGGTACGGAAGAAACTTTATAAGCCCATTGTTCAAACTGATAGGGCAGCATGGAGACTCGCTGCCCTACCACGTCAGCAACAACGATCTAAAACAAGGCTAGCTACACCAGCACAGAAACAGAGCTTAGTAAAACTAATACCTCCTACCGCAAGGACTAACTTAACAATACTGATACAACGACATACCTAGCAATACAAATTTCTAATACAACGATTTTATAAACACTATAAGAAAGCTTAAGTAGCACAACTCAATAGAAGTAGCTTAAGCAAACGAGACCGAAGTCTCTACTTATAAGCATGACCAAGGAGACAAACCATGCGCAAATTTTCGAAA
Organism: Pelistega sp.; assembly: GCA_030538255.1. GTDB lineage: Bacteria > Pseudomonadota > Gammaproteobacteria > Burkholderiales > Burkholderiaceae_B > Taylorella. The sequence continues at coordinate 84,403 of JAUNUI010000003.1, read as the reverse complement.
ACACTAGCCGCCTTATTAATCACTGGATTCGGTACCTTATCGCTCAGCGCCCAAGCACAAAGCAACTGGCCAGATCGCCCGATTAAACTGGTTGTAGGCTATGCAGCAGGTGGTCCAGTAGATACCGCTGCTCGCAATTACAGCAAATACCTTGGTGATGCACTCGGTCAAACCGTCGTCATTGAGAACCGTACCGGAGCCAGTGGTATTATTGCCGCGGAAGCCGTCGCACGCTCTGCACCCGATGGCTATAATATTTACTTTATGGCAAGCCCAACCCTAACCATCACACCACATATCCAGAAAGCCGTGAAGCTCGATCACGATAAAGACTTCACTTATATTGGCAATATCTTGGACTACACCAATGTTATGGTGGTGAATAATGATCTCCCTGTGAAATCAATTCCAGAGCTGATTGCCTATGCCAAGGCCAATCCTAATACCGTCAGTTTTGCCTCGGCTGGTGTGGGTTCATCGAATCAATTATCCGCTGAATTGCTAAAGCAACGTGCTGACTTTGACATGCTGCACGTGCCATACCGCGGCAACTCACCTGCCATGGTGGATGTCATCAGTGGCAAAGTTTCTTTGATGTTCGACATTACAGGCACCGCGATTAACTATATTAATAGTGGCAAAGTACGCGCATTAGCCGTGACCTCTAAAGAGCGCAATAAAGCACTCCCTGATGTACCTTCCATCGCTGAATCAGGTGTATCTGACTACGCAGTTACAGGTTGGTATTCATTAGCAGGCCCCGCAAATCTACCAGAGCCCATTGTGAAAAAATTGCAAGAAGCCATGGATAAAGTAAACAGCAACCCTGATTACGTTAAAACCATGGAAGATGGTGGTTACACCCTACATGTGACCGATGGCAAAGCATTACACGACAAGATCAATGCTGAACACAAACTGTGGGGTGAAGTGATTAAGAAAGCTGGTATTCAAGCGAATCAATAAATCGTTTCTATAGACATGTATGTAATACCCTGTCTATAAGAGATATAAAATGCGGCGGCTTTCTAAATTACGGGCAGTGAACAAGAAGACGCCGCATTTACGCTATAAGCAGGGCTTTACATAAATACGGCATGATATAAACACTAAATTTCTTAGCTCCACAATTACAACAGTATCAAAACATGTCATGAGTGCGACAACGCTTGACTTTGTGTAAATGAGAGCAAATAACAGCAGTATCAGAGCGCATCATTAAATGGTTTCCTAATAAGTACGTGTAGTAACCACGACTTAAGCGGCAATCTTTTAACCATAAAATTAATACAATGCCTTTTCACTAAGAATAGGCCTAATATAACGACGGAGACATTATGAATATTCAGTTAGCACTTATCCGCCGCTTGGCTATTGCAGGTTTAGCATGTTTACCGCTCAACGCAATGGCACAAGATAATTGGCCAAGTAAGTCAATTACCATTATTATCCCTGCCGCACCAGGTGGCACTACCGATATCGTTGGTCGTATGATTAGCGAACCTCTAGCGAAAGAACTGGGGCAAACCGTTGTCATTGAGAACAAAGCTGGTGCCGCTGGCATTATTGGTTCTCAATCCCTGATTCGTTCTAAACCTGATGGCTATACTCTAATCATGGGCAATATTGGTCCTAATGCGATTAATTACAGCCTGTATAAAGACCTACCGTATAAAAAAGAAGACTTTATCCCAATCACCAATGTAATTTCTGTACCGAATGTCTTGGTTGTGAATGAAGCAACACCCGTAAATAATGTACAAGAATTATTAACGTATGTGGCGAGCGATCCTAAGAACCAGACTTTTGGTTCATCAGGCAAGGGGCAGTCTCCGCATATGTCGGGCGAACTCTTTATGCAACGAGGCAACATTAAAGCCGAGCATATTAGCTATAAGGGAGCAGGTCCTGCAGTCGCAGCACTACTCGCGAATCAATTTACTTTTATGATTGATAACTTACCTAGCTCACTGACACATATTAAATCAGGTAAATTGAAAGCCCTTGCTGTGACCAGTGATAAGCGTGTGGCCGATCTACCTGATGTTCCCACCATGAAAGAAGCTGGTGTCGATAATATGGTAGTAACCGCTTGGTTTGGTTTATTCGCACCAGCAGGCACACCTGATGATGTAGTGAATAAAATTCATGCTGCCGCTAAGAAAGTCCTAGAAAGTGACAATATTAAAGAACGCTTTGCACAACTCGGTGGTGAAGCTGGTGGTAACTCACCAGCAGAATATGCTGAATATGTTAAGAGCCAACAAGAAATGTGGGCTGATATCGTAAAAACAGCGAATATTAATATGGATTAAATTTGTATGATTAATAAGATTTTAGATACGCACCTAGAAGCACTGGAACCGATACAAGACGGTGCTTCAATTTTAGTCGGTGGCTTTGGTGATACGGCAATTCCTTTTGAACTGTTAAAGTCTTTAGAAATCCTAGGTCGCAAGAACCTCGTGATTATCAGTAATAACGCAGGTACACGTGAAGTGGGTATTGCAGGTCTGATTAAGAATAAACAAGTGCGTAAAGTGATTTGCTCGCACCCTCGCCCACCACAATCTGATGTATTTGCCAATGCCTTCCGTGCTGGCGAAGTCGAGCTTGAGTGCATGCCGCAAGGCACTTTAGCCGAACGTCTGCGCGCGGCTGGCGCTGGCCTAGGTCCCTTTTTCACCCCAACAGGCTATGGCACACGTGTTGCTGAGAATAAGGAAACACGCGTTATCAATGGTGTAGGTTATGTTTTAGAAGATCCACTCCATGGTGACTTTGCCTTAATTCGTGCACATAAGGCGGACCGTTGGGGCAACCTCACTTATCGTTGGGCAGCGCGTAACTTTAGTCCAGCCATGTGTACCGCAAGTAAGCACACAATTGTGCAAGCCGATCAGATTGTCGAACTTGGTGATATCCATCCAGAGCATGTCATGACAGCAGGGATTTTCGTGAAGTCAGTGGTATTAGCAGGAGCCCGTTATGAGTGATTACAAACCCCTAAATCGAGACCAAATCGCCGCACTCGTCGCGAGCATCCTACCTGATGGTTGCTATGTTAACCTAGGCATTGGGATTCCCGTCAAAGTCTCCGATCACCTCCCCGAAGGCCGCGAAATTATTCTTCATAGCGAGAATGGTATCTTAGGCATGGGTCGTGCGGCTGTTGGCGAGGAAGTTGATGAGGATATTATTAATGCAGGCCGCGTGCCCGTCACCTTGCTCCCCGGTGCATCGATTACCGAACATAGCAATTCATTTGCCATGATGCGCGGCGGTCACTTGGATTACGCCATCTTAGGTGGCTTTCAAGTATCACCCAATGGAGATCTCGCCAACTGGATTACCGACGCACCTGATGCCATCGCTGCTATTGGTGGTGCAATGGATCTAGCCGTTGGCGCCAAGCAGGTGATTGTGATGATGGAACATAATACCAAGGATGGTCAAGCTAAATTACTTAAAGCTTGCACCTATCCCCTCACTGGTAAAGGCGTAGTGAATATGCTCTATACAGATCTAGCGATTATTCATGTACAAAACAATCAGTTTCACGTACGCGCTATGGTCGCTGGTCTTAGCCAGCAGCAACTGCAAGCACTCAGCGAAGCCCCCTTGTTCTTTGATGAAGATTTAAAAACTATCCATATCGGAGAGCAAGGTAGCCCGTATTTGAGTTAATGCAAAAAGACCTCGATGCATACACACATCGAGGTCTTTGGAATTTAAACGAATAAGCACATAAATAGCTATCCGCTATTTAACAACAAGCCATCGCCTTATTACTACGACGCCGCATCCAATGCGGTGAAGCCACGACAGCTATTAAACAATAAGCCATCGCTTAACAACAACGAAAGCTACCGTCTCCGCCAAATCGTGCATTCACACGATTATCATAAAACTCCTTATACGTCATTGGGGTTTTATCAGGATGCTGTCTACGCATATGTTGAAGGTAGGTATCATAGTTAGGTACGCCCACCATTAAGCGAGCGGTTTGGCCAAGATACTTACCTGCACTTGCGATCTTATTAAACATAATTAACTCCTGGTTAATGGAGGGCTAAGAACTCCCTCCCCTAACGGTGGCATGCTGTATCCACATTCAGCATGAATACACTTATTGTAAACACAAAGCATGCCTATTATCGAGTACCTCAACTAAGTGTCTATAACTTAGTGTGCTGCGCCCTTAATGATGTCATCAGCATTCGCGGGTAATGGCTCATATGGAATTTCTTTCGCCGTCGCTTTATCACTGCCTAATGCTTTCATGCAAGAAGCAATTGTAAAGATAACCATCGCCACGACAACCACCATAAAGCCGGCCATCAGAACACCGTCTAACTGGTTATTGAAAATAACTTGCTTGACTGATTCGACTGATTTGAACACCGGTGAAGGAACGAAATTACCACCAGCGATCATGTCTTTCAACTGATTGGCTTTAGCGAAGAAACCAACGCCTGGCTCAGGACTGAAGACTTTTAACCAACCTGCGCACATCGTCACAAACACTAACCATGCGGCTGGAAGCATCGGCACCCATGCATATTTTTGCTTCTTCAATTTGAACAAGACAACAATACATAGCATTAAAGCAATCGCTGCCAACATCTGGTTAGTAATACCGAATAGAGGCCACAACATATTAATACCACCTAATGGATCGTTTACGCCCATATAGAGGAAGTAACCCCAAGCGGCAACCACTAAACCAGTGGCTAAAATATTCGCTGGTAAAGAGTGAGTTTGTTTTAATGTTGGGTGAATTAAGCCTAACAAGTCTTGCAACATAAAGCGTGCCGCACGTGTACCCGCGTCAACCGCTGTGAGAATAAATAGCGCTTCAAATAAAATCGCGAAGTGATACCAGAACGACATAGAGCCTAAGCCGCCAAGTACACTATGAATAATGTGTGCCATACCTACCGCTAATGTAGGCGCACCACCTGCACGTGAAATAATACTGCTCTCACCAACGTCAGCAGCAATCTGGTTCAAGACCTCAGGCGTAATGACAAAACCCCAACTTGTCACTGTCTGTGAAGCTGCTAAGGCAACATCAGCAATACCACCAGGGTTCAAAACACTCATCGGACTATTCATGGCGAAGTACACACCCGGGTCGATGATTGAGGCAGCAATCAAAGCCATCATCGCCACGAATGATTCCATTAACATACCACCATAGCCGATCATACGCGCTTCAGTTTCTTTAGCCAACATCTTCGGTGTTGTACCTGAAGAAATTAAGGCGTGGAAACCAGATACCGCACCACACGCAATAGTAATAAATAAGAATGGAAATAAATTACCCGACCATACAGGACCATTACCTTCAAGTGCATATTTAGTCACTGCTGGCATCTGCATATCTGGCATTAAGAAAACAATACCTAATGCTAAGCCGATAATCGCACCAATTTTCAAGAAAGTAGAGAGATAGTCACGTGGTGCTAATAATAGCCATACAGGGAGAACCGCGGCAATAAAGCCATAGATAACTAATGCCCAAGTTAACTGATTACCATCAAGATCGAAGATCGGTCCCCAGTATGGGTCAGTCGCAATGTGGCCACCATAAATAATGGCAAATACCAAGCCCACCATACCGATGAGAGAGACTTCGAGAATACGACCTGGGCGCCAGTAACGTAAGTACAAGCCCATAAAGATAGCCAATGGCACGGTGAAGGCAACGGTGAATGTACCCCAAGGGCTATGCGTTAAGGCTTTAACTACAATCATTGCCAAGACGGCAAGAATAATGATCATAATCATAAAGCAAGCAATCAAGGCAATTACGCCTGGAATTGTGCCCATCTCTTCCTTAATCAACTCACCGAGTGAGCGACCATCGCGACGAGTCGAAACAAATAAGACCATATAGTCTTGAACAGCACCGGCTAGTACCACACCGACCAGAATCCATAGCATGCTAGGTAAATAACCCATCTGCGCAGCCAATACAGGACCAACTAGAGGGCCAGCACCCGCAATTGCGGCAAAGTGGTGACCAAATAACACTAATTTATTGGTCGGCACATAGTCTAGACCATCGTTATGACGGAAAGCTGGTGTCATACGCGTCGGATCTGCACCTAATACCTTGTCATTGATATATAAGCTATAGAAGCGATAAGCAATGAAATAGACACATACTGCTGCTGTTAGAATCCACATAGCATTAATCGTTTCACCACGATTTAATGCAATATAGCCAAAAGCAAATGCGCCAATGATTGCCACCAAAACCCATATAAGTCGGCTGGGTAAGCCTGAGCTTGTTGATGTCATTTTACATAAACTCCAAGAAAATTAATCCCATAACATTGACAGTAAAATGCCCACGTCATGGCACTTGATAAGACCACTATGGTCATCACACGGATTATAGACCTATTCAAACTGAATTCTGTAAATTTGCGTTTACAAATAAAATAATAGATGTGAGTAATTTTAATTTAAAATGACATTGCGTGTTTCGCATGGCGAATCTAGGAAAAGCGCGTTTTGGCTAATTAAACACTAAAATATTTCACAGTACAGTAATAAACTTACATTAAGCTTAATATTTATTCTTAAGAAATGAGACAATAGTTTATTATTAGCGGCATTGATTGTCTCAAAACCATGAAAAAAGTGATGAAAAGAAGGTTTATTGACCAGCAAAAAGCCACTATTGCTTGAACCTAATCAAGAAATACATAATCAAGCTGAAACAATCTCATTTAATCGAATTAAGCATTATCTAATATTATTGTTAAATTTATTTGACTCGAAAAAATGCGAATTTGGCCTACTTTTATGGCTTGCTGAATATTGACTAGGGTAAACACTTAAGTAACAATTTGTATTTTCACCACAGCGCTAAGCGCATATAACGCCCTTCTAGGACAATAAAGTCATAAAGTACATAGCCCGTATGACCGTACTTTATGACTTTAGAATGTTCTTGAAAGTAGAGGTTTTATATCTATGCCCGAAACCACATTTATCGTCTTGCATCTGAAGGGAACCCACAAGTGAGACTTTCAGGGGCCACCTCAATCTTAAGGCCTTTTTTCTTAAGACTTTTTCTTAGGGCAGATTCTCAAACCTTATTGTTGTACTTGAATATTGGCCTTTTGAATCGTTTCACGCCACTTTATTACTTCATCTTGGGTGAATTTACCAAACTCTTCGGGCGTCATAATCATAGGCTCAGAACCAGAACCATTCATGCGCTCAGCGATCTCTTTAGTCGCTAGCGACTGATTAATGTCGGCATTCAGCTTAGTAATAATTTCTTGTGGCGTGCCTTTTGGTGCATATAAACCACTCCAGGAATAAGCCTCATAACCTGGCAGACCCGACTCACTAATGGTTGGGATTTCTGGCGCCAATTGAGAACGCTCTTTATTCCCCACGCCTAGCGGAATGACCTGAGCTGTCTTAATGAATGGCAAGGCTGAAGTTGCATCGGCAAACATTAACTGCACTTGGCCACCTACTAAATCTTGCACCGCAGGCGCACTGCCACGATAAGGTACATGCTGTAACTTCACCCCTGCTTGGCTAGCAAATAATTCACCTGCTAGGTGTGTGCCACCGCCTGTGCCTGAAGAACTATAAGAAATTGAGTTTGGTTTTTCTTTCGCCAAATCAATTAATTCTTGCACCGTCTTCACGTTCAGCGAGGGATGCGCCACGAGAATAATCGGAAAGCGCGCAACCCCTGACACGGGTACTAAATCCACACCAATTTCATAACCTAAGTCATTATTCAGACTCGGTAGAATCGCATGATGGATCGCAGAGAAGAAAAAGTTGTAGCCATCTGGCTTAGCCTTCGCTGCTAAGCGCGCACCCACAATACCGCCTGCACCCGCTTTATTATCAATCACCACAGGGTGAGCCCAAGATGATGTAAAAGGCGATGTGACAATACGCGCCGCCGTATCCACAGGACCACCTGGGGCAAATGGCACGATAAAAGTTACCGGCTTCTCAGGCCAATCAGCGGCCATAACAGGCGCTGTGAAACCAGATACACTAACTAAAGAAAGAGCCGCACAGAATTTTAAAAAACCGCGACGATAGGTCATTATTGGCATAATGTCTCCATTGTATTTTTTATGTGATTTTATATAGCTTGAAGATATATTATGCATGAGAATACACACAAACAAGTTCAAATCTTTCGAACTTAATGCTCAGGGTTTCAGAAGGCATGTATGGCTTACCCTGTTTAAACATATTAAGCAACATATGGTATCGCGTTTCAGAAGGTGCGCATGGCTTACCCTCTCATTAGACCCACTATCACGGATACGCAAGACTCGAGCTACTGTGACGAGTTTGCGCTAGAGAATTTGTGGTAGATCTGAAAAACACTCACTTTAAGAGTACATCTAGCTGAGTACTTATACGCGACTTCATTAATTTTCAGCGAGTACTTAATAACGGCAGACTTTTTTTCAGCGAGCACTTGCTAGCGATAGGACATTTATTTTTCAGCGACTGCTTTGGCGTCATTCAGTCCCATTTTCTTGACCACATCCAAGACGCTTTGAATGAATTTCTCCGCATAGGGTGGCAAATCACGTCCTGGTAGACGGCAAATATAACGCTCACGGCAGGCCCATCGGTCACTTAATTTAATCACCTTAATATTTGCGATATGGCCTAATTTCAACGTGCACTCGAGCGGCATAATCGACACTCCGATTTTCGCTGAGACCATGCGCGCCACCACATCAAAGCCACCCGCATAGACGCGCTGATGAATGCGCTTACCGAGTTGATGCGCGCGCTCATCCAAGAAAGTCTGAAGCACGCTATCTTGATTGATACCAACAAATTGGTAATTATCGACAAGCTCTTCGAAACTTACCGTATCGCGGTCGGTTAACTCATGTTCTGCATGCACAATCGCCACTAATTCATCTTTGAATAAGGGCGTTACATCCAGACCGGACATGTCCAGATTGCCTGAAACAAGCCCTAAATCACCTGTACCATTACGAATCGCGGCCAATACGTCGCGCGTGATTTTCTCTTCTAACTCAATATCCACATCAGGATTATCTTGTAAAAAGTTGCCTAGCGCTTCGGTCACGAACGAATAGGTCGCTGAGGTATTGGCCAAAATACGCAACTTACCCTTAATCCCTTCGGAAAAAGGCTGTAGCTCCGTATGTAAAGACTCTAACTGTTGAAACACCGATTTCGCATACTTATAGAGAATCTCACCCGCTGGCGTCATCTTCACCCCTGTCACCTGACGGATTAAAAGGCGCACCTTAAGAGAGTCTTCCAAGTTCTTAATGCGCGCACTGGCCGCAGGCAAAGAGAGAAAAATTTTCTCAGCGGCACGCGTCAGGTTGGAAGTCTCCCCAATATTAATAAATAGTTTTAAGTCAGTCAGGTCGTAGCGCATCTTAAGTAATATGAAAGGGGGTGATAGATAAAAACGAATAAATAAAAAAGCAAATATAGCCTACTATTATCGCAGTAGCTTTTTAATGACTTTAGTTCGTCATTAAATATACCTTAATTTAAGGATTGACAATTAAATTGTCAACATAATTCCTATTTCATTATATAAAGGAGACATCCCATGAGTGGTATTGTTGAAGGAAAAGTAGTTGTTGTAACAGGTGCCGGCGGTGGTATTGGCCGTGATGTCGCCTTAGCCTATGCGGCGGCAGGTGCTAAAGTCGTGGTTAACGATATTGGCGTATCACTCGGTGGTGAAGGCGGCAGCGACGGCCCAGCACAAAGCGTCGTGAATGAAATTCTTAAAGCGGGCGGCCAAGCGATTGTGAACACCGATAGCGTCGCTAGCTACGAAAGCGCCAGCAATATCGTACGTTCTGCAATTGAGCACTTTGGACGTATCGACGTGGTCGTGAATAATGCGGGTAACTTACGCGATCGCCTTTTTCATAAAATGAGTGAAGAAGAATGGCGTCAGGTGATTGACGTGCACTTGCACGGTACCTTTTTCACTAGCCGCGCGGCAGCTGCCTACTTCCGTGAGCAAGAGTCAGGGGCATTTGTGCATATGACCTCAACCTCAGGCTTGATCGGTAACTTTGGTCAATCAAACTACTCTGCGGCGAAACTCGGTATTGTCGCCTTATCAAAATCAATCGCTTTAGATATGGCTCGCTACAATGTGCGCTCTAACTGTATCGCCCCATTCGCTTGGAGCCGTATGACCAGTTCAATTCCTGCGGAAACCGAGGAAGAGAAAGCACGTGTCTTGAAACTGCAGAAGATGGAAACCAATAAAGTAGCGCCAATGGCGGTTTACTTAGGTAGCGATGCGGCTAGCGAAGTTACAGGTCAAATCTTTGGTGTGCGTGCGAATGAAATCATGTTGTTTAGCCAACCACGTCCAATCCGCTCAGTCCATATGTCAAGCGGCTGGACCCCTGAGCTAATCGCCGAAGTGGCTGCACCCGCCATGAAAAATAGCTTCTTTAAATTAGAGCGTTCACCAGACGTGATTAACTGGGACCCAATTTAATTTACGCTATTTTTACCCACAAAACACGCAGCCGCTTAGGAGACAAAACATGCCGATTGATTATCAACTTATTAAAAACTGGCAATTCCCAGAAATTAAGCATACGTATACTGAAAAAGACACCATGTTATACGCACTTAGCCTGGGTATTGGGCAAGATTCCTTGGACCCTAAGCAGCTGCAATATGTCTATGAGAAAGAACTCAAAGCATTCCCCACTATGGCGGTTATCTTGGGTTATCCTGGTCTATGGATGAATAATCCTGAAACCAAGATTAATTTTTTGAAGATTGTTCATGGTGAACAACGCCTGCGCCTACACCATCCCTTACCTAGCAGCAGCACCTTGAACGCTAAAATCCGCGTCAGTCATGTTATTGATAAGGGTGCTGATAAAGGCGCACTGGTGATTGTTGAGCGTAAGATTTATGACCAAGATGGCACCCTGCTTGCCACTACCGATCAGACCACATTCTGCCGCGCAGATGGTGGCTTTGGCCAGAGTGATGAAGCGCCTCCTGCTCTACCGAAAGTGCCAGAACGTGCACCGGATAGCCTCGAAGAGTTGCCGATTCTGCCACAAGCGGCGATTATTTATCGCTTGAATGCCGATCCGAATCCTTTGCATATTGATCCCGATACCGCTAAAGCAGCAGGCTACGATAAGCCGATTCTGCATGGCTTATGTACCTATGGTATGGTCGCACGCGCCATTGTTGATACCTATTGTGACTCTGTGGCAGAACGTCTTGTACGATTTGATGCGCGCTTCTCTGCCCCGGTCTTCCCTGGTGAAACATTAGTGGTTGAGATGTGGCGCCAAAGCGAGAGCGAAATTTTGTTCCAGGCTAAAGTAAAAGAGCGTGGTATTATTGTGCTAAGCAATGGTATTTCTGAAATTAAATAATATCGTGCTTCGTAGTGGCATTGCTAGAATTGAATAATATCGTTCTGAGCAATGGTATAGCTGATGTTAAACAATACCGTCTTTTTAATGGTATTGCTAAAATTAATTAATATCGTTCTTCGTAATGGTATCGTTGTCATTAAACCATATCGTTGTTCGTGCTGATATGGATGAAGTTAATTAATATCGTTCTTCGTAGTGATATTTTTGAGATTAAATAAGAATGAGTAATCGTAAGTTGCCACTTGATGGCATTAAAGTTCTAGACCTATCCCGCGTATTAGCGGGTCCTTGGTCGACCCAAATTCTAGCCGACCTCGGTGCCGATGTGATCAAAGTTGAGCGTCCTGACACAGGTGATGATACCCGTGGCTGGGGTCCTCCCTTCTTAAAAGACGCTGACGGCAACGACACGACTGAAGCCGCGTACTACTTAAGCACTAACCGCAATAAGCGCTCAATTGCACTTGATATCGCCTCACCCGAGGGCGCTGATATTGTGCGAGAAATCGCCAAGTCCTGCGATATCTTGGTAGAGAACTTTAAAGTTGGTGGTCTCGAAAAATACGGTCTTGATTATGAAAGCATTAAAGCGATTAATCCACGCTTGATTTATTGCTCAATTACAGGCTTTGGGCAAACTGGCCCAATGGCTAAAGACCCTGGCTACGATTTTATTATCCAGGGTATGGGTGGCTTAATGAGCATTACCGGAGAGCGTGATGACTTACCTGGCGGTGGTCCACAGAAAGCGGGCGTTGCCGTAACCGATTTAATCACAGGCATGTATGCCACGGTCGGTATTTTAAGTGCTCTGCAAGAACGCCATAATAGTGGATTAGGCCAACACTTAGACGTCTGCCTACTTGATTCGCACGTCGCCCTTTTAGCCAATCAAACCCTGAACTATATGACTACAGGCGATCTTCCGAAGCGCTTTGGTAATGCCCACTTGAATGTGGTGCCATATCAAGTGTTTGCTTCAAGTGATGGCCACCTGATTGTCGCCGTTGGCAATGATCGTCAATTCCGTGCCTATAGCGAAGTGATTGGTCATCCTGAATTAGGTACCGATCCGCACTATGCAACTAACTCATCTCGCTTAAAAAATCGCGATGTGCTGATTCCTCTGCTTGCAGAAATCATGAAAACCGATACCCGCGATAATTGGTTAGCCAAGCTAAATTCAGTTGGCGTGCCATGCGGACCGATTAATAATATTGCGCAGATGTTTGAGATGCCGCAAGTGAAAGCACGTGGCTTATGGAAGACTATTGAACATCCTACTGGAGGTTCGGCTCCTACCGTAGCGAACCCGATTAATCTCTCTGAGACACCGATTCAATACCGTATGGCGCCCCCCTTATTAGGTCAGCATACTGATGAGATTCTGGCTGAGTTTGGCTTAGAAGATCGCGTGAAAAAGTAAGTTTTGGCAAGACGCAATCTGATGTCTGCTCTATATTGCGCATGAAGATTTGGCATATTGAGAGCTTGAGTTCTGAGTATTTAAATCTTTAGAACTTAAGGCAGAGAGCTTGAGTCCTGATAAGTTTGATGTGCTGACACTAAGAACACTAAACCTAGCGTTGAAAATAAAAACCGAGAACTGCTTAACAGGACTCGGTTTTTTTATATGGCTTGAATATAGGCAAAATTAATGCGCCTCTTTTGCTAGATATGACATCTCTTTATTGATACGGCTTTTCTATTGCCCAGCCAAGGTATCGACTATTGAAGACTCATCCAACACTTGTGTTTTCTTCATTAATCATCATCGTCGTCATCGTCATCTCTACTAGATTTACGAGATTTACGACGGTCATCATCATCGTCGTCCTTAGCATAGCTGCGTGATTTACGGCGGTCATCATCATCGTCATCATCATCGACCTTGCTAGAGATGACTTTACCTGAATTAGCATCAACTTTAATCTCGTAGATACGCTTATTCGATCCGCGCACATCAATCTCGTAGTAACTGCGACCATCATCACGCTCAAAATCCACGTCCGTGGCACGGCCACCCTTCACTTGACGCTCAGCAATGGAGACCGCACGCTCTTTGCTGATAGCTGCGCGAGCACGATGGCGACCATCATCATCGGCATACGCTGCTCCACCCATACTACCGAATACAATACCTGTGGCAACAGCGCTCATGGTAAATAGTCGTTTCATTGGAATTATCCTTATAAAAATAATTGCTGCACAAAATACGGCTTAAAAAATTAAACCTACTTAATTACTGCATTTGCTTTTATATAAATTTAAAACAATCACCCGAAAGAATCAAAGCCTTTTACCAAATACAACTCAGGCTAACAATTAGACATAAATATGTGAAAATTGAAAGACTGCCTAGGCATATATTGAGAAATACTTTTTAAATCAAAACACTAAGAACCAGTAAAAATTTAGCGCAACGATTTAAATATTAAAGAAATAAGGCTCGTAAATTGCCTTCCTTGGCGTCATATACCTCAGGGCCCTCATCAATCTGCAAGGTATAACCAATTGTCGCCTGCGCAAAGTGCGGATTAACATAGGCTCTCAGTACAGTTAATAAGGCGTCCCCTACTTGCTTGACCAATTCGGGAGGACGACCAGCCGTAATCCGAAAATTCAGATAGATAAAACCATAATCCCCTTGACCATCAGCTATCACATAATGTGCCGCAGGGTAGGCTAAGACTCGCGTGCCCCCAATTGGGAATACACGATTTCCTTGACTATCTCGCTGCGCCAAGATCTCTTGTGACATGACATTACATAGACCTTGCACATCGATAGTTTTCTCTAAGTTTTGTGAGTATTGAATGGTAAGATGTGGCATATAGTCCTCGATAATTTATTGGCTCAGATTATATTGACGCAGTTTTAATTGCGCATGATTAGATAGTGATGCTTGTATTGAGTCTGATAGTATTAAGCCAGACCTTATTAAATCAGATTATATGAGGTCCGATAATCATCAAACAGACTCATAAAGTCTGGATTTACTCTGTCTAAATTTATTGGCTCAGATTAGCTTGTTGAGCGGCCTCAGACCAGCGTTGAATTTCAGCTTTCTGAAAATCGGCCAATTCCTTGTAATTACCAGGGAAGATTTCCCAGTTCGTGCGCTCTAAGAAGTTCAGACTACGCTTCTCTGTATACACTGTGAGTAGCGCTTCACTCGCCTCTTTCTGCGCCTCTTCACTCATGCCTGCAGGACCGAAGATAGCAAGCCAATCGACCATATAGTAATCCTTATAGCCCAACTCTTGTAAGGTTGGTGCATTCGGTGCATGCTTATAGCGCTTATCTGCCGTGGTCGCAATCACACGTAGTGGATGGTTAACCGCCAAGGTCATTAAAGAATCTGTATCCGCAAACATAAAATCAATTTTCTTCTCTTCAAGCGCTTTCAGAGCTGAGGCGACATCATCGTAGCTTGTCGGCTTTGCTTTCACATCGGCAAGCTTTAAAAACAATTCAGTAGCCACCTGCGCTGAAGCATTCGCGCTACCGTAACTTAAAGAACCTGATTGCTTTGCTGCCTCAACTAATTGATCCACCGTCTCGATTTCTGAGCCCTTAGCGACGACCACAGCCATTGGGTTGTAGGACAATTTCACCAGCGGGGTTAAATCCTGAACAGGATCGTAGGGTAGCTTTTTGCCAAGTGCCACATCTCTCGCTACTGGAAAGCTATTAGTGAGCAAGAGTGTGTAACCATCAGGCTTGCCCGCTTTTACATGTTCAACCGCCTTGATACCACCTTCTTCAATAATCGCATCAACCGTTAGCATCATGCCAAGACTCTCTTGTACGCGGCGTTGCAGAAAGCGCGCGGTAACATCCGCCCCTGTCGTCAGCTCGGTTGACACAGTCACACTAATCGTATTCTCAGGATATTTAGCGAAAGCAGGATTGATAAAAGCAGTACCCGCAACGGCAGCCACCGTGACCATAAACTTAGTAAATAACGACATGAAGAAATTCCTTATTATTCAAGATGTGCCTTAAGGACTAGCAGAGGAAAATGTAATCATGATTGTAGCATTAGTGACTCAATTCACTGGCATTGAGGAGTGAGTTCTTAGGGTCTTTAATTCATTTATTTATTAGTTTTCACTACCATCTACAGCAGCAAAATAACACTGCTAATTAACTAGCTCATATAGTTGCACTATGGAATTCCATATAACAAATTTGCATTTTATTGTGCACTCTGTTAAATTTAAGTCGTCTGTATAAAGCGACCGTAGTGAGTACGGCGTAGCAGGCAATAAACCCTTCTAATTTTTAGGAGGGTTTATTCTTTCTCCTCCCCGAATCAACTGCTCCGCGGTCAGCTTAAAGAAATACAGTGGAGAAGGCTTTTCAGGTTCCTTACTCACAAGCGCCAAACCTAGTCGCTGCACCTTTTTCTCATCAAGCAATTCAAGAAATTGCACGTCCTTAGATTTATGGTGTTTGGCCATAATCGAAGGCACGAGGGCGATACCTAAATTACTCCCTACCAATGCCAGCACCGTTAGAATCTGTTGCGCGCTCTGGCTAATGATAGGGCTAAAGCCTGCTTGCTGACAGGCACTATTCATAGCGAAGTTTAATCCTGGAACGGATTGCGCATTATAGGCAACGAAAGGATATTCACGCGCATCACTTAAATTAATCGCTGGCCCATGCTCTAATAGCGGGTGATTACGCGGCACCGCCAAGACAAAAGAGTCTTGCCCTAATGGCTGCATAATCAATTCGGTTTCTCGCAAAAAAGGGGTTCGCACCAAGCCAAGGTCGAGTAAATTATCTTCAATATCGGCAAAGATCTGCTTACTGGTCGACTCATGGAATTCGATTTCGATATTATTATATTGCGATTTGAAGTCGGCAATCAGTCTTGGAATCAGCTCTAAAGTTGCCGTACCCACGAAACCAATTCTTAGCTTGCCATAAGTGCCTTCACGGATTTCAGCCGCTTGGTGCTTAATGTTCTGCGCTAAGTGCATAAGCTTCTTACAATCATCAAGTAAGAGCTTACCCTCACGTGTGAGCTGCACTTC
Source organism: Pelistega sp. (assembly GCA_030538255.1). GTDB lineage: Bacteria > Pseudomonadota > Gammaproteobacteria > Burkholderiales > Burkholderiaceae_B > Taylorella. The sequence goes on along the minus strand of JAUNUI010000003.1, from coordinate 67,917 downwards.
CTTCGTATTGCGCGTGAATAAGGGGACGCCTAGGCTTTCTTCGAGCTTCTTAATAGAAACAGACAATGGCGGCTGAGCCATATGCAACCTCTCCGCCGCCATACGGAAGTTTAAGTTTTCCGCTAAGACAATAAAATTTCTTATTTGTTTTAGGTCCATAGTAATTAAAAGTCTGAGTGAAATGCAGTTTTCGTTGAACCGCCAGCTTAATTAGAGCAAACACAATGTGTTAATAACCTTGAGCAGTTAAGACTACATAAACGCAAATTAACAGTGTGCATATAGCCGAAAGAGGATGAGTTAATCACCCTCTTCCATCTTTCAATTCTCACTGTCAAAACTCAAGGTATGCTTTATTATCAACACATCAAGTAGAACACTTATAGTGAAACTTAATTAAGCATACTATAGACGCCACTATTGCTGTGGAATATTAGCTTGTTTAGCAGCATCCGACCAGCGCTTAATTTCAGACTGCTGAAACTGCGCCAATGCTTTCCCATCGCCAGGGAAAATATCCCAACTCATACGATCTAGAAACTCAATGCTTTCCTGATCAGAATAGATTTCCACCATAGCATCACTTAAGACTTTCTGCACATCTTCAGGTAAACCAGCTGGACCAAATAAGGCGACCCAGTTCACCATATAGTAGTCCTTATAACCAGACTCTTGTAATGTTGGCACATCAGGCGCTTGCTTTAGGCGCTTATCACCTGTTGCTGCAATTACGCGGATACTATTGCTTTGAGCCAAGGGAATCAGCGCACCGTAATCAGCAAAAACAAAATCAGTTTGCTTACCTGCTAAGTCCGTAATAGCTGCCGAAGCGCCGCGATAAGGCACATGGTTCGCTTCAATACCTGCTTGTTTTAAGAATAACTCTGTCGCAATCTGATACGAAGCACTACCACTACCGTAGTTCAATTCGCCAGGGCGCTTCTTCGCTTCCTCAACAAGTTGCTCAATGTTTTGAATCGGCGATGAAGCAGGCACTGCTATCCCCATTGCACCATAACCCAATTTTGCTAAAGGCGTTAAATCTTTCACGGGGTCATAAGGCAAGTCTTTAAACATCACCACATTCGTTGAAACTGGAGAGTTACTTGAAAATAGCAAGGTATAACCATCAGGCTTAGCACGCACCACCTGATCAACGGCCATAAAACTATTGCCTCCTGGACGATTCTCTACTGTCACTGGCACACCCAGTTTCTCTTGTAATCGTCGCGCCGTATAGCGTGCATTAGTATCCGTGCCACTACCAGGCGGGAATGAGACCACAAAGCGAATTGGCTTGTCGGGATATTTAGCAAAAGCCACCGTGCTAAAGCTAGCGGCCAATGTAATAGCTGCCGTAGCCATTAGTTTAAAAATAAATGACATTCTATCTCCTTATTACTTGTTCTTTTTAAAAATCTATTAGCATTGAAGTTCTAGTGCAGTAAGCTTAATTCTTCTGAACGCCTGACTTCTTCACAGTCTCATCCCAGCGATCTGTCTCACTATTAATAAAGGCCTGGTAATCCTCCGATGATGAACCTAAAATCTCTACGCCTTGAGTTTTAGCTAAGGCTTTGAAACCATCAGATTGCAAGGTTTCATTGACTGCTTTATTAAGCGCTTCTACGATTTCTTTTGGAGTACCTTTAGGAGCAACAATACCTTGCCATGCACCCACCACAAGTTCCTTACCTAACTTCTCCGATAAGGTCGGCGTATCTGGAATGACATCCGTATTTCGAGCTTTACTGGCTAGGGCCAAGGCAATAACCTTGCCATCTTTGATAAAAGGCACCGAGTCATTCAAGGTATTCATCATAAAATCAGTTTGCCCACCTACCAAGTCCACCATGGCTGGTGCACTACCGCGGTATGGGATATGCTGAGGATTAGCCTGTACTTCTTGCGTGAATAAGAATGCGCCTAGATGCGTAATATTTCCTTGGCCAGCCGAACCATAAGATAAGTTTTTCTTCTCGTCTTTAAGTGAAGAAACTAAATCATCAAAATTTTTAATATTGCTCTTTGGGTGTGTTAATAGGACTAGAGGAATATTCGCCGTTGAACTGATCGCTTCAAAGTCAGTTTTAGGGTTGAATGTTAGATCTTTATATAGCGCAGGGCTCAGTGCTAATGAAGATGTGTTGTATAGAATGGTATATCCATCGGGGTTAGCACGGGCTACCGCTGCCGAACCAATCGTACCATTCGCGCCTGCCCTATTCTCAACTACAAAAGTTTGATTTAGGCGCTTTGCCAAATCATTGGCAATTGCACGTGCCACAATATCGGTGGGTCCACCAGGTGGAAATGGCACCACCATTGTGACAGGTTTAGATGGCCAATTAGTTTGTGCCACTGAAACGTTGGCGAACAGTGTCCCAGCACACAGGCTTAATGCCAGTGCGTATTTGAATGTTGTCATTGTTTGTCTCCTCAGATGACGTATTAACTCACGAGTAAATCCTCACTCAAAATTTCGAGTACAGTCTTATCACTCTGTAATACCGCTGCGCCCAATTGTTCGGCCCAATACATCTCACTTCCTCCTCGTGAGCGGTTTTGGCGAATAATTTGGGTATAAAAATGCAGTGGATATTCTTTGGTAATGCCAATCGCACCATGAACAGCATGGGCAATATTGGCGACTTGATTAGCCACCAGACTCATCTGATGTTTAGCCAGAATCAGGTGGTTTTTATTGGGTATAGTACTGTCACTGTAATAGGCCAGTTCAGCAGCCATCTGTGCGCTACAGACGCATTCAGCCATCACACTTAACTGTTGTTGAATCGCCTGGAACTGACTCAATTTACGACCAAATTGCGTACGCTCCGCTGCATACTTAACAGTCATCTCTAATAATTGGCGCATTGCTCCTTGGCTTACTGCAATACTAGAAAGTACTGCCAAGTCGTGTAATTTCTGCACAGCTTCAGCATTCACTTCTAAGGCCTTGGCGTGCTCAAGATTTAAATTCAACCATAAAGCACTATGATCGCTATCAACTGAGTCAGTAAGATAATGAGTCGTCTCTAGTAGATAGGCTTTATCTGCGACTGCTAATAAAATCTGCGGTGTGAGGTGAGTGAAGCTCTGTGCTTTAATGCCGATTGAAATTAGCCCCTTCTTGCTTGATTCATGTCCATTAGCCCCATCCTGTGCCACGCTGTTAGACTGAGTGCTATTTTCAGCCGCTGAACCATTCAACCCGGCAGCCGCGCACGCACTCTCAATCGCAACAGCACCCATCGCCAGATCAAGCCCCTGAGCATGCAACCAAGCATTCGCTAAGTTGGTACTTGCTAAGGCAATCGGTAAAGCATATACACCCTCTTGCAGTAATACAGCTAAGCACTGTTGCAAATTCAATTCGGCACCACCCCGCTCTTCAGGCAAGAGTAAATTGAAAAAACCCGACTCTTGAAAAAGCGCTGCTAAATCTTGTAATTGCACCACCGATAAATTCGCTAAGGTGCCATTTTCTTGATGGTCATTCAGTACGTCCGTGACCGCTGCTAACACAGCTTGTTGTAAGGTATTATCCATCTTTATCTCATCATCCTTATTTGTTTAACCCTATAACAAGCTACTTATCGTAGCCCTAAGCCGCGTGCAATAATGCCACGTAGAATCTCTCTAGTACCACCACGTAGTGAATACGTTGGGCAAATCTGACTGACATAATTCAGGGTATTAATAAAGTCTCTTGATGGTTGCCAATCCGGATTGCGTCCATAGTGATTCGCAATGAGTTCAGGGATATCCTGCTCTAATTGTGTACCGTAATCTTTGACCACAGAGGCCTCAAGCGCAGGATGCTCACCCTGGTTCAATTTAGCAGTAATCGATAAAGACATCATCCGTAGCACACCCAAGCGCGCCACAATACCCCCCAGAACCTGACGCGTAATCGGATCATCCAAACCCGCCTCACGGCACTCTTTTACAAAACTCTCAACCAGACTCATACTGGAGTAAATACGCTCTGGTCCACTGCGCTCAAAAGCCAGCTCCGCATTCACTTGTTCCCAGCCACTGCCTTCGGTGCCAATTAAGGCATCTTCAGCAAGTTCCACATCATTAAAGAAAACCTCGGTGAAATGCGCATCGCCCATCGCATCTTCGATAGGACGAACCGTTACACCTGGCAGTGACAAATCCACAATCACTTGCGAGAGGCCCTTATGACGATCACCACTCTCACCTGAAGTCCGCACCAAGGCAATCATATAATGTGATTTATGCGCATTCGTGGTCCAAATTTTCGAACCGCTAAGCAACCAACCCTTTTCGGTTCGAGTCGCACGACTACGAATACTTGCTAAGTCCGATCCCGAATTCGGCTCACTCATACCGATACAGAAGAATGCCTCAGCACGACAGATCTTCGGTAAGTAAAATTGCTTCTGTTCTTCAGTACCGTAGCGTAGAATCAGTGGACCACTTTGACGATCAGCAATCCAATGTGCTGACACTGGCGCCCCAGCACAAAGCAACTCTTCAGACATAATAAAACGACTAAAGTAGCCTCGCTCTGCACCCCCATATTGCTTGGGAATAGTCAGACCTAGCCAATTGTTTTGAGCCAGGAGACGACTAAACTCCTCACTAAATCCCATCCAAGAACGAGCTCGCTCACAGTAGGAAATATTCTTCACAAAACCACTCACCAGTTTACGCACCTCTTGGCGAAACTCCTGCTCTTGGGCTGGAATAGTGGCTACGGTAAAAGCATCAAACAACATTAACTTCCCCTATCCTGGATGTTATTCTACTCGTCGCGACCTGCTAGCATGCGCTTCACATCATAGCTAATCACCACTTCACCACGCTGATTTTTCACATCAACATGTGAGCTCACCACCGCACGATTTTTCTTAGAAGTTGGTTTCACACCCGTAATCGTCACCTCTGCCCACACTGTATCACCCGCAACGACAGGAGCCAGCATCTTCTTATGCACTTCAAGTAAAGCCAGACCTGTGCCTTGCACCATGGTCTGCATTAAAATCCCTTCAATAATGCCGTAAGTTAAGGCACCAGGTGCAGGGCGACCTTGAATCGCGCCATCGTAGGTTGTATCAATAAAAATCACTTCAAGCATGCCTGTGCATGAAATTAAATTCACGATATCCGTCTCAGTGATAGTACGGCGAATCGTCTGAAACACCTGGCCTTCTTTTAAATCTTGCCAGTAAAAACCTAAACCTAATGTTGGATGATTAGACATTGTCTGCTCCTGTAAATTATTTGATAATATTGTTAGAATATAAAGAGTTAAGTGTTTCACTCGAAATACCTAATCCTTGTAAAATTTCTTGCGTATGTTCACCGAGGCGCGGTGGCATTTGCACATCGACTTTTGACTGTTCCATATATACTGGATTATTGAGAAAGCGATAATGCCCACTGCTATCTTGGATATCTTGAAAAAAACCTACCGCTTGTAAATGCGGATCCTCACCAATCGAAGCCAAGGTATTCATTGCCGCATTCGGAATGTCGTGTTCTTCAAAAAATGCCAACCATTCTTGAGTCGTACGTGTCAGCATTAACTTGCCGACAATATCGTACAGTTCATTAATATGACGAGTTCGCTCTGCGATATTGCTAAAGCGCGGATCATCAGCTAAATCAGGATTTCCTGTTGCCTTAAATAGAGTCTGCCAATGCTTATCCGTATAAGGCATAACGCACAAATAACCATCACTCGTGGTATAGGGTTTGCGATGTTCTGATAAGACACGCGCATAACCTTGCTTAAGCGGTTCCATATCAACAAGATGTTGATCATAATAGTGCTCGAGCAAGGTAAAGCTCACCATCGATTCGAACATAGGAATCTCAATAAACTGACCTTGCTGAGTACGCGTACGTTGAAATAAAGCAGCAAGAATGGCATGTGCAGCAATCAAGGCACAGGACTTGTCTGCCGCAATGGTTGGCATATAACGTGGAGTACCACTTTGCTTGAGAATCAAGTCAGGCACTCCACTTAAACCTTGGATAATGTCATCATAAGCAGGACGACCAGCATACGGACCATCAGACCCAAAACCATATAAACCCGCATAAATAAGTTCAGGATTTAAAGCCTTAACATCCTCATAACTTAAACCAATTTTGGCAATTTTTTGTGGGCGAATATTATGCATAAAGACATCACAGGTCTTAAGTAAGTCCTTGATGATGGCAATTCCTTCGGGTGTCTTTAAGTCCACCGCAATACTTTTCTTATTGCGATTCACACTCAAAAACATGGCCGACATCCCCTGTTCTTGCGCTGGGCCTGTGTAACGCGTTGAGTCACCGGTAAAGCTTTCTAGCTTAATGACCTCCGCGCCATAGTCCGCTAAAACTTGGGAAGCATACGGTCCAAAAATCACCGTGGTTAAATCCAGTACTCGAATCCCTTCTAAGGCCGCCATGCTTGTCTCAATCCATTATCGTTATGTTGGTTAATACAGTTTTCGTATCACTTAGACTTTAGCTTATGATTTTCTTTAATAGCTGTCTAATATTATTTTTTAATTAATTGATATTGATTCAGTATCAGCTGGAAGACGGGGGAAAAGGCGCAGCTGCCAAGTTCAAGTACAGTCTACACTTTTACAGTCGCAGAGCAGTGCGCCATAAAGTGGTTTAATTATCTGGTATTGAATTTACTCAACAGTCCCCCAGCTCATCACAGAATGATTCGGCCTTGCCTATAAGGCTAGCACCATCGAGCTCCTATGCAACTAATCTTGATGCGACTTAAGCGCTTCGCCTTAAGTTAACACCATTAAGCTACTTCCATTAAGTTAAAACCATTGCGCTAACACCATTGATACTGTGCAGTTAAGACATACAACTGCATAGCGGGATATTGACCCGCACTACAAAATTGCGCATAATCAATAGCAAATATATAAACATTATTAACGACTGATCCCCGGGCAAGAGACACTATCTGCCATATTGTCCTAGCGCTCAAGCTGGCATATGGATACACGAGCTGATTCTTAACTAAGCGTGCTCATTTGCAAGGTGACCAAGTAGACCCATAATTTATTAGGCACCTTATAGCAAATGACTAACCCTGTTCCCAGTAATCGAAATTTAAAACTCATACTTTTTTTCTTATTAAGTGGTTTTGTCTTAAGCCAGGCGTATCGCACCTTGGGCGGTATTTTATCGGTACCACTGCGTGAAGAGTTTTTCCTCGATAATCACCAACTCGCCTCTATTGTTGGCTCCTTCCATATTGCCTTTGGCTGCTTGCAGCTCTTAGTAGGAATCTTGGTCGATTGCTTTGGGATTCGTAAAACCATCCTTGCCATATCGCCCTTTACGATTCTGGGTGCAGTCCTCTCTGCTACGGCTACCTCACCCGATGCATTGCTATGGGGACAGATATTACTAGGCTTTGGTTGTGCTCCCGCCTTCTTGGTTTGCATGGTGCTGATTGCGAAACACTTCCCTGCCAAAGACTTCGCCCCTATGTATGCGCTTGCTCTGGGAACAGGTAGTTTAGGTTTAATCTTTACCTCGACCCCCACCGCATGGATAAGCGAAGTCTACGGATGGCGTACTTGCTTTTACCTACTTGCTATCGCCAGTGCCATATCGTGGGTTGTTATCTTTGCCTCAGTGCGTAATATTGATCAGCATGTGCAAGAAGGCCGTACAAGCTTAAAAGAAAAGTTTCTGATGGTGTATAAGGCCATGTTGGGCTATAAAGACTTATTAAGGATAAAAGCCACCCCAGCAATTTTGGCCTTACTCTTCGTCAATTACGCCGCCTTCATTACCTTCCGTGGACTATGGCTCGGTCCCTTATTAGTAGAACGCCATCAAGAAAGCTTGGTCTTTGCAGGGAACTTGGCGCTAGTATTGTCCATCGTCTCCCTTTTTAGTCCATCGCTTTTTGGTCGATTCGATCCTGGCTCAGGTAAGCGCTACCCCTATTTATCGATCGTCACGTGGATTATTGTGGCAGGCTTTATCGTCTTGATTTTTAGTCAGAATGTCTGGTTAACCGTGGCTATGGCAGTGATTATTGCCATCGCTACGAGCAACTCCGTGTGGCAATTGGCCGATGCGAAAGACGTCTACCCCGCCGATATGCAAGGCCGCGCCATGGCCTTGTGCAATACCGCCATGTTCTTAGGCATTGCCTTTATGCAGGGCGTCTCGGGACAAGCCCAGCGCGTACTGCCGTTCAAGGGCATTGATATGTATTCATCAGTGTTCTTGATGTGCGCACTGGTGTTGGCGGTCGGAACGCTGGTGTATGTGCTGATGCGGCGTAGATAGTACGCTGTCACAGATAGATACACTGTCACAGATAGTTTGATTATGCTGCAACAGATAGTTTGAGCTTAACCATTCAATTAGTTTAAGCTTATTATAATTATGAATTACGAATATAATATGAATAACAACTCCCCCTTTCCTGCCCTACTACTGGGACCCATCAGGACTGGGGGCTATCTATTTTAGTAGACTACGAACAATTAAAAGAACTCAACCAAGTTACTTCAGGCCGCTCAAAAACGATAAAAAAAGCCACTTTTTACTCAAAAACGTTAAAAAAATACGTATTTTTTTCAAAAATGATAATTAATTACATGTTTCGCTCAAAAACGTTAAAAAAATATCAATTTTGCTCAAATTTGTTCTCAACCTTAATTAAGCCTAAGCTCAGCTCTCACCCGAGCACCAACAATAAAGGCCAAAATCTCGTTTTGGCCTTTATCCTTTATCCTTAATATACGCTCACGTGCGCAACACTCGTAAGCCTTCGCAGCATACTCACACTAAACCTTATTAAGCACAACCCCCACAGCACGTATCCACCACCAACTTCACAGACAGTGAATCAAAACCACCCGCAGGATACTTCGCATGAATAGGCTCAGAATCTTCACTTAATGCCAAGCGAGCTGTCTGCCGAAGTAACTCCTCCATCACCAAGCGCAGAACCAAGCGCGCCAATGGTGCACCTGGACAGATATGGATCCCCTCACCATACAATAAGTTCAATGCAGGGTCTCGCGCCAAACTAAATTCATCCGGATCGCCAAATACCGCTTCATCACGATTTGCCGAAGCCCATAAGAGCGTTAAGCGCTCTCCTGCAGGAATCATTTGCCCACTGATGTTTACCTCTTTAGTCGTCACGCGACGGTTCGCAATCAGTGGCGGATGAATCCGCAAAATCTCATCAATTGCTGGGGGTAAAAGCTGAAGGCGATGACGTAAGTCCTGTTGTAAGCTGGTATGCTTAGCTAAGTATTTCACCAAAATCCCGACACAGGCCGCAATCGTGCCTAGTTCACCCACCGTCCAATTGCGTAAGATACTGACAATTACATCATCTGGTAAGACCTTGCCATCGACGGTTTCCCGCATCAGCGCTGTGGTTAAATCATCAGGTGCCTGAGCGCCCGCTTTCCGCCTTTTATCCAAAAGCTCACGGATAAAACCATCAAACTCCAAGGCAATCGCCGACATCGCTGGACGATCCTGTGCCAGGGTTGCTTGATGATTCTTGCGGACCCATTGATTCAAAGGCTCATATAAAGACTCGGGCCACCCCAAAAATGCACATTGCACCTGCACCGCATACACCCGCGCAAAGTCCGCAATAAATTCAAAGTCAATATTTTTAGGCGCTTGCTTCACTAAATCATCGGCAATCTGACGACACACTGGCTCGAACGCGGCCATGTGCTGCTCATTAAAATAAGGCTCGATCAACGCACGATAAACCATGTGTTCAGGTTGATCCATACCATTCGGTACCGACACATGCCGAGACACCACACTACTGAAGGTCTGATGATCCTTAACCACCGCCAACACATCCGCATGCTTAAATAAAGCCCAGTGCAATTGCTGATCATGCATGACGGGACAGCGCTGCCTTAGCTGGTCATACGCCGTAATCGGCTCACTCGCTACAGAAGCCTGATGAACATCATCCGATAGAGGCAAAACATCACTCATCGCTTAGTATCCTTAGGTAATTTTTTACTATTCTCACCGATGCACCAAGATTTTGCCTTGATGCTTGTCAATAGTATAGTAAATTAGTCGGACAATTGAATGATAAGCCCTTAATGAAATAAGCGATTAGAACAAAGCTAGAATTAAAAATGGGTTTGATACTGACAAAGTTAAATTGGCCAGCATTTTTACATTACCGTTAGCAGGAGGCCGAGCTAACGCACCATACTTAGGTTCCGGCTAAAGTTCATCTCTTAATCAGGGGGATACGGACAAAAACTTGGACTACTTCAGCATGTTCCCTGTATGCACAGGGAACATCCCTGTAGCTCAACGATAGTGTAGAATGCAGCCGGTTTATCCCTGTGCATACAGGGAACATATCGAGATCCGTTATTAAAGGCTTATTAAATTCGGTTTATCCCTGCGCATACAGGGAACATATTTTGACGTAATAGTCTTTGTTGCCTTCGAGCGGTTTATCCCTGTGCAAACAGGAAACATATACTGGTATTCGTAATACGCTCCGCTGGGATCGGTTTATCCCTGTGCATACAGGGAACATCTGATAGGTGCATCATCAACAATATCTTGCACCGGTTTATCCCTGTGCATACAGGGAACATAGCGCCGCTCGAATCGAGTATTGGCTCGACGCCGGTTTATCCCTGTGCATACAGGGAACATCGATAAATAAATATCACGCAGTCCGTCAATCTCGGTTTATCCCTGTGCATACAGGGAACATTCTAACCTAACGCCATAGTCAATTGCATTAAACGGTTTATCCCTGTGCATACAGGGAACATTGACAAGATTCAGTCTTTCTAGGTCTGATGTACGGTTTATCCCTGTGCATACAGGGAACATCTCAACAGGCGTGCGTGCTGAGCCACCACCGCCGGTTTATCCCTGTGCATACAGGGAACATGTACCCTGTTGGCGGTGAAGATATTCGCATTGCGGTTTATCCCTGTGCATACAGGGAACATTGTGGCCTGTGCATTTTCTTCACTAACCACTTCGGTTTATCCCTGTGCATACAGGGAACATGTACCCTGTTGGCGGTGAAGATATTCGCATTGCGGTTTATCCCTGTGCATACAGGGAACATTAACGCATCACAAATGACTTTATGATGCATCGCGGTTTATCCCTGTGCATACAGGGAACATGAATCAACTAATTATGAGCTTAAAGACCCACACGGTTTATCCCTGTGCATACAGGGAACATCTGTCTGGACAACTACAGGCTGCAACTGTTTACGGTTTATCCCTGTGCATACAGGGAACATAAGAAAATCAGGGCAATCAGGTAGCGTGTTAACGGTTTATCCCTGTGCATACAGGGAACATGCTCCGTCATGAAGAAACAAGAAATCAATGAACGGTTTATCCCTGTGCATACAGGGAACATCAGTCAACGGATTGCACGGCTTTCAAAGCCTTCGGTTTATCCCTGTGCATACAGGGAACATCTGAAATTTGCGCGGAAATGTTAAATTAATCTCCGGTTTATCCCTGTGCATACAGGGAACATCATTTACTAAACCCTCCGAAACTTTCGCAAGCCGGTTTATCCCTGTGCATACAGGGAACATATCCGAATGTGTGCTGATGGTAAGGCAGATTACGGTTTATCCCTGTGCATACAGGGAACATTTGCACGCTATACCGACCAAGGGGATTGGCAGCGGTTTATCCCTGTGCATACAGGGAACATATTGGTCACCTGGTACTCAACAACTTTATTGTCGGTTTATCCCTGTGCATACAGGGAACATGAGATACACATCTAAAAACCCTATTATTTAACCGGTTTATCCCTGTGCATACAGGGAACATTCACCATCGCGAACCTTACGCCAGTAATCTAACGGTTTATCCCTGTGCATACAGGGAACATAAATACACGACCTGCGCCCACTGTTCCACCTACGGTTTATCCCTGTGCATACAGGGAACATAAGAATTGCAAAATATTTGTACATTATTTATCCGGTTTATCCCTGTGCATACAGGGAACATACTTACAGGATCCAGCAACTGATGCTGGCTATCGGTTTATCCCTGTGCATACAGGGAACATGCCAAGCGTGTAGCCAAAGGCTGCGTTTTTCTCGGTTTATCCCTGTGCATACAGGGAACATTCTACAACCTCCGCATACGACTGCAACAACATCGGTTTATCCCTGTGCATACAGGGAACATTGTTCCTATCTTGTGGGGTCGCCCAGTGGTTGCGGTTTATCCCTGTGCATACAGGGAACATTTGTCGAATAACTCACAGCACATATGTACAGCCGGTTTATCCCTGTGCATACAGGGAACATTCAACGATGAAGAACAAGAGATGGAAAATGACCGGTTTATCCCTGTGCATACAGGGAACATATCGGTTGGGATAGCTAGGGTTGTCGGTACGACGGTTTATCCCTGTGCATACAGGGAACATACGAGCGTTTTCGGCCTTGAGCTCATTGAACTCGGTTTATCCCTGTGCATACAGGGAACATGCCTAAGCCGCCAGATGTTTTGGAGTCACTCGCGGTTTATCCCTGTGCATACAGGGAACATCATTGCTTTAAAACACTATCGATTAGCTTTTTCGGTTTATCCCTGTGCATACAGGGAACATAGGGGATTACGTGAGCGTATCCCCTATTCCATCGGTTTATCCCTGTGCATACAGGGAACATCCTCGCTGCGCTTGTGTGATGCCTGCAAAGTGCGGTTTATCCCTGTGCATACAGGGAACATAACACATAAACCCTCGTTAGATTTTTTTCTCGCGGTTTATCCCTGTGCATACAGGGAACATTAGTGATATTGGTCTCACCTGGATCGAAAGTTCGGTTTATCCCTGTGCATACAGGGAACATTTGCGTTCGTGAGTTTCTCGCGTTTCGCGTTCCGGTTTATCCCTGTGCATACAGGGAACATTTATGAGAAAAAATTTATTGAGCTTTAGTAGTCGGTTTATCCCTGTGCATACAGGGAACATGTTCAGATTCATCAATAGATAAGTTACCAGCCACGGTTTATCCCTGTGCATACAGGGAACATAATATCACTATTGGCGCACACACAGCCATTGGCGGTTTATCCCTGTGCATACAGGGAACATTATCTATTATTCGTTTCGTATAACTTGGTAATCGGTTTATCCCTGTGCATACAGGGAACATTTTGTACTCGAACGCGGATTGTGCGAGATAATCGGTTTATCCCTGTGCATACAGGGAACATCCCTAAAAGACTATAAAAAAACAGCAGTGATGCGGTTTATCCCTGTGCATACAGGGAACATCACATACCCGAGTCACCCTTGAATAGCGGATGCGGTTTATCCCTGTGCATACAGGGAACATTTTAAAAGTGACTTAGAACGACTACTCAAAGCCGGTTTATCCCTGTGCATACAGGGAACATATATACATGATGTAGCCAGCATGAGATCCATTCGGTTTATCCCTGTGCATACAGGGAACATTTCAATGCATTCAGCCTGTCGGCGTACGTTTTCGGTTTATCCCTGTGCATACAGGGAACATCCAGTAACTATTACAAAATAGTCGCATGGATACGGTTTATCCCTGTGCATACAGGGAACATAACTTTGACGAGCTTGTGAGAATTGTCGAACACGGTTTATCCCTGTGCATACAGGGAACATTGTACAACCGAGAAGAGGCTACCGACAGGTAGCGGTTTATCCCTGTGCATACAGGGAACATCATGCTCTAAATGCTAAACCTTCATCTTGGAACGGTTTATCCCTGTGCATACAGGGAACATCTTTAATCGAACCGACGACCCGCACCAATAGACGGTTTATCCCTGTGCATACAGGGAACATGCTCAAACTGTAACGGTGTTGCATTAATCATGCGGTTTATCCCTGTGCATACAGGGAACATCTGACAGGCGGAAGTAATGTAGATAACAAATTCGGTTTATCCCTGTGCATACAGGGAACATAGTGTGCCGCAAGCGAAAGATGAGACGTTTGGCGGTTTATCCCTGTGCATACAGGGAACATTGCTGGGGTGCGAGATGGACGCATAGAGTGGGCGGTTTATCCCTGTGCATACAGGGAACATAACGCCTGCCGCCTTGCGGTAACAAGCGCCTGCGGTTTATCCCTGTGCATACAGGGAACATAAATTTCATATAAAGCCTACAGGGCTGACTGCCGGTTTATCCCTGTGCATACAGGGAACATTCTCATAAAACTCCCCCTTTAAAAATTATCTGCGGTTTATCCCTGTGCATACAGGGAACATAACCACCTCTCCGTCAAATTTTCTCCATGACTCGGTTTATCCCTGTGCATACAGGGAACATGCAGCACACCACGTCGGATACTGTGCTTTTGCCGGTTTATCCCTGTGCATACAGGGAACATGTGAGCCATGTAGCCATTAATAGCCGCTAGCTCGGTTTATCCCTGTGCATACAGGGAACATTTGGGCAAACTGTTCTTTAATATAGTTAGGTGCGGTTTATCCCTGTGCATACAGGGAACATATGTTTTTTATGAGTTTCCTTATCGTGACCATCGGTTTATCCCTGTGCATACAGGGAACATGAGACAATGTCCAGTGATTGACGGTCGCCATACGGTTTATCCCTGTGCATACAGGGAACATGCAAATAAACGTGCTACGTAGCTTGGGCATCCCGGTTTATCCCTGTGCATACAGGGAACATCTACGGTGATATCACGTCCAGTGATACGATCTCGGTTTATCCCTGTGCATACAGGGAACATTCTTTGCCTCGCCTTCGCCAGTTGAGTTAAAGCGGTTTATCCCTGTGCATACAGGGAACATACATGTTGATGCGAGTTCGTGGGCAGCGGTCCCGGTTTATCCCTGTGCATACAGGGAACATGATTTAAAACTCAAGGCCGTCAATGATGATGGCGGTTTATCCCTGTGCATACAGGGAACATATTAATTTAAAAGGCCTGAAAGCGGTCAGTCGCGGTTTATCCCTGTGCATACAGGGAACATTCTTCCACCACGTGTTTACGCCAGACATGGGGCGGTTTATCCCTGTGCATACAGGGAACATTACTGGAGTATAGGAGGGTGATCAACTGCGTGCGGTTTATCCCTGTGCATACAGGGAACATAGCAACGGTAATCTCTTTAGCTTCTGAGCCACCGGTTTATCCCTGTGCATACAGGGAACATTTTATCTTTATCTGTTGTGACTTGTCGTGACCCGGTTTATCCCTGTGCATACAGGGAACATACAGACAATCACAGTTCAATCACTGATTTAAGCGGTTTATCCCTGTGCATACAGGGAACATAACTACAGCAAGCAACGCATCAACGCGCACAGCGGTTTATCCCTGTGCATACAGGGAACATTCCACATATAAACCTTTGCTGTCTTCTTCTAACGGTTTATCCCTGTGCATACAGGGAACATGGGATGTTTTGTTCTTTAGCCAACGCCTCAGCCGGTTTATCCCTGTGCATACAGGGAACATCAACCAGTTGTCCGTCAATTCACGAACGAAAACGGTTTATCCCTGTGCATACAGGGAACATGATTAACTCTTTTTCTAACATGCGAACGCCTCCGGTTTATCCCTGTGCATACAGGGAACATAAAAACACTGATAGCCAAATCAGATAATGAAGCGGTTTATCCCTGTGCATACAGGGAACATGAGGGGGCGGTCTAGAGCAAAAAGGGTTTTTACGGTTTATCCCTGTGCATACAGGGAACATTTAGACAACCGTTAATTGAGTTCATTTCGTCCCGGTTTATCCCTGTGCATACAGGGAACATGACCTCGTTTAGGTTAGGTATGCTGTTAGGCACGGTTTATCCCTGTGCATACAGGGAACATTATTAGACGACCTAACAGAGAAGATGCAAGAGCGGTTTATCCCTGTGCATACAGGGAACATTGATCTGCGGAGCGCGCAGGCCTTCACCGAGGCGGTTTATCCCTGTGCATACAGGGAACATTGCGCTGAAATCATCACGCAAATCGACAAGAACGGTTTATCCCTGTGCATACAGGGAACATTAAGTGAGTCAACATCGGGGCTTCCGTTGAAGCGGTTTATCCCTGTGCATACAGGGAACATTGGTGATACGGCTATTGATATGATTCGTCGTGCGGTTTATCCCTGTGCATACAGGGAACATCAGCGAGCTTGCTCACCTTGTAGAGCTACTCACGGTTTATCCCTGTGCATACAGGGAACATTTCGCGTTACGCAAGTAGCAAATGAAAATCTGCGGTTTATCCCTGTGCATACAGGGAACATGGTATTGCCAACAAAAGAGCAACCTGTGCCTGCGGTTTATCCCTGTGCATACAGGGAACATTTTGGCCGCAAATCGTAGAACGCGCGCAGCTGCGGTTTATCCCTGTGCATACAGGGAACATTCACCAAGGAGATTAAATCTCAAATTGAGAATCGGTTTATCCCTGTGCATACAGGGAACATTGTTGCTCCAATCATTGCGAATATAACAAGGCCGGTTTATCCCTGTGCATACAGGGAACATGACGAATTAAACAAGAACTTGCTTAT
>JAUNUI010000003.1:0-51247 GCA_030538255.1 Pelistega sp. | reverse complement strand
CGGTTTATCCCTGTGCATACAGGGAACATGACGAATTAAACAAGAACTTGCTTATCAAATACGGTTTATCCCTGTGCATACAGGGAACATTGGCCAGACTACAGCCAAAACCACCCATCTTACGGTTTATCCCTGTGCATACAGGGAACATCCAATTCGTACTATTTCGACATCCATCATCGGCGGTTTATCCCTGTGCATACAGGGAACATACTAAATATAAACCATTGATTTTAATGCAAAAACCAATAGCATAAAACTTCACCAATATTCCTAGTTGTTAAAGAGCCAAAAAAGCAATTAATAATTATTTTCTTCGGGGGAAAAACGTACTAATCTCAAACCGTCAAAATCAATTGGCATGCGTCGATTTGTACCATAAGTTACAAAATCAAAGCCAGACTCTGTGTTAGTTCCCCAAGCCATAACAGCATTACCTGTTTCTGCTAAACTCTGGACTTGATCCCAAAGCATTTCTCGCACTGGACGACTTACATTTCCAACGTATACTCCAGCCCTAACTTCAAGTAGCCAAATTGCTAGGCGCCCTCTTAGTCTAGGCGGTACATTTTCTACAACAAGCGTTACCACACTCATTATTACCCTCGCATTTTATTTAGGAATAGCACTTAAGTTTCATTTAGACCTATGTCCATCATCTCCAAGGCTTAAAGGTTCAGAAATAGCAATAGGTTGTGAATCATCTGGCATCTTAGGTAATTCCAGCTCTCCTGCTGACAGCACCTCCTCCATTAAAGGGATTAAACGCCTTAACAATCGATTTTGTCTAAACACCTCTCGGCACGCAATTCTTACCTGTCGGTCTGGCTGATTTGGTCTCTCTTTTGCAATTCTAAATGCCACTGGAATAACAGTATCAAACTTTAAAATATCGGCAATATCATAAACAAATGACAAGGGCTTACCAGAATATAAAAAGCCTAATGCAGGTGCATAACCTGCTGCTAACACGGCAGCTTCGGTAACACCATAAAGGCAAGCATTCGCCGCACTTATGCACTGATTTAGAAGATCCCCAGCCTCCCAATCTTTTGGATCATAACGCCTACCATGCCAATCCAAACCATTTTTTTGTGCTAGTACCTTATATTGAGCCCGTACTCTTGCACCCTCTATACCTCGCAACTGCTCAATACTTCTACGAGTTGGCGCTTCTTGCTTGAAGCGCAAAGAAAACATTTTTCTGACAACTTTAAGTCGTGCTTCTGGGTCCAGTACTAACTTTGCTTGATAGAGCAATTTGTCTGAGCGAGCGCCACCTGGCTGTCCAGCTGAATACAAACGCACACCAGCCTCTCCTACCTATATTAATAACGTTCCTGTTTGAGCAGCCAATTTCACGGCTGCATGACTCACTCTTGTTCCTGGTTCTAGCATAAGACAGACAACAGATCCTACTGGAATATGCGTGCGCTCACCATTTACTTCATCAATAACAACAAAAGCACCATCACGAACATCTATCCGCCCCATTCCAATAAAAATCATTGAATTGCGATCTTTAATAGGAATGGGTTTAAGAGGTATAAAAGCCATTACGCTGCCTTCAACAACATCAAACCGCAACCAAAAGACTTGGCTGCACCAAATCCTTGAAAATACTGCTCTAAAAAAATTTCCGGGTCATTAATTTCTAATATCCCTTCATAGTCTACTGAGGAGAAGCGGATCTGTTGCTTGGATTTCTTTTTCAAACTAGATTGCTGTCTATAAGCAGAAACCACAGGGGTATTTATTAAACTAATTCCCCAACGTTGCAGACGTTTTTTATCACTTAGCCAAGCTATGGCAGCTTGCTCCATATTCATTGCAATTTCCGCTGAGTTAGTTGAGTGCTCCTTTGCTTTATACTTTGCATGCATCAGAACATCATGACGCTGCCCTCTCCCATCCGCATTTGTTATATAAACAGTGGGATTTGCTCGAAGATTAAAATATAGTTTCTGACCTTTGTTTAATTTTGGGCAAAATAGCTTTGTTTGCAAATGAAGTTTATTTTCTGTCTTGTTCTGTGGCATATCTTTGGACAAACAGTAAAAAACTATCCCACCATCCATCTCCTCTTGACGAAAAAGAAACTGCCTATTTTCATTCCCTTCAAATAAGCGCCACAATAGCTGATGAACCGCATAAAACCCATCTTTTTCCAACTTATATCGATGGTACGTTGAGGATAAGTCAAACGGTAAACGAATCTTTGAAAAGTACATTTTCCATCTCCTATAGTTAAGAACGGAAACTAAACGTAAAATTTTCTATAAACTGCCTAGCCACCAAGGGATTGGGCTGATGCCTAGACCGTTGCGTAATAATCAAAGTTTCATCAACTCCTAAAATTGCCTTCTCGCCTTCCCAAATATAATGGTGTTTATTGGACTTGCCTGAAGACAAAAAACTCCTCGGCACATTTACAGCAAGTGATGGAAAATCAATATCCAAAGCATCCTTTAAGTTCGCAACAGTTACCAACTGAGGACTTAACGGAACTCCCAAAGGGCAAGATTTACGCCCTAAATACAGTGTGTATTTAGGATTAATAAGAGCGTTTTTGATCATCTTCAATGTATAAGGGCAGGTAGCACTCTGACTCCAAACCGCAATATGCCACACACCCTCACACACATAATCCCTCTGGGAGAGGATCGTCGCTACAGCCCGATGACGTAACTCTGCTTGTCGCGTTGGCAAAAATGCCTTAGCTGTTGCTGTGGGCGCATGGGTCGTATGAAAGTCTCTGATAAGTTGCGTCTCATTTAATTGTTTAATTCCAAAAAACACACTATCCGACAACTGTTCTTGTGCTCTCAAGTCATTACGGTCAATCCCTAAAGCAGCAGCTAAGAACCCTAGTAAAGCAGAACGAGTAGGACACGCGGCTGTCGCTCTGTATTCACCAACAGCCTCTACCCCCCAACTCGCTAATGCGCCATATAGCCTAAAAACCAAATAGTCTTGCATAAATGCACCTATTCCTTAACAAAGTTAAGAACTTCTTTTAAAGATCCCTTTTCTTTTGTCACATCAAAGCATATACGACTGTCTGCACAAGACCCATAGACCTTATCAAAAGAAGCCATTTGCTCTTCTAACGCTGAAATAGCTTTCCCCATCATGTCTTTATCTTGAATTGGCGTTAGGAATGCTGAAGACAAAGTCCTCGGTTGTTGCCTTCCCTTTTCTACCATTACGTAGCTTGCATAAGCTCTACTAGCAAAACTATTTTGTTTGCCACTTGGTGCAACTTTCGCCGCTGCTTCAATAATGGCAGCAACAGCCTTACCCACTAAATCCTCATTACCGCCCAAGTTCTGGACTAATAACTCTTTATCTATACATATATATAAGTAAAAAATAGCTGAGGCAAAACCAAACTCACCAATGTGTGCTGAACCTGTGTCTACAGTCCCATCATTCAAATCATCAACAGCAGTAAAGTAATCATCTTCGATGACTACACTGCCGACACTCAATGCATGTGCAACCTGACAAGCAGCGTCAATATTATGCGCAGGGCTTGAAGCTAGCATTCGACCAAATAATGCCATATCAACATCCATTCGCTCTTTAGAAAGGAGTTTAAGATCATCATCACTCGGGCCTTTGCCAGTCTCAATTAGCTTCTTAGCCAAGTTAAACGCTAACTCTTGCTCATGTTGGCTAATATGTACCAATTGTTCTAGTAGATACTTATGCTCTTTGGACACCTTACCAAACACACCTGCAATCTGAATAGCCCACTCAAGTGCTTTTTTCTCTGTAACTCCCGCTTCAATTAGATACTTATATATTTCTTCACCAAAGCGCTTGGTACGAATCCCATTCTTCTCACCATCTAAAGCTTCTAAAAAAAGGTCAGAAGTTCTCCAACTGCGCTTTAAGCTTTGAGAACTTACTCGAAGTCGCTCAAAACCACCGAATCTTGCTGTTTTAGGGCGACCTAAGTCATCGCGATTTAAGTTTGAAGGTGGGTATGAGGTTAAAAGATGTAATTGAATAAATTTAGTCATTTTCATATCCTTTGATTTTTAAAAATTAATTTGAGAATTTGTAATAATCCATCGCCCACCTCACTACAACGCGTTTAGACGATGGTGTATCTTTAAATACGTTTTTTTGTAAAAACCACTTATTTAAATCACTTACTAATCGATGAACATTAGCCTTTCCATCTAGTAAGGCAAGCACTCTTCTGAGTCGCCTCAAGAACTCTGTATTGTCTTGGCTTTCGAGTAGTTGGCTAAATCTCATAGGACTTACGGGAGATTTATCTTTACCTGCTTCTTTTTGGCCAGCCAATTCTGCCACTGCTTGCTCTACATCTTGTTTTATATAAACTAAAGCACCTGCAAGTAGAGCAATTTGTTCAAAACGCGTCTCACCATATTGCTCTCTCCATTCCTGAGGCAACTGAAACCATAGCGATCTAAACCCATCCGTCATGACAATAGCCTCCAACGTAGAGGATCGCCTTAATTGCGCTTTAAATACAGTTGGCGCAGGATAAATATTCAATTTTTCTAGCTCGATGGTCGATAAGAACATACTTTTCCACCAACGCTCAATAATTGAGACCACCTTCAAATCTTGTTCTTTCTGTTGTACCGACATAGTATTAAGCCTTATCAAGAAGTTTGTAATCAATTAAAAAATGCTTATTTTTTGAATAAATAGCCCGTTGAAGCTTTTGCCGCTCCTTTGAACGGCTTTCAAGAAGTACAAGAGATGTTTCAACATCACCCGAGAAGGCGTATTCGTCATAAAGATCTAAGGCAAGTGCCCTCAAATAATTAAACCAAGTCGACGCAAGTTCATTGGTCAACGTATAATTATCTTGATGCTGAAGAAGAGTTGCTAATTCAAAAAACGTCCCTTGACTTCGTTGCCAAAAAACCGTATCTACATATTCAAAACCACCCTTGATGTTTGAACGTTCAGAAATTAAGGCAGCTTTAATATGTGAACGGCACAAATAAACTATATTTTTTGCTACTCGATGCATTTCTGTGATCGAGGCGAAATAGTCGTCTTGCTTAGTCATTGAGATTTTCATCAAAGGGAGATATACAGAAGACCATCCCTTAGCCTTCATATTATCCAGCGAATAGCCAGAGGCCCAAATTCTTGGGCGCCTTACTAGCTCTTCGTAGTTCTCAAGTAATTTATAGTAATGGCTAATATTTGTAGCGCATTGGTAACCCTCTTCGCTATCCGTATGACTTAACATATGCCATTGGTTATAGTGCACATCGAGTTGACCCTTAATAGAAAACTTATCCTCGTCAGGTTTTTTAGGGTTCCACCTATACGGTGTCAGAGGGAAAGACCAGGTTCCTCCATAGTTATATCCATAATTTTGTGTTCGATAGCTCGTAATAATATGTTCCGACTCATAGCCAGAAACCTGGCATATACCTTTCGTTAGATTTTCATTCAAACGGATGCGTCTAGGCATCGCCCAATACATATGCAGAGGGTGGACATCTTTGGCATATACCACCTTAGACGTTTTACTTTCAAGGGTTGGTCCTAACCAGGGAAAAACCGATATGCTTTGTAAGTCAGGCTTTGGGTACTGCCAGTGCTCTCGATTTATAACGTTAAGCCAGACTTGTTGCCATAACGTTGAGTCTTCATTGCCTGTTTTAATAATTGTCGTTAATGGGCCACCACCCCTAAGGCTTACTCGATGCCCCGCCCCTCCGCTAGGGGCCATACTTTGCATCGTAAATAACGCCCAAATTAACAGTTCAATACTAATACACTCAGCTGTACCACGCTTAACAAAGTGGTCGGTATTATTTTTAATCGTATTTTCCCCTGGCGACTCAATCAATAGAGCCGAGACACTCTGCTCATTAGCCTGCTCCAACAAGTCAAAGTCCTGCATAAATAAGGGGCCATCTCCAATCACATTAAAAGCATGCTGTATTAGTTGAAGCGCAGCTGACAGTTCCTGGGTAAGCTGATCGAGTGAATCAGCTTGTAACTCATAACGCTCTTGCCACTCATACTGATCTTCAGGTGCAAAAACAGTTTGCAAAACAGCAATAGTGAAGACATATGCTGAAACCTGAAAGTCCTCGCGTGGCATCGCAAAGTCTACAACTTCTGGGTTAAGGATTTCTAAAAAATTACCTTTAAAAAAGCTACCGTCTTTTTTTCTGAAGAAAAAGAAGTCGTCTACTAATAAATTCATTGTGTTCACCCTATTGCAAAACCAATCACCTTATGAACCATTTTACACAAAAAAATAAAAAAGTAAAGTAGTTGTCTTTTACAAAAACGACAAACAAACAATCAATGACTTCGATTAAAAGTATTTTATATTTTTGTTATCTAATAATAGTTTTCATTTATTATCCTTATCTTGTTAGAAAATTAGTAATACAATATTTATTCTTCAATATGTTCTCCTAACTGAAGGAGATACTCCTTAGTTATCTTTAACGAAGAGCCGTTCCCTGCTTTAGCAGGGATTATCCACACTTATAAACACCCTTAATTGCATAGTAACCGTATGGCTGATTCTCCCGAACAAGCCAAGGACGAACAAATTTGAGGGGTTTGTATTTTTGTTGAATGTTTTCCCGCACAAGATTCAAATGCGCAGGCAACTCATAGAGTTCTGCCACTTCCTTACGCTATGGCATTTTCAGTATACTCAGTTAAGGGCCTGTACATCATCAAGCATCTCACCTTAATCAAAATTTGATAAAAACATAGCTTATTTAACGTTTTTGTATAATTTTATGTTTTTTTTATCGTTTTTATACGGTTATAATCATTTTTATACATATTGGGTATATTTTTATTGTTTTTGTGCAAGTGGTTTGCCTGCAAGTTAGAGGTGTTTCATGAGTGAACTTCCCGTTGATCCGATTGGCGCAGCTTGGCTAGCAGCTACGTTTCAGGTTTTTCCGCTTGCTGATTTTCCTGTGCTAAGTCAGATCGGCGCTCGTAGGGTAAGTCAAATTCTTGATAGTAAGAGAATCGAAAGTTATCCTGAATCAATGAGGCCAGCGAATGAGCCTTCTGCGCATTTACAGTTTCATTTGCGTCATGAGGTGCCACACTTCGAGTTTCTTGTTCGTCTTTTTGCTAAAACAGGATCTTCTTTTATTCAAGAGTGGGTTAATTCCGCGCCCGCAGGTCAGTATGCTCGTAAGGCTGCTTTCTTGTACGAATGGTTAACTGGTGATGTTCTTGATGTGCCCGCTCGCTTAAGTGGTCGCTACATTGATGCAATAGATAGTCGCAAATTAGTCGCTGCTTCAGTAAATCATGTCGTAAAAATATCTCGATGGCACATCAATGATAACTTACCAGGCAATCCTGATTTTTGTCCTATGATCTTTAAGTCTGAGCAAGTTTCGCAAGCCATGGACTTAGATATCCCCGCTCTATTTTTAAGTTTAACTGAAGAGTTTGGTGAGGAGTTACTGCAGCGTGCTGCGGTCTGGATGACTTTGCGTGAAAGTAAAGCTAGTTTTGCTATTGAGGGTGAGTCTGAGCGCACTAGTCGAATAGAGCGCTTTGCTGATGTGATGGCAAGGCGTACGGGTAACGATGATGTTCCATTAAGCAATGCTTCGCTCGCACAATTGCAAAGAGAAATTCTAGGAGAAAACACGACAATTACTCACTTTGGCATACGCCAATCCCCTGTTTTTGTGGGAGAAATATTACATTACCAAGATATTGTGCATTATGTTGCGCCACCTGCCAGTGATGTTTCGAGCATGCTTGAAGGCTTGCGTGTTTTCTTGGAGCGGACTGAAGGGCAATCCTCCCTCATGCGAAGTGCAGTGGTTGCCTTTGGCTTTGTTTATATTCACCCAATGGCTGATGGTAATGGGCGTATTCATCGTTTTTTAATTAATGATATTTTGCGTAGGGATGGATGTATTCCCGAGCCAATTATTTTGCCAATATCGGCGCTTATTACAAGTGATAGTGCAGAGAGGCGAAGTTATGATCGTGTCTTAGATAAGATCTCAAAACCCTTGATGCAGAGCGTGCGCGAACATATAGCATTTGAGTCTACTCAGACGAAGTACGCTGATGGTGTGGTTTCAAATTTTGTATTTAATGGAGAGGAGCAAGCACGTCCTGTATGGCGTTATCCAAATTTAGATGCGCATGTTATTTATCTTTCAACTATTACTCAACGAACCTTGAGCGAGGAAATGAGCCAGCAGTCTCGCTATTTGCGCAATCATAGCCGCGCACGTCAAGCACTAAAAGAAATCGTTGAGATGCCTGATCATCAAGCGGATCGTGTCTTGCGCTCTATCGAGCAAAATCGTGGTGAGCTGAGTAATGTATTAGCCAAAGAGATGCCCATTCTTTCCAAAACTGGTGTATGGACAGAGATTGTTGAGGCGGTAAAGTCAGCTTTCGATGGTGTTGAGCCTATAGACTTGAATGTGTTGAGTCGTTATGACCCCGCCCGTCCAGTGAAGTAAGCCCTGCCGAACTACCTCCGCCTCATCACCATAAATAGTGTAGATGGGGATTGGGTGTACCTGTTGTTGCCGCTGTCGAGTTCGCGATAACAAAAAACGTCTAGGTTTAATAGGATAGTATAGTCAATGTCATAGACATGTTTTATAGTCTATGTTAACGATAGATGAATGAGTGATATATGACTAAAAGCTATTATCAATACTGGGGGAAAACTCCCAATGCAAATCCTGGGGAGTCAGACTTTCATTTGCTAGTTTACCACTGCTTGGATGTTGGTGCGGTAGGAGAGCTTTATTTACGTAAGCGCCCAGGTTTTTTAACTGATTTGTCAGTTTTGCTTGAGATAGATGAAGAAGCAGCAATTAAGTTATTGGTTTTTTTCCTAATCCTACATGATCTAGGTAAGTTTACTAATGCTTTTCAACGACTTATTGGTGTTTTCACGTACCAAGAAGAATCAAGAAAAAGCTATAACGCTCAAGAGTTTCGCCATGATAGATTAGGGTTCTATTTTTGGCAAAAGCAAAAAAGAAAGATTACAGCAAAAATTTGCGGTATTAATATTGCAGAGGTAAAAAGCCGAGACCTTGCCAAAGCTAGCGATATATTAGGGCTAATCGCAGAGGCTGTCTTCGGTCATCACGGTAAACCAATCAATACGGAGAGTGTTGATTATCTTAAAGATTATTTAACCGATGCAGATGAGCAAGCCGTTGATGCATTTATAGATGATTTATTTGACTTATTTGCTCCACAGCTATCATTTGAGTACTTGCTAAGAGCAGAGGCTAAGCAGCGCGCTAAGCAAGCTAGTTGGTATATTGCAGGTTGGGCTGTGGTGATGGATTGGCTAGGCTCAGACGCTTCTTTCTTCAAATATAAAACCACCATAATGCCATTGCAGGAGTATTGGCGTCGTTCACAAGGCGTGGCTTTACGCATCTTGACGGAACGAGATTTCGTCAATGAGTTTGAGGTAGTGCCATTCGAGGGAGTACTGCAAACTTTTGGTTTTGAACCCACACCTTTACAAAAATGGGCTGAAAGCGTAGTTATAGATAACAGTCCTCAGATGTTTATTCTCGAAGATCTAACAGGAGCAGGAAAAACTGAGGCAGCACTGACTTTAGTACATCGCTTAATGCAAGCGGGGGCTGCACAAGGGTTTTACTTTGGCTTGCCGACTATGGCAACGTCAAATGCAATGTTCACAAGAGTTTCAGAGCATTATTTAAAAATTCTTAATACTACTTCTTTAAGGAAGCCAAGTATTGTTTTAGCGCATAGCGCAAAACAATTAAGTGATAAATTTAAAGAGGCTATTCTAAACTCCTCATATATTGATAGTGATTATGAAAGACAAGATACTACGGCCTCAGCACAATGCAATGCATGGTTAGCGGATAGTAACAGAAAGGCCCTACTAGCGCCTGTTGGAGTGGGTACTATTGATCAGGCATTGCTAGCGGTACTTCCTAGAAGACATCAATCAGTTCGACTATTTGGTTTATTAGGTAAGGTGCTTGTGATAGATGAGGTTCACGCGGCCGATGCATATATGTTTGAGCTATTGGACAGCCTGCTACAGCTGCATTTTCACGCAGGTGGATCAGTTGTTTTGTTAACAGCAACTTTGGCAATTCATCAAAGGCAACGCTTAATAAATTCATGGCTTAAATCCATCCAAAAATCTCCAGTGTTTGTCGAAAACTATTCATTTCCGTTGGCAACAAAAGTTGCTGTTAAGTCGTCCAATGTTTCTGATGGCTCCTATTTGCCTCTTGTAGACGAAACTCCAATTAGTGCTCGCTCCCAGAAGCAATTCGAGGTCAATTTCTTACATGATGAAGAGCAAATTATTCACAAAATAGTTGACTCAGTCCAGGAAGGTAAAAGTGTTGTTTGGGTTAGAAACTCGGTTGATGACGCCGTATTCGCATATGAGCAACTTGCTTTAGCGTTAATGCATTACAAAGACTTGAAGATAATCTTATTTCATAGTCGCTTTGTATTAAAAGACAGACAAATGATTGAGGCTCAGGTTCTTGAACGTTTGGGTAAATGTAGCTCTGATAACAGAAAAAATACGGTAGTGATTGCCACTCAAGTTTTTCAAGAGAGCTTGGATGTTGACGTGGATGTCATGATTTCTGACCTTTGCCCAATTGATGACTTAATTCAGCGAGCTGGTCGCCTGCATCGTCACGTGCGAAATAAAGCAGGCGTTTATTGCAGAGATTTAGTGGAAGATGAGCGCGGTCTGGCTCAACTCTGGGTTTACGCACCGAGATGGTCAGATGAACCCTCACCCGATTGGTTAATCGCAAAGCATAGAAATACAGAGTTGGTATATAAAAGCCCAGCTCGCTTGTGGCTTGGGCAAAAGGTCTTACGCGAGTTGGGGGTTGTGCGTCTGCCTGATCATGCAAGGCTTTTGATCGAATCGGTGTATAGCGAGTCAGCATTATCAAATATCCCTGAGAGCTTTAAGCATAAAGAGCTTGAGTATACGGGTCAAGTTGTTGCTGCTGAGGCTGTAGCGCAAAGTAGTGCATTGGACTGGAAAAACTATGCCTATAGCTATCGTAGTAATACAAGTTGGTATGAGGATGATGTGGAAATCAGTACGCGGCTCAGTGAAATCAGATATTCACAAGTAATTTTGCTCAAAAATAATAGTGAAGATGATTTAAGTTTCTGGTATTCACGTGAGAGTGACAACCCACAACTGAGTATACTGAAAATGCCAGAGCGTAAAGAAGTGGCAGAGCTCTACGAGTTGCCTGCGCATTTGAATCCTGTGTGGGAGAAAATCCAACAACAATACAAACACCTCAAATTTGTTCGTCCCTGGCTTGTTCGGGAAAACCAGCCATACGGTTATGATGCGACTAAGGGTGTTTATAAGTGTGGATAATCCCTGCCAAACAGTGAGCATCTGCTGGCGTAGGTACTGGTGCAATTTCAGAACGGTTTATCCCTGTGGATACAGGGAACATGCTATGTCCGACTTAAATAAAGAGACTGACGGCGGTTTATCTCTGTGCGTACAAGGAACAACAAAGCAGACAGATTAACAAACCAAAATGGCAAGTAAACAATTAGCTTAAAATATTGATTAGTTTTTGCAAGTTTTCAACACGTCGCTTTGCACGCTCTAAGATATTTTTAGAGAAATATTGTTTAATAACTTCAGGCTTATGCGCTTCCGCACCACACTCTTTAATAAAGCGTTTTTTTAAAGCTCTAGATGGACCATTTGCTTGAACACCAATAATATCCAATAATAAAGCCTCAAAACATGGCGTATTTTCGACGACAGCCATCTGATGACCCTGTGCCACTTTTCTTTCTTCCTGTCCCCACTGCACATCAGTATCAAAAGAAGAACAACCTGATCATATTGAGCATTGCGCAAATGTCTAAGTGCCATATTTAGCACATTTGCCCCTCCTTTACCACGTGCATTCTTTATTGTAGGATGACTACCGGGCTGATCGCTGGGAACATGTCCGTGGCATGACCCTACATGAGGGACCCCTCTTAACCAGCAGAGGATTTGGCGCCCCTCCACAACAATGCACCCTTGCCAATCCTTGCAAGTCACATTGGCAAACGCAAACACTACTGCAAGCTGATATGCCCAGGATCACAACTTGCTACACTTACTTTCGAGAGTAAAGCGAGCATTTCTCTAACGGGAAAAATATAGCCCCTACCCTTAGCAGAGCATGGCCTATCCGCCAACCAAGCTGCGGCACGACTAGGACTGAGATCCATCACTTTGACCCTATCATAATAAAGCATAGACTCAAAATCCCTTTTCATAATATTCAGCGCACCTTGCGCCGAACGATTCGTCTGTCTATCAAAGCGCAAAGGCCTTAACAGCGAATGCGCTGCCGCCAGTTGCTGCTCATTTGCATCACACTTAATCAGCGTATTCATTAAGGCATCCACAAACAAATAATTTAACTCAGCAAAATCAGCTTTTTGTACACCGATTAGCAGCAAGGGAAATCGCGTTGGTTCATGCACAAAAAAGATAAGCTTACGGCGTTGAAGCGTAACGATATGTCCACACCAATTATCCAGAGGATTCATCCCTAACTCTGGCGCCTCATATAAACCTTGCGTACTCGGCGTCACAGGTAATAAACCACTCTCGTCAATGGGTAAGCATTCGTATAATTTCTGGGTTGCGTGAAGATTGATCATAATATTGATTTAAAAACGCTTCCGTTTCTGATACAAATCACTGGGGTCAAGGAGCGACTCGAACTTTATGAACTGGTGACATGTTCTATCATAACAACCAGAGGCTTGATAAATTTAAGCCCTCGGAACATGGTCATCACGCAAATAATTACGAGAACCAATTAAAAATCAACACGATAACTCATTAAAATTTTGCCGATAAAAATCTACATCTCGAACAATGATATCGTCATAAAACTCATCTAATTCTTTATTAAGCGCATCAAAGTTAAAGCGTTCTGCTCCTGCCTCAACACCACGCCAATAAGCTCTACTTGATGTTTCCTTTTTATGCACAACGCAAAAGACAAACTTACAATCCCTAGGTGTAAAGTCAGCTAATAAGGATTTGAGAGCACTCGTACCATCACGAAACTTTTGCGCAATTTGCTGCTTATCAACTTTAGACCAAATTTGATTTTTGAACTCAACAAAATACAAACGCTTAGCTCCCACATATATCGCATCAGGTGAAGCTGGCATAATCGCATTTTTACCAAACTTCGCTTGAATATAGGCATCAAAATCGTAAACTTGTTTTACCTGAACATCGGTACAGACATATACTTTATTAACACTATCAAAACTGGTGTCTTTAAAAGTTGATTGGTACGCACTCAACTCCCGTGCCAAAAAGTTATCTAGACGATGTTTATTCATCGTGCAAAACCTTAGCATCTAATTGACGAAACTCATCAAATGGTTCTGAGAGCAACGCAAAAATCTCAGGTAGCTGACTCTTATTTTCTACTTTATTGTTTTCTGCAAGATAAAAAGAACATGAGCCCTCAAGCCCCTTAAGAGCAGAGTAACGTTCTAAGGCCTCAATCATGTACGGACTATGTGAGGACACAATAATGTAGACGCCCTGGCTGACCAACTCAACCAACACCTCTGCAAGCTTTAACTGCCACTTAGGATGCAGATGATTCTCAGGCTCATCGAAAACTACTAGCGTATTTTTAGTAATAAATTCATTCGCTAATAAAATCTGTAATAAGCCAAAAACCTTGATACCACTTGCCGTGTTCTTAATAGAGATATTTTCACTAGCACGCTTGAACACAAAGTTGCTTTGCGACTTATCGTACTGAAGATCACCATCCACAATAGTTCTAATCTGGCTAAGCAACTCTTCATTACGAGATTCACTTGGTAAAACAGGAACTCTTAGCTTATCGAATAAGTCTTTAGTATGTAAGGTTGTATAGGGTATACCGAGCGCACGAACATTATGCAACTCTAACTGAGTCTGACTACTTATTAATAAATCGTGGAAATTGAGTATTAACGGAGTTTCAATGAAAGTGGCATCACGTATAACGATAGGTTCAATTTCTCCATTCAACGTGACTTTATTATTCCTATCGATATTCAAATTAATTAGTTGAAGATCATTCTCCCAAACTTGAATAAACCCACCTTGAGCGCCTGATAAAAGGACTTGAGAATCAAACTCAGCAGCAAATACACGCGTAAAGGCATTCTCAATAAAGCGCTTGGTATCTTCAGGCTGTTCTAGCAAAAGTTTTAAGCGCGATTCAATATCCTGAATGATATTAAGTACCGACTTATCTAAAGCAGGAATCTCTTTTAACTTTAGTAGAAATTGACGAAAAATAGGTACTGAGTCTTTAAGCTCATTATCGTTCATCAATATTATGCGAAAGTCAAACCATGAAAAAGAAGTATCCCTATCCTCAGTTAATGGGCGCAACTCGAAATATGCATCGGCAATGAGTTTCTTGATTTCATGATCTTTAGAAACTTTCAAATCTTCTTTATATCGATTGATTGCCTTAATAATACAAAAAACAACCTTACCAATGGTGCTTTTACCATTATCGTTCACCCCTGCAATCAAGCACAGTGGATCCAAAGAGACTTCTGCCTCTTTGAGCATGCCGATATTTTTAAGGATTAATTTCATGGTAAAGATTCCAATTTTCGCTTGCAAGTATTATAAACTATTCGCTCTATTTATCGACTAGACAATTGCAGCATAGCTAATTGACTCAAAAAAACTACCCTAAACACCATATGGTGCGTTTAAATACCATTTATGCCCTTCGACAACATGATAAAGACATGAATCTACTCTTTCTGTCTCCTGTATTTCATCAGTTTGTGGAAAACGGAAAGAAAAATCATCCTTTTTAAAGTACCAATACCCTGCATCCTCATCAAAAACGGGAACGTTGATCCTAGCCAAATTAACAGACAGTCTGTTCCTCTAAAGCAACATAATAATGGTGTTCAAATTGAATCGGACTGAGCCAGCCATTGGCTGAGTGACGTCGGATTCGGTTGTAGTAAACCTCAAGGTATTCAAATAGTGTGTGCTGAAGTTGCTCTCTTGTGCGATATTTCTCTCCGTGAATAATGTGTCCTTTTAATGTATGGAAAAAGCTTTCTGCCACCGCATTATCCCAGCAATTGCCACGACGACTCATGCTTTGTGTTGCTCCATAACGCAGCACTA
Source organism: Pelistega sp. (assembly GCA_030538255.1). Classification (GTDB taxonomy): domain Bacteria; phylum Pseudomonadota; class Gammaproteobacteria; order Burkholderiales; family Burkholderiaceae_B; genus Taylorella. Next base: position 36,021 of record JAUNUI010000003.1, on the reverse strand, counting down.
AACCTCTAAAATCTGCGCTGCAGTACTGACTCCCTCGGTCTGAGTGAATCAACACACCTTTGGGATTGCCCTGCACGAGCATAGCGGTACGTAAACTATTGCAGACTAAATGGCGATCAATTCGTGTGCTGGTTGACCAGCCAACAATACGGCGACTAAATAGATCTAACATCACGCAGAGATAGAGCCAACCTTCTTGCGTATAAATATACGTAATGTCAGTCACCCATACTTTATTCGGTTGGCTCACCGTAAATTGACGGTTTAGATGATTAGGAACAACGGGTAAGCGATGATCTGAATCGGTGGTCACCTTGAACTTACGTGCAATCTTACAGCGTAAATTTTGTCGCTGTAAGCAACGTCCTACGGTACGTTCAGAGACCTTAAACCCTTGCGCTTGAACATCATGAACAATCGTAGGCGCACCTGCACGTGAGCGATGTTTCATAAATTCCTGACGTACCGCTTGTTGTAAAGCTGAGGATCTCACGGCACGTTGACGCCAGGCGTAAAAACACGAGCGGCTTACGAACAAGACGCTTAGCAACAGTGCTAGCGGATAATGTTCCAAGTTCTCCATAATAAACGTGTACCTTAGGACTTGGATTTTTGATAAAGTACACGTGCGCCTTTTTTAAGATTTCATTGGCCTGTTTGAGCGCCAATACTTCTTTCTCTAAGAGGCTAATTCTCTCTTGTTCTGTCAATAAGGGGCGCTTACTGGTACCGCCATGCTGTTGACGCACCCAACGGTCCCAGGTGGATTCGCCTATCCCTAACTGTTTCGCTAAGGCCGCTATCGATTGATCGCTATTGGCTAAGACATAGCTTACAGCTTGCTGTTTAAATTCTGGCCTAAAGCGTTTGGCATGTTAATTTCTCCTGTGAAATAAGCATACGCTTTAGAGGGGGTGAATGTCCAATTTTTTGACTAGGATCACGCCAAGCAAGCTCTCGACCAACTAACACTTCAAACCCCATTCTGCTTAGCCTCAACAAGCTCTCTATATAGAATTCTGTTCTTTTTTATTTCCTATAAAATAGCCTTGTAGCTTAAAACCTACTCGCTTATCTAGAAACTGCAAGGCGATAACACTAGCCATTATTGATAAGCCTCTGAAAAAGTCAATCAACGATTATTAATAAGGACATCGTATGTTAAATACTAACACCCATAACTTCCTACAAAATATCATGTGCATTGATTGCTCTCACCTTGAGCAGTCAATTAGACAAAAGCCACATGTAGATATTTACAAAACCTTCATTGAGGAGTCAATCATCTTGCTGAGAGACTGTCATAACCCATTGCCTGCATTTGAACAAGCCATCGCAAAGCTACCCCAAAACACACCAGACGATCAGACCCTAGACTCCTTACGACATGCATTTGTAATGTTCCATAAAGATGGGCTTGAAGGGCTATGGGTCTCCCAAGAGAGAGAGTGTTGGTACCCAAAAGTCATTCTAAACAGTCAACTTAATCCATGTAAAATAAATACATTAACCAACAACATTACTATCTATCGTGGCTGTGATATTTCAGAGTATAACAATAAGCAATATGGTCAGTCATGGACGACCAAGAAAATGATTGCATATGCATTTGCCTATCAGCACTATCAGCCACAGCAATGGTTCAACCAGCAGAATAGGATAATCTTAAAAGCTGATATCGATCGCGCAGACGTATACTATGTTGGTAGCAGTCCAGAATATGAAATAGCTGTAAATCCATCAAAACTTAATAACGTGCAAACTATCTAAAGCACTCTTTTCCAACCACCCTTGCCCACCCCCTTCACCTATAAAATACCCCTCCTAGCAATCCCACCCTTTCTTGCCCAATTGCCGGGATCCAACAAGTTAGGGGGCTATCTATTTCTAGTCCGCCACAAATTCACCTCCCCCTTTCAACACCCAAAAGCCCTCCCTCCTTCCCCCCAAAAATGCTAAACTCTTACTAAACCCCTGCCCCCAACAACACCCTCTAAAAACCAACAATAACCTAACCCTCTAAACAAGCAATAACCACCACCATGACTACCCCAGCCAATCCCACCCATCAACTCCCTCTCAACATCCTCTACTCCGAAGCCGCCACAGGTTTCGGCGGACAAGAGCATAGAATTTACAAAGAGATGTTGGCAATGCGTGATGCGGGTCATCATGTGGCCATGGTCTGCCGTCCCCAAGCACGCTTGGTGACACTCCTACAGGAACAAGGGATTGAGGTTCATACGGTGCAGATGGGGGGTTTCGCACAGTTTTTTAAAGCGACCAACTTTATTCGTAAACTTCTTAAGCGCGGTCAATACGATGTCCTCATGTGCAATAGCCGCAAAGACACCATCATTGCCGCATTAGCAGGTCGCTTAGCAGGCACACCACTGATCGTCCGCACCCGGCATCTTGCCAGCCCAATCGGCTCCTTGCTCTCCTATACAGGCTTACCACATTGCGTGATCGCCGTCAGCGATTATGTGCGACAGATGGTCCTGGACAAAGGCGTATCTCCCGATAAGGTTGCGACCATCTACACCCTGGAGCAGAACCTAGCGCCAGCGCAACATTCGACCTTACGCCAAGAGCTTGGCTTAGATGACACCGCCAGTATTGCCATCTGTGTGGCGGTAATGCGTGAGAAAAAAGGGCACCTGCCGCTCCTGGAAGCGATGCTACCCTTATTTAAGGCACAAGAGAACCTGCATCTCGTCATTGCAGGTTCAGGTTCACCCGTGTTTGAACGTGTAGAAGCGTTTGTCCAAGAACATCAATTAAACCAGCAAGTGCATCTGCTTGGTTATCGTAAAGACGTGCCGAACCTCTTAGCAGGATCAGACTTCTTTGTCCTTGCGACCGAGTTAGAAGCCGCAGGCATGGTGTATGTGGAAGCACAATTGGCTGAAAAACCTGTGATCGGCACAGCCACTGGTGGCGTACCCGAGATGTTTGCCGATGGCGTAGGTGGCTTACTCATTCCCCTAGGCGATAAACAAGCATTAAGCCAAGCCATTCAAACCTTAAGCCAAGATAAAGCGCTCTGCCAAAGCATGGGTCAAGCAGGTCGTGAATGGGTCTTAAGTCAAAACAAATTTACGGCTGAAGCGGTGACAAATAACCTCACGCAAACATTAAACCGCTGGTTGGGGCGTTGAAACACCCCCAATAACATCTACAACCCCCATTAAAAAGCCAGAGACTCTATAAAAGCTTCTGGCTTCTCACAACAAATTCAGCCACACACAACTTGCAAAGCTACCCCTCAAACCCATTCGGATTCTTGCTCTGCCAATTCCAGCTATGCCTCATCATCTCTTCTAATGAATATTCAGCTTGCCAGCCTAATTCTGATAAGGCCTTCTGCGGTTTAGACCAGCACTCGGCAATATCACCCGCTCTTCGCTCCACAATTTCATAAGGTACTTGTAAACCAGTCGCCTGTTCGAAAGCCTGAACAATTTGCAGCACTGAATATCCGCTACCTGTCCCAAGATTCCAAATATGACAACCAGAATGACTCTCCAAATAGTTCAATGCAGCTAAGTGACCTTTAACTAGATCAACCACATGAATATAATCACGTACCCCAGTTCCATCAACTGTAGGGTAGTCACCACCAAAGATAGATAACTTCTTCAACTTACCCACGGCTACTTGCGTCACATAAGGAAGTAAGTTATTCGGAATGCCATTAGGATTCTCGCCAATTAAGCCACTGGGATGTGCCCCCACAGGATTGAAATAGCGCAATAAGGCAATAGACCATTGCTCATCGGAAATAGCAGCATCTTGTAATATTTTTTCTACCATACTTTTTGACGTGCCATATGGATTCGTAGTATCACCCAATGGACAGGATTCAGAAATAGGAATCTCTTGAGGATCTCCATATACCGTAGCCGAAGAGCTGAACACAAGTCGATATACGCCAGCAGCTCTCATTGCCTTAAATAAGTTTAAGCTACCAGTCACATTATTATCATAATATTCTAGCGGTTTCTGCACGCTTTCACCGACGGCTTTCAGTCCAGCAAAATGCATTACAGCATCAATAGAGTATTTATTAAAAATACTTTTCAAAAGTTTCTCATCACGAATATCTCCCTCAATATATGGCACTTGTTGACCTGTGATTTGCTCTAAACGAGAAAGAACTAGAGGGGAACTATTAGAGAAGTTGTCTAGTACAAGGACTTGATGACCTGCTTGGACCAACTCCACTACAGCATGGGATCCGATATAACCTGCTCCACCAGTGATGAGAATAAACATTTGTTAAACCTTTCCTAAGTTGTTTCATGCGATAATTCACTTATAATACCCTCTAGTAAAAAATAATTCACAAAAACCGCTAAAAACTCCGGTTAAATACTTTCAAAAGGCATTGCGAATGAATTCCAGCCCTAATAAGCGACATTCTAAGTGGTATGAGAGATTATTCTTCAGCACAACTACACAAATTTTAATAACAACACTTCTCTGTGCTCTCTTGCCCGCTTGGTTATTATGGGGACAACAGTTTTTTAATCGTCCTTTAGACACTCAACTTAACTCCTTTTGGGGAGTTATTGTGTGTAATGTTTGTATTCTACTTACCCTGCGAACCTTATTAAAATTCCCAGGAAATCGCTCAAGTAGCTTTATTATTTCCACGGTACTTTCGTATTACGCGATATTATTTATTGCACTATTCATACTTAGACTAGATTATTCCGTATATTTTCTATTGTGTAGCTTAACAATTAGCCTTGCCTACGGATTTCTGGGTTATTTCTTTGGACGTCGCTGGAGCACACCGAAAATTGCACTTATCCCATTCGGAAGAGCAGCAAATCTAGATAAAATATCTAATGCCACATGGTTTATTCTTGATGAACCCAAAATTAAGGATAATCGTCGATTCGATATGATGGTTACAGATCTGCACTCTGAAGCCTTAACGCCAGAATGGCAAAAGTTTATTGCTAAGTGTGTACTAGCAGACATGCCTGTTCTTAATGCTCGGCAGGTTGAAGAATCTTTAACTGGACGTGTGCGTATTCGACATATGTATGAAAACCAGTTAGGTTCACTACTCCCATCCCCAGTCTATTCTCTAGTAAAGCGAATTGCCGATATTCTCGCTGTACTTGCCGTTATGCCTATAGTACTACCTATTATGCTTATAACTGCAATTATAGTCGTGTTAGAAAGTAAAGGCGGTGCACTCTTTATTCAAAATCGAGTAGGGCGAGGTGGTAAAGAGTTTAGAATCTATAAATTCCGTAGTATGACTAAAGACTCTGAGAAGGATGGTGCTCAATTTGCCTCTACAGGTGATATGCGCATCACTCGAGTGGGTAAATTTATTCGCAAAACTCGTATTGATGAACTACCTCAATTCTTTAATGTACTCAAGGGCGATATGAGTCTCATTGGTCCGCGACCTGAGCAGAAAGTCTTCGTCGATCAATTTGAAGAACAAATTCCTTTCTATAACTATCGCCATATTGTACGTCCTGGTATCTCGGGTTGGGCACAAGTCATGCAAGGATATGCGGCTGATGTTGATGATACACAGATTAAAGTCGAACATGATTTCTACTATATTAAGCATTTCTCACTTTGGTTAGATATTCTTATTGTATTTAAAACCATTAAAACTATGTTAACTGGCTTTGGGGCGCGATAGAATACTGTTTTTGCCATGATATAGCTCCGAACTAAGATTGTTTTGCTAACTTTCAAGCAAAGCCCAAAGTCTCTAGCAAATACGAAATCCATATTTTAGGTTTAATTAAATTCACTATGACTGCACTTACCTGCTTCAAAGCCTACGACATCCGCGGCAAACTTGGCACAGAACTTAATGAAGATATCGCCTATAGAATAGGACGCGCTTATGGACAAATTTATCAGCCTAAAACGGTTGCCATTGGCTGCGATATTCGTCTCACTAGCGAAGCACTCAAGCAAGCCACTATTAAGGGTTTAAATGACTCAGGCGTAAATACACTTGATCTTGGTATGACTGGAACTGAAGAAGTGTATTTTGCAGCTTTCGACCTTGATGTTCAAGGCGGTATTGAAATAACGGCGAGTCATAACCCAATCAACTATAACGGTATGAAACTGGTGCGTGAGAATGCTCGCCCTATCAGTGCAGACACTGGCCTTAAAGAAATTCAGGCCCTCGCTGAGTCTGGGGAGTTCAAATCTGTTACTCAAAAAGGCACCAACAAATCCTATAACATACTGCCTGAGTATATTAACCATCTGATCACCTATCTAAACACCGATAAAATTCAAGCAACTAAACTCGTCGTTAATGCGGGCAATGGTGCGGCAGGGCATGTCATTGATGCCTTAGAAACTAGGTTTAAAGAATTAGGGATTCCTGTAGAGTTTATTAAAATTCACCATGAAGCAGATGGCAATTTCCCTAATGGCATTCCGAACCCAATGTTAGAAGAGAATCGCAGTAGTACTAGCCAAGCCGTGTTAGAGCATAATGCAGATATGGGAATTGCCTGGGATGGAGATTTTGACCGTTGCTTCCTCTTTGATGAGAAAGGCCAATTTATTGAAGGTTACTATATTGTCGGCTTACTTGCACAAGCATTTTTAATGAAGCAAGCTGGTGAAAAAATTGTTCATGATCCACGCCTCGTATGGAATACCTATGATATCGTTCAAAAATATCAAGGTGTTGCTGTACAGTCAAAATCAGGCCATGCTTTTATTAAAGATGTTATGCGTGAACAGAATGCCGTATATGGTGGAGAAATGAGCGCACACCATTACTTTCGCGATTTTGCCTATTGTGATAGTGGTATGATCCCTTGGCTACTTACTCTGAATGTTCTCTCTGAAACTAAGACGTCGTTATCCGCATTAGTCGAGACAATGCAGGCAAAATTCCCATGCAGTGGAGAAATCAATTTTAAAGTTGCTGATTCTGCAAAAACTATTGAGAGGATCTTAGAACACTATTCACCACAAAGTCCAAACATAGATCGTACCGACGGCATCAGTTTAGACTTTGGTGCTTGGCGATTTAATGTCCGAGCATCCAATACAGAACCCCTACTTCGCCTTAATATTGAAAGCCGTAGTGATTTGAATTCTAAACCTATGAACGTTTACGTAGAAGAATTAACACAATTAATTCAATCATAAGCTCAATTAAAATCAGGCTAAAAACTAAGGGAGTTGTTAATTATCATTCTCTTAGTCATATTCAATCTAATTAATATTTGCCAATCTGATTATTTCTCTAACAAGACTTTAATTAGACCGCGTGTCGATGCATCCAAGCCAGACACATCACTTTGCGATCCATTTAAAATCGGCAATAATTGACTCGCAATATCCTTACCTTTTTCTACACCCCATTGGTCAAAAGAGTTGATATTCCACATAACTGATTGCACAAAAACCTTATGCTCATACAAAGCGATTAACATGCCGAGATTGTATGGATTTAATTCATGCAATAAAATTGTGGAACTTGGTTGATTACCTGCGTATTGTTTATACGCTGGAAGCCCTTCCAACTCTTCAGTACTTAAAGCATTATTACCAAAAGCCAAGAGACGAGACTGAGCCAAACAATTTGAAAGTGCGAGGTGATGTTGCTCAGTTAAGGCTTCCGCATTTTCCACATAGGTGAATTGTTTCGCATTATAGCGCTTAGCAGGAGCAATAAAATCACAACTCACAGAGTGTGTTCCTTGGTGCAACAATTGGTAGAATGCATGCTGAGCATTAGGCCCTACTTCACCCCAAACAATAGGGCAAGTATCAAACTCGACTTTCTCTCCATTTCTCTGTACAGACTTACCATTAGACTCCATCTCTAATTGTTGGAGATATGAAGCAAAATATTTTAATCTCCCATCATAAGGTAAGATCGCATGCGTCTGGATATCAAGAAAATTATTATTCCATACACCTAACAAGCCCATTAAAACAGGGATATTCTTAGAAAAATCAGCTGTTCTAAAGTGCTGATCTACTGCATGCGCCCCTGCTAAAAACTGTTTAAATCCTTCTACACCAATCGTTAAAGCAATCGGCAAACCAATACACGACCAAAGCGAATAACGTCCCCCAACCCAATCCCAAAGTAAGAACTGATTTTCAGGTGCAATTCCCCAAGCAGTCATCTTATCAGGTTTTGTTGATACACCAATAAAGTGATGTTTTAAAATCTGAGCATGCGTACCTAATGCCTTTTCTAACCACAATCGAACTGTCTGCGCATTAGTCAAGGTATCAATCGTTCCAAATGACTTAGAAGAGATGATAAATAAGGTCGTCTCAGGACGCAATTTATGTAAAAGTTCAGATAATTGACTCCCATCCATTGTTGATACAAAATGTATATATAATGGTTTAGCTGTTGCTACCTTATAGTCAGATAATGCATGAGTAGCCATTAAAGGGCCCAAATCCGACCCACCAACACCAATATTCACAACATCTTGGATAACTTCACCTGTTGCGCCACGATACTGCCCTGCATGAATTTTATCCACTAATTTATACATGCGATTTAATTGCTCGTGTACTAAAACCGCTAAATCAGGATATTCTTGAGTATTTTTGGGGAGACGCAAAGCCCAATGCATAACAGCACGTTGTTCTGTATAGTTTAAAAGTTCTTTTGAAAAAAGCTGTTTAATATGCTCGGATAAGCCACGAGAACCAAGCAAATTAAGCAGGCTTTGAAGGACATCCTTATCTATTCGGTGCTTACTAAAATCAAAGAGTAATTGTTCAAACGAAACCGAAAAATGTTCGAATCGTGTTGCATCAAAGGCAAACAAATCATTAAGATGCGTATCTTTAATTTTCTCTTTTAGTTTACCCAAGGTATACAGCTCAGGCAAAGTGGCTTGGCTTAGCAGTGATTGAGAGACTTGACTCATTAGCGACCAACTCCTATATAGTTAAAACCCTGTGCTCTTACATATTCTGGGTTATAAATATTGCGGCCATCTAAAATAAGCGGATGCTCCATTTCTTTCATTAAGGTTGAATAGTCTAAACTCCAATATTGTTTCCAAGCAGTTAATAAGCAAAGTGCAGAAGCATCCTTGCATGCTTCATATTGATCCTCACAAAGAATCAAATCATCACGAGGTCCATATTCATGTGCAATTTCTGTTAAAGCTTGAGGGTCATGTAATTTCACAATCACACCCTGAGCCCATAAGGCAGCTAACATTATATGAACTGGTGATTGCTTGGTGCGGAATGTATTTTCTTTAAAGGCCGCCCCCCATATTGCTACCGTCTTACCGCTTAGATCACCTGAGAAATAATTCCATAATTTCCTAAATAGCAGTTCTTTTTGCTGTTCATTAATATCCCATACTTGGGCCAATAGTTGGCTCTTAACCCCTGTATTAGAAACAGTGTTAGCTAAAGTTAAGATATCATGGGTGAAGTTCTCTCCGCCAAAGCCAGCACCAGGAAACATATAAGACGATCCAATGCGACTATCAGAAGCCATCCCCTGTCGTACTAGCTCAATATCAATACCTAACTTCTCAGCCACAACAGCTAAATCATTAATGTAACTAATACGTGTTGCTAACATTCCTGAAATACTGAGCTTAGTGAACTCAGCATCAAGAACAGGCATAAAAATATATTGTTGAGCGCGGGGATATAATGGCCTAAGCAACTCTTGAATTTGTATTTGTGCGCTTAACTCATCGCAACCAACTATAAGGTGCTTTGCTTGTGTAATGCTATGTATGGCATTGCCTTCTTGAACCATATCAGGTAAATACACCCAATCAGCATTAGGCAAGTTTTGCTTTAAACGCTCGGTGCCATTTAATCCTAGCGTTGATGCATTAATCATTAACTTAGAGCTAATTCCTACATGCTGTCTGAGTTGTTCTAAAACTGTGTGTCCTACAGCTTCTTCAGTTTGGTTAAGACTAAAAAGATAAGCATCAATATCTAGTGGCAAAGTAGATAACTCACTGTACTGCAAAAAACCATTAGTCTGCACTTTAGCTAATAATTGAGAAAGTGAGGTTTCTTGAAATAGCTCACCATCTGACGGCAAGGTTTTAATATCATTATCAAATACATCACACCAAAATACCTTATGACCGCACTCAGCCAACAGCGCAGACATCACCCCCGCATATAAGGTTCTACCAAAAATTGCAACATTCATCACGAACCTACGATCTGTTTAACTCTTGAATCAACAACTTAAATTCCTGCCCTAAATGCGGGTGGTCAATGCCATAATGTAAAATAGCTTTTAAATAACCTAGCTTACTACCACAGTCAAAGGTTTGCCCCTTCATGCGATAAGCTTCGACCGCTTCTTCTTTCTGCAACATGGCAATCGCATCAGTTAGCTGGATTTCATTACCCGCACCTTTAGGAGTAACTTCTAATAACTCCATAACTCTTGCTGGTAGTACATAGCGACCAACCACTGATAAATTCGATGGTGCTGATCCAATAACTGGTTTTTCAACTATACCTTGCATGACAATGCTTTGACCCTCACCTGGGACATGAGCAACATCAACGATACCGTATTGATCCACCATATGATCTGGAACTGCTTCTACCATAATTTGAGCAGCTTTCGTTTCAAGAAATCGCTGATTCATTAGGGCAAGATCATTTCGCTCTGTCACTTCTGACTTAACTAATACATCAGGTAACAAGACAGCGAAAGGCTCATTGCCCACCACTGACTTAGCACATAGTACAGCATGCCCCAAACCCAATGGTTGGGGTTGACGTACACTTACCACACTCACATGCGAAGGAATAATATCAGTGATTTCTTTCAGCAAATCAGGTTTATTCTTTTGGGTTAAAGTTGTTTCTAGCTCAAAATTACGATCGAAATAATTCTCGATGGAACTCTTAGAAGAGTGCGTTACAAAAATAATCTGCTCAATACCTGCAGCAATAGCTTCTTTAACTACGTACTCAATAGCCGGCCGGTCAACAACAGTAACCATTTCCTTAGGAATGGATTTGCTGGCCGGTAAAAAGCGTGTACCTAAGCCAGCTACTGGTAGAATAGCTTTTTTAATCATATTAATAAATCCAATTTTAGTAAACTGATGCAAGACAATCCTTCTATCATATATGATATGCTTGTTTAACCCAAACGGTCACTTTCTAACGGTTTAACTGTTTTTTCTTAAGAGCTTATTATAGATAAATGACAAGAGATTACTAGGTACAAAGCGAACAACTGACCTTAGAATAAAAACCATATAAGCTGAAGGCATTGACTGCAGTTCAAGACTGCGTTTCAAATCTAATAACTGTTTCTCACTCCTAATATACGTTAGACCTCTTCGTCTAGCATGCATCCCATTACCAACCCTAGCATAAACTAAAACATTGACAATATTAGCTACCTTATATCCGGTAGAAATCACTCGTAACCACAAATTGTAATCCTCCATAAATAAATGATGTTGATATCCTCCTAAGCTCAAAATCAAATCTCGTCGATAAGCAACTGTCATGTGATTAAACGGATTCCTTTTTTTTGAAAAATCCACAATCTCTGCATTTGTTATAGGAACAGGCTTAAGCTTGTCCCCATCCTCTGGATGTAAATTAAACTCAATAATCTGCCCGCCAAACAACACTACTTCAGAATTATTCTTTATAAAACTTATCTGTTGCTCAAATCGATTAGGTACACATACATCATCGGTATCCATACGGAAAACCCATTCATACAAACAATGCTTTAAACCCTCATTTAAAGCATTGCCTAAGCCTACATTCTTTTCGAGTGGAATAATTTTTAATTGCTCTCCAATTGTTTCTTTCCATCTCTCAATACAGCTTTCTAACTCTACCCCAATAGGACCATCAAGAACTAAAACAATTTCGGTTGGTTTAACCGATTGTCTTATCCAAATACTGTCAAAACAGTCATTCAGAAAATCTTTATCTTCCTTATAATATAAGGACATTAATACCGAAAAATTCATGTTATTCATCTTTGAGATATTGATAAAACTCATCCATAACTTCAGGCTTTACTTTTCTACTAAACCAAAAACCAGATTTTTTGGCATCTACTAATTGAGTTTTACTTAAAAATATAGGGCTCGATCCACGTTGAAAATTTTGGTCGAAAACAATATTACGTTTATTCCCTTCACTCGATATTTTGCTTAGTAAATTATTTTTCATAATTAAATACTGGAAAAAATGTTCATCTGGACATAATTTTTTACGGAAAAAATCAATATCTTCTTGTGTAATGGAGTTCATCATTAGTTCTAATTCCCCCCTTCTAATCGAAAACCATTGGCTACCAAATTTATAAGCTTTTCCTTTTTGAGGAAAAGTTTTATCTATTAATTTATAGATCTGAGTTAACACCTTCCCTAAAAAACTTCGCGTATATTTAGTATCAGCATGTGGTGCGAAAAATCTGGTTCGATAGTTATGTCGAAGTGAATCAATACATTCCATAAAAATAGTATGATCGTTCCAACTAAGTTGTTTCGTAAGAAGAACATCATCGCCGCTCAATAAATGAAAGAACTCATTTTCCTTAGAGTCTGCCAAAGCAAACTTTATCAAGTTCAGTGTAGCGCGAACCATACTGAATCCAGCCCACTTTACGTCTTCTCTTTGTTCAATAAAAGAGACATTATTTATGGCTCTTACAGAGATTTTATTGATATCACTTTTTTGATCGTAATGAACATAGAACTTAAACTCTGGATTATCAGATGCTAGCTTAAGTATATACTCTATTGGTTTGTGTGTAAGAACTAAAAAACATATTTTCATGGCAAGGGCAATTTCTTAAGCTACATCTACGCTATAAATATTTTATTGTAATTTGGATAAATAAGTGCTTCGTTCAAATACACTTCAATAAACTTTAGACCTTCGTAAAGAGGTTATAATATTATATATATTGTCTTTCTTTAGGGTAACTGCATTTTAAAGACTTCTTATATTTATATGCCAAAAATACCATTAAAAAAATATAGATATCATAAAAGGTAAATAAACCCATGATATCAAGAGCATAACGTGCATATATTACAGATGAGAGAACAATATATTCTAATCTTTTTGTTGAGAAAATATAAAGCAATATGCCTAAGGACATAATCGTATGTAATAATCCATATCGCGTATGTCCCATAATAAATGAGTTGTGGGGGTTCATATCAAAATTAACAATAGTCTTACAACATTCATTAAAATTACTCCCCCACAAAATATTCTCAAGACTGTTCATACTTGTCATGTACTCATCCAGCATTACTGTTCTAGTAGACTCAAAACCCCTAGAAAAATTAGTTTTAGTAGTAAATACCTCAACCAGATAACTCCAACCATCTGCCACAAAAAAAACAACTAGCCCTACCAGCATCAAAAATACAGATGCAAACTTATTCTTTTGAAAGATAGAAAATGCAAGTAAAGTGAATGACAGCAATATGCCAGTACGCCCGTACAAAAGCACACAAAATAGAAAACTAATTGCGTAAATTAAAATAGGTTGTTCATCATTATTTTTTATATATGCTACCCCTACTCCAATAGATAAAAATATTATTATCCCACTTAAATAATTTCGGCTGGACTGATAAAATACCTCGTTATATGCCTCATCAGCTGCAATTCCCAAATCCCAAAAAACAAACATCAAAAACATCGAATACAAGAAAAATAAGGATTTCGTTAGATTTTTTATATCTTTTATTTTATATAATGCGAAAGCAGTTCCTAAGGCAACAGCTGCATAAATTAAATTATATTGAGATATAAAATATGGATAAGTTTTTGATAGCAGACTAGTAATTGCGAAGAGAAAAAATACAGAAATGATATAGGCTATTTCAGTTTGCCGCAGTTTATGCTGGTAACATGTAAGTAAAAAAATGATTGGCATACAAAGAAAACAAGCTATAAGATAAGCATGAGTACCATATACCACATATAGAAAATAAAATATACACTGCAAAATAATAGTTAATTGAACTATTACATTAACTTTTAGCATTTTTGTCCACACTCAGAAAGTACACAATTTTTTGCCACCAAATCAAAATCTAATTATTAGGCTAGCACTAACTATGTAATAAATGACCTTTTATATTTGCACGCTTAAAAATGGCATATAATTCACTATACTTATTCATTAAATAATCATCATAAACAAAGTACATAGTACAGTTTGAATCCATCATTTTTATATTTATTAAAGCCGTACTAAAAAAAGTATAGAATACCACATTATATTTCTTTGATAGTTCAAGATATAGATCCTCGATAATTAAGTCCGAATCAAGATATTTAGTTTTGTATAAGTTATATTCTTCTCTAGGATGAGGAATATAATAATCAACGTCTAATTTCCTCAAGACTTCATTAAGATAATAAACTGAAAAATATTTATCTATGGGTCCTAAAGGTTGACCAACAAAAACTTTCAATTTGGGAAGCTTGCTATCAGAGGAGACAACACGTTGCAAAAATAAATTCATAATGCGATTACTTATGTTCCTTTGATCTGGGTATATCGTATAGTGGCTTAATAAATTATTCTTTATTTTTTTAATATCCCAACGTATCCCCAACAATATTTTCATCAATTTTTGAAATGAATTTTCCCTATAAATATAATAAACTCCTTTATAATTTAAATTCGCTAGACCATCGTCAAATGTATACAACTTATTAAACTGAATATTGGATAGAGATATCAAAACAAACGGATTATCTATGCTCGCCAAATATATGGAATCCACATGAAAATCATGTTCTTGTAAATATTTCTTCCATGATAATAAATCTGCAAATCTTTGTAGTTTAGTGGTTGATTTGATTTGAAAGTCTTTTACTGGATAATCCTTTCTCAACAAATTTATATAATGATCGAATTTCTTGGTTTTTAAATAATAAAACACAATGAAACTAACATTATCACATCGATCTTGTTCAATAATTTTTCTTGCAATCAAAATCTGTAGGGGGGTAAAACAAATAAATAAATTATTATTCTGCGTCATTATCTTGCCACTTTCACTAATATCAATATCAGAAATAGATTACTAAATATTAAAGCAAACGGAACATACTCAATACCAAAACCAAGAGTCACATATAAAATAATAATATAAATCACTGCAGATATTATATTATTTTTTGATATTTGGGCGGTCTTTCCTATATAGAAATAATAATTAACAATAATAAAATATGGTAGATTTAACATAAATCCAAGGACATATAGCACTGTAAAATATTTTGCTTCCTCATAGCCTGACCCCAATATCAATGTATACAAAGCTTGAGGGAGTAAATAAGCAACTATCACTGGAATAAAAACTAAAGGCAATGATAGCAATGTGATTTTTTTTATTTTAGCTAAAGTAATTTTATTATTCTTAAGACTCTCGTAATAATAAGGCACAACAGCTTTATTCAAAGCCATTAAAACAACTGGAACTACAGCTGCTATTTGTACCGCAGCAGAATAAACCCCTAGTTCTGAAGCGCTATAGACATCATAAATAAATAATCTATCTAATTGCCCTTTTGCAAAAATACTCAAGTGATGAAAAACTAGAGGCATTCCAAAACTTAAAACATAAGTCAAACTTAATTTTAGTTTTAATGGAGTCAGCCCAATACCTTGTATCTGCAAACTACTTTTCGCAGCTAAAGCATAGCTAAGTGAAAATGCTACTAAATTTGCAAAAAGTATAGAAACTACTCTTCCCTCTACAAGATCATACGCTATATATTCAAGGACAATAACAGTGAAGACTACTGTAAAAAAAGAATAGAGTAGCTGGATACTTACATATTTTTTTGCTTCCTTTTGGCATTGGCGCAATGAAAGCTGTACATTTAACATCGATGCAAACATTGAAGTGATTATAAGGTATGCCATTATTTCTGAATTACAGATCCAACTAATCACCAATAACACACTAGAAACTACACTACTATATAAATATCCTGATAAATACACTCCTTTCAAAAATCTCTTACCATAAAAATAGTAATAACGACTAATTGCTCCTTCTTGACTTAACCCAATTAAGATACCAAGTAAAGACAGCCACACTAAATACAATGATAGCTCACCAAAACCTTCTGGTCCCAACTTCCTTGTCAAATAGGGCAACATAAGGAAAGGGAGGCTTTTTGACAAAAGCTCCCCAAACATATAAATAAAACTATCCTTTAAAATACGCATTACTCAATAAGCTGCGAATTTGTTGGAGTATTGCGTTTAATATTTGTTTTAACGCGTTTACCTACTAATTGTTCAAAATATTTAGGTGCCAAACCATATCCAGGTCTCACACTACGAATACAGGTTTCATCAATAACATCACCCGCTTTCATGTCTTTAACAAAATACAAAGACCTTCTAAATTGTGCATTTCCCTGTTCACTTGATTTCCTGCCATAATCTACGTTTCCTAAAGCCGACCAAGCCGTCTTAGCACCATCACATAATTGCTTTAGGTCAGCTGGCTCTAGAGAGAAACTATCATCTGGCCCACCACCATTGCGATCCAATGTAAAGTGTTTCTCAATTATTGAAGCTCCAAGCACAACCGAAGCGATCGCTGTAGTGTTATCTAACGTATGATCTGATAATCCTACTGGAATTTTAAAACTATCAATCATATCTCTGATTGTCAATAAGTTATAATCCTCAGCAGGTGCCGGATAACCACTTACACAGTGCAAAACTGCTAGTTCTTTACAACCACCATCGTATGCAGCTTGGATAGCTTCGGAGATTTCTTCCTTGTCTGCCATTCCCGTAGAGATAATCATTGGTTTACCAGTTGAGGCAACATATTTAATCAGAGGTAAATCCACTGCTTCAAATGAAGCAATCTTATATGCAGGTGCATTTAGATCCTCTAATAAGTCTACTGCTGTACGATCAAATGGTGAGCTAAAAATTGTGATATCTAATGTACGGGCAAAATCAAATAAGGGCTTATGCCAATCCCAAGGCATATGAGCTTTCTCATACAACTCATATAATGATTGGCCATCCCACAAGCCGCCACGAATCATAAAATCTTCATTTTGGCTGTTTAATGTTATGGTATCGGCCTTGTATGTTTGGAGTTTTACAGCATCAGCACCACAAATTTTTGCTTGTTCAATTATTTTAAGCGCTGTGTCTAAACTGCCATTATGATTAGCTGATAATTCAGCAATAATATATGGAGAACATTCTTGTCCAATTTTTCTATTGTTAATTTTCATTTAATTAAATCCATCATGTAAGATAAACTCAGATTCACAATTAACTATAAGCTCGTTATTTTGAAAAATACTATAATCAATAATTGCAAATTTTCCTATTTGTGTTTTTAAACTAGCTTTACCAGTAAATTCTACATCTGAGGTAATAGGAGAGTTATATACTATTTTTTGAGATAAACATTCTGCATTCTTCGCTGGGTATTTCATTATAGAAACACGTGAGATTTCAGCAATCACTAAAGATGTAAGTACAGACTTTTTATCAATTTCATGTTTGATACTCACAAGTTCATTAATCTTGCGATCTGTGAGAACAAAATCCCAACTAAAAGACCTCTCTATTAGAGGCTTATTGTTAATTGTTTCAAGGTAATCTTCTTTAAATAGAGCTAACATATAAATGTCATAATATTTTCCACCTCTGTGGTAATCCTGCTTCTTAACTCCCTCAATTTTAAATCCGAACTTTCGGTGAAAGCTAATAACTGATGTGTTAAACTCCAAAACTTCACAACACAATTTATGCAGTTCAAGTTCATTAAATGCATATGATAATGCCAATTGCTCCATCTCTGATCCAATACCTCTAATACTTGTGTCGCCAGAGTAGAAAGCCCAAGAGGCTTTTTTATTCTTTGTATCAATTTCAGAGAAAGACAAAACTCCTAAAGGAACACCACCATGCTCGTAGATAAAATACCTACAACTTTTATTTTCTAACATGGATTTAAACCACGATAGATGATCTTCCAAACTAATTGTTTCATGGTTATACATGTTCAGACGAACAGAATCCTGATTCCTCCATTCCAGAATCATTTCTGCATCTGATAGATTAACTGGTCTAATATTGCCTTTAATCATTTAATTCCCCCAAGATAAACTCACCCACTCGACGAGTACCTTCTCCATCTATTAATTTCATAATGCTTAACTTACGAGATATATATTTATCGTCGTCTGTGATCAGATTATTAAAAAAATCTGATAAAGCATCTAAGGTTAAGTTGTGATACCACCCTAAACTATCAATTAAATTCTTAGAGTGCAAAAAATTTAAAACTGCTGTCTGGTTATCAGCTAATATCACCAATGCAGAATTCAGCCCCAAACAAAACCTTTCCCATACTGTTGAACCACATGCTCCTACGGCAAAATCACTTTCGTGCATCAATCTAGCCATGTTCTGAGTAAATTCATGTATTTCTACATTGCGTCCATTGGCTAAATGCAGGAGTTGCTGAAACTCATGCTTATGCAATTTACCTGTGATGATAGTAAAAGTAAATTTATGGTTTAAGTTTACCGCTTTAACTACCTTAGATAACAACTCAAATCTCCCTGCCCCACCAAAGTTAATTAGTATCTTAGGTAAATCACTAGAGTCATTTTTAGTAGCTTTATCTAGGCGAAGCATTTTAAACTCAGGGCGTAATAGAACAAATTGAGGACCCAGAAGCTTTTTCGTATATCTTGGAACTAATTTATTATATCGTTCCGCATAATTTGGTAAAAAATTTTGATCAATTAAAATATCACAACTATGTTTCCTATCTGCCAAATCATCAATTACAATTATTTTTTTAAAGTGTTTTTGTACTTCTTTTTCCCATTGCTCATCAATACCATAGTGGTCAATAACACAAGCATCAATGGGGGTATTTTTAATTTGGGCTATAAAATCATTCAAATCTGTACGCAAAGATACTGACAACCAATTATTCTTATAAATGTTTTTAACATAATTGCTGTTTCCTATAATAATTAATTGGTGCCCACATCTAACTACATCACTGTAAAAATCATCACCATAATTGCGACAGAAAAATATACAGCTATGACCTACGCTAGTTAAGTAATTAGCCAAGGTCAAACATCTCTGCAAATGTCCCATTCCAATATGAATAGCAGCGTCAACACGAAAGCCTATTCGCATCTACTGATCATCCAACAATAGATTTGCCATCAATTCAGCTTTTTCCCAATCTTCAATAGAATCAATATCTTGAACTCTAGTTCTAGGCACATGTACTATAGAAGCGTATAGCGAAAAAACTTTAATTTTATTTTTCCATGCTTCTGCAGTTCCCCAATAAAATTGACCTGCATCATGCCAAGCCTCCTCCAAATCCTGGGAACGAGTCGTCTCGTACTCTGGCGAAAACATTTCCACTCTGTTTAGTACATTCAACTTAATAGCTCGCTGAATTGGGAACGGGAAAGTTGTAGCACTGAAAACATAGTTTAACGTGTCATTTTGTTGCAACTTTTCTAGTCCTAAGAGCAAGTCATTCTTAGAGACAAAAGGTGCTGTAGCATATATGCAGCAAATATACTCAGGAGATGAGTTGTAAAGCCCCTCATAAAACCTAACTGCATGCTCCATAACATCAGCAGTTGTCGCAAAATCATCTGCAAGATTAGCAGGTCTCATAAAAGGAACTTTAGCACCATACTTTTGTGCAATTTCTGCAATTTCATCATCATCAGTTGAAACCCATACCTCATTAAAACAACCACTGTTTAATGCAGCTTCAATTGACCAAGCAATCATGGGTTTTCCATGAAAGTTTCTGATGTTTTTACGCGGAATTCTTTTACTTCCACCCCGTGCAGGAATGACCGCAAGTTGCATTTATACTAATACCTCTTTTAAGGATTCATAGACATACATAATTTGCTCCTCACTAAGGTCAGGATACATCGGCAAGCTTATAGCAGAAGCATAATAAGACTCCGCTTCAGGATAATCACCCCTCTTAAAGCCTAAATCCTCATAATAAGGTTGAGTATGAACAGGAATATAATGAACATTAACGCCAATATTTTTAGCTCTTAATGCCTCAAATACCTGTTTATGTGATTTAGAAATTTCAGATAGTTTTAAGCGAATTACGTATAAATGGAGACCAGAATAAGTGTCCTCTAACTGATAAGGAAGAAGCACTGGCAAGTCTTGTAGAAGTTTATTGTATTTTTTTGCTATTTGATGACGCTTTTCAACAAATTGAGTCAACCTAGTCATTTGGGACACACCCAAAGCAGCTTGAAGTTCTGTCATTCGATAGTTAAATCCAAGCTCAATTTGCTGGTAATACCAGGGACCATCCGAATCTTTAGTCATCAGCTCAGGATTCCGAGTAATACCATGACTTCTATATAGATCCATATTCTTAGCAAGCTCACTATTATTAGTCAGCGCCATACCACCTTCAGCAGTGGTTATTATCTTAACTGGATGAAAGCTAAAAATAGATATATCCGAATACTGGCATGAACCAATATATTCTGAATGGTATTTACCACCTATTGCATGGGAGGCATCTTCAATTATTTTAAAACCATACTCTTTAGAAAGCTCATGAATTCTTTCCATATCGCATGGCTGTCCACACAAATGAACAGGTATAACTATTTTAGGAAGACTATTATCTAACTTTGCTTGCCTTAATTTTTCTTGTAAGGCATCAACAGACATATTGTATGTATGTGGATCTATATCAACAAAATCAACTCTTGCACCACAATACAGAGCACAATTTGAAGATGCAACAAAAGTAATTGGGGTTGTCCATAAAACATCCCCTTTCGTTAAACCCAAGGCTAAACAAGCAATATGTAATGCAGACGTTGCGCTATTAACCGCTAATGCATGTTTCACGCCAACAAAGTCAGCCACAGTTTTTTCAAATAAGGGCACCTTAGGTCCCTGTGTTAAAAAATCTGACTTTAAGACTTCCACAACCAAATTGATATCTTCCTCAGAGATATTTTGCTTGCCATATGGGATATACATATTAAATTTTTCCTATTTTCTCTGCGTTATCGTCAATCCACTGCTTAAGGTCTGCCTCAGACATCCATTCAGAGTTATTATCACTAGAATAGTGGAACCCCTCAGGAACACGCTTACCATCTTTAATACGCTCCTTAGACTCTGACCAGTCATTAATAACAGGAAGAATTTTGTAATGTTCTGGATACTCATATGTATAGTATGAGTCTTCAACACTGATCATCTGTTCATGCAGTTTCTCACCAGGCCTAATACCAACAATTTCTTGCTTTGCCTCAGGTGCAACAACACTGGCCAAATCAGTTACTTTCATTGAAGGTATTTTCTTAACATAAATTTCACCGCCAACCATATCTTCGAAAGCGTGCCAAACAAGTTCTACGCCTTGTTCTAAAGAAATCATGAATCGCGTCATACGATCATCGGTAATTGGCAAAACGCCCTTATCTTTAATAGACATAAAGAACGGGATTACTGAGCCACGTGACCCCATCACATTACCATAACGAACAACCGAGAACCTCGTGCCATGTTCTCCTGAGTATGCATTGCCCGCTACGAATAACTTATCTGAGGCTAATTTTGTAGCACCATATAAATTAATTGGGCTACTTGCCTTATCAGTTGATAAAGCAACGACTCCCTTTACATTCTTATCAATACAGGCATCAATCAGATTCATTGCGCCATTAATATTGGTTTTAATACACTCAAATGGATTATATTCTGCTGTTGGCACAATCTTCGTAGCAGCAGCATGCACTACATAGTCAACACCGTCTAAAGCACGATAGAGACGTTCTTTATCGCGTACATCACCAATAAAGAAGCGTACACGATGATCATCCTTATAGTTCTTCGCCATTTCCCATTGCTTCATTTCATCACGTGAAAAAATGATGATTTTTTTGGGATTATATTTTTGAAGAGTCATAGGCACAAAAGTATTACCAAATGAACCTGTACCACCTGTTACTAATATTACTGAGCCTTCTAGCATTTTCACCTCTGAAATTATTGTTGTCTTTTATGCACAACTTTATGTTACTAAGAACAAATCTGATCCATACATTTTGGCATTTTATAATACTTCAAAATATTATTCTATTTTGAACTCATATAGGCTACTTAAACTCATAGATTGTATGAACTTCTAGAATTCAAATACACACAGTATCTTTGTATTTGTGCTTATTGTACTCAAGAGAGCTCAATAAATCCAACATGAATATTAGGAATATATAAAAGCAAAAAATTTTTCATTGCTTGATAAATTATTCATACTGGACAATATATAAAATTGACCTTTTTCTTAATTACCTTCTAAAAAATTTATGTATCTTTAGATATAATATTTTCCTGTCTCAATACACACAGCATAGCCATAATCACTGCAACCACTACAACATAGAAAGATATTGTCCTCATATTTCGAAACATAAGCTCAGTTAAGCTGAATAAAGAAAAACTTAAGCATATGCTTGCCCCCATAGCAGCTACACATCTCTGAGACAAGGTCTTACTTAACATGGCAGCCTTCAAAAAGAACAATCCAGGGGCAAAATACCACAAAATGAGACCAATCAATCCAAATACCCCAAAACTACTTAAATTTTGTAAATAGTCATTATGGGGCTCGCCAAAGATATTAACTGTATACTGAGAAACAGCCTTAAGTGGCAACAACTCATTTTTCATAATGCTTTGAAAGGCGCTATTGTCACCAGTTCCAAACCATGGTTGATCAAGCCATATCCTCCAAGCTGCACGACTTAGCTGCATGCGAACACAGATTGAGGTATTTAAAGTCAAATCACTAGCAACACAAGTGTTATATTCATTAATTGCAAGCTCTACTCTTTTTTGCATAGTGGGAATTGAAAGCAACCCACCTAAAGAAACGCCTAAAACAATTAATAAAACAATCAATCTCTTTAAAATTGACTCACGATAAAAAAACACTATTGTCATCAAAAAAACTAAAATTGGTATAGCCAAAATTCCCGTCCTAGTCTGTAACAAAACAAAAGTTATAATGCCAAGAGATACAGTAACAGTCTTGCAAATGAATTCGAATATTTTCTTATTTGTTAAACGGATTCCAAATGAAAAAAGAGCAAGCCCCGTCAAAAGCAAACCTATAACAGCATAACTAACTGCATTATGAATAGCATCTGTGTTCGGTCTATTAAACTCGGAATCAGTCAAGTAGACAACATAACAGAACATAAATAAAATACCTAAATAAACTCCCCAAAATACATACTTCATTCTATTGTATGGAATAAACCTTAACCCCGCATAAAGCAATGGCAATCCAATAGAGAATCTTACAGCCTTCTCAATCTCAGTTCCTGACATATTCAAGTGCACCGCTTTAGACAGTAGCACAGCCACTAAGCTTACCGAACATAAGATAAATAAGGTCTTATGTTGTTTAAGCTCAATCCCTTCAGTTGAAGTTCCCTTCCTATAATGCACATACCAATTTAAACAACTAGCAGCAATTAAAATATAGAACAAGAGACTAGGGATTTTCTGACTACTCACAGTAGATAGAATCATGCCTGCGATCATCGATACGATGGAATAATCCAAAATAGTTTGTGCACGTGAATTCATTATTTGAGGTAAATCCTAAATTAAGCGCTTATGCGTCTTTCTCGCATTAGAAGTAATGCTATTCGCATCAATAATTGTATTATTTTCTTGTCTAGGCAGTGGCTCTACAAACATTGTTTTAACAACGCCCTCGATAAATAACCTCTGAATTAAGCCCCATAAGCCCTTGCGCTTAGGATGAGGATTATCACTACGCTCATCTCCTATAGCCGAATCCGTTGACTGCTTAGACTCCCACACGGGATTTGGACTTATGGCGTGCATGGTAAACCATCCTAGCTTACTTGCGCTATAGTTCCAATCATCTGCTGGCGCCCAGATAGGATAGCGTTCTTCTAAGAGCTTCTTAGCCGCTGACAGAGTGATGATATACGCAGCTGTTGACCATGTTGCTGAATATGATCGCACACGCATATAACGAGTACCTACAATATCAGTAAACCCATAACGGTATGCCCTACGCACATAATTCAGTTGGACCACATGCGACTCATTAGCGGGGATGCCCTGCTCTATTTGCTTGAAAGCATCGTCTTGAAATAGCGCTGCGAAATCAATGGTCAACTCAATATCATCTTCTAAAATAATGGCATAGGGTAACTGGCGCTCCACCATTAACTCATAAACTTTCAGATGGCTTAAGGCGCAACCAATCTCAGCTGGCGAAAGCTTCCAACCGATTTCTCTCATCTTCTCACTATTAAGATGAGATTGCCGCTCAGCTTCGCTCATCTGGCGACCATTGACAGCATCAATGAATTCTGCCTGAATGCCTTGGGCTTGCAGTTGCTCTTCCATATGCGCTCGCCGCTCCACAGCATGCGCTAAATTAATAACAAAACAGGGGATCATATAGGTAAATAAGAGGCTTTTTATTTTTTTGACATACTCATTGCATACTCAACCATAGCTTAAAGTCATATTTACTTAAGCTAAGTCATGCATGAGTGTAAACATAAAAAAATCACAGCAAAGCGATTTCTCGAGATTTCCACTATTTTATGCTATTCATCACATGAATGACGTGCTTTAATGATGATTTAATAATTAATCCCTGAGATACAGTAGACTCATACGACATACACTGATATGTGCACAAGTTGTGCTTAATATGACAGATATTCTATCAAGTTATCATACCAATCCATTAATATATGCCATTAGATTGTTGTCAGCTAATACAGTAATAAGCCCTACTAGTCAACATTTGTAGCATACTAGTCGACAAATGTTAACCTGCTCTCACATAAACAGCCATAGACACTAAAATCACGGGCGACTACAATTGAAGACTCTTTCAGACCACAACTGTAGAATATTAACAACACAAAACCTATAAAACATAGGTTAAACAAACTAAATCCGGCAATCACCCAACCAATCTCTTGCCAAATTCCTTCAAAACATGCATAATTATTTTCTTAACGCGCCCGTAGCTCAGTTGGATTAGAGTACTTGGCTACGAACCAAGGGGTCGTGGGTTCAAATCCTGCCGGGCGCGCCATTATTTGCTGTATCGTTGTACCTGTAGTGTTTCTGTTATTGGTTTCATTACAATACGCGCCCGTAGCTCAGTTGGATTAGAGTACTTGGCTACGAACCAAGGGGTCGTGGGTTCAAATCCTGCCGGGCGCGCCACATTCTAAAGCCTCATTACTTTTATCGAGTAATGAGGCTTTTTCATTCTGGCTCAATTTTTTAGCTTAAATAATTACCAACTTATTTATCACTGCTAGATTTCTCAATCTCCATTACGTCTATCTCTCTAACACCACCCTACCCCGCAGCAAGCGAATTACTGCTCCTTGGTGCTTAAACTCCACCTTCCTATCCGTACCCATCTGATGTACGCTGCGCAACTGACGCATCCATTCTTGCATACGCGCTTGACTTGGCATAAGCACATCTTGTAACCCTAGCCAATAGCGCAAGGCATTCGCCTGTCTATGTTCTGGCAATTCACGCCATGCCAGTAGACTAAAGTTTCGCTTATCTTCACTCAACTCTAGATTCGCAAGATCAATCTCTGCTAAGTCGCTGAGTAATAAGCTATTCTCTTGCATTAACTGGGCATGGCGGATCACATTACTCTGCCAACTTGGCCATCGTGCATCTAGGCTAGGCACAAGTAATTCACGTACGGCGGCTCGGGTATAAGCGGTATCGTGATTAGTTGGATCTTGTACGGGATGCCAGCCTGTGAGTTCACCCCACTGCTTGGCAGCAGCTAAGATACGTGCGCGTGGTACATCTAACCAGGGTCTATGATAACGTACGCCCTCATACTCACTCTGTGCGTTCATGGCTCCCATACCTTGCGCACCAGTGCCACGCAATAGGCGCAGCAAGACAGTCTCCGCTTGATCGTTCTGGTGATGAGCTAAAAGGTAATCATGGCAATCTAGTTCATGCGCCACTTCTTGATAGGCTTGATAACGTGCTTGACGGGCTGAGGCTTCCATCCCTAGGCCGCTGGTCTCATTAACCGCTACGCGCTTAAAGATAAATTCCACACCGAGCATCTCGCAAAGCGCTTGACTGTGTGCCGCCCAGGCATCAGCAGGTTGCTGCAAGCCGTGATGAATATGCAGAGCAGTAATTTTAAGATGGTATTTAGGTGCTAATAGACTTGCATACACCAGCAACATCGCTGAATCAGCCCCGCCACTCAAACCCACAATAACGCGCTTATCACACCCCTTATCAGCCTGTTCATCTAGTCGCTCTTTCTGCATACCAACGTGCGGAATCTCAGCCTGGCGCTCTAAACTCTCATCAAGTTGGCTCAACTGTACGCTCCCGCTCATCTCATGCGTCTCACACTGAGCTCGGTCCGAAGCGCCACCTATTAATGCACCCTGCGCCAACTCCCCCAGCACCCGCTCCAACGCACGCGATAAAAAAGCGTCTTCCTGAAAAGACGCTAATGGTGATTGAGTAGTTTGTTTGTATCGCTGAGTCTGAGATGTATGGGCAGCTTGCTCAGCATGCTCAATCTGTAATCTAGGATCCACTCTACTATCGACTTTGTCGCCAAGCTCAGCTCGCAATTCAGACCCCGCTAAGCAGCCACCTTGCTGGGGATGCTCAGCAGCGGTCTGAGACTTATTTCTCTTGAACACGCCCATAAGACATTAAGCGCTCTAGACGTCGATCCAATAACTCTGCCGTATCTAAATCTTCCACTTGACGTAGTGACTCGGTGAGCACACGGCGTAAGGTCTTGCACATGGCCGATACATCACGGTGTGCCCCACCAATTGGCTCTGGCACAACCTTATCAATTAATTCCAACTCTAATAAGCGTGGTGCGGTAATCGCGAGGGCTTCCGCCGCTAATGAGGCCTTATCCGCACTACGCCATAAAATTGATGCACAGCCTTCAGGGGAAATTACAGCATAGGTTGAGTATTGCAACATATGCACCATATCACCCACAGCAATCGCTAGAGCGCCACCTGAACCGCCTTCACCAATAATGGTGGAGATAATCGGCACTTTCAACTCGGCCATAGCATACAGATTATGACCAATCGCTTCCGATTGACCACGCTCTTCCGCACCCACACCTGGATAGGCCCCTGGGGTATCGATAAAGGTGAAAATCGGTAGGTTGAATTTCTCGGCCAAGCGCATCATGCGTAAGGCTTTACGGTAACCTTCAGGTTTCGGCATACCGAAGTTACGCTTAGCGCGCTCTTTGGTGTCGCGCCCCTTCTGGTGACCAATCACCATGCAGGCCTCACCATTAAAGCGAGCAAGACCGCCAATAATGGAGAGGTCATCAGCAAACATACGGTCACCATGTAGCTCATGGAAATCGGTAAAGATTTCATTGATATAGTCCATGGTATACGGACGTTGCGGATGACGAGCCACGAGCGCTGTCTGCCAAGGGCTTAGCTTGGCATAGACTGCTGTCGTTTGCGCTTCACTCTTTTGCTGTAAGCGCGTGATTTCATCTGAAATATCTACCGCTGAATCAGAAGAGACATTGCGCAGTTGTTCAATCTTCTGCTCTAGCTCTTCGATTGGTTTTTCGAATTCTAAAAAAATATTTTTCATGGTAGTGATGTTACCTAATTTCGTAACTGAATATTATAGCTTACTGTTAGTTGAGTGTGCATTTAAACTGCACCATAAGTACCAAGTAGCGACCGTACGCCAAGGGGCCCAATTCTCCGCCAATTCCTTAATTTCATAGCGTGAGACGGGCTCACCGCTAAAGTATTGCGTAGAAATCGCCTGTACCAGGCGTGGATCTTCATACGGCAGTACATCAGGACGATGCAAATTAAAAATCAAGAACATCTGCGCAGTCCAGATACCAATCCCGCGAATCGTGGTTAATTCGGCGATAATTTCTTCATCGGCCATCTTCGACCAACGTGTCGGCTGCACTTTCTTATTGGCAAAGCTATCGGCCAAGTCTAATAAGCACTCAGCCTTCAACTTAGTCACACCCGCTGCATTTAACTGCTTTACGTCCAAGCTTAAAACACCTGCTGGGTTCATGCTATTGCCACAGAGCTTCTTAAACTGCGTCCACACTTGCTGTGACTTAAGCGCCGACATTCTTTGCACAATCAAGGCACGCGCCAAGACGACAAATGCCCCTTGCTTTGCATTTAAACAGACTTCTTGATGTAGGGGAATTAATTTACGCATCACACGATCTTGCGCGATCAACGTCTCTACGGCCTGCTCCCAATAGTCAGGCTTGACACCACTCTCACTTATCATACGAATTTACTCGATAGATTATTCGATGTTTCTTATATTACACTCGGCGCCACTGTGTTAGCCCACCTGGCTTATCTTCTAACTCAACACCAGCGGCCTTCAGTTCGGCACGGATTTCATCGGCACGGGCAAAATTCTTATCTTGTTTTGCTTGTGTGCGCTCATCAATTAAGGCTTGGATACGCACCTCATCGATTGCTTCACTGCTACTGACACCACTACGAGTATAACGCGTCACTGAGCGTAAATACTGTGCAGGCTCTTGCTGTAACAATCCTAATAAACCACCTAAGGCACGCATCTGCCCCGCTAGCGCTGCCGATTTCGTGCGATTCACCTCAGTATTCATCTCAAAGAGGACGCTCACCGCCAAGGCTGAATTAAAATCATCATCCATCGCCTGGGCGAAGGACTTAGCATAGTCTTGTTCCCAATCAATCTCCGCCTCTTCCACGCCGACATTATGAAGGGTCTGGTATAGGCGGTCGACGGCGGCTTGCGCATCATACAGATTGTCTGGTGTAAAATTCTGCGCGCTACGATAATGATTACGCACAATAAAAAAGCGCAACATCTCGGCTTCACGCAGGTTGAATGGATACTCTGCCTGCTCTGCATCCACCTCGCCCGCACCAATGGTCTGGCGGATGGTACGGAAATTGCCGAGCGACTTACTCATCTTGTCATTGTCCACCATTAAAGGACCACAATGCATCCAAGTATTCGCTAGCGAACCACCATAAGCGCCTTCAGTCTGGGCGATCTCATTCTCATGGTGGGGGAATTTTAAGTCAGGGCCACCACCATGAATATCGAGAGGTAGACCAAGCAATTCCTTACTCATGGCCGAACATTCAATATGCCAACCTGGGCGCCCTACACCATACATCGAGTCCCACTTCGAATCCTCAGGCTCATCGACTTTAGCGGCTTTCCAGAGCACAAAATCTAAGGGGTCTTTCTTACTATCAGAGATTGCCACGCGCTCACCGGCACGTAAATCATCTAAGGAGCGACCGGATAATTTACCGTAACCTTCAAACTTACGCACAGCAAAGTTCACATCGCCGTCGTCGGCTTGGTAGGCGAGGCCTTTTTTCTCAAGATCATTAATAATTTGTAGCATACCTGGCACGTGCATAGTGGCACGTGGTTCATGGTCAGGCGCCTGTACCCCTAAAGCACGCTCATCGGCATGCATCGCTTCAGTGAAAAAGCTCGTTACCTCATGCAGGCGCTTATTGGTGGCTACGGCTCGGCGAATAATTTTGTCATCAATATCGGTGACATTGCGTACATAGGTGACTTCATAGCCACGGTTCCGTAACCAACGCTGCACCACATCAAAACTCACCAACATACGCGCATGGCCCAAGTGACAGAAGTCATACACCGTCATGCCGCAGACATACATCCGAATTTTATTGGGCTCAACAGGTTTTAAGGGGTCTTTCTGGCGTGTGAGTGAATTATAGATTTGCATAGTAAAAAAGTTAAGCCAAGCATTCGGTCATCAATCAGCGGTAAGGCATCAAGGGCTAATTTAAGGAAAAAGCGATCTTGATGGCTATGCTGATGGCTATACTGATAGCTATTTAGCACAGCCAAATATCGCCACAGCGACCAAGTCTAGGCTACAGATAAAAATATTTACAGAAGGATATCCTTAGATTGTATCTGCAATCCTCAATCTAAGGCTAAAATAGCAAGGTATTAAGTATAACAATCCAATTTGTTCGTTGCATCATTGTAGCGAGAAATTTTTTCTGGAGTTGTCGTGAGTCATTATTTTTCACGTCTCATCTTGGCGACCAGCCTTATGGTAGCAACACCCCTCGCCGTCCTCGCGCCTGTCGCACATGCACAGTTTGTGCCGGAGTTTGACCTGCCTTCTGTACCTGAGAACGCTGTGCCTGTTAATATTCCACCCGTGGAAGGTGGGCTTGGCGAGACGGCGAGTGAAGCGGAGTTACGTCAACTTACGACGGATAATGTGCTAGCTGAACCCGTGTCAATCGGTACTATTACGCCGAATACACAGCATATCACTGGCTTTGAGCCCCCTCCCGAAGGCGGCTCTCAAACCGTGGCCAATTTTATGAAAAAGCTAGAGCCAAGTGTGGATACCAGAATTCCTGAATCCCCCACCGCAGCGGCCTCTCGCATTAATCGCCTCATTAATTCTGGACACTTCGATAGTGCTCTGATTGAAATCGCAAAATTAAAGCGACCTGCCGGCAATATTGCCAACCCAACGACGGATGTTCAATTGATTTTCTTAGAAGCGCGTGCTTATGCGGGCAAGGGTGATCGTGCTAAGGCCCTAGAGATCTACCGCGATATGGCCTATAAATATCCTGAGTTAGCTGAACCATGGAATAATATGGCCGCACTGCAGATGCAAGCGGGTCTACCTGAGCAAGCGCTGGAGTCAGTGAAGATGGCTTTAGCCATTCGCCCAAATTATGCTATTGCAAATCACAATATTGGACTTATCTATACCCAGCTAGCTAATCAGTCATTTAGCCAAGCACGCCGTCAAGGTGTCTCTGCGGCGGCTGAACCCGCTAGAAAAACCAATGACATTTTACATGGACGTTAAAGCTATGTTATTCATTAAACAACTTCTCGGTGCAGCAGTTCTCACGGCAGTCGCCTTAAGTCCTGCGCATGCACAAACCACTAACACTACTAAGGAAACCAGTACAATGAGTGCAAATCCACGCGTTACATTAGAAACCAATCACGGTAATATCGTCTTAGAATTGAACGCTGAGAAAGCCCCTGCCACCACAGCTAACTTCATCAGCTATGTGAAAGACGGTCACTATGATGGCGTGATTTTTCACCGCGTGATTAAGCGCTTTATGATTCAAGGCGGCGGTTTTGAGCCTGGCATGAAAGAAAAAGCCACGAAAGCCCCTATTCAGAACGAAGCGAATAACGGTCTAGCCAATGATAAATACACCATTGCCATGGCTCGTACTAGCGATCCACACTCTGCTAGCGCCCAGTTCTTCATCAATAGCAATAACAACGACTTCCTCAACCACACAGCACCAACTGCACAAGGTTGGGGTTATGCGGTATTCGGTAAAGTAGTTGAAGGCACTGAAGTGGTTGACGCGATTGAAGGTGTAGCTACAGGTAACAAAGGCTTCCACCAAGACGTGCCACGTGAAGACGTTGTGATCACTAAAGCGACTGTTGCTGAGTAAGTTGTTGTGATGCTGAAAGCATATGGCTCGTCTAATCTTGCCAGTCTATATGACTAAGATTAGAAGTGACTATTTAGCTAGATGGGCTTTAGTTT
Source organism: Pelistega sp. (assembly GCA_030538255.1). GTDB lineage: Bacteria > Pseudomonadota > Gammaproteobacteria > Burkholderiales > Burkholderiaceae_B > Taylorella. Next base: position 4,270 of record JAUNUI010000003.1, on the reverse strand, counting down.
AAGGGACTTTAGCTTACCGGTTTTTAACTTACCGGGCTTTAACTTAATGGGCTTTAACTTAACGGGCCGCTTTCAGTTTCTCACACCTTCCTGTTATTAATGACGACTCGCTTGATGCAACTATCTATGCAGCCATTAACACTCACAGGCACTCTCTACTTGGCCTCAGATATTCATCTGGGGCCAAGTATTATGCGCACTAATCAGGCCTTCTATCGTTTTCTTAAAGAAGCTGAAGCCAAGGCCGATGCCTTGATCCTGCCTGGTGATATATTCAACGTCTGGTTTGGGGATGATGTCGCCTTACGTAATCCACAGCCTTGGTTGGCCGAAGCTTTAGAGGCTTTCCGAGCTTGCGCCAAGAAGATTCCTGTCCACTTTATCCACGGTAATCGTGATTTCTTAATCGGCCAGCAGCTCTGCCAATATCTAGGCGTACAACTACTGCCAGCCGAAACATTGATTAGAAGCGATGCGGGGCTACTGTATATCTGCCATGGCGATGAATTCTGCATCGATGATGTACGCTATATGGCCTTACGCCGTAAATTACGCAACCCGCGTATTCAAGCCCTCTTCCTTAGCTTGCCACGTACTGTACGCCAAGCCATCGCTCGCTATGCTCGCTCTATGAGCCAGCGCTCGCAACGCAAGGTGGCTGCCGCTAAGCAAAACCAGGGAGCTAAAATAGCACAAGGTAGTACTCGTTCACACGCTCAAGACTTAGTAGCAAATAAGCAAGACATGACTGAAGCTGACAGCCGCCATCTCCAGACGGATTTGCAATCCACTACACCAGTAGACGATGTTAATGATGACGTAAATAAGGCCGCTCATCGGCAGGGCGACATAAGTGACGATATCACCAATCTCTATTACGATGTGAATGAGCCCGCGATTGAACAGGCTTTACGTGCGGTGCAAGCCAAGCTCGGTGAATTACCTGCGCTAATGATTCATGGCCATACCCATAAGCCTGCTTTACATCGACTGCCAACTCTAGGTATACCCCGTATTGTCCTTCCCGACTGGGACCTAGACCACGTCCCACAACAGCCACGCGCTGGCTTTTTAAAAATAGAAAAAAAATCGGTGTCATTACTGCCGTGGGAGAACGACACAATAACACCGATTTATTTAAGTCTTTAATGCCTAGCCGAATCAATAATGAGTTAGCGAGTCCATCTTCTTACACGCTTACGCTCAAGTCATTCAATCGACTCGCGAGATCTACTACAAACTCAGCTTGCAATTTCATCCTTAGAATTCAGCTTAAAAACAGCTCAAAACTCAGGTTTACAATAAACCATACGCCCATAGGCCCACCACTAAACCAAAGGCAATTCGGTACCAGGCGAATGGACGATATGAGTATTGTGAGATAAAGCGTAACAAGGCGCGTACTAAGAATAAGGCACTGATAAAAGCCACGATAAAGCCAATCACCACCGCCCAGATATTATCTTCAGACAACTGACCACCGTACTTATACAAGCTTAAAGCAGTTGCCGCAATCATGGTCGGCATGGCTAAGAAGAAAGAGAACTCTGTTGCGGTCTTACGATGTAGACCTGCAAACATACCCGCAATAATCGTTGCGCCTGAACGTGAGGTACCAGGAATCATCGCTAAGCACTGAGCAAAGCCCACAATCAAGGCTTGCTTCCAGGTAATATCCTCTAAGCGTACTGTCTTATGCTCAAGCTCGGCTTCATTCATCGCGCCATGCTTGGCCATATCTGGACGACGCTCTACCCACAGCATAATCAGACCACCAATCACCAAGGTGAAGGCATACACCATAAACTTGCCGTCAAGTAAGCTACTAATAAAATTAATTAGGAGCAAGCCAATAATCGCCGCCGGCAAGAAGGCGAGCAAGAGATTCCGCACAAACAGCATCTCGGTGCGGTCACCCGTGAAGAAGCCCTTAATTAATTGGATTAAGCGCTCACGGAAGATCCACATCACGGCTAAGATAGAGCCCAGTTGGATGACAATCTCATAAACCTTGTATTGACCTGTATCGAAATTAATCCAATCCCCAATGATCAAAAGGTGGGCGGTACTTGAAATCGGCAAAAACTCGGTTAAGCCTTCGACTAAACCAAGGAAAGCTGCTTTAATTAAAAACCAAAATTGTTCCATGTAATTCTTGCTCAGTGGTGAACCTGAGTATGTTCAGGCGAATGAGAATCATCAGTTCAACTACTTTGACTCAGTCTTATTACTTCAACTCAGCGTCATGACACCAAAGCTGATGAGCCATAGTTGACTTGATGCTTACTTAATCTTCTTGAATAGCGGCCACAAGTTGTGGGAAGAGTTTCGGTGCGGCAGCGAGGACGTTACCTGTACGCATCCAGCCTTGCTCACCTTCGAAGTCACCAATTAAGCCACCTGCTTCAAGCACCAATAAGGTACCTGCCGCTAAGTCCCAGGCTTGTAGGTTCACACCGCAGTAACCATCAAGGCGACCACAAGCCACCCAAGTGAGCTCTAGCACAGTAGAGCCTAAACGACGGAAACCACTGCTTTGGTCAACCAGGTTATGAAAGCGTGTGCTACCTGCACGGGTATGGCCAGCGACTGATGGGAAGCGACCTGAAATCAAGGCTTCGCTTAAGCGAATACGGTTACTGACGCGAATACGGCGATCATTTAAAAAGGCACCACCGCCACGGCTCGCCGTGAACATCTCATTACGGTTCGGGTCGAACACCAGCGCGTGCTGACATTGGCCCTTATGGAATAAGGCGATAGAAATCGCATACTCCGGAAAGCCATGTACAAAGTTCTTGGTACCATCAAGAGGATCAATAATCCATTGGTATTCTGGCTCTTCCTTATTGCCCTTAGTCATACCTGTTTCTTCACCGAGAAAGCTATGATCGGGGTAGGCGTCTTTCAGGATGTCTATAATGGCAACTTCGGCTGCACGGTCAATGTCCGTTACATAGTCGCTCGGGCCTTTGCGGGCGACTTGAACTTTTTCTAATTCTAAACTGGCACGGTTAATAATGGCGCCAGCGCGTCTTGCGGCCTTAATGGCCATAGAGAGCATGGGATGCATGTTAATTCTGCTAAAGGATCTGTAAAACTGACATTTTAAAGGACTATGCGCCCATATACTAGCTAAAACCCTGCTTTGTTGGATAATTTTTGTTAGGAAATTTATCGGCCGCAAGTTTCAGCGGTTTTTAGTGGGTTTTGTCACGAGGTTTAGCTTTACTGAGTGATTTTTTAAGTTTTCTTGTTTTATTATTGATAGTTTCACTTGCTTAGCCTGTTTAGCTTACTTGGCCTGCTTGCTTGATAGCCATTGTTTCGCTTGTAGAGCTTGTTTTATTATTGATTGTTGTTAATTGTTTAGCGCATTTTTAGGAAAAAGATCGTGGATATTTTTGCTCGCACTCGTTTTATTATGCTGGGTACCAGCCATCCAGGCAATGTGGGCTCAGCGGCTCGTGCGCTCAAAACCATGGGGTTTACTCAATTAGTTCTGGCCGCCCCTAAGGATAAGGGCTTTTTACAACACCCTGAAGCGATTGCCTTGGCCAGTGGTGCGGCCGATGTCTTAGAGCAAGCAACGATTTGTGATTCCTTAAGCGAGGCCTTGGCGCCTGTGACCTTGTCTTTTGCCCTCACCGCGCGCAACCGTGATATGGGCCCACCTGTCTTGGATGTCCGCCATGCGGCGGTGGAAGCACAATCGCACTTGGTTTCGGATCAACAGGCGGAGGTGGCGATTATTCTAGGACCTGAGCGGATTGGCTTGGATAATGAGGAAATTAGTCGTTGCCATCGTATCTGCCATATCCCTGCCAATCCTGAATATAGCTCACTGAATGTGGCGCAGGCTCTGCAATTGGCGGCCTGGGAGTTGCGTTATGCGTATGGTTCGGCTGGAGCGGCGCAACCTTGGGACCCCGCTCAGGTGATGACGCAACTTGCTCAGGAAGAAGGGGCACTCTCCATCAATCAAGCCTTAGCCCCACAAGCCCAAGTGGGGGCTTTTATCGAGCATTGGCAAGAAGCCATGATTCACTTAGATTTCCTCAACCCTGCACGGCCCAAGAAACTCATGCCACGCATGCGCTATCTCTTTAATCGTTGTCATATGACGCAAGAAGAAGTGGATATGATGCGTGGGGTGTGCACTAAGATTTTAAAGTTAAAGAAATAGTTTGGACTGTGAGCTAAGCGTGAGACGCATTCTAGTAAGTTGCGCGCCTATTTTAATACCCGCGTAATACATACCTGCGTAATA
>JAUNUI010000045.1 GCA_030538255.1 Pelistega sp. | reverse complement strand
AACGCCTGATTAGCTGAGCATGGACGGCTTGGGACTGCCATGCAGTCCGCGCCTTGTATCTCCGCCGTGAACGGCGAAGTTTTACGGCGCAACTCGATAAATTGCTAGATTAGTGTATATTACGAAGGATAGATAAGTTTTACCTATCAAAACTATAAAAAAATAAAATTTTCCTATTGTGCGTTTTTTTAGTAGACTAGTTTGTATTGAATCAATTTGCTAGTAAGTGCTGATTTCAGCATTCATACCATTCACTTTCTTCAAGGAGAGTTTTACATGAGTAACGATATTAAAAAGTGCCCTGTCACCCACTTAACCACTGACTTTGGCGCCCCTGTTGTAGATAACCAAAACAGCTATACCGCTGGCCCACGTGGTCCATTGCTCGCACAAGATGTATGGCTAAATGAGAAATTAGCTAATTTTGTCCGTGAGGTGATCCCAGAGCGTCGTATGCACGCTAAGGGCTCAGGCGCTTTCGGTACTTTCACAGTAACCAATGACATCACACAATATAGCTGTGCAAAGATTTTCAGCGAAGTTGGCAAGAAAACTGAGATGTTCGCCCGCTTCACAACCGTTGCTGGTGAACGCGGTGCTGCTGATGCTGAGCGCGATATTCGCGGTTTCGCTCTGAAATTCTATACTGAAGAAGGTAACTGGGACATGGTCGGTAATAACACCCCAGTATTCTTTATCCGTGATCCACGCAAATTCCCTGACCTCAACAAAGCCGTGAAACGTGACCCACGCACGAATATGCGTAGCGCCACTTATAACTGGGACTGGTGGACTTTATTACCTGAATCACTACACCAAGTTACTATCGTAATGTCTGACCGTGGTATCCCACGTGGTTACCGTCATATGCACGGTTTTAGCTCACACACCTATAGCTTTATCAATGATAAGAGCGAGCGTTTCTGGGTGAAAATGCACTTCCGTACACAGCAAGGTATTGAGAACCTAACTGACGCTGAAGCCGCTGAAGTCGTGGGTAAAGATCGCGAAAGTAGCCAACGCGACCTATACGAAGCGATTGAGCGTGGTGAATTCCCGAAATGGAAAATGTACGTGCAAATCATGCCCGAAGAAGATGCTGAGAAAGTACCGTATCACCCATTTGACCTCACGAAAGTATGGCCAAAAGGCGACTACCCATTAATTGAGGTAGGTGAGTTCGAACTTAACCGTAACCCAGATAACTTCTTCCTTGATGTTGAGCAGTCAGCTTTTGCTCCAAGTAACTTAGTGCCTGGTATTAGCGTATCACCTGACCGTATGCTACAAGCTCGCTTGTTTAACTACGCTGATGCTCAACGCTATCGTTTAGGCGTGAACTACCATCAAATTCCAGTGAATAAAGCACGTTGCCCTGTATTTAGTAACCACCGTGATGGTCAAGGTCGTGTTGATGCTAACTACGGTAGCCTACCGCACTATGAGCCGAACAGCTTTGGTCAATGGCAAGAGCAACCGACTTACAAAGAGCCACCATTGAAGACCACAGGTGACGCTGATTTCTGGGATTATCGTGAAGATGACTCTGACTACTTTAGTCAACCACGCGCCTTGTTCAACTTAATGAACGACACACAGAAACAAGCGCTATTTGATAACACCGCGCGTGCCTTGGGTGATGCCCCTGATTTCATCAAAGACCGCCACGTAGAGAACTGCACCAAGTGTGATCCTGCCTACGGTGCTGGTGTTCGCAAAGCGATTGATGCCTTGAAGTAATTGTTTAGAAAAAGGCCTTAGGTGCTAAATTTATAGTCCGTATAAAGTCCGCACGCTCATTAAATTAAAGCTTGTTCAATTAATTGAGCGTGGGACTTATCCAGTAGCTTAGTAAGCATTTTAAGACCAAGAACTAAAGACAAAAAAATCCGACAGAAAATATATTCCCCTGTCGGATTTTTTTATGGGCTTTACTTCTATCAGAACTCGCCCTAAGACCCTGTCACTCAAAGCATGAGGACGCCAAAGGTTTATTTCACCAACGCAGACAAAGCCCATCTCAGTCGTTCGTACTTAAACCTTCCTGTGCATGCACCTACTTCACCAGCGTAATACAAAGCCCATCCCAGCCCTTGGCACTTAAGGTTTGGAAAGCGGTTGAATCTAAAGCAGGATTACTTTGTAGGTCTTGGTAATATTGGCGCAAACCACGGATATTTGGCGCTTTATCACCCTCTGTAATCAGCTTACCATCACGCACCACATTATCCGCGACGATAATCGTGCCTGAATGGCTAAGCTTTAAGCAGTACTCAAGATAGAGCGGATTATTTTCTTTATCCGCATCAATAAAGATAAAGTCATAAGTATCAAGCTGACCTTCTTGCTGTTCAGTGACTAATTGTTGTAGCACCTCTGCTGCAATGCCATGACGCACATCGATCATCTCACTAAAGCCAAACTTCGCAAAAGTTTCGCGCGCAATCTGTAGATAGTTCGTATCAAAATCAATGGTCGTCACATGCCCATTAGCTGGCAAGGCCAAGGCCATCCAGATCGTACTATAACCACCCAAGGTACCCAACTCAAGCACGCGCTTAGCCCCGGCCATGCGCAGCAATAGATTGAGTAATTTACCCTGGCTTGGCGCGACATTAATCTTCGGCATCGTCTGCTCGGCATGAAAGGCCAAGACCTGGGCGGGTATATCATCCTTACTCAGCAAGAGCTCTTCAATATAGTCCTCTACCTGGTCAGGCAACTCTGATTTAAATACTTTACTTCTCATCGTTATGCTTAGGCAATCCTCTTCCCTATCATTCAAGCACGGCACTCGACGAACGATCCTCATTCATCGAGATAAGTGCCTGCATCAGACATGCCGCACTTATCTGAGTGAAGGACCTAAAGTCTTACACACATACTGGCTAAAATTAAGGCAACTCACTATTTATACAGCTAATCTCATCAAGGTAACTCGCTACTTATGCTTATATAAAAATATTTACACTGCAAGCTGCCACTCTAATTGTTCACCGGCAGCAAGGGGCACTAAAGTCTCACCGTTTTTATAAGAAAGCTCAGCTGGAATCGTATAGGGCTGGCGCACTAAGGTGATGGTATCCTCATTACGCGGCAAGTTATAAAAGTCGGGGCCAAAATGACTCGCAAAGCCCTCTAGACGATCTAACTTCCCTGCTTTCTCAAAAGCCGTCGCATATAAGGCCATCGCATGTAAAGCTGAATAACAGCCCGCACAACCACAGGCATGTTCTTTCGTGTGCTTAGCATGTGGTGCACTATCAGTACCTAAGAAAAAGCGTGGATTGCCACTGGTCGCCGCTTCTACTAAAGCTTGACGGTGTTCTTCACGTTTTAAGACGGGTAAACAATAATAATGCGGACGAATACCACCTTGAAAAATGGCATTACGGTTATACAGTAAGTGCTGCGGCGTAATAGTAGCGGCAATTGCCCCTTCAGCATCACGCACGTATTCGGCACCTTGCTTTGTTGTAATATGCTCAAATACAACTTTCAGCTCAGGATACGTTTTGCGCAGCGGTAGCATGACTCGATCAATAAACACCGCCTCACGGTCAAATAGGTCCACCGTAATATCTGTCACCTCACCATGAACCAATAACGGCACACCACGGGCTTGCATTGCCTCAAGCGCCTGCGCACACTTGCCTAGTAAATCGGTAACACCTGCAGCAGAATTGGTGGTGGCGCCAGCAGGATATAATTTGAAGGCTTTAACAAAACCGCTATCTGCTGCTTTATGAACTTCGTCCGCCGTCGTATTATCTGTTAGGTACAAAGTCATTAATGGTGTAAAATTCTGAACTCTAGTTTCTAGCATCGCCTGTTCAATTCTTTGCTTATATTGAGCAGCTAAAGCAACTGTCGTGACTGGAGGGTTTAAGTTTGGCATGATGATTGCACGTGCAAACTGACGTGCTGTATCGGGTAATACCGCAGCCAAAGCCAGCTCATCACGTAAGTGCAAATGCCAGTCATCTGGACGAATTATAGTTAGGCTAGTAATAGTCATATTTATTTTTTAAGCGAAAGAAAAAAGTTGAATGCTCTATTTTAACGAGTCCTGCCTTAGTTTTCTTCCCTCAAGAGGGTAAATAGCTTAAAATCAACTTGCTAAACAAATGTTTTATTTGTTTTACTTTAATCCATACGGAGTAAATTTCTAATGACAACAGAGAAAAAACCGGCACGTAAACCGAATGCTGCTTTTATGAAACCTATGACACCAAGCGCTGAATTAGCCGCTGTAATTGGTAGCACTCCTATGCCACGCACTGAAGTGACCAAGAAAATCTGGGAATACATCAAGAAGCATGATCTACAAGACGCCGCTAACCGCCGTAACATTAATGCCGACGACAAATTGCGTCCTATTTTCGGCAAAGAACAAGTGTCTATGTTCGAAATGACTAAATTAGTTAGTCAGCATTTAAGTTAATATTTGTAGGTTTGGTGTGAGTAAACTCACTACACAACTACAAACGATAAATCCCACTCAAAAATGAGTGGGATTTTTTATGGTACTTACTTTACACGATTGGTAGACGACGATTACTTTATGCACTTTGAATATGATGCTTATTTACGCATTTGACATATTCAAGCGAGCGCCAAACACGCCGCCTCTTAAGGCAAATCTAAGACATCCATATTGTTTTTGATTATATGGTACACCTGAGGGCTTATAACAATGATTATTACTTCTCTACACCCCAGAATTGCCAAACCAAAGGCAATTTAATCCTGCGCATCTATAGCACTGGCGACTGCACAACCTTTGAGTTCCTGCTTACCATAGGTAAATGATACGGTAAAGTCTACGACTTGGCCTGCAGTATCATGGCACTCTGCACCATGGATATTCAATGAAAACTCGTGTTGAGCTGTCTTACCAAAATATTCAACTCCTTTGGCATAGGCACTACGCTCGACTTTGTATGTACCCTCTTCGATACCTTCCTCACCTTCGAGTTCCAAGGTCTCATCCTTGATCACTGCGCGCCAGTTTGGATTGGCACCATAGGCGGTAAATTCAATAATCAGCTCATTACTTTCAAGCGCAGGGTCCGAACTTGATTCAGGGACAGGTGCTTGTGTCTGAGAGCTTGAAGTTTCTGGTGCTGCATGGTTATGGGCTGGCGTTGGAGCAGTTTCTTGCATCGCTGCAGCTCCTGTCGAACCTGTTGTACCCTCTGTATTTTGAGTATCTTTCTGTACCTCAACAGGTGTTGTCTGCTCTACCTTAGATTGTTCAGTAGCGCCCGCTTGTGAGGCTTTCTGATTGTCACTTGAATTATCGCAAGCACTTAAAAATACCGACAAAGCAAGTGCAGCACTTAATTTAGTAAAAGATAATTTACTCATATTTAACTCTTTATAAAGCATTAACAAAAAAGCCAAGTATTCATCACTTAGCTTGTCATTTATAATGCTACGCCTAGTTTATCCATGTTACAAGTTAAAATAGGTAAAAATTTATATGGGAAAATTACACTAAGATATGGGTGTTTAGGCACGCCGAACTTTTATGATTAAAAGTGAGCACGCATAAAGAAACCCCTAGTCTCGCGAGGAGTCTAGGAGGTCGAGTAAAATCTTCATCACGCTCTCTGTGCTTGGGCGTTTGACGTGCCTGCGCTTACGCTGCGGCACGCCGAACGTTTGATCTGCGCAT
>JAUNUI010000002.1:85192-197767 GCA_030538255.1 Pelistega sp. | reverse complement strand
GTCTACGTATTGCGAATAGTGGTCCAAGCATTACCACCACTGGTATTAACGCAGGCAACTTTGTTATTACTAATGTAGCGGACGGTGTAAATAAGACTGATGCCGTGAACAAGGGTCAATTAGATGAAGTGCAAACTACGGCCTCTAAGGGCTGGGAGCTTAGTACCAACTCGGGTGCGACGACTAACGTAGCTCCTGGTGATACTGTGAACTTCGTTGAAGGTCAAAATATTAAGCTTACAAACACAGGTCGCACGGTGACGGTTGCTAGTGCCTCTGATGTGAAATTTAATAGCTTGATGGTAACAGGTGAAACAACACTGAACGACTTGCGCGTAAGCAATAATACCGTGTTGAAGAATCTGACTGCTACAGGAGTGACGAATGTCAATACGCTGAATGTGTCAGGCGCAAGTGTCTTTAATGCGGGAGCCACATTTAGTAAGGGTGTGACGATTAATGAGAACCTCACTGTTGGTGCTGGTGCTGTCGTGAATATGGGCGGCAATAAAATTACCAATGTTGCAGTAGGCACGGCGGATAATGACGCGGCCACAGTGGGCCAAATCAACACCGTAGTTGATGGCTTGGCTAGCACGCCTATGGGCTTTGCAGGGAACACAGGTATGCTTAACCGCAAACTCGGTGAAACCTTGAAGATCACGGGTAGCAATAGCGTTGCAGGCACCTACAGTGGGGCTAATATCCGAACCCGTGCTGAAGGGGATACCGTGCATATTGAGATGGCCGATGCGCCTGTCTTTACGGGTGGTTTAACCGTTAACGGTGCTAGCAATCTTACCGGTGGTGCAACCATTGGCTCAAGCTTAACGCTTGCGGCAGATACTACTGTGAGCATGGGTATGAACGTTGTCTCTGGTGTGGCGAGTGGCGTTAAAGATAACGATGCGGTTAACCTCAGCCAGTTAAAAGAGGTTAAAAATATCGCTGATAATGCCGCTGCTGAAGCAGGCAAGGGTTGGAACTTATCGGATGGCGTGACAACGACTAAAGTTGCTCCAGGTGCAACGGCTACGATTAGCAACACAGATAATAATATTGATGTGAAGCTAACAGGCACGAATATGAGCATTAATTTAGCCCAAGACATTGCGATTAATAGCATCACTGTGCAGAATGGTGGTCCGGTTATTAATAATACAGGCATCAATATGCATGAACAGCGAATCACCAATTTAGGTGATGCCGTTACGCTAAGCGATGCGGTGAACTTGAAGCAATTGAATGAGGTGAAAAACACGCTTGTTGATGCTGGCTGGAACCTTCAAGTTAATGGTGATACACCAAGCAAAGTGAAGAACGGCGACACTGTTGCTATTAACTCGGGCAAGAACATCCAAGTTACACGCACAGAGAATGGTGTGAGTATCGCTACTGAAGATGATGTTTCATACAATTCAGTGACGGCACAAACGCAAGTCAAAGTGGGTTCAACAACCGTAAATAGCTCGGGTGTGTATGTCGGTGGTAGTTCTGGCCCAAGCATGACGAGTGAGGGTGTAGATGCCGGCCATTCGGTGGTGAGCAATGTAGCTGATGGTCGCGCACCTAGTGATGCGGTGAACGTAAGTCAGCTACATCGAGCAACCGAAGGCATTAGCTCTAATATCAATAAATTAGCTTCAGATATGAGCCGTATTGAAAAGAATGCTAATGCAGGTAGTGCAACCGCAGGTGCTATCGCCAGCTTGCCGCAAGCAGGTAATGCAGGCGAGACCATGTTCGCCATTGCGCATGCAGGGTATCGTGGTGAGTCTGCATATGCAGCGGGCTTGTCAGCGGTTTCTGATAATGGCAAGTGGGTCCTTAAAGGAAACTTAGCGGGTAATAGTCGCGGTGGCGTTATGTATGGCGTAGGCGCTGGATATCGCTGGTAACTCAGTCTTATTCACACGACCTAGGCTGAAGCCTTAGCCTAAAAGTCGCAGCGACATCATCTCAATACGGGTGAAGTCACTGCGACTTTATTAACTTAAGTGGCTTGATGTCTTTACATACTGTCACAGATTATGATCGTGTTAAAATGAACGTTTCATTTTTTGCTTAAACACTCGCTACCCTGAGTTAAGAAGCGAACCGAATAAATCCTATTAAAGCGCATTCACAAGATGCGGTGCACAAGCAGTGCTTTAGCAATGCTTTAATACCGATGCTTTAATACTGATGCTTGGGCTTGATCAAGTCTGAGCGGGCACGATAACTAAAACAGTTATGAGCGTAGATTTGTTGGTCTAACAAATTTTGTTTACCAATGTCTGACTCAATTACAACGCCGTCTGACGGCCATAAAAATTTAAAAATTGAAGATACACTCTTGGTCATCTTAATGGCCGCTTTAGCCTGTATCACGATGGCCAATGTCATCGTCCGTTATTTCACTTCGCAGTCCTTTGCCTGGACCGAAGAACTCTCTATTTTTCTCCTAATTGTGGTGACTATGCTGGGTACGAGCTCAGCTTTTGTGCGCCATCAACATATTAGTATTGATTTCTTTGTCAATCGTCGCACTACGGGCACGCGCTGGCGTATTAATATGCTGGCCAACCTTATCGTCTTTAGCTTTTTCCTTGTGTTTACGGTTTTGTCTTTCAAGATGAGTCTTGATGAAATGGAGTTTGGTGATATCTCACCGTCCATTGGTGTACCTACCTGGTGGTATAGCATCTGGTTGCCGATTATTTCACTCTTAATCTGTGTGCGCTTAGCGGGGCTTCTACGTCGCTTATGGAAGGTGCGTGAACTATGATTGCAACGATTTTGTTTGGCTTATTTGCGCTCTTAATGATTATTGGCGTACCCGTGGCAATTGCCTTGGGTTTGTCTGGTATGTTAGCGATTATTCTGTCTAACCTTGATACGAACTGGTATGGCCTAATGGCGGTGCCGCAAAGTTTTTATGCAGGGCTGTCAAAATATCCACTCTTGGCGATCCCAATGTTCGTGCTCTTAGGCTCGATCTTTGATCGTTCAGGTGTGGCACAACGTTTGGTGACCTTTGCTACAGCCTTAGTGGGTCGTGGTCCTGGCATGTTGCCCTTAGTAAGTGTGGTGGTGGCCATGTTGCTAGGGGGTATCTCTGGTTCAGGTCCCGCCAGTGCTGCTGCTGTTGGTGGTGTAATGATTGCCGCCATGAGCAAGGCGGGTTATCCTGCACCATTCTCTGCCAGTGTGGTGGCCGCGGGCGCCTCTACCGATATCTTGATCCCACCTTCGGTGGCATTTATTATTTACTCGGTCTTGGTGCCGCAAGCATCGGTGCCTGATTTATTTGCTGCGGGTTTATTTCCAGGTCTCTTAGCTGGGGTTTGTATCATTATTCCAGCGGTTTGGGTTTCGCGTGTCTACGGCTTAGGCATGAACGAGGGTTCTATCGCTCGTCCGCCTTTTTTCAAGAGTTTAGTTGAGGCTTCTTGGGGTTTAGCTGCACCTGTAGTAATTCTGGGCGGTATGCGCTTAGGCTGGTTTACCCCAACGGAGGCAGCGGTAGTGGCCGTATTTTATGGTCTATTTGTCGGCATGATTGTGTACCGTACGATTAAATTCAAAGACCTCTTTATTATTTTCCGTGAAGCGGCCGAACTCTCAGCGGTGATTCTATTTATCGTAACCTTGGCGGGGATTTTTGCCTGGGCGCTATCAACCTTAAGCATTATTGATCCCATCACCCATGCTGTGGTGAATTCGGGCTTAGGCGAATACGGCGTGCTAGCGGTGATTATTCTGCTCTTGGTGGTGATGGGTATGTTCTTAGATGGCATCTCCATCTTCTTAATCTTCGTCCCGCTGTTAATGCCGATTGTGAACCATTTCGAGTGGGATGTGATTTGGTTTGGGGTGATTCTCACGATTATGGTGGCCGTAGGTCAGTTTACACCACCGCTCGCTGTGAACTTGATGGTGTCTTGCCGTATCGCCAATGTGCCTATGGAATCGACCATACGTTGGGTATTGTGGTTATTACTAGGTATGTTTGTGGCCTTACTTCTGGTTATCATATTCCCTGGAATCGCCACTTGGTTACCAACAACCTTGAATGCAAAATAATACCGATAGATATAAGAATTTATTAAACAGGAGCTTTGAATGAAATTATCTTCATTATTAAAAAATATTGTGTTGGGTGCTTCGTTAGTTGCGGCAGCGACAAGTACGGCCTACGCCCAAACCAAATATAAATCGGAGTACAAATTATCTCTGGTGGTGAACACGACCTTCCCATGGGGTCAAGCCACGACCATCTGGTCAGATCTCGTTCGTGAGCGTACCGATGGCCGTATTAATATTAAAGTGTATCCAGGCACATCTCTAGTGCAAGGCGACCAAACTCGTGAGTTTACGGGGATTCGCCAAGGCATCATCGATATGGCCGTGGGTTCAACCATTAACTGGTCGCCGCAAGTGCGTGAGCTGAACTTATTTTCTATGCCTTTCTTAATGCCTGATTATGCGGCGGTTGATGCCTTAACTCAAGGTGAAGTGGGCAAACAGATTTTTGAACGCATTGAAAAAGCCGGCGTCATTCCGCTTGCTTGGGGTGAGAATGGTTACCGTCAATTAAGTAACTCACAACGCCCAGTCAAAACACCTGATGACCTCAAGGGTTTGAAGCTGCGTGTCGTCGGTTCACCGCTGTATATTGACACTTTCACCGCCTTAGGTGCTAACCCAGTGCAGATGAGTTGGGCAGATGCGCAGCCCGCTTTAGCGAGCCAAGCGGTTGATGGCCAAGAGAACCCATTATCGATTTACAACGGGTCTAAACTTTTTAACGTCGGCCAGAAATACCTCACCCTATGGAACTATGTGAATGATCCATTAATTTTCGTGGTGAATAAGGAAGTCTGGAACTCGTGGACCGAAGAAGACCGTGAAATTGTGCGCCAAGCCGCGATTGATGCTGGTAAACAAGAAGTTGTTATCGCTCGTAAAGGCATGACGGCTGATGATGACTCTCTCTTGAAAGAAATTCAAGCGCAGAATGTTGAAGTGCATCACTTAACAGCTGAAGAGCATGCGGCCTTCGTAGCGGCAACAAAGCCTGTGTACGATAAGTGGAAAGAGCGTATCGGTACGGATTTAGTTGAACTTGCCGAGAAAGCTATCGAGCAGCGCGCCAAGTAATTTGTTTGCGTCTCGCCGAGTGCTTGATAAAAGGTCAAGTGCTTAATATATACCACGTGCTAGATTTAAAAACTGGCACGTGGTTTTGTTTTAGGTGTCCCAGGTGTCTCAAGTGCCTCAGGTGTCCCAGGAGATTCTTCGTCATGGTGCCTGATGGCCGTGAGTTTTTGCACTATACGTATACAAGTATAGCGCTCTCACTATATTGTTTAATCATTAATAATATGCACACCTACAAGATAATAGACACACCTACTAATTAATATACACGCCAGCGAGAGCCGCAATAAGTAGCAAGACACCCGTCAAAATATTCGCTCTAAATAAACTAAAGCTGCGGTCAGGACGCTTAAGGTCAAAGCGATACAGCTGCCAGAAGAGATGAGCGGCAACCGCCACCATCACCAGGTGATACGCCCAACTCATTTGCATCCAATAGCCTGCTAACACCCATAGGATGATGCTGGCAATATAAAAACCACTTAGCCAGTAAATGCCTTGGGTGCCGAAGCGACGGGCGGTCGAACGTAAGCCTAAGCGTTCATCATCACGAATATCGGTATAAGCATAAATCGTGTCGTAACCAATCTGCCACGTCAAGGCGCCTAACCACATCAGCACAGCGGCTAAGGGCAAGGTGTTCGTGGTGTCGGTCCAGGCCATCAGCATGCCCCAGTTAAAGGCGGCACCGAGTACGGCTTGTGGCCAGTAGGTAAAGCGCTTGCAGAGGGGATAAATAATCACTAAAGGAACTAAAGCCAAGGCGAGCCAACGACTATAGCTATTGATGAAAAAGAGCAAGAGGGCCGATAAGAAGAATTGAGCGAGTAAAAAAGCCACCGCTTGCTTCAGGCTAATCTGGCCACTGGTCAAAGGGCGAAAGCGCGTGCGTTCTACATGTTTATCAAAATCACGGTCCCAGATATCATTAATCGTTGAGCCTGCGCTACGCATTAAAAGTGCGCCTAAGCTAAAAATAATGAGGCGCCAGAATTCGGGTAGGCCATGAGCGGCTTGAATCAGTGCCGCTATGCAGGGTAATAAAGTTAACCAAGTGCCAACGGGGCGATCGAGTCGAGCCAGGCGAGCATAGGGCCCCCAACTTGCGGGTAGGTAACGACTAACCCAGTCATTATGCTGATGAATATCACTTAGATCGGCAGAGGTGCTCATGGTGTAAGACTATAAAAGAATTAAGGCAATGGGCTAATTGTAGCGAAAAAAAGGCACAACCACGACAGGGCAGCCTAATAAGGCTGGTGTAAAACTCGTAAATTGGTGTTTCTTGACGCCAAAAAAGTCCGATTTGAAGGGTTCTTACATGAATTAAGCACTAAAAGTCCTTAAAAAATCCGAGAAAAATAAGGACATGGAATTTATCTAATGTTAGAATCGAAAATTAATTCTGTAAAATTCATTAAGTATTTGTGTGCTTGTGTAGCGAGTGTAAGCCACGCCATCTAAATAACAGCGCATGTATTGGCTGTGTTAAATGAGGGTAAGCGCTTGCCTTTGCTTAGGTTCAGCGCAAGTTGATGACGAAGTTGTGTTTGACTAAGCATGGCTTTCCTGACTAGCTAAGCGTTGCTTTGCTAAGGGAAGGGGGCTTTCTTTTTTAGCTAAGTGCTGCTTGATCTGAACGTTGCTTTATTGACAAGCTAAGCGAGCCGCTGACTTAGGGTAGTTAATGATTTACAGAGCCTTCAAATTTGTGTGAAATTATGTTTGACTTATCTTCGATTGACACTGAACTCTCCAAATCAGAACAGTATGCTTTATTAGCACAGCAGTTAGAAGCCGTCTTAAGCGGTGAAACCAATCTGATTGCGAATGCCGCCAATATGAGTGCCTTAGTGTTTAATAATGTGCCTGATTTGAACTGGAGTGGCTTTTATCTATTTGATGGTACCGAGTTAGTCTTGGGGCCATTTCAAGGCAAAGTGGCTTGTGTGCGTATTGCCTTAGATCGTGGCGTGTGTGGTGCTGCTGCTCGAACACGCACTACGCAGTTAGTGCCTGATGTGCATGAATTTCCAGGGCATATCGCCTGTGATGTTGCATCGCGCTCGGAGATTGTCGTCCCATTGCTGCAAGGAGAGCAGCTGATTGGGGTTTGGGATGTGGATAGTCCACTGGCCAACCGATTTGATCAAGATGATCGCCTCGGTATGGAGCGCTTATGTGCTATTTGGTTAGCGTCATTGGCAAAATAAATTAGGCTTTATTTTAATCCTAAATTACATTGCCAGCGTTGGCTTCTCGACTTCTCAGTTCTTGTTAAGTCGCCGTTCAGCAGCACATCAGCGAGTGCGATCGTGGGTCTATCTACATACGCGGATGCTAAGTAAGGGAGTATAAGTTTACTTTGTGCGGCAGGAATGCATAATTCATACTAAGAAATAGTCTATAAACTACATCGGCTCAAGCTAGGGTGGATGAATAATTTTAAAAAGGTTTTTACTTATGCCAAGTACGATTGAATTAATAGCAACGATACTTTTTGTACTCGCCATCATTCATACGTTTTCAGTTCCCGTTTTTGCCAAATTGGCACATAAACCTGGTCCTCACGCAGGAATTTGGCACTTAATGTCCGAAGTTGAGGCCGTGTTTGGTGTTTGGGCCGCAGTCTTAATTGTCTTTATGGCGGCCAGCACGGGCGTAGGTTCGGCGGTCGAGTATATGGATACGCGCAACTTCACCGAACCCTTGTTCGTATTCACCATTATGGTGGTGGCTGCAAGTCGGCCGATTCTGGAGATGGTGAATGGTATCGTGCGTTACTTAGCACGTGTTGTGCCGATTCAGACTGAAGTCGCAACCTTCTTCATTACCTTAAGTCTGGTGCCATTAGCAGGCTCTTTCATTACTGAGCCTGCCGCCATGACCTTGGCCGCTTTGATGTTGCGTGAAGCTTTCTTCTCTCGTAGCGGTAATGTGCGCTTTAAATACCTCACCATTGGGGTTTTATTTGTGAATATCTCGATTGGTGGTGTCTTGACTTCGTATGCCGCACCGCCCGTCTTAATGGTGGCTCAGACCTTCGGTTGGGATACCTCATTCATGGCGACTCACTTTGGTTGGCGTGCTGCGATAGCGGTGATTATTAATGCCTTAGCGGTTACCTTGATTTGCCGCAAAGATATTATTGCGCGCTCAGTAGGTACAGGTCGTGGTATTAATGAGCGTCGTGATGGTGACGGTGCTAATAAGCGCGAATCCGTACCCCTTATCTTTATGGCGATTCATACGCTATTCTTGGTGTGTGTCGTGGTCTTTGCTCACCATCCAGCGATTTTCATCGGCCTACTAATGCTATTCATCGGTTTTTGTGGCGCCTATAGCCGTCACCAGAATCCACTGATGATTAAAGAAGGCTTGATGGTTGGTTTCTTCTTGGCGGGCTTGATTATTCTAGGTGGCTTGCAGAAGTGGTGGTTACAAGATGTCCTAGCGGGTATGTCGCCGATGGCCTTATTCTGGGGTTCAACAGTCTTAACGGCAGTGACGGATAACGCAGCCTTAACCTATCTAGGTTCTCTGGTAGAAGGTACCAATGAGTTGTGGCGCTATATGTTGGTGGCAGGTGCCGTGACGGGTGGTGGTTTAACCGTGATTGCTAACGCACCGAACCCTGCGGGCTTCTCAATCTTACGTGGTTGCTTCCCCGATGGTGCTATTTCGCCGAAGAACTTGATTCTAGCCGCCTTGGTGCCAACCTTAGTCGCTGCCGTGATGTTCTTATTGCCCGTGTAAAGCATCCGTGTAAAGCGTAAGGAGTCTGAATCTAGCTGCCTTCCTGCCAAGAGTTGGGGGCGGCTAGATTTTTTTGTTACCTTCATAAAGCATAAAATCTAAAATCAAGCATAAAAAAGCGTTAAAATACGCAGTTAAGCTTTAATTTTAAGCAAGGCTTTCATGCACTTAGGTTTGAATCTTGGGTGCTTGAATACCTGGTGTCCTTGCTTGTTTACTTGGTTTTTATTGATTTGTTGAGGGTATTTACGTGCCTATTTATGCGTATAAATGTAGCGCTTGCGGTCATCAGAAAGAAGCCATTCAGAAGATGTCTGATGCGCCTTTGACCACATGTCCAGAATGCGGTAAAGAGACGCTAACGAAGCAAGTGACAGCGGCGGGTTTCCAACTTAAGGGGACTGGTTGGTATGTCACCGATTTCCGTGGGGGCAATAGCCCATCATCGAGCTCAGGTGGTTCTGGCTCAGGCGATAGTTAAAGCGTCTACTTTAAAGCGCCTAGTTTCAGTACATTGATGAGATGAGATGGGACCTTTCAGCGCATCAAACACATCAAATACATCAAGCGCTTTAAAAGATACGACTTTAAGCGCTACTAATTTCAGTACTTTATGCAGTGAGATTAGACCACGCACAGCGTAAGTGTCTAATTAAAAAATCAATTTTATAAAGAATTTTCAAAAATTTTCGGAGCATATATAATGCGTACCTGCTATACGGGTGAAGTAAGCCTAGAACACTTAGACCAAACCGTTACCTTATTTGGTTGGTGTCATCGTCGCCGTGACCATGGTGGCGTTATTTTTGTTGATTTACGTGACCGTGAAGGTTTAGCGCAGATTGTTTTTGACCCAGATAATCAAGCAGCCTTCCAAATTGCTGAAGGTATTCGCAATGAGTTCTGCTTGAAAATTACCGGTTTAGTTCGTAAGCGCCCTGAAGGCACAACGAATGCGGATCTCAAGTCTGGCCAAATTGAAATCTTATGTCGTACGGTTGAAGTATTGAATGCTTCAGTAACCCCACCTTTCCAATTAGACGAAGACAATCTATCAGAGACTATTCGTCTAACCCATCGTATTATCGATTTGCGCCGTCCAGTGATGCAAGACAATTTACGCTTGCGTTACCGCGTCTCAATGGAATCGCGTAAATATCTTGATAGCCTAGGCTTTATTGATATCGAAACACCGATGTTAACGCGCTCTACCCCTGAGGGTGCGCGTGACTACTTAGTACCTTCGCGTGTGCATGATGGCCAATTCTTCGCCTTACCACAATCGCCACAGCTCTTTAAGCAAATGCTGATGGTGGCAGGTTTCGACCGTTATTACCAAATCACTAAGTGCTTCCGTGACGAAGACTTACGTGCTGACCGCCAGCCAGAATTTACCCAAATCGACTGCGAAACTTCATTCTTAAACGAAGAGCAAATTCGTGATATCTTCGAAGGTATGATGCGTCACGTCTTTAAAGAAGTTAAAGGCGTTGAGCTACCAAATCCATTCCCAATCATGACCTGGGATGAAGCGATGTCACGCTTTGGCTCAGACAAGCCTGATATGCGCATTAACTTAGAATTCACTGAGTTAACTGATGTGATGCGTTCGGTTGAATTTAAAGTATTTAACAGCGCCGCTAACTTACCGAATGGCCGTGTGGTGGCTTTACGTGTACCAGGTGGTGGTGAATTATCGCGCAAAGAAATTGATGATTACACACAGTTTGTGGCGATCTACGGCGCTAAGGGCTTAGCGTACATTAAGGTGAACGAACAAGCCAAAGGCCGTGAAGGTTTACAGTCACCAATCGTGAAGAACATCAGCGACGAAGCATTGGCCGAGATCTTAAAGCGTACCCAAGCACAAGATGGCGATATCCTGTTCTTCGGTGCGGATAAAGCCAAAGTTGTGAATGACGCCATGGGTGCTTTACGCGTGAAGATCGGTTTAAGTGACTTCGCTAAAGCCAAGGGCTTATTTGACAGCACCTGGAAGCCACTCTGGTTAGTGGATTTCCCAATGTTTGAGTATGATGAAGAAGAGGGCCGTTACTACGCTGCGCATCATCCATTCACGAGCCCGAAAGACGGTCATGAGGATTACCTAGAGACCGACCCTGCTAAGTGCTACGCTAAGGCTTACGATATGGTGCTTAATGGTTGGGAAGTGGGCGGCGGTTCAGTTCGTATTCACCGTCAAGAAGTTCAAAGCAAGGTATTCCGAGCCCTGAACATTAATGATGAAGAAGCACGTGCTAAATTTGGTTTCTTACTTGATGCGCTGCAATACGGTGCGCCTCCACATGGTGGCTTAGCCTTCGGCCTAGATCGTCTGGTCACCTTAATGACAGGATCAGAGTCGATTCGTGACGTAATTGCTTTCCCGAAAACACAACGTGCACAAGACCTATTGGTACATGCACCAGCACCTGTGGATGAGGCACAATTGCGTGAATTGCATATTCGCTTACGCAATAATCCGAATTTAGCCGAAGTGAAGTAATTAGCGGTTTCTTGGATTGGGGCGCATTGTCTCATTCCATTGCAACTGGCAGGTCCGTATGCTGTCAGATAAGCATAGACTGCTAGATAGGGTGCACTGTTGCAATCAATGGAACCCCTTGAACATCTTTCGCTCAATACACAAAAGAACCACTATTTTTAAGCCGAAGCGGCGGCGAATAGTGGTTTTTTTGTGCTCATCAATAAGGCAGAATGTTCAGTAGCAGGCGTCAGTAGAAAGACCAAGGCAAGCGTCAGTAGAAAGTCCAAGGCACGCGTCAGTAGAAAGTTCAAGGCACGCGCTTGTAGACGTCCAAGGTAAACACCTGTAGAAGTTCAACATAGCGCTTGTTGAGTGCTTATGGTCGCGCCTTGCTTCGATAAGCGCCAGGCGTCATACCATAATGACGCTTGAAAACCTTGCCAAAGTGGGTTTCTGATTGCAAGCCTACGCTTAAGGCGATGCTTAGAATGGAATGGTTTGATTGGTGTAAGAGTTGGGCGGCTTTTTGCAAACGCATATGGGTCACAAATGCATGAGGACTCAAGCCGACTTCTTGCTTAAAGATTCGCATAAACTGAGCACGCGACATCGGGCTTAAGCTGAGCATGTCATCAATCGACCAGGCTTTATGCGGCTCTTGTATAACCGCTTGAATAGCTGCTTGTAGTCGATGGTCTTGCCAAGCACGTAAGACACCAGATAACTCGCCCTCCGTGGATTGGCTGAGATATTGGCGAATAATCAGCGCCAGAATAACCGTGGAGACGCTATTAATAATGATTCTAGAGCCGCTTTGTGTTTGTGAGGCTTCGGCTTGTAGCAAGCGTATCAGACTAAGCAGAGATGGATGCTTGCATTGCAGGTGAATATAATCAGGTAGGTTATTAAAGAGGTCGGCGTGACTGTCATAGTAAAATCGCCCACAAAATAACTCCATCTCTGGCGTACCTTGACCACATTGCTTACGTTGAAATGCGCCTACTTGAATGATCTGTAAGTCTGTTACAGGATGGTTAGACTGAGTTTGCTCTGCTTGGCCTTGGTGAGTTGGCAGACTTGTGCTTGCTAGAATTGATTTATTCTCGATGCTGTCTGTAATGCTGTCTTGATGCCATGGCAGATCTGTGCTTACTAAACTAGAGAAGGGGGTAGCATGGCTGAGGCTATGGCCATGAGCACGTGGAAAGAAAATAATATCGCCAGCTCTGAGTTCAACATTCTGATCTTGGTCAATCTGCACATTGCCATGACCACTCACCACGATGTGCAGACGACCCTGACCGCGTGAACCAGGCTCGTGACGAACTTGCCACTCTCCCTGAAACAAACAATGTATATCTACACTGCCAGAAAGTTGCGATAAATCAAAGAAGTGGTCAAGAGTATCCATGAATGAGATTTTTCAACGAGTCAATGAGATTTTAGCAATAAACCTCTTTTTCATAATAACAAATAATACCCATATCAAGACGTAAGCAAGCAAGGTGCTTATAGATTATGTCTTGATATGATGAAATTGACGTTATAAACCTAAAGTTTTATGTGTGAAGTATTGCCTTGGCATAGTATGTATGCTGCAGTACCAAGATCGTAAATCAATAGCTTTATAGCTACGCGGAGTACCCGCATTACTATAAGGAACTATCTATTATGAATATGTATCAATCTGTTCTACAAAAAGTCGTCCAAAATGAACATTGGGGTGTACACTTGTGCCGTATTTCAATTGCCATCGTGTTTTTATGGATTGGTTGGTTGAAGTTTATTCCATATGAAGCTGATAGTATTGTGCCTTTTGTAGCGAATAGCCCGTTTATGTCCTGGCTCTATAATGATCCCGCGAATTACTTACAGTATATGAATGGTGAGGGTGTTCTGAATATGGCCCATCGTGCTTGGCATGAAAGCAATAATACCTACGGTTATTCTAATGGTTTAGGTGTGGTTGAAATTCTCTTTGCTCTACTTCTGCTTTCGCACTATATCTCGCCTAAGATTGGCTTTATTGGGGCGACATTATGTTTCTTGACGCCATTTGTGACCTATACTTTTTTGATTTTCACTCCAGAAACATGGGTGCATGGCGCTGATGCACATACTGGTTTTCCGTATTTATCTGGAGCGGGTCGTTTGGTCTTAAAAGATGCCATGATGACGGCAGCAGGTTTTGTCGCGATGGTGGATTCTGCTAAAGCAATTTTGCGTCAACAGAAGGCTTCTCGCCCTATTACTGCTTAAGCGCAAAATAGCAGCTTAATACCTTAAGCACATAAAGTGTTTAAGTGGAAGTTAGTGCTGCATATGTCTTAGTGCCGCATATGTTAGAGCTATTGGTTCTTACAATAAGCAAGCAGCGATGTCGACCCAGTACTGATATTAAGCTAAGAGTATTGAAGCTCTGGGTCTGAAAATAAAAAAGGCAGCAACAATAACTCTTGTTGCTGCCTTTTGTTTTGTGGCAGAGCTAAGGACGTCCAGTAAAAAAAACGACTCACCGTAATCCTTGCGATTCTTTAGGCAGAGAACTAAGCTCTATGCCTAAAGCCCCCTGAATAAAGTGCGCCGACTTAATTAAGCACTCTGACTTAATTGCTCCATCACTTGCGGATTCTCTAATGTAGAGATATCTTGTGTAACGGTCTCACCCTTAGCAAGAGAGCGGAGTAGACGGCGCATAATCTTACCTGAACGTGTCTTCGGTAAGTTTTCACCGAAGCGGATATCATCAGGTTGGGCAATCTTACCAATCTCTTTGGCTACCCAGGCTTTCAGCTCAGCCGCAATCTTCGTGGCTTCTTCACCGGTTGGGCGCTCGCCTTTGAGCATAACGAAGGCCACAACGGATTCGCCTTTTACCTCATGCGGTTTACCCACCACAGCAGCTTCGGCGACTAATGGGTGAGCCACGAGTGCGGATTCGATTTCCATGGTGCCTAAGCGGTGACCAGAGACGTTAAGTACGTCATCGATACGACCCATGATGCGGATATAACCGTCATCATCCGTGGCAGCTGAGTCACCCGCGAGGTATAGCTTATTGCCGAACTCATCGGGGAAGTAGGTCGACACAAAGCGGGCATCGTCTTTATACACTGTACGTAAGAGCGATGGGAATGGACGACGAATCACGAGTGAACCACCATGACCTTGTGGCACAGATTGACCTGATTCATCGACAATATCCGCCATAATGCCCGGCAGCGGTAGGGTGCAAGAGCCTGGTTTAATCGGGAAGGCGCCAGGTAGCGGGGCAATCGAGTTCGAGCCTGTTTCAGTTTGCCACCAGGTATCAACGATTGGGCAACGTGAACCACCGACTTTCTCGTAGTACCAGATCCACGCTTCAGGATTGATTGGCTCACCCACTGAACCGAGTAGGCGTAAGCTAGAGAGGTCAAATTTCTCAGGTAGGTCATCACCGAGTTTAATCAATGAACGGATCGCTGTAGGTGCGGTATAGAATGTCGTGACCTTATGCTTCTCAATCATAGACCAGAAACGTGAAGCGTCAGGGTAGGTCGGTACACCTTCAAATACGACTTGTGTGGCGCCGACTAATAATGGGCCGTAGCAGATATAAGTGTGACCTGTAATCCAACCCACGTCAGCAGTACACCAGTAAACATCAGTCGGTTTATAGTCAAATACCCAGTGCATGGTGACTGCAGCGCCAAGCAAATAGCCGCCCACGTGATGCTCAACACCCTTAGGTTTACCTGTTGAGCCTGATGTGTATAGTACAAATAATGGATCTTCGGCATTCAGTGGTACTGGCTCGCAAGTCTTGGCTTGCTGGTCGACAATGTCGTGCCACCAGATATCGCGCCCTTCAACCCAGTTAATTTCGGTGTCGGTGCGTTGGTAAACCAGTACATGCTCAACAGCAGGGCACTCGTTGCCGCTTAAGGCTTCATCAACGGTGGCCTTAAGTGGGCTGCGCTTGCCGCCACGTACACTTTCATTGGCTGTAATGATGACTTTCGCTTCAGCATCCTTGGCGCGGTCTTTCACGGCACCTGAAGAGAAACCACCGAACACGACTGAGTGAATCGCACCAATACGAGCACAAGCTTGCATAGCGATAACGGCCTCAGCAATCATCGGCATATAAATAATTACGCGGTCACCCTTAGTGACGCCGAGTTGTTTTAGTGCATTGGCCACTTGGCAGACGCGGTCATGTAACTCTTGGTAGCTAATACGATCGCTAGTGCCGTCATCACGCTCAAAGATAATCGCGGTCTTGTCTGCTTTATCCGCTAAGTGACGGTCGATACAGTTATAGGATGGGTTGAGCTCGCCATCGGCAAACCATTTTACAAAAGGCGCACGGCTCTCATCGAGTACCTCGGTAAATGGCTTAGACCATGTAATGTGCTTTCTGGCCAACTCTGCCCAGAAACCCTCATAGTCAGCTTCGGCTTTGGCACACAGGTCGCGGTAGGCTTGCATACCGCTAATATTCGCTTGTTTTACAAATTCTTCACTTGGATAAAACACCCGCTCTTCTTTTAGCACTGATTCAATGGTAGACATTATTCCTCCTTGGTAATCAAATTAATGCGTGTTTTATTTGCATCATGCAAGAGGTTTCGCGTAACTGTCAATGAGTGCTAACGCTAGGGGGTTTTAATTATCCTAGGGTTAGTACGGAGCGTACGAGAGAGAATTTAGTGACCCCATTTGCGTCTAATAAGACAAAAGTATGAGAATAATTTAAGACAATATTCGTTTATGATGTAGAATAAATCCACCTATTATTTCTAACTATGGAGCTGAGCATGACAACGGAATTACAAACATCGTTAAAAGGTAAAGTCGCCTTGGTAACGGGAGCTGCAAGTGGTTTAGGCCGCGAAATTGCAGAAACCTATGCCAAAGCAGGCGCGGCAGTTGGTATTGCTGATTTAAATATTGATGGTGCGAATGCAGTGGCGCAGGCGATTGTTGCTGCGGGTGGTCAAGCAATCGGTTTAGCGATGGACGTAAGTGATGAAGAACAAGTTAATCAAGGTGTTGATGCCTTGGTGGCGAAATTCGGCAGCATTGATATTCTTGTGTCGAATGCCGGCGTGCAGATGATTGAGTCATTGGATAAGTTTGAGTTCGCTCGTTGGAAGAAGATGCTAGCGATTCATCTAGACGGCGCCTTTTTAACCACTAAAGCCGCTCTACAGCATATGTACAAGGGCGATCGTGGTGGTGTGGTGATTTATATGGGTTCTGTTCACTCGCACCTGGCTTCTAAGCTTAAAGCGCCATATGTAACAGCAAAGCATGGTTTGCTTGGCCTAGCACGCGTATTGGCGAAAGAGGGCGCACCATACAATGTCCGTTCGCATGTGATTTGCCCAGGTTTTGTGAAGACGCCTTTGGTTGAGAAACAGATTTCAGAGCAAGCAAAAGAATTGAATATTTCTGAAGAAGATGTGGTCAAGAAAGTGATGCTTGGTGATACCGTAGACGGTGAGTTCACTACCGCTGAAGATATTGCTCAGACAGCGCTATTCTTGGCAGCTTTCCCGAATAAAGCGTTGACGGGTCAGTCAGTGGTCGTAAGTCATGGATGGTTTATGCAGTAATGGCGAAGATTGAGATTCCACCGTATGATCGCACCGTTCTCGTCCTACAGGGCGGCGGTGCTCTAGGCTCCTATCAGGCAGGTGTATTTCAAGGCTTGTCTGAGGCGGGCGTGATGCCGCAGATGGTGGCAGGCATCTCAATTGGTGCGCTGAATGCGGCAATTATCGGTGGTAATCCGCCTGCGCATCGTGTACAGCAGTTACAGAAATTCTGGGAAACTATCTGTACGCCGAATCGAGGTTGGTCTATGCTCCCTTGGTTAGAGGATTGTCATTGGAATGATAATGACTATACTCGCTGGGGACTCGGTATGATGGGCGGGCTGAGTGCGATTGTTGACGGTCAGCAGGGATTCTTCCGCCCGCGCTTTCCGGGTCCCACCTTCATTGGCGATGGGCGCCCAGACTTAGCCAGCTATTATGACACCTCCGATCTTAAATCCACCTTAGAGAAATTCTGTGATTTTGATTTGCTCAATAGCGATCATTGCACCATGCGTGTCGCGGTCGGTGCGGTGAATGTGCGTACGGGTAACTTTGTCTACTTTGATAATAAGAAAGAGAAATTACGAGCCGAGCATTTCATGGCCTCAGGGGCGTTACCTCCTGCATTCGCACCGGTTGAAATCGATGGTGAATATTATTGGGACGGTGGTATTGTATCGAATACACCGCTTGGCTATGTGTTAGAGCAATTGCCACGTGAAGATGCCTTAATTTTCCAAGTGGATTTATGGAGTGCACGGGGTAAGGTGCCAGGTAATATGCTTGAAGTGAGCGATAGGGCACAAGAAATTCGCTTTTCAAGTCGTACCCGTTTAGTGACATCACAGTGGATGCAGATGCAAGAAATGCGCCGCCTAGTTGCAGAGATGTTGCCTCATATCCCTCCAGGGCATGAGGCAGAGAAATGGTATAAGCGTGCCCAGAAAGTAGCCAACTTAAGTAAGAATAATGTGATTCACTTGATTTATCGTGCTAAAGCGCATGAACGTCAGAATAAAGACTATCAGTTCAGTCTTGGTACCATGCGTTCACATTGGCAAGGTGGCTTGGAGGATATTCAACAAGCCTTGACCTTGCCGAAGTTGCTTGAATTACCTGATAATGAACATGGTTTCGTGGCGCATGATGTGCACCGTGATGAGATTGAACAAGTGTACGATTTAGACACTTCTTCGTTAAGTTCCGTGAAGCGTTAAGCAAATCTACATTCTGTTGGTGCAATTCCGTGATAAGCTTTATTTTCATTTTATGTTTATCAGTTAGAGGCTCATATGCGTTTAGATGACCAACAACAAAGTCGCAATATTGAAGACCGCCGAGGCATGAGTGGTGGTCGTGGTCGCTCACCCTTAGGTGGTGGTGGTCGTAAGATTGGTTTGGGCACGATTGTCTTAGCCCTAGCCGCTTGGTATTTCTTCGGGGTAAATCCCATGACCATTCTGGGTGGTGGCGATATTATGGGTAGCCTGACTGGCGCTGGCTCTACCCAGACCTATGAAACAACGGGTAAGACAGGAGCCGAGATGACTGATGCGGAAGGGATCTTCGTCTCGAAAGTCTTGAAAACCACGGAGACTGTGTGGGAGCGAATCTTCCGTGAGAACGGTTGGGGTCAGTATCCACAACCAAGATTGGTCTTGTATTCAGGCTTAACGCCAACCGCCTGTGGTACAGGACAAGCACAGATGGGTCCCTTTTACTGCCCCGCAGACCAGAAAGTCTATATTGATTTATCGTTCTTCCGTGATACAGGTCGTCGCTTAGGTGTTAAGGGTGACTTTGCCCAAGGTTATGTGATTGCCCATGAGGTAGGTCACCATGTACAGAACCGCTTAGGTATCCTAGATCAAGTGAATCGTGCGCGTCAGAGTAATTCACGCCAAGCGAATCAAGTATCGGTGATGTCTGAGTTGCAAGCTGACTGCTTTGCCGGCTTATGGGCCTATCAATTACACCGTGAAGGCCAAGTAATTGAGTCCGGTGATATTGAAGAAGCGATGAATGCAGCCGCGGCAGTGGGTGATGATCGTATCCAGAAGAGCCAACGCGGTTATGCCGTGCCTGATAGCTTCACGCATGGTAGCTCTGAGCAACGTGTCGCTTGGTTTACCCGTGGTTTACAAAGCGGCAATATCCAGCAATGTGACCCATTCCGCGGTTAATGCGTTGAGCTATAGCGCGAGGGTTTAAGTCTTAGGACTTAAACCCTCCTGGCTTACCCAATAATGTTATAACCACGATTGCTTAGGCAGCGGCGAATAACGTCTTTCTGTTTCTCACCACCCGATACGCCGCCTGATACGCCCCCTGTCACCGCACCAATAGCGGCACCCGTACCAATATTAGAGCCGCTACCCCAACCAATGCCACCAATCGCTCCACCTAAGAGGGCGGCAATTAATCCCGAGCGTAAGGCTTCGCCACCAGGCTCTACCTGACGTGCTAAGTTTTGGCATTCTCGTAAGTCATTTTCATAATTTGCCATATTTTGGCCTTTAGGATCAACAATCGGTCGGTGTCCAGAGCAGGCAGCCAAAATCGTGGCTAAAGAAACAATAAGTAGAGGTTTGATGGTCTTAGCCATGGATAACTCCCAGAGGAAAAAATGCTTATTGCTCTACTATAAAACATTTTCATGCTTGGATTTTTAAAGGATTGAAAAAATCATGTTGATTCGTTACGGTTGGCGTATTTTGATGCTGATTTCGGTTAATCTATGACGTGGGTGTTCATATTTAGCACCATCCTCTATTTGAACAGTATTCTATGACTATCGATACTATTTTCTATTACATCAGTATTTATGCGATACCTTTGATTTTTGCTATCACCTTACATGAGGCGGCGCATGGATATGCGGCACGCTATTTTGGCGATAATACCGCGTATATGATGGGACGTATTAGTCTAAATCCTGTGCGCCATATTGACCCTATGGGGACGATAGGCTTGCCGATTCTCTTATTGGTGCTCGGTTCGCCGATTATGTTTGGTTGGGCCAAGCCCGTGCCAGTGAACTTCTCGGCCTTGCGCAATCCGAAACAAGATATGCGTTATGTTGCAGCAGCGGGTCCTGCCGCCAACTTAGTCATGGCAATTGCCTGGGCTCTTGCTTTGCGCATCTTGCTCAGCATGGGGGTTAGCAATGAAGTGTTGTTTAATATGTGTATGGTCGGTGTGACGATTAATGTTGTCCTCATGATCTTTAATTTACTGCCTATTTTGCCCTTAGACGGTGGTCGTATTCTTGTCAGTCTCTTGCCTAACCACGCTGCCTACAAATACAGTCAATTAGAGCCTTATGGCATGATGATTGTGGTGGTCTTGTTAGTGAGTGGCATCATCACGCCTCTGGTCTTTGGTGGCGCTGATACGATTTCTAAATTTATTCTCGGTTTATTTTTCTAGTCTGAGCGATGTGGTTTCTCACCGTACACAGTTACACACCGGTATGTCTTGTTAGCTTGGGTCTGTCACATGACCCAATTGACTTCTACACTTGGCGCACCATCACTCCTTGTTACCTTGGGTCTGTCACATGACGCGCATTACCGTTCTGAGTCATAATATTCACAAAGGCAAGTCTGCTCTAGGCGTGCGTAGTACCTTAACGCCCTTAAGCCGGCACTTACGTAGAGTCAAACCGGATCTGATTTTCTTACAAGAGGTGCAGGGACGTAATGAGCTCAATCGTCGCTTAGATGGGCAGCACGATACCCTGTCAAGTCGCTTGAATATGCAGGCGGTGTATGGTTTGAATTCGCAACATGCACAGACCGATCATGGTAATGTGCTGCTCAGTCGCTTCCCTGTTTTGCAAGCGGAGAATCAAGATATATCTGACCATCGCCTAGAGCAACGGGGGCTGTTGCATGTGCTGGTGAATATTGATGGCTATCCTGTGCACTGTTTCGTCGTGCATTTAGGGTTGTTTAAACAAAGTCGAGAGCGGCAATTAAGTGCCATCATTGAGCGGATTAAGCGCTTAGTTGAGCCGGGTGAACCACTGATTATTGCGGGTGATTTTAACGATTGGAATGAGAAGCTAGCGACTCACCTAATGTCTTCTTTAGGCATATGCGATGTATTCGAGGGCTGTGTGCAGCGTCATGATAGTGAAGTGCCGAAGTTCGGTTTTTCGCCCAAGCGTATGTACCAGCAATGGGAGCAGAGTGATCTGACACAAAATTTAGAAGCCGGTCGTATTATTGAATCACTGAAGGCGCTCGTGATTAAGCCACAAGATGCGGCACCGCGTACTTTTCCGGCAATTTTCCCTTGGTTGCGTCTGGACCGCATGTATCAACGAGGTTTTGTGGTGCATTCTGCCCAAGTGCTTAAGGGCAAGCCTTGGAGCGAAATTTCTGATCACTCACCCCTCTTGGTTGAGCTTGAATTAATGGCAAAAGCGAGCACCAAGTCACCAAGTACTGAGCCAATCAATGCGCGCACAGCGGTCGTCAAAAAGGCTAAGCTTAAGTAAAAATAAGGTCTTGCCTAGAAGCTCCGCATACGCGTGGGGACCTAAGACCAAGCTCTAGTTTGCTGAAATTCATTCCAAAAGCTCCGCATACGCGCGGTGGTCTAAGAAATTATCCTTCATCCACCGCCATCGCCAACATTAGCTTCACATGCGTGCGGGGACCTAAAGCCTTCGGCTCAGTGCTAAAGTCCTGTTAAGAATAGTAATGAATTTACGAGGCTATTCAGGTGACGTGGTTTATGTCGCAAGAATTGTTAAAATATCCTCATATTTGCTGATAAAGCTTAAGGGTGTCCTGCTCATACCACAGGTAAAAAAACAATGACCAAAAAAATTCTAATCGTTCGCTCCTCTTCATTAGGGGATTTGGTGCATATGTTGCCAGCGATCTCAGATATTGCGAAACATGTGCCAGGCGCCATGATTGATTGGGTGGCGGAAGATGCGTTTAAAGAAATCCCTTCATGGCATCCTGCCGTGCACGAAGTGATTCCTATGGCCCATCGTCGTTGGCGTAAAGCTTGGATGTCGGCCCAGTCGATAGCGGAGCGCAAAGTGTTCAAAGAAAAACTATCGTCGACACACTATGATGTCGTGCTTGATATGCAAGCGCTGATGAAATCAATTTGGGTAGTACGCCAGACCAAGGGTGTGCGCCATGGCTTAAATTGGAAATCTGCCCGAGAGCCCTTGGCCAGCTTGTTCTACCATGTAAAGCATAAGGTTAATTTCTGGCAACCCGCGGTGACCCGTCAACGACTCTTGGCCGCGGCCGCTTTTGGCTATGAATATAGTGGTGAGCCGGACTTTGGTTTGCAGCGATTTACCGAGGGCACAGCGATTCAAGATTATGCGATTATCATGCCTTCAGCAAGTCGAGATGATAAGTTGTGGCCGCAAGAGGACTGGTTTGCTGTTTTCGATCGCCTCACGCAAGCTGGTCTAGGTTTAAAGCTATTGGCAGGGAATGAGAAGGAAGCGGCGCGCGCGCAGGAAATGATTAAAGACTATCCGAATGCGCAAGTCCTGCCTCGTATGAGCCTAACCGGTGTGGCCGAGGCGATTGCACCAGCACGGATTATGATTGGTTTAGATAGTGGCTTAACGCATTTATCGGCCGCTCTAGGTCGACCAACCATCGGTATTTATAGCGCCTCTACGCCTGTGCGAACGCCCTTAGTCGGTTCTGGCTTTACTGCCAGTTTAGGTGATCGCGGTGTGCCGCCTTCACGTGAAATTGTCTTATCTAAACTAGAGCAGGCCTTACAATTATGAATGCCTTTCTGTACACCTTAGCAATGCGTATGGCATCCCCAATCCTACTTAAACTGTTGGAGAGGCGGGCTAGGAAAGCGGGTGGATATTGGGATATTCGTGGGCCAGAGCGATTCGGTATTTATAAAAATTCACAGCCAGTGTCCTCCGTAGATGATCAGCAAGCAGACTTTGAGGTTAATGCCTACCGCTTTCAATTTCGTTCACCAGTATGGGTGCATGCGGTGAGCTTGGGTGAGACTAGGGCGAGTCAGCCCTTGGTGCGCTTACTCCTGGATCAAGGCTATCCAGTTTTACTGACTCATATGACGGCTACAGGTCGTGACCAAGGTGCGCGCTCGTTTGCGGAGGATATTGGAGCAGGTCGCTTGGTACAAGCGTGGATTCCTTATGATTTGCCTGAGGCGGTAGAGGGATTTTTCGCCCATTGGAAACCGCGCTGTGGCATCTTGATTGAGCGTGAGGTTTGGCCCAACTTATTAAGAGCCGCCAAAAAGCATCAGATCCCTATGGTTCTTGCCAGTGCTCGTTTTTCCGATTCAGCCTTAAAACAAGCCAATCTCTTGGGGGTAGTGGCACGTGAGGCCTATCAAAGTCTTCATTCTATTCTTGCGCAAAGTCAGCAAGATGTGGAGCGCTTGCAAGAGTTGGGCCTGAACAAAATTGAAATTGTCGGCAATCTTAAGTTCGATGTGAATATTTCAATGAATCAGGTGGAGATGGGGCGAATTGCCCATGCGCACTTGCAGCGGCCGATTGTGACGATTGCGAGTACGCGCGATGGCGAAGAAAATCTGTTTATTGAAGCGATTCTGGCGCGACAACGTCAAGTTGACTCTGACCGTAAACTAGCCCTGAAAGAAGCCCAAGCCCATGCGCCCAAACAACAAGTCAAGGTGAATCGTCATTGTGATACCTTGACGGTTACGGATACTGATATATCAGCGATAAAGAAAGCGCTGTATGTTATCGTGCCACGCCATCCTGAGCGATTTAGTGAGGTCGAAGCGCTGTTGCGCAAGTCCGAATTGAACTATGTACGGCGCTCAGACAATCCGAGTGACGAACAGCTCATGCAGGCTGATGTCTTATTGGGCGATACGCTCGGTGAGATGTTCTTTTACTATGGGCTTTCGGATATCGCCATTGTCGCAGGGAGCTTTGCCGACTTTGGTGGGCAGAATCATATTGAAGCGTGCGCGGTGGGGGTTCCTGTGATTGTTGGACCACATACTCAAAATTTTGCTAAGTATGTCGAAGATGCCATTGTTGAAGGTGCGGCGCGTCGAGTGCGCCATCCGATTGAGGCGATTGTTTTGGCCCATAGCATCTTAGAGGATGCGGAGCTGCTGCATAATATGGGTCAAGCAGGCAAGCAGTGGTTGGCGCTACATCAAGGTGTGAGTCAGCGTATTTATAGAATGATTCAACCGCTGTTGGGTAATAATCACTCTTGAGTAGCAAAGCAGTGATTAAACAGCAAGATCAAATGCTTAATTTAATATTTCGAATATAAAATACATGGCCAGTGCGTATATCGATTTGAATATAGAGTGTAAGTGAGTATGAGCCAAAGTTTTTTACCGAGTCCTGAGCTGATGCAACAGACCCTCTGGTCCTGTTTGCCTGAGTTCGCATCGGTGCAATGGTTGGAGCAAGTCAACTCAACCAATATTATCTTATTGCAAGACGCTAAGAGCGAAGAGCAAGAGAGCGTGCGTCCTGCCTTAGTGGGTGCCCATTATCAAACCAGTGGTCGTGGTCGCCTTGGGCGCAAATGGGCTGGACAGCAGGGGGCGACACTGATGTTCTCTTGTGCTTATGATGTGCATCTATCTCCGAGTCGCTTGCCAGCACTGGCGCCCTTAGCGGGAATTGTTGCCTGTGAGCAATTGCGGCAAGCCCTTGAGCCAAGCATGCAGTCCTCTCTGAGCATGAAATGGCCCAATGATATCCTGTATGGAGAGGGCAAGTTGTCTGGGCTATTGGTGGAGTCGGTGCGTCCCATACTCGGTCGCTCTAGCAATCAACACCACACGGTTGTGATCGGCATGGGCATGAACTTGGCGGATGCTGAGCAGCTAGGAGCGCACTTGGGACGTAAGGTCGCCGATTGGGCTTCGGTCTTACGTGATATGCATAAGGACGAGCAATTAATGAGCCAAAGCATGGCGCATTTGGTCGCTCGCATCGCTAAAGCCTGGGGCGAGGCAATTCGCCTGTATGAGCTTGAAGGCTTTGCACCATTTATTGAACGCCACCGTGTGTTGGACGCCTTAGCGGAGCAAGAAATCTTAGTCTGGCAAGATGGCAAAGTCATATCACAAGGCACGGCGGTGGGTTTAGATGAGCAGGCACGCTTACTCGTGCGAACAGAACAAGGCGAGGTTATGCCTCTACTGAATGGTGAAATTTCAATTCGCACTCAAGATGCCGATATTCCCGCTTAGCGAGTAGCCCTAGCGAGCGATGAGGCTAAGGCCTAGCATCGAATGCCACGATAACTAGCGAATAAAGAGACAGAAGAAGGTAGAAGAGAGAATGGAAGCGGGCGTGGAACAAGACAAACAATTGGTCTTATTACTCGATAGCGGTAATACACGATTAAAGTGCCGTTGCATTGACGCACATAATGGTGTGCTGTATCAGCAGTTTTCCTTATCCAACACGCAGGTGGAGAGCGTCTTGCCCGTGCTTGCCCAGAGCATGGGCCTTGGTGGTCTGGCGCATTCAGAGCGTGATGTTGTGCAAACTATCCAAGCGCTAGCAGGCAAGGTGGTGGCGATGCATGCGGTGGCGGTGACTAGTCCAGCGCTTAAGCAAGCCATACAGCAACTTTTTCAAGCTACTTTAGGCTCCGATTGTCCTACTATCGAATGGCATCACTCGGCTCAAGACACAAGGATTTTACGCAATTTATATGAGCCAATCCATCACCTCGGTAATGATCGTTGGTTCGGTATGATTGGAGTATTAAGCCATGCGCAGGCTAAGCAAGAGGGCGATGCGAGCAAGCAAGCACAGAACACCGTGAGCTCAAAGACTAAGCCTGCACCAGGCGTGATTTCACAAACTAAGCTGAACGCTGATATAAATCAGGCGAGGAATACCATCAGCAAAGCTAAGCCTAGCGAGCGAGCCATTATGTATATTAGCTTTGGTACGGCCACAACGGTGGATACAATATATGAGCAAGACTTCCTTGGTGGGATGATTTTGCCTGGCGTGGATTTAATGCAAAATAGCTTAAAGCAAGGCACGGCGCAGCTTCCCCTGGTCACTATTAATGCAGAAACGAGAGTGGATACCTTTCCGCGCGGTACGCAAGCCGCGATTACGGCAGGAATTGTCGCCGCCCAAGCGGGAGCGATTGTGCGCCAATGCCTTTTGGTTTATGAACAATTTGGTAGCTATCCTGATATTTATGTCGCAGGGGGGGCGCGTTTTGGGGTCTTAGCAGAGCTTAAGCGCATTCTATCCAGTCTTGGACAAGCGCTAAACCAGTCAGTTTCAGCAGAGATTGAGATTTATGAGTTAGAAGCCCCTGTCTTAGATGGTTTGCATTATCATTATGTAAAAGAATCTTTAGGAAAATAAGATGAAAGTATTATTTTTGGTCCTCTTTATCGCTAATGTGTTTTTATTCGGTTTAGGTGCTGGTTGGTTTGGCATTGTCCCTAGCGATATGAATATGGGGGCGGGCACGAAAGCTCCGGTAGAATTTAAACCGCAGTCGATTCACTTTGTTCAGGCACAGTAAGATTTATGGCAATTCATACAGAGAAAGTTTTTTTTGAAGGGGAGCAAGGCCCCATTGAGTGCGCGATTGATTGGCCCGATGTGCCCGTGCAAGGTTGGGCCCTATGTTTACATCCACATCCTCTGCACGAAGGCACGAATACTAATAAAGTGGTGACAACGATTTCGCGCACCTGCAATCAGAATGGTTACGTAACCTTGCGTCCGAACTTTCGCGGCGTTGGCGTCTCAGCGGGTGAGTTTGACAACTCACAAGGCGAAACCGTCGATATGCTGATGCTGCTTGAGCAGTTTGCCGAGAATTTCCCTGAATTAGCGCATAAGCCGTGGATCTTATCGGGCTTCTCTTTCGGTACCGCTGTTGCTACGCAATTGTATATGGAGCGTGAGGATCGCCACTTGGTCTTGCCGATGCAGATGATTCTAGCGGGCCCAGCGGCGTGGCGCTTTCTCTACCGCGAAGTCGAGCTGCCCGAGAATGTCTTGATTGTCCATGGGGAAAAAGACGATGTCGTACCGCTGCAAGAAGCCTTTGATTGGTTGGCGCCGATGAATCTGCCGATTACGGTCGTGCCAGGGGCAGGGCACTTTTTCCATGGCAAATTAGTCATTTTGAAAAAAATCGTTCAGGCGGTACTTGAAAAAATATAAGCCTTAGCGCGCCGCGTCTTTGTGCGCAAGCATACGTCTTTCTTGTCTTCATGTTTGCGCTCAAGTTCAAGGGTGTTTAAGTGGGATTTTGCTGTCGCTTACGCTTGCGTGATTTTGTGTGCAAGCATAAGGGAGCTTCAGCGTAATCATCGCTACCGCATCAGTTTGGCATGGCTTGCATGCACCCATCATAAGAAAATGAAGATTCAGGTGTGTGTCATAGTTTTGTCATAATAATACTTTATAAATATATGATCAGACGCACCTGATGAAGGTGTATAAACATCATATCGCATGAATAAATTATTATTATTAATCATCGTAGTATTCGCAGTCTTATTGATGAGTCGCTTGGACGTAGTTCAACAGGCTTATAAGGAAACCTTCAGTGAAGTGAGTAGCACTCAAGGACATCATCAAGAGCCAGGCTCACGGAATTCGACATCTAGTGAGTTGGGCAGCATCTGGGAAGCGTTAAGCAATATCCTCACAAGTGATGAAGAGCTAGCTGAGGCAACTCAAACAAGCAAGCATCAAGAGTTAGTGGAACAGTATTCGGCCTGGCTAGATAGCCATATGCCCGCGCAAAGAGAGGTGATTCTTCAAATCATTAAGCGAGATTTGCAAGCATCACGGGATCAGGCCTTCTCATTACTCATGCAGCCAGAGAAGCTCGATCAGATACAAGAAGAATTAGCAGCGTTCTTAAAAACAGAGAATGTTCGTGTGTACAGAGCGGAACTCACCATACGTGCTGATAGCATAAGAATTGCGGCACAAAACCCACTCCAGTCAGATCACATTGACTGGTATGAATACCATAACAGCAATGCGCAATACCATAAAGATAAAAATCAAGTTTGGACGAAAGATGAGCCAATAAAATTAAGCCAAGCTGATGTTGATGCCTTGGACTATACGCTCTGGCCTTTATCACACATAAAATTTAGCGCCGCTGCTACCACCTATAAAAATGCCTTACTAAAAATAGCGGACATTGAAGAACCCAAATTACCCCAAGCGGTTCATTTTCATATTGATAGCTCTGCTCGTCAATCTGACTTTATCAAAGAGGCTGAGAAGGCGCGAGAATTGGGTATTAGACTGATCCAGTATGAAGAGTATTTGGCGAGGAGCGCGAATTTGTTTAAGTGGTCTGTGAACATAGATAGTGTACGTGCTGATTATCGGCTTGAGACGGATGCCAATGGCAAGCTAATAGAATTTAAAAGAAACTAATAGATAGGATGAAAATGAGCTATTTGTTTTTTTGGGTTTTCAACATTGGTTTTGTCTACCTATTTCCATTGGCATTTGGATTTATGGGGAATTATCCATCACATCCGTATACGGCCACATTCGCCTTGCTGTTAGGCATGATTGGATGGTTAATCTTTATTTATAAACTTTTTTACAGTGGCTTTATACAGCCATACAAAGATCGCGATACGGCTTTGGCCATTAGAGCCTCGGGTAAGTCGGTACAAGCTGAAATTATTCAGATTATTTCAAGTGTTGATACGCCAGAAGGTCGGGACATGGTGGTTTCGGTAAGGTTTGCGAATTTAGCGGGCAACATGATTAAAGCGCAATTTGAGTTTAGTGATATTAAGACGCACTTAAGACGTTATGAATTGGGTAAATTTATTTCTCTACGTTTAAATACGGTGGCCAATAGCAAAATACCTTGGATGATTGATTCGGGTGAAATTCTTATTCGAAAACTAAAAAGACGTTGGATGTTTATATTTGCGGCCGTTTATGCCGTAGGGCTTTTTTATTATTATCACACCACATATAGCAATGGCATGGGTTGGCGCTGGCTCGCTGTTTACAATCCGTGGGTAATTGTGCCTTATTTGGGTTTGCTCCTGAACTTTGGACTGAACACTCTGCTGAGAGCCTTAGTAGGCCAATATAGTGATCGTGTTACCAATGATATTTTATTAAATGGTATACGCACCACGGGCGAAATTACCAGTGCCTCCCAAACTGGGATGTCAGTTAATGAGCAGCCCGAATTAAAGCTTACGATTCGCTTTACTGACGCCAAGGGTCAAATCCAGCAAGTTGAGAAAAAGCAAATCGTGCCATTAATTGAATTGCAAGATTATCGAGAAGGCGATATTGAAATCTTATATTTACCGGATAAGCCCGAAGAGCTTTATATTCTAACTAAAGAGTTTGTTAAGGATCTTTAGTTCGTCCAGGATTATTTAGCTCGCCCAGGATTATATTTAGCTTGTGTAAGGTTCTTTGGTTTACTTAGGATTATTTAGTGAGTAAGCGCCAAGGCTGACTTGTAAATGATTATTGATAGATTGTAAGAGAGTGGCATTTTGCTGCATTCCATTAGGCTTGGGCTTTATAATAGAGCCAATTTTTGAATTTTTTAGATTAACAAATTTTATGTCACGTCGTCTCCCTCTGATTGTTTTATTAGTGGCGGTTGCTGCTGGTGGTGCCTATTTGGCTGTGTCTGGTAATAAGTCTGCGCCTGCTGAACAAGCGGCTACGCAAACCAACGTTAGCGGTACTGTGGGCGGTGCTGCAGCAACGAGTTCAGCATCAAGTCTTAATGCTGCTGGTATTGCAGTGACCAATCCGAATACACCCACTGTCTTAAGTTTCTCTAATGGTATCGCCCCAACTGTCGATGCGAAAGCATGGATGGTGATGGATATGGAGAGTGGTCAGATCATTGCGCAACATGAGGCCGACACGCAAGTAGCGCCTGCCTCATTAACCAAGTTGATGACGGCAAGCTTGGTATTCTCAGCGCTTGATGATAATCGCTTGCGCCTAGAACAAGAAGTGACGGTTTCCGAGCGCGCATGGAAAACTGGCGGCTCACGCACCTTTATCGAGGTGAATAAACAAGTTTCCGTCGCTGACTTATTGCAAGGCATGATTGTGCAATCGGGTAATGATGCAACTATTCAATTGGCTGAGGTCGTGGCTGGTAGTGTCGAGGTTTTCGTTGATCAGATGAACCGTGAGGCGCAAGCTTTTGGGATGAGTAATTCGCGCTTCGCTGACCCAACCGGTTTACCATTGCCTGAGACCTATACAACCGTACGTGATTTATCGCTATTAGCCCAGCATATTATTCGCGACCATCCAAAGTACTATCATTATTTCAGTCAGCAAGATTTCACTTTTAACAAGATTACTCAGAAGAATCGTAATGGCTTATTAGCGCGCAATATTGGTGTTGATGGTTTGAAAACAGGGCATACCGATGATGCAGGTTATTGCTTGATTTCTACCGCGGTACGTGATGGTCGCCGGGTCTTATCCATTGTGGTGGGTACCAAGACAGTGCGTGAGCGTGAGCAATATAGCCAGACCTTATTAGACTGGGGTTATCAGAACTTCACCAACCGTGTCTTAGCACCAGCAGGTCAAGCATTATTGACCCCACGTGTCTACGAAGGCACGGTTAAAACTGTTGAATTAGGCGCACAGAATGGTGTGGCGGTTACTGTGCCGCGTGGTGAAGAAGGTAATGTGCAGACCCTAACTCAAATCAATAATAAATTAGTCGCCCCGATTGCTAAGGGCGAGGTAGTTGGTTCTGTGCAGTTTGTATTGAACGGCAAGATCCTCAAACAAGATCCCTTAATCGCCCTGAATGACGTGGAACCCGCAGGTTTCTTCGGTCGTATGTGGGATAAGTTCTTAGGTCTTTTTTAATAAGGTCTTGTTTAAGGTAGAGATGGTATGGCTCGATGGCTTGCGCTCAAGAGTCATCTCTCCCAATCATTATTACGCTTTATATAGAGGATATTGTGATTCAAGGGATTACAGTTGATAGTCAGGTTTATCTTAACGGCGAATATTTGCCCTTAAGCGAAGCGAAGATTTCCGTGTTAGATCGTGGTTTTATTTTTGGTGATGGCATCTATGAAGTGGTGCCTGCCTATAACCGTAAGCCCTTTCGCCTCCAAGAACATGTCGCTCGCTTAATGCGTAGCTTAGAGAAGATTCAATTACATACGCATAAGGATGCTCAGTACTGGGAAGCCTTAATGCGAGATATGGTGGCACGCTCGCCTTGGGATAATAGTTTTATCTATTTGCAAGTGACGCGCGGTGTGGTCAAGCGTGACCATGCGTTCCCGAATCCGCCAGTAGAGCCTACTGTGTTTTTAATGAGCTCGCCCTTTACTCGTCCTTCAGAGACAGAGCGCATGCAGGGTTATTCAACTGTCCGAATGGACGATAGTCGTTGGCTGCATTGCGACATTAAATCAGTTTCGCTCTTAGGTAATGTATTAGCCAAGCAGTATGCGGTTGATCATGGCGTGAATGACGTTATCCAGTTTCGCGATGGCTTTTTAACCGAAGGTTCTTCGGCAAATATTTGGATGGTCAAGGATGGGGTACTCTATGCACCCTTCAAGAACAATCTGATTCTGGAAGGAATTCGTTACGGCTTTATAGAAGAACTCGCTCAGCGTTGTGGTGTTCGCTTTGAAGCTAGAAATATTTCTGAGCAAGAAGTGAACCAGGC
Source organism: Pelistega sp. (assembly GCA_030538255.1). Classification (GTDB taxonomy): domain Bacteria; phylum Pseudomonadota; class Gammaproteobacteria; order Burkholderiales; family Burkholderiaceae_B; genus Taylorella. The sequence continues at coordinate 166,088 of JAUNUI010000002.1, read as the reverse complement.
AGACGAACTCTTATTGACATCGGCCACTAAAGAAATTCTCGCCATCACGCTACATAATGGACAAGCAGTAGGCGCTGGCGTGCCAGGTCCCATTTATCAAAAACTACGCCAAGCATATGATGAGGTCATTGCAGAACTATGAGTAACGACGCAGATAAATTATTTGGGCTTAAAGAGATCGCTCCCGAAGACTCTTTAATTGAATACCCTTCACGCTTTCCTATTAAAGTGATGGCCGTCAGCCAAGACGAATTGGTGCCAACATTGGTGGAAATTGTGCGCTTACATGATCCTGATTTTGATCATGAGACCGTGGAAATTCGTCCTAGCGCTAAGGGCAATTATATGGGCTTGACCTTCAGTGTTTGGGTGACATCACGCGAGCAGTTGGATAATTTATACCGTGCTTTGCATGCCCATGAATGGGTGAAAGTGGTTCTCTGATTTTATTACACCCAATATGCAAATCATTCGCTTACCTGGTTTGGCCGAGTATGAAACCACTTGGCAAGCTATGCAGGAATTTACTCAAACCCGCCAAGCCGACACGCCCAATCAATTGTGGCAGGTGGAGCATGCTGCCGTCTATACCCTAGGCCAGGCGGGTAAGCCCGAACATATTCTCAATCCTGGCGATATCCCTATTGTTCATTGCAATCGTGGTGGTCAGGTGACCTACCATGGTCCTGGTCAGGTCGTGCTCTATCCACTGATTGACTTACGTCGTGCGGGCATATTCGTCAAAGAATATGTACATACACTCGAAGAAGCGATTATCCAGACCTTAGTGCATTTTGGTTTACCTGATGCTACGCGTAAAGAGGGAGCCCCAGGGGTTTATGTACCTCTGCCTGAGGGGGATTTAGCCAAAATCGCCGCGCTTGGCGTGAAGGTAACGAATGGCTGCACCTATCATGGTTTAGCGATTAATGTGGCTATGGATTTAGCGCCTTTTTACGGTATTAATCCTTGTGGCTATGAAGGCTTGCGTACCGTGGATATGCAGACCATGGGCGTGCAGGCTGACTGGCAGGCGGTGGCCGATCATAGTGCCGCATTCTTGGCCCAGGTTTTCGCCTAAACGCATCAGCAAAATCTCAGATAAGCATCAGCAAAATCTCAGCAAAATATCAGCGATTGTATTATCTAATGTAAAGAGTAAAGGGGCTAAGTTTGTTTAGCCTTTTTTCTTGACGAACAGCATTTGCGATAGTGCTTGAGAACAGCAAATAGTTTGAGCTTGTCTCTTTTTAACAACTAAAACATTATATATTTAAAAAAACATATAAAACACTCGTATGAATCTTATGTAAAGAAGGGAAAGTAGGTAAAAATCCTGGCAAGCATAAGCGATTAGCTCAGGCAGAAATTTTTAAGTGATTGTTATATTAAGAATATTTATTAAATACCAATACTTTATTACATTTTTATATCACTAAATATACCTTGAGTAAGCATCAATGGAGCGCTAAATAGGGGGATGATAAAGATAAAGGATTCCCTCCCTTAGGGCTAAAAAACCTAAAATGATGTAATTATTTGTAAAAAGACACTAATCCTTTGAAAATAAAAGATGTAGACTTATACGATAACTAAACAAATAGTCATAATTTCAAGGAATCTTTAATGAATCTCATCTATAAAGTAGTGTGGAGTCGTGCGTGTCAACTTTGGGTAGTTGTCTCTGACGTGGCGAAATCTGGTGGTAAAGCGAAAGCGCGCTCTATTCAATCATCGAACTCTTCGGCAAACGGGAGCACCCGTTCAGTGATGAACCGCGGCATGCTTGCCCTTGCATTATCATTATTCGCTTTGCCTGCACAAGCGCAAGCCATTGAGTATTACAGTGTCAATGATACAGGGGCGGAACGAGCTAACCCCGACCCGACAAATAAGACTAATTTGGGTGCGACAGGGGTGAATGCGCTCGCTGCGGGTATTAATGCGCAAGCAAGTAGTTTGAACAGCGTAGCCATTGGGCATAATGCGCTGACAGGACCTGGTAATCAGAATATTGCGATCGGTTTTAATGCCATATCGACTAATCATCAGTCTCTAGCAGTTGGTGCTGGGTCGAATGCTTGGGGCTCATATGGCACTGCCATTGGGGTGAATTCTGAGGCTACGTTTTTTGATACTGCCATTGGGGCCAATGCTAAAGCGCTAGGAACGTGGTCGGTGGCGCTTGGGCAAGGAGCTTCAACCAAGCGTTCGGGCGGTGTGGCGATTGGTAATGGCTCAACCGCTGATGGGCAAGATGCCTTAGCCATGATGCTCAGCTCACAAGCTCAGGGACGTCGTACCATTGCCATCGGTTACGGTGCTCTCGCTGGTGGTGACCCTTCAGCCTATGTATGGAATCCAGCTGTTGCCATCGGTCAATACGCTGAAGCCTCAGTAGCGGGTGCCGTGGCTTATGGCCCGAATGCAAAAGCGACTTCATCAAATACAACGGCAATAGGTGTGTCTGCAAGAGCGATAGGGGGGAATTCGATAGTTCTCGGGGCATCGTCGAGTGCAACGGCTTGGAATTCCATGGCATTAGGCGTGTACGCGGGCGCTAGTGGACAGGGTGCGATAGCATTGGGGGTAAACTCCTATGTAAATGGGGACCGAGCTATTGCTCTCGGCCCTTATGCATATGCCTGGAGTGAAAAATCAGTGGCGTTGGGTTCATCATCATTGGCTGCTGACGCAGTTGGAACGACGAATGCGACTATTGGAGGCTTGACCTACGGTGATTTCGCTGGTGCTAAGCCGATGGCAACAGTCAGTATTGGCTATGAAGAGGGTGAGCGCACCATTACTAATCTCGCTGCGGGTCGTATTGAGGCGACCAGCACTGATGCGATTAATGGTAGCCAATTATTTGCAACCAATGTGAATTTAGGCAATGTCGCCAATAGTACCGTTTCAGTGCTAGGTGGTAATGCTCTTTTGGATGTCGATGGTCGTATCACGATGACGAATATTGGCGATACCGGTGAGAATACCGTCCATGATGCGATTAAATCAGTGAAGCAGACCTTGGGCGATGGCTCCTTGAAATTCGCGGCTGATCAGGGTGCTGTGATTACGCGTCATCTGGGTGATACTTTAAGCCTCAATGGTGGCGCTACAGGTGCTTTAAGCGAGAATAATATCGCGGTCGTCAGCGATGGTAGCAGTGCGCTACAGATTAAATTAGCCGAGCAAGTGAATTTAGGTGCGAATGGTGGCGTGACCATAGGTAGCACGCAGCTCAATCAGCAAGGTCTGAATATTCAGGATCCGAATGGTGGTGTGACCGTAGGTACTACGCAATTGAATCAACAAGGCCTGACGATTGAAGCAGGCCCAAGCGTAACCGTTGCGGGTGTAGATGCGGGCTCTATGAAAGTGATTAATGTGGCGCCAGCGACATTATCCGCAACCTCAACGGATGCCGTGAATGGCTCACAGTTATTTGCCACCAATACTAAGCTTACGAATTTAGCCACGAGTACCGTTTCAGTGCTAGGCGGTAATGCTGATCTGGATGTTGATGGTCGTATCACGATGACGAATATTGGCGATACTGGTGAGAATACCGTCCATGATGCGATTAAATCAGTAAAGCAGACCTTGGGCGATGGCTCCTTGAAATTCGCCGCCGATCAAGGTGCTGTGATTACGCGTCATCTGGGTGATACTTTAAGTGTCAATGGTGGCGCTACAGGAGCTTTAAGCGAGAATAATATCGCGGTCGTCAGCGATGGTAGCAGTGCACTACAGATTAAATTAGCCGAGCAAGTGAATTTAGGTGCGAATGGTGGCGTGACCATAGGTAGCACGCAGCTCAATCAACAGGGCTTGAACATTCAAGACCAGAATGGTGGCGTGACCGTGGGTACTACACAATTGAATCAACAGGGCCTGAATATTCAAGACCCGAATGGTCGTGTTCAGCTCGGTTCTACACAGCTGAGTCAGCAAGGCCTGACGATTCAAGACGGACCTAGCGTGACTCAAGCAGGCGTGGATGCAGGTTCTAAGAAAATTACCCATGTTGCCCCGGGTGAAATTTCATCAAGCTCGACGGATGCCATTAACGGTTCTCAACTTTATCAAACACAACAACAAATAGGTTCGAATTCAATCTCGATCAATAACTTATCAAACCGTATCGACCGTGTAGAGAAAAATGTCGATGGTGTTGGCGCTACGGCTGCTGCCATGTCAAGCTTGCCGCAAGCTTCTCTGCCAGGGATGAGCATGGTTGCCATGGCAAGTGGCTTATATGGTTCTGAGAATGCGGTGGCCTTAGGTGTATCTCGTGTGAGTGATAGTGGCAAGATGATCTACAAGCTGAATGCAGCGCGCAATAGTCGTGGTAAGGGTTCAGCAGGTGTGGGCGTGGGCTACCAGTGGTAAACCAGGCATCATACAGCGCATCAAGTCAACGCATTAACTAAAAAGAGATATTTAGCTCATCAGCCTAACGTTCAAACCTAGTGCTGATGAGTTATAACGGATACGAATCGAAGGAAAAACTATGAGAAAATTTAGCGTAGCAAGTTTAGGCATCGCTTTGATGCTATCTGCCTGCGGTAATTTAAGCAAAATCACTAAGGAAGGTACAAGCGATAATCCCATTTGGCCGGCTATCGAAGATTCGGTATTTGAAGGAGTGGCAGACCAGAAGGGGAGTTGGCCTATCTGGGATAATGTTCGCCGCCTAGAAGCAGGCATGAATAAACAACAGCTCTATCAATTAATAGGTCGCCCACATTATCATGAAGGCTGGTTCGATGTGCGGGAATGGGACTATGTCTTTAATGCACGTCATCATGGTGAGCATAAAGTGTGCCAGTTTAAAGTACTTTTCGATACTAATATGAACGCCCGCACCTTCTTATGGAAGCCAGGTAATTGTGTGCAAGCCCAGTGATGAACTTAAATGTATCAAGTTAAAGTGTCTTAAGACTTATGGAGCGCAAGACATAAGTGCACGTTGTGAAGCTAAAATAAGTGTATTAGGTGCAATTTGTTTAGGTGTACAGTACGCTAGCACGGGCAGTTAAACAATATGATGGAGGGGTGGTGTTCTCTAGGAATACCATCCTTAATTTATATATTCAGCACATTCATGAGTTTCATAGGGTTTTTCTAGGTTTTAAGTAAATCAAGAGTACAATAGCAAGATTATTCTTTACCCATCTTTACTGTGCTTGCGCTTAGAGTTAAGCAGCAAGGAATTGGTTATGACCGAAAAAATTATCCCTATTCATAAAGACGTTGCTTACGATGCAACGAAAAAACAAAAATCCTTCGATAAAACCTCACGTATCCCGATTAAAGTGGTACAAACTGAGCGCTTGAAAAAGCCAGAGTGGATTCGCGTAAAAGCCGCAGCACCTAATTCACGCTTTGATGAAATTAAGAAAATCTTACGTGAAAATGAGATGTTTACCGTTTGTGAGGAAGCCTCTTGCCCTAATATTGGTGAGTGCTTCGGTAATGGCACGGCCACATTTATGATTATGGGCGATAAGTGTACTCGTCGTTGTCCTTTCTGTGACGTGGGCCATGGTCGCCCTGATCCTTTAGACGTGAATGAACCGAGTAATTTAGCCAAATCGATTGCGCAGATGCGCTTAAAGTACGTGGTGATTACCTCCGTTGATCGCGATGACTTGCGTGATGGTGGCGCTGGCCACTTTGTTGAATGTATCAATGAAATTCGCGAGCGCTCGCCCTTAACGCAGATTGAGGTACTTGTCCCGGACTTCCGTGGTCGCTTGGATAAGGCATTGGATATCTTTGCTCAGGGTCTACCTGATGTGATGAACCATAATCTAGAGACCGTGCCACGTCTGTATAAGCAGTCGCGTCCTGGTGCCGACTATATGCACTCATTAAAACTGCTTAAAGACTTTAAAGCACAACATCCGAGTATCCCAACTAAATCAGGCTTGATGGTGGGTTTAGGTGAGACCGATGAGGAAATCCTTGAGGTCATGCGCGATATGCGTGAGCATGATATTGAGATGCTGACCATTGGCCAGTACTTACAACCTTCAGAGCATCATCTACCGGTGATGCGTTATGTTCACCCTGATACCTTCAAGATGTTTGAGGAAGAGGCCTATAAGATGGGCTTCACCCATGCTGCCGTGGGTGCCATGGTGCGTTCATCGTATCATGCGGATGTGCAGGCACATGCGGCGGGTGTTTAATTAAGTGGGACTAAGCTTAGTGTTAAACTTAGCTAATCTCTACTGTATAAGCAAGCAAGTTATCATATAATATTAAGGTTTCCTTATTCCATGAGTAAGGAAACCTATTTTTTGATATAAGGAAAATGTATGGCTGAATCTAATCATGCACGAGTCACTCCAGCTAATGATGAAATTGATTTACTTGACCTGATTAGTACACTGTGGCAACGTAAGCTTCTCATTATCTTAATTGCGGCCTTGGGCTTTGCTGGTGCTTATGGTGCTTCTTTACTAATGAAAGAAGAGTGGCGCTCGACGGCGCTGGTGGTGGCACCACGGGTCGCGAATACGGAAGCCTTACTCGATTATAAGCGCGCGATTAATCGTATTAATGATGCTGAGAACGATATTAATGTGCAGGCAGTCTTAACGGAAGCGTTTAATCTATTTTTATATACTGCAGCGGATAGTGATGAGAAGAGCACTTATCTGGCTAAAACTGAGTTATTCCAACGCTTAGTTAAAGAGAATGGGGATGCTCCTGCCTCAGTGCTTGACTCTTTAATGAGGAATTTAGCCGTACAGATTCCTGATGACAAAGAGAAGACTCTCTTGGCGGCATACTCGATCAGTTTTACAACAGATAATCCTGAAACTGCACAGTCTACCTTGACCGGTTATCTTGTCAATATTAATGAGCGTGCCCAGGAACTCTTTGCGCGTGAATCTTCGAATAGTTTCAACGCCTCGATTGCCATGCGTAAGCAACAAATCGCTGATATTGAGCGTAATCTTGCAACCTCACGTCAAGTTTCTATTGAAAACTATGAGTCGGCTTTAAAAACAGCGCAGAAAGCTGGCATTAAAAGTGCTCCAGGTGGCTTATCAGGACGTACAGATGGTAATAGCCTAGTCTTGGAAATTAATGCGAATCCACAACAGCTTTATCTACAAGGCGAAGAAATTCTTCAAGCTTTATTAGATGTGGCCAAGACTGAGCCGATTATCTATCCATCTAACTACTATCGCTTGAAATACGAAGTAGAAGAGCTTGAAAAACTAACGAGTCAGAGCCCTGAGTTTATTGCCTTTAACTACCAGATGCGCCCAACGCTTCCAACCCAACGTATCTCGCCTAAGCGTGCGCAATTGGCGGTGCTGGGTGGTGTCTTAGGTGGTGTACTGGCCTGTTTATATGTCTTAATTGCGGGTGCATTCGCCAACCGACGTCGTGCCTCATCAGTGGGCAATGTGTAAATCTAGACATCAGCCACAGTCAATATAATGAAAATAAGCGAGGCCCTTGAGTCTCGCTTATTTTGTTTATGATGGGCCGTACTCAGCCCTTAAACTGCTCTATCCAATAGGCCGTTGAGGCATCATGCTCAGACAGGCCTGAGCGTAAATCATGTAATTCCGCATAAATATCCAAGGCAAGTTGTTTGCCATATTCAACCCCCCATTGGTCAAAAGGATTCAAGCCCCAAATCACGCCTTGTACAAATACCTTGTGCTCATATAAGGCTAATAGTGCGCCTAGGGCAAATGGGGTTAAGCGCGGTAACACAATCAGATTTGAGGGGCGACCTCCAGGTAAGGTTTGATGCTTAGCGAGCTCCTCAGCCTGCTTAGGATCTAAACCTTGGGTAATGCATTCAGCCGTCGCTTGTTCGAGAGTCTTGCCTTTTAATAAGGCTTCACGCTGCGCTAAGCAGTGTGCAAGTAGCTGGCGATGATGTGCCTTCCAACGATGATCCTCATGTTGGCAAATAATAAAATCAACAGGTGCGCCGCGACTACTTTGATGCAACCATTGGAAGAAGGTATGTTGTGCATCAGTACCTGGCATACCCCATACGGCCGGGCCCGTTGCCACCTGAATTGGATTGCCTTGGGCATCGACCGACTTACCTAATGACTCCATTTCTAATTGTTGAAGATAAGGTATGAGATTAGCTAGGCGTGAATCATAGGCAGCAATATTCAGTGAGCCATATTCCAGCACACTACGATTGGCAATGCCTGTTAAGGCCATCTGGATTGGGGCATTGCTTGCGGCCGGTGCAGAGAGAAAGTGTTGGTCCATAGCCGTAGCGCCATTTTGCAAGCCTGCCATCACATTCGTGCCCACCGCTAAGCCTGCGGCAACGCCCACGGCTGACCAGATGGAAAAGCGACCGCCGACCCAGTCCCAGAAGCGAAAAATTAAAGCATCGTGTAAGCCCCAAGCACGCGCGGCCTCAGGATTGGCGGTAATGCCAATAATTTGGTTCATCGGGTCTGTGATATTCGCCGACTTTAGCCATTCTAAAGCACGTGCGGCATTTTCCAGGGTTTCGGCAGTTTTAAAAGACTTGGTGGCGACCACGACTAAGGTTTCGTGGGGATCTAGACCTGAGAGACCAGCTTCAATCGCATGGCCGTCAATATTTGACACGTAACGAATATTACGCCACATGCCGGCATAGCCGAATGCCGCCACAGCTAAGCGCACGCCCCAATCACTACCGCCAATACCGATATGCACGATATTCCGATAGCGGCGCTCACTATCAGCACGGCGCACAAACTCCAGAACACGTTGACGTTCATGGGCCACTTCAGGTATCGGTTGTGGCGCCCGCAGCATGGTATGCCAAGCAGGGCGATGTTCAGTGGGGTTGCTAATCGCTCCCTTAAATAGACCCTCGCGCTGTGCTTTGAAGTCACGTGCCTCTAGTAATTGCTCAATTGCCGCTTGCATGGCCTCAGAGTTACGCTGGGCACTGAGGTCTAGGCGTAAGCCAGCGGCCTCAATAATCCGCGGTGTAGTGCTTGAGGGCATGGCGTGTTTAACGGCTTGGCTAAATGCATGCCAGGCAGGTAAGGTGCTTAGATCAGCGACTTTAGACATAGGGATAAGTTACTCACTCTGACGGCTCTATAATTTGAACCTAATGCTTGATATTTTAACAGCTATTAGAGCTAACTCGCTCTTGCGCGAATGAGCGAAGTTTTACGCCCTAGGAAATGCACTTGATGCGGCTGTCGGCGCGCTGGTCGATACTCAGGTTTGAGCGTGCTTAGCGATAAAAGTCTAGAGGGTGGCGTATTTTGCTGTTTGATAGGCTCCTTCAAACCAGAACAAAGTGTGCTCAGTATTAAGGATGATTTCCCTTTAAACATAGGGCAACTTCCCGAAAATGGGGGACTGCGTTAAAATAAGACTTAATTTAATTTCCAATATTGATGAGCGTTATGAATCCAATTCGCAAAGCTGTATTTCCCGTTGCTGGCTTAGGTACACGATTTCTTCCGGCGACGAAAGCCATGCCCAAAGAGATGTTACCAGTTGTTGATAAGCCGCTCATTCAATATGCGGTTGAGGAAGCGATTGCCGCCGGTATTACCGATCTGATTTTCATCACGGGTCGTAATAAGCGAGCGATTGAAGATCACTTCGACACACAACCTGAGATGGAAGCGGAGTTAGCTGCTAAGGGCAAGACCGAGTTACTCTCTATTCTTAAGGGTATTTTGCCAGAGAACGTGAACTGTATTTATATCCGTCAACATGCCCCCTTAGGGTTGGGGCATGCGGTACTTTGCGCTGAGCCTGTTGTCGGGAATGAACCCTTCGCTGTGCTATTAGCCGATGACCTGATTGATGCACAAACCTCAGTCACGCTGCAACTGATACAAGCTGCCCATGCGAATGAAGGCAGTGTCTTGGGCATTCAGACAGTGGCACAGGAAGATACCAAGAAATACGGTATTATTGCCGGCACGCAATACGCTCCTGGCACGATTTTAGTCAACAATATTGTCGAAAAACCTGAGCCGGCTAAAGCACCATCGAATAAGGCCGTTGTGGGTCGTTATATCTTAGAGCCTGAGATTTTTGAGCATTTACGTCATATCGGTAAGGGTGCCGGTGGTGAAATTCAACTCACTGATGGTATTGCTGCACTCATGAAAAGTCGTAAGGTCTTTGGTTATGCTTATGAAGGTGAGCGCTTTGATTGCGGTAGCAAGGAAGGCTTCTTCCGTGCGAATATTGCCTTTGGTGAGAAGTACCACGGTTTAAAGTACGAGAAATAAGATGACTATCCTTGTCACTGGCGGTTGTGGTTTTATCGGTAGTCACTTTATTCTTGATTACCTACAGCACAGTCCTATCGTTAATTTGGATAAGCTAAGCTATGCGGCCAATGTCGATAATCTACGTGCGGTGCAAGCGCATCCCGAGTATCATTTTGTGCACGCAGATGTCTGTGATGAAAAAGCCCTAGCCGCTGTGTTCGCGCAGCATAAAATCTCAGCCATTGTACATTTCGCCGCCGATACGCACGTCGATCGGGCAATCGATGAGGCCATGCCTTTTGTCTATAATAATGTGCAAGGTACGGTTGCCTTACTCAAGCAAGCACAGCGCTATTATGAGGCCTTGCCAAGTAAGGAACAGGCAGCTTTTCGCTTTCTTTATGTCTCAAGCGATGAGGTATACGGTAGCTTAAGCGCTGACGCAGTGCCTTTTACCGAAAGCGATCCCGTCCAGGCGCGTAATCCCTATTCAGCCAGTAAAGCCGCAGCCGAGCAGTTCGTCATGGCTTGGCATAATACCTATAAATTACCGGTGATGATTAGTCGTTGTGGTAATAATTATGGTCCCCATCAATACCCTGAAAAATTAATCCCTAAGCTTTTTCAACAAGCGCTACAACAACAAGCGATGCCTCTGTATGGCGATGGTCTACAAGTACGCGATTGGATCTATGTGAAAGACCATTGCGCCGCCTTATGGTTCTTATTAACGCAAGGTGAGGTGGGTGAAATTTATAATATTGGTGCAGAGCAAGAGGTGACGAATCGGCAAATAGCGCATATGCTTTGTGATTTCTTAGATCGTAAACAGAGCATGGCCCAGAGCCGTTCTCAAGGTATTATTGCGAGTTCAGTCTGTGGCTTGTCATTGGGCTTAGTGCATAGTTCGTATCATGATCTGGTGCAATTTGTCAGTGATAGACCTGGCCATGATAGGCGATATGCGTTAAATATCAATAAACTGAAGGCCTTGGGATGGCAGGCAGAATATAGTTTTGAGCAAGGGATGCAAGCAACGCTAGAGGCATATTGGAATGTCTACTGTGCGAAAGCGCCCCGCAATACATAAGTTTTCTCCAATCAGCTCAACTCGGTGACGATATGCCAGGGAGCTGGTCTAGGCGCCACTAAGGACTCAAGCAAGGTGTGTGATAAGAAATTAGTACCATCATCGACTAAAGCTACTCGTAAAGGAATTATCCTTGCCGGTGGTTTAGGTTCGCGTCTATATCCCATGACCGCGGTGATTTCTAAGCAGCTCTTGCCGGTCTTTGATAAGCCCATGATTTACTATCCGCTTTGCACCTTGATGCAAGCGGGCATACAAGAAATCTTAATCATCACGACGCCCCATGATATGCCCTTATTTCAGCGCTTATTGGGCGATGGTTCTGCATGGGGTTTGCGGATCGAATATGCGCAGCAAGCACGTCCTGAGGGGATTGCACAAGCGCTAATCATTGCACAAGAATTTATGGCGGGTAAGCCGGTGGCCTTAATCCTAGGGGATAATATTTTCTTTGGCGCTGGCTTTAGTCAGCAACTGCAACAAGCTAGCGCGGAAGAAGAAGCGGTGATTTTTGCGATTCCTGTGCAAGATGCGCAGCGTTATGGGGTGGTGGAGTTTAATGCCGAGAATAAGCCTGAGCGGATTATTGAAAAGCCCGTGGAGACACGCTCCAATATGGCTGTAACGGGTTTATACTTTTATCCACCTATGGTCTGTGATTTGGCGCAAGGACTGCAGCCGAGCGCGCGTGGTGAGTTAGAAATCACCGATATCAACCAAATGTATTTAGAGCGCCAACAATTGCAGGTACAACGCTTGGCATCAGAGTTCTTGTGGTTAGACATGGGCACACCGAACAGCTTGTCTGAAGCGAGTCATATCGTTCAAGCTATTGAGCAACGACAGGGCATTAAAATTGCCAGTCCAGAACAACTTGCTCATCAGCAAGGCTTGATCAGTACGCAAGCCTTAGAAAAACTCCTTGATACAATGCCTAAAAGCGAGTATCAAGCGTATTTACAGCGCTACTTAGCAATGAGCGACGTGCAATCATGAGCATTCATGGCGTTTATTTACTCGATGATACGGTGTACCGTGATGAGCGAGGCTATTTTATCGAAAGCTATCAGCAAGCACGCCTGCAAGAACTGTTAGGACGAGAGATAGACTTCGTCCAAGATAATCTCTCTATGTCGCAGCAAGGCGTTTTACGCGGCTTACATTACCAGTACCAGCACCCGCAGGCAAAGTTAGTCCGTGTCTTACAAGGTGAAATTTTGGATGTCGTGGTCGATTTGCGTCAATCTTCACCAAGTTTTGGGCAGTGGGCGGGATACCGATTAGCCGCTCCTCAGATTCAACAAGGCACCTTGCGAGCTCAACAATTGTTTATTCCTGAGGGTTGCGCCCATGGCTTCTTGACCTTATCGACGAGCGCCTTAGTGATGTATAAAGTAACGGATTTCTATCATCCCGAGGACGAGTATTGCTTGCGCTATGATGACCCAACATTAGCTATTCAGTGGCCCTTACCCCAAGCGTCGATCTCTCAAGCGTCGATCTCTCAAGCATCGATACCTCAGCCGCCGATTATCTCAGCCAAAGATGCACAAGGCTTGGCTTGGCAAGACTTGCCGCTATTTACATAGAAAGTATGAAGCTTGCCCTCATGCCTTGCTTGCATTACTTGCCTTACTCAAATAAGCTTTCTGTCCTACCGACGTAAGTTATCTGAGCACATAGATAGGCAAGCAGCCAGTTATTCTCCGAGAAATCTAGCGAGTTTATTTACGCGCCAATACATCCTGATAAGCACTTAGATACGCTTGTCCCATAGGCCCGACAAAATAGCGTTCTTGCACGCGCGCATAGGCTTTATCAATCATTATTTGACGTTGCTCTGGCTGCGTGAGTATCTCTTCAATCGCCTGAGCCAGGGCATAGGCATCACCGACTGGGCATAATTTACCGCAACCATCAGCAAGCACCTCTTTAAGGCCACCTGCATCGGTAGAGGCGACGGGAACTTTCTGCCAGAAGGCGTCAAAGACACTGCCGCCTACGCCTTCAGAAATACTGCTCATACTAAACACATCTAAGAGTGAAACATAGTCTTCAACATGTTCATGAAAGCCTAATAGACGATATTCATCTTCGAGGTTTAGGGCTTTAATTTTATCGACACAGACTTGGTGCATATCCCCGAATGAGCCAAAATGTAAGAAGACGACAGGCAGGCCCTTATTCTTTAAAATGGCTATTGCCTTAATCATGGTGAGCGGGTCTTTCTCGCGCGTGAGTGCGGAGGTGGTGCCGATTAAATACTTACCTTCAAGGCCCTGTAAGCTTTGTTTAAAAGTCTGTGCTCTTTCTGTGTTTACTTCATACGCTTGGATAGCACTGGGAATGACCAGTGACTTAAGTCCTAAGCGCCTTGGCTCATCGGCCGCCGCTTCACAGACACTGACGAATACATCAGCTTTACGCCATTTCATTAAGGTGCGTTTAAGTTTTTTGGGCTTAATGTCGAATGCTGTGCGTCGTGTATACACTAGCTTGCTTTTGAGAAATGGCTTGGCCAGGGCAGCCCAACTTAGGGAGCCTGCGGTTTGCGAATGAATAATATCGTACTGTGAACCGTTGCGAATTAACCAAAAGAGTAATTGATAGGGCTTGGCAAAGCTATGTACCTTGATGCCTTGCTCGGTGGCACGCTTGGCGAGTGCTTGGTCTTGGCGGGCAGCCAGATGGACCTCGTGCCCTGCCTTGACGAACTCTTGTATGCAAAATAATGTTTGGCGCTCACCGCCGCGCCAGCCCTTTTCGAGATTCAGTTGAAGTATTTTCATCAATTCACCTACTTACTAAGAAAGCACAGCATGCTTTAGTCGTGTTTGAAAATTGAATTGGCGTATTTTCATCGTTAATTACTCAGTTAAGGTTCAGCCAGCATAAGGGTTTTAGGTGTTGATAGTTCATATCTATAGCATTGGATTAAGGCTTAGGAAACTCATCCTGCTCTTTTTCTCTATCATGCATTAAGCTTAAAGCACTGTATTTATTAAAAACAGATTGAACCGATAAGATAGCAATTAAAAAGCCCGCCTTGCCATCCAAAAAACCGGCTTTTAAAAAATAGGTACGGAAAAAGCGCGCCAGACTTCGTACCGTGGCACCGAGTAGGCTTGCGCGCTTGCCTTTTTGATAGCGCTGCTCCGCCCAGGCATTAGCATATTGCGCGGACTTCGCTAAATAGCTATGAAGATCACGAAAAGTATAGTGCAAAAGATCGCCATGTAATTTCTCCACTTTAGCCCCCGCAGGTACACGCACGCTTTCGTGCACCAAGGAATCGTTATAACTGGTCAGTTGGGTGGGGTACATACGCTCCACATAACCAGGATACCAGCCTGAGTGGCGGATAAATTGACCGAAAGCCCAGCTTAAGCGGGAAACCGCATAGATAGTCTGTGTTGGCGGATTAGCTAAAACTTGGCGAATGCTCGCCGCTAATTCAGGCGTCACATGTTCATCCGCATCGAGCCAAAGCACCCAATCCGCCGTAATGTATTGTTGGGCAATTTGGCGTTGTGGACCAAAGCCTGGCCATGGGGTATTCACATAGAACTTATCGGTATAGCGACGTGCTACGGCTTCAGTATCATCGGTGCTACCAGAGTCAAGAATCACGATTTCATCAGCGAGATCTTTCACCGAATCTAAGCAGGCACCCAAGATGGCTCCCTCGTTCTTGACGATGAGGGCGATGGCGAGAGTGGGTTTTGTTGTATTCATGGTAAACAATAGTTTATGCTTAAATAATAAATATAGAGTGAATTATGATGAATGAAACAAAGTGATGGCTTAAATAACACTAATATCTGACTTATTGAGGTAGCGGATTAAGTTAATACTGGCTGCAATCATCACCACCACGGCTCCAGTTACCATAGCATAAAAATGCCCATGAAGTGGATCAAATACAAAGCAGACGGCGACCATCGCAGCGCCAGTGCTTTGACCAAATAAGCGCGCCGTTGATTGCATGCCCCCTGTGGCACTGCTGCGATTGTTCGGTGTGGATAAGAGCATGGCTTTATTATTCGGTGTCTGGAAGAAGCCGAAGCCCAAGCCACACACGAATAAAGAGAGACCATAGAAAATGGGGTGCATGCCTGCAGGCCAAGATAGTAGGCTAATAATGCCGATACAGAGAATCACATTACCAATGCCGGCTAAGAGCGACGATGGGTAGCGGTTAGACAGGCGTGCTGCTAGAGGCGTGGTGAATAACCCTGCAATCGGCCAAGAACTAAACAGTAGACCAACGACATGGGTGGGCATCTGTAAGGTATTCTGGAAGTAGAAGGGGGCAGATACCATGACCATCGTCGCTGCGGTAAAGCATAACGAAGAAATAATAATCGCATCGCGAAATACGGTGATACGAAATAAATCCAAGGGAACGAGTGGCGCCTCTTGCTGGCGTGCTCGTTGGTATAAAAAATAGCCTGAAATTGTAATTACCACAAATAGGATCGCACTGGCGACTGGGCTGGTAAAGAGCAAGTCCAAGGCACAGATAAAACCACCTAGGGTGACAGCATTCAGAATGGCACTTAAATAATCAAAACGAGACTGTACGCGTTCTAAGCGTGGCAAGAATAAGGAAAAATATAGCGCAATAAAGCATAAGGGGATGGTGAAACCATAAATCCAATGCCAGCTCGCAATCGAGATAATAAAGGCGCCCAGTGAGGGGCTGACTAAGGCAGCACCGCCGACAATCATGGCGTTGAGACTAATGCCAAAAGCCAGTTTCGATCGTGGATAGATATTGCGTACCAGGCCTCCAAATAAGGACATAAAGCAAGAACAACCTAAGCCTTGGACGGTACGCGAGATGGCTAAACTGAGCAGGCTATCGGCGAGCATACTGCCAATCGCGCCGATCATAAAAATCCCTACCCCGATGCGGAACATGCGGCGAAAGCCAAGCCGTTCTGCCAGTGCGGAGAAGGGTAGTAAGGTCGATATGATGGTAATCATATAGGCGTTAACGATCCAGATAACGGATGCGGGGCTAACGCCTAAATCCTTAGCAATTGTGGGTAGAGCAATATTGGTGATGCTGGTATCAATGACCCCGATCATAATCACCAAGAGTAAACCTGCTGCAGCCCAATAACGCTGGGGGGTGGGCAGGCCATCTTGGTGGTTTGTACTCGAGGGTAAATCGCTATTCATTGATCTTTAAACTCACTTCTTAACCGGCTTTTTCCAATGAGCAATTGAGAACTGCTTAACTCTCGAGATGGTTAACTGCTCTTGCGGAGCATCTTTCGTCAGGGTAGTGCCGGCACCGACTGTCGCGCCCTTGCCGACGGTGACAGGCGCCACTAATTGTGTATCAGAGCCGATAAACACATCATCCTCAATAATGGTTTTGAATTTATTCACACCATCATAATTACAAGTAATAGTTCCGGCACCAATATTCACACGGCTACCAATCTCCGCATCCCCTAAATAGGCCAGGTGGTTGGCTTTACTATAGGCACCGAGACGGGTTTTTTTCAGTTCCACAAAGTTGCCTACATGACTGTGCGCGCCGAGTGAGGCACCTGGACGTAGGCGGGCATAAGGACCAATCACAGCGGCCTCTTCTGCGCTAGCTTGTTCTAAATGGCTGAAGGCTTCAACGCGAGTACCTTGACCGAGGCTCACATCACGCAGCACACAATGGGGGCCAATACGTACACCATCAGCTAGCTCAACTTTGCCTTCAAATACGCAACCGACGTCAATAAACACATCGCGGCCACAAATCAATTCACCACGTAAATCAAAGCGTGCAGGATCGGCTAAGGTAACACCTGCTTCGAGTAGGCGACGTGCTTGTTCTTGTTGCCAAGAACGCTCTAATTGAGCTTGTTGAATACGACTATTAACCCCTAGGGTTTCCCAGCTTGCATCCGGTTGAGCGGCACTGACTTTGACATTATCGTGTACGGCTAGGGCAATGATATCGGTTAAATAATACTCACCTTGGGCATTATTATTATCAATACGACCAAGCCAGTCTTTTAAGCGTGCCGTTGGCGCACATAAAATACCGGTATTGACTTCATTCAGACGCAATTCATCCGCATTCGCATCTTTATGCTCCACGATACGGACCACATGGCCATTGCTATCGCGGACAATGCGACCATAGCCTGTCGGGTCGCTGAGCGTTTCGGTGAGTACCGCTACCCCTTGACCCGCCGCCGCTAAGAGACGCTGCAATGTAGCGGCTTGCACTAAAGGCACATCACCATAGAGGACAAGTGTCATATCTTCAGCATTATCACCACCAACCAGTTGGTCTACCGCCTGTTGTACGGCATGGCCAGTACCTTGTTGCGGTTGTTGCAGGGCAAAACCTAAATCGGCTTGCTCAGCAAAGCGCTGCTTGACGGTATCAGCACCATGCCCGACCACAACAATGATCTTGCTAGGCTTAAGTTGCTTGGCACTATCAATAACATGGGCAAGCATAGGCTTGCCGGCTAAGCTATGGAGCACTTTAGGTAGGTCTGATTGCATGCGTTTGCCCATGCCGGCGGCGAGAATGACGATATTTAATTGCATAAAGCGTGTGATATAAAAGTCAATAAAACGAAGCTATTAATTTACCGCAAGTTGCGTAGAAAAACAGCATTCATACATAAGTATTAGCAATTTTTAAAACCTGTTGACTGTTCCTGCTTCCTGGATTAACAGCTTGGGCTTTATTCCTCAGCTTTCTTTAGCGCCACCGCAGGTGATCTGCTAGCTGTTTTGGCGGTCTTGCTGGTACTGGCCCGAGGTTTAGCCGCAGCGCTGGTCTTGGGCGCGGTGCTTGTGCTCGCTGGCTTTTTTCGTGCGGGGACTTTTTTCGCGGCGGTTTTCTGTGCGGAGCTCACACTCGCCTTGCTCGTCCGAGTCGTGGATGTTGTCGGATTTGCGCTTGGGCTTGTGCTAGTTTTCTGGGGTTCAGAAGCTGCCTTGGCCGCACTCGCTGCATTAAGCGCATTGGTGCTGCTACTCATCGCTTGCGGACTCACACGCTTAGCGGCAGGTTTACTTGCACGCTTCAGACGCGTAGGGGTGATTTGCTCTGCTTTCGCCTTGGCCTCAGTGCCTGATGCGGCGCTCACTTGTTCGACCTGGTTTTGTTGTTCAGCTTGAGCAGATAATAAGCTCTCGAGTTGATTTTGCATCAAGCTCCACCAAGCTTGTCCTGCTTGTTGCAGGGCTTCAGTGGCCGCTTGCGCACCTGCCGTGGCATTACCAATGGCTTCATCTAGGGTAGCATTGCTAGCTTCTTGCGCATCAGCAGGATGAGGCTCAGCCGAGGCGCTCGCCACTTTCTGGGCAGTTGCTTTCGAGGATGTCGTGTGACTTTCTTTCTCAGCGGCACTGGCTGCGGTTTTGGAGAAACTGCTTAAGACTTCGTCTAAGGAGGGCGTGTCCTTATGTTGGTCACTGACGGTTTGCATTAGGTCTTTAAACGAAGCAATGCTATGACGCTGCAACTCAAGGCCTTGGATGGTGTTTTTCAGCATCGCTAGGTTCATATTGAGCCAATTCTCAACATGTTTTAATTCTTCAATGCGTTTGTCCAAGTCTTCAAGATTCATCGGTGGTGTGGCAAATGGCATGGTTTTACTCGTGCCGAGGTTTTGCCAAGTCTGGTTCATCAGCTCCATACTGCTTTGTAGGGCCTGGGTAAAAGGGCTCGTATCGAAATTAAAGCCGCCTAGTAAATTGTCCTTGCTCATGGCCTATCTCCGCCTTATTGATGAAATAAATGATTAACTACGTGTGGCCGCAGTTTGATGTTGGAAGCTGTCGAGTAAAACTATCTTGGCTTCAGTAGTGATTAAACCTTGCTCCATCATAGCAAGAACTTCGCTAGGCGCAAAGTGGGCAATCTCACAAACTTCACCATCAACATTCTGTGGGGTGGTATCAGGGGCTAAGATACAGTCACTCGTGAGGATATCCTCAACCTGATAGCCCTCAATCAGCGGAATGCGAACACGCGTGATTAAGCGCATTGGCGAACGCTGCACAATTTGCTCTGGCAGCAGACCTGCTTCTTCATAGCATTCGCGGACTAAGCCTTGCTCAGGGGTGTCGTGCATATTTAATAAGCCGCCGACCAAGGTATCCCACATATTCGGATCCGTCTGTTTTGTGGGTGAGCGCAGAGCAAGATAGACGCGACCTTCAGGGGTCCAGGCATTGAGATGTACCGCTTGGGTGAGCAAACCTAGCGGGCGGGTGGCCGTGCGCTCTAAGTGAGCAATCTTTTCACCTTCGGCCCAGGCATGCACCTGTTCATCCCGCCAGAAGGGCAGACAACCACTCGCACGTAGCTCATGCGCAATTTGGTTGAGACTCTTGCTCAGAGTGTGATAGTCTGACGTGCTACTATATGGATTCACCGTTGGAGAATGGTTAGCCATTTCCCCCTGATGTGCTGTGGCGCTAAGATTCTCAGCTTGAGTCTTAGACCCCGCTTGAGGATGGCTTTCATCGCCACCGACAGAGGGAATGATTTCTACATAACCATCGTGCCAACGTACTAAGGGGTGGCCTTGTAATTGCTTTAAGGCATCAGGCCAGACAAAGCCCGCCCATCGGCCAAGCAACATTAAGGGCAAGCTACCCTTGATCGGGGGAGTTTGTAATTGGGGAATGAGTTGCTGAATCAGCTCAAGAATACGAGTACGCACGATTGATACGCTAGTGAGAATAATAGAATGGGTACGAAATGCACCATTGTAACGAGAAATGATGATGAAAAGAAGACAGCCATTAGTGCTTAATTTTTTAAGCAGCTTGTGCTTCAGTTTACTGCCATTTAGCCAGAGTATAGCGGTCTCTAAGGATGTTGGAGCGCTAGGCAACGGCGTGAGTATTAGCATACTCGCTGCCGTTGCTCATAACAATCTCGCCGCTCTAGATGAACGCCTGAGCATTAGCACACTTTTTGGGCTACAGGGTCTTGCATACTACGGCAGCTCAATGACGGGTTCGCGCATTGGCAAGACCTGGCAGGCTATTAATACACATGGACAGCTTGTGCGCAGTCAAGAGCAAGTGGGTAAGCTGCATCTGTATTATTTTGGCTTTACTCAATGCCCCGATATCTGTCCCAGTGCCTTAGCCAATTTAAGTGCATTATATGAGGAGCTTAGTCCTGAGGAACAGGCCCAGCTGCAATTGGTCTTCGTGAGTATCGATCCTGATCGAGATACACCGACTGTCGTGCAAGCTTATTTGGATAATTTTGAGGGTGAGATGATGGGCCTGATCGGCTCCCCAGAACAGATTGCCCAGATGGCCCAGCAGTTTCGGGTAAAGTATCGTAAAGTGCCGTCCGCAACTAGCTATACTATGGAGCATAGTAGTCAATTTTTCTTATTTGATAAAAAGGCGCAGCCGCGCTTGTTCTACCATAGCGATGCTGATGCGCATAAAATAGCCCAAGATATACGACATATCTTGGGTGAATGAAGTGGGATTTAGCATCTGATTGTTTAGATTTAAACAATCAGCGCAAAACAAATAAGGCAAAACAAATAAACAGCTCAAAAAAAATAGCGCCAAAACAATTTATATTTTGTCTTGGCGCTATTGTTTCAATTAATGCGCTTGAGCGTGCATTATGGCGAAGTCTGCACTATGGCTTAGTCTGCGCTTAATGCCTTACGCATCTTCTTGATGGCCGCACTCTCGATTTGACGAATGCGTTCAGCAGAAACACCATATTCATCAGCGAGTTCTTGCAAGGTAATACTACCATCGTCTTGTAACCAACGTGCCTCAATAATATGGCGTGAACGAGCATCTAAGGTATCTAAGGCTCTCGTCATGCCGGTGGTTTGTAGTTCCATGCGATCACGTTGTGCCAGTACATGACTTGGCTCATGCTCACCTTCGTCCGATAAGTAAGAGATAGGGGCGAAGTCATCATCATCATCTTGGCTCGATGATTCGAACGACATATCACGACCAGATAGGCGGACTTCCATCTCGGAGACATCTTCAGGACGAACATTGAGCTTAGCGGCAATACCTTCAATATGCTCTGGGTCTAAAGTCTGACCATCAGGACGCATGCTACGTAAATTAAAGAATAATTTACGTTGTGCCTTAGTGGTTGCGACTTTCACGAGACGCCAGTTACGAATAATATATTCGTTAATCTCTGCTTTAATCCAGTGTACAGCGAAGGACACAAGACGGACACCACGTGTCACATCAAAGCGCTTCACGGCTTTCATCAGGCCAATATTGCCTTCTTGGATAAGGTCCGCATGAGGCAGGCCATAGCCTAAATATTGACGCGCAATCGAAACGACTAAGCGCAAGTGAGAAAGAATCAAACCGCGAGCAGCATCAAGATCGCCGTCCTTCTGGAGTTGTTCTCCATAAGCTTGTTCTTGTTCCGGAGAAAGTAGAGGAATTCGATTGACGGCACTAATGTAAGCCTCAATCGAGCCCATAGAGCCAGGGTTCGCCACGGCCATAGCTAGATTGTTTTGCAATACAAGTGAGTTAGTTGTCATAAGTTCCTAGGTTTCCCATAAAATTTTAACGATAGGCCATTTTAGCACTCTATGAGCTAGAGTGCTAATGTTTTTTGCCATTATGGGGACGTATCTATTTCAGCTTGTGACAAACTGAAAACCCTCGTATTGGCGCGGTTTTTAAGCGGGTTGTTAGTGCTAGACGTGACACTCGCATACGTGGTGTTAGACGGTTTAACAGGCCTAGGGGTGATGAACAAGATAACAGGAAGAAATCCAAGTAAACACACGGTTTAACAGGTCCATGGGTGATGCTAGAGGAGGGAGATTGGTGGTGTCGTTCATTATCACGGTTTAACAGGTCTAGGGGTGATGCACTCATACTTGGTTTAACAGAGCTAGACGTGATACGTTTCTGTAAATGCCTTGCAGTTAATGCTAAGCGTTAAGCGTTCTGGCCGAGTCAGAGAGGCGGCATTCATTTTGGTGTTGAGCGCTATTGGAAATCTAACAATCGTTAATTATGTAGACAATTTCAGCAGGTCATCAAAAAAAAGCGGATAATGATACTTTAAGTTTGCTTTAGACAGTAAATTTTACGCTTATGGCTCGATTAGCTCGCTTGTATGCCCCTCAAACCTGTCAGCTTGTGCAAGTGCGGATGTTGCCGCAGACCGCGGTACATCTTGAAGATATCCAAGCCTTGCTAGTGCAATGGTTGAAGCAGGCGGCGAGCCGTTATCAATTGGCGGTTCATGCTTGGTCATTGACTGAACAAGATATTCTTATCTTGGCCACCCCTGCGCATGAGCGAGCGGTATCGCAAGTGATACAGGCTTTAGGTCGAAATATAGCGGCTCACTTGCAGCAAGGCGCGGTATTTAAGGGGCGTTATCGTTCTTGTTTAGTGCAGAATGGTGAACATGTATTAGCCAGTATGATTTGGCTAGAAAGTCATATTCATCAGCAACAGGGCGTTGAGCATCCTGAATGGTTACCTTGGAGTTCTGCGGGTGGTCATACTGGCGTACAATTGCAAGACTTAGGCTGGTTACGCGACCATGCGGCTTAC
The DNA here is from genome assembly GCA_030538255.1 of Pelistega sp. GTDB lineage: Bacteria > Pseudomonadota > Gammaproteobacteria > Burkholderiales > Burkholderiaceae_B > Taylorella. The sequence goes on along the minus strand of JAUNUI010000002.1, from coordinate 143,180 downwards.
TGGTATTTGGGTAATACGCCATTTGAGCGCCAAGCACGTTATCGTGAGCTCTGCCAAGAAGGCTTGGGCACGACCATGCTTGAACGCTTAACGCAAGCTTTGCAAGGGCAATGGGTCTTGGGAGATGCTGGGTTTGTTGAGGAGATGGCTACCGTGGCTAATCGACGGGTAGCACCGAGCTTACGCGGACGACCCAAGAAAGTTCGAGATGAAGCGACTCCTGCTCCTATGAAGTAGTTTGCTGTTATTAATGAGTTCGCTGTTTGACAAAGTGTATACTTTAAGAAGTTCAATATTTTTAGCAATATGACTATTTTTATTTTACGTCTTCTCTCCTGTTTACCATTGCGTATCCTACATGGCTTAGGGCGCATGATAGGTGTGCTGACTTATTGGGGGCTCGCCGAAGTTCGCCCGCCGATTGCGGCAGAATGCAAGACAAGCGGGCTATGATAGTCCTGCCTTTTTTCGACGTAGCGCCGGTGAAGTGGGCGCGATGATAATGGAGACGCCGAAGATTTGGTTGAAACCAGAGTATTGCTTAAATCGTATTCAGAATGCCGACCTAGCCTATTTGCAGGCTGTGCGCGAACAACACCAAAGTATTATATTTGTCACGCCACATGTGGGTTGCTTTGAAATTTTGGCACGCTACTTGGCACAGCAAAAGCCAATTGTCGTGATGTACCGTCCACCGCGACGTGGGTTTTTAGGGCCTAGCATGAAAGCCTCGCGCGACTTGCCCAACTTGCTGTCCGTGCCAGCGGGCTTTAAGGGGGTACGTGAGTTTATTAAAGCCTTACGCAATGGGGGTGATATTGGACTCTTGCCCGATCAAGTGGCCTCAACCGCTGACGGTGTCTGGGCGCCATTTTTTGGTCGTCTAGCTTTTACCATTACGCTACCCGCTAAGTTAGCTGAGCAAACTGGGGCGAAAGTCGTCATGATGGCAGGTGAGCGCCTACCTAAGGGCGAAGGTTGGCGCTTGCATTTTCGTGATGGACCAGAGCTTGATGGGCTTGCCGTGGAATATCAGGCGGCTGCCATGAATGCAGCGATGGAAGAGATGGTACGTCTTATGCCAGAGCAATACCTGTGGAACTATAATCGTTACAAGATGCCAAAGTGTGCCCCTGATCCCATGTATATGACCTGGCCACCGCGGGAGAAAGATATGGTGGCTAATCGTAGTAAGAATTGGGCCGAGGAGCATGCGCAAGAATACGCTGAACGACGCGCCCAAGAATTGGCTGAGCAGCAAGCTCAGTCGCAATCGCAATCGCAATCGCAATAAGTCCGCGCTGAACGGATTTTCTAGGTCAAAACCTGCGCACCCCACAACCCAGAACCTGCTTGCGCGCAGCTTCGTGTCAATGTTCCGCAATGTCTTTACTGTCCCTCACCTGAACCTGCTTGCGTACAGCTTTAATGGCTTGCGCACGCAGTTGACTTCATTGCACAGCTTAAGTATCCATAAAGCGCATCAGAATCTGGCGCCCTTTAATAGTGCCTTGGCGTAAGCGAGTAATGGTATCTTCCGCCAAGTCACGCTGAATCGCTACAAAACTGACAAAATCATAAATATTAATCTTGCCCACGGCTGCGCCTGGCAGTCCGAGTTCCTTGGTTAAAGCGCCTAAGATATCTCCAGCGCGTAACTTCTCTTTCTTGCCAGAGCGCAGACAAATCGTCCGCATAGGTGGGGTTAGCGGCTTGGTCTTTTTGGCACTCGGTATTTCCAGCCACTCCAGCTCTTGCTCAATCGCTTTGCCGATACGTTCGGCGCGGTATTTTTCCTTCTCGGTGACTAAGCTAAGAGCAAGGCCTTTTTCCCCCTTACGACCGGTGCGACCAATCCGATGGATATGTGTCTCCACATTCGGTGAGACTTCGACGTTCATGACTGCATCCAACGCTTCAATATCCAGACCTCGAGCGGCCACATCAGTCGCCACTAAGACCGAACAGGAGCGATTGGCAAACTGCACCAAGACATCCTCGCGATCGCGCTGGTCCATATCGCCATGTAAGGCGAGCGCCACAATCCCATTCTGATTCAAGCTCTCGGCCAAGAGCTCACATTGCGCCTTGGTATTGCAGAAAGCCAGTGTTGATGTCGGGCGATAGTGATTCAGGAGCTGTGCGCAGTCTTTAAAGCGACTCTCAGGAGTGGTGATAAAGAAGGCTTGTTCAATATTCAAGTTCACCGCTTCGGTACTGGCCTGTACGCGCACGGGGTCCCGCTGAAAACCTTCGCTGATGCGCATCACGTGTTCAGGGAAGGTGGCGGAGAAGAATAGGGTCTGACGACGCAAGGGGGTGGCTTGGGAAATTTCGCTGATATCTTCGAAAAAACCCATATCCATCATGCGGTCCGCTTCGTCTAAGACAAAGACCTTGACCTGACTCAAGTTGAGATGCTGCTCGCGCACGAGATCAAGTACACGCCCTGGTGTACCGACAATAATATGGGCGCCATGCTGTAAAGATTCAATTTGTGGACGTAGTGCTTGTCCGCCGCAGAGCGTGAGTACCTTGATATTACCTAGGGCTCGGGCAAGCTTGCGCAATTCTTTAGCCACTTGGTCGGCTAATTCTCGGGTAGGGCAGAGCACAATCGCTTGCGCACCGAAAAAGCGCGGATTAATTATCTGCATAATACCTAGGCCAAAAGCCAAGGTCTTGCCGCTTCCTGTTTCAGCCTGTCCTAGAACATCCTTACCCTCAAGGATAGGAGGCAAGCTAAGTGCTTGAATTGGGCGCATCTCTTGGTAACCGAGTTCATCAAGGTTGCGCAATTGTTCAGGGGAAAGAGGGAGTGAGGCAAAGTCAGTACTTGAGGTCATAGGCTTAGGACGCCATGCTTGACGGCGCCTTCCATTAGAAGAATGAATAAGCCTCTATTGTAAAGGCTTTTGCTGCGTGTAAGTGGTTTTTATCGCTACGGTTAGAGCAGCGTCATACTCAGGGGGCTAGGGTAAATTAGCCTAAGGTGCGTGATTTGTACGTCTTTGATTTGTGCGTCTTTGCTAAATGAGTGTCTGCTCCTAGGGGCTGGGTAAATTACGCGCGGCGCTTGTGTTAAGACTTACCGCCCAATCTATAATGTGGGTGAACCAGTCGCAATGGGTGAGCCAGCCGTAAGCATTCAATGGCCTGACTGTTGCATCTATGCCTACAAGTCATCCTTAAGCAATAAAAAAATAAATAATTTTGCGCGCTAGGGATGCGCTTTTTTTGTGCAAAGCCAGCGAAATTTGCCTGTTGCAGCGCACAGATTTGGTGCGAATTGGCGAAGATGCATTTTCTGAGTATTTTTGTCGGTTTTTTAACTTTAACCCTCTGGGTAATATTGAAAATATGAAAAATACGTAAAACCCTCGGTTACATGCTATTAAATCTTGGAAAATACGGCCAAATAAGACTTAAAATTCAGCATCTTTTTTCGAAAAAATCAGCTCGCTTATTTATATGCTAATGATGCGTCCCTATTTAATTTATCTATATAAAATTAATAATAAAAAAAGGGTCCGTCCCCTAAAAAAATAATTTCGCCGATAAAAAAATATTTGTATGCTTATAACAAGCATGTTGTGTAAGTGATGCAAGCCTTTAGCGACTCACTAGGGGTCGGCGAATGCAACTAAAGTGAGCGACCCATCAGGTAATTGATAGTAGCGGCTAATAGTAAGCAGTAGCGACTAATAGTAAGAGTAGCAAATAATTAGCCACTTCTTGCCGCGCCCTTGATTAAGGTACCTTATAGTAGTCAAGTTGGGTAAGCACCACTTCAGCACAACGTAACTATAATAATCTCTCTAATGGAAAGCTATGATGAACCAATCCGTCCATCCCCAACACGAAGTTGTGATTGATGCTTCTGCCATCGGTCACCGCCGTTCTTCGTCTCTTGCATCCGCAACTGCTTCCGCTCCTGTGGCACACACAGCCCCTCTGCATCGCACGCCGATTGCTCAAGGTCTTTATGACCCGAGCAATGAGCATGATGCCTGTGGTGTTGGCTTTGTCGTCAATATTAAGGGTAAGAAGAGCAATACGATTATTCAGCAAGGTTTAAAAATCCTTGAAAACCTCGACCATCGTGGTGCAGTTGGCGCGGATAAATTAATGGGTGACGGTGCGGGTATTCTGATTCAATTACCTGATCAACTCTACCGCGAAGAGATGGCTAAGCAGGGCGTCAAATTACCCCCCGAAGGTGAGTACGGCGTGATTATGGTGTTCTTGCCGAAAGAGATGGCTTCGCGCTTAGCCTGTGAGCGTGAGTTGGAGCGTGCTGTCCGTGATGAAGGTCAAGTCTTATTAGGCTGGCGTGATGTGCCAGTGGATGGCGAGATGGAGATGTCACCGACTGTGCGTGATGTGGAGCCGGTTATTCGCCAATTATTTATCGGTCGTGGTCCTGATGTGATGGTGCCCGATGCCTTGGAGCGTAAACTTTACGTGATCCGCAAAACCGCAAGCCACGCGATTCAGCAGATGAATCTTGCACATAGTAAGGAATACTATGTGCCATCGGCATCCGTGCGTACCGTGGTGTATAAGGGCTTGCTACTGGCTGATCAAGTGGGCAAATATTACCGTGACTTAGTGGATCCACGTGCGGTGTCGGCCTTGGCCTTAGTGCATCAACGCTTCTCAACCAATACCTTTCCGGCCTGGCCACTGGCTCACCCCTATCGCATGATTGCCCATAATGGTGAGATTAATACGGTAAAAGGCAACTTTAATTGGTTGCGCGCCCGTGAAGGCATGATGGAGTCACCGGTTCTTGGCAAGGACCTCGACAAACTCTATCCGATTGTGTATGAAGGCCAGTCGGATACCGCCACCTTCGATAATTGCTTAGAGTTAATGGTGAATTCAGGCTATTCCTTAGCCCATGCCATGATGATGATGATTCCTGAGGCTTGGGAACAGCACACCTATATGGACGAGAATCGTCGCGCTTTCTACGAATATAATGCGGCCAAGATGGAGCCATGGGATGGCCCTGCGGCGGTAGCCTTTACCGACGGTCGCCAAATCGGTGCCACCCTTGACCGTAATGGTTTGCGCCCAGCGCGCTATGTGGTGACTGATGATGATATGGTGATCCTTGCCTCTGAAGCAGGCACCTTGAGCATCCCTGAGCACCGTATTGTGAAAAAATGGCGTTTGCAACCCGGCAAGATGTTGCTAATTGACTTAGAGCAAGGCCGTATCATTGATGATAAAGAAATCAAGAATCAACTCGCTAATAGTCGTCCTTATAAAGAATGGATTAGCCGCCTGCGTGTTAAATTAGAAGACTTGGTCGCTCCACAAGATGCGGTGATTAGCCCCTTAAGCAATTCATCAGCGAGCCTATTAGACCGCCAACAGGCTTTTGCCTGGACCCAAGAAGACATTAAGTTTATTCTTGAACCGATGCTAAAGAATGGCGAAGAGGCCATTGGCTCCATGGGGAATGACGCACCGATTACTGTCTTATCAAGCCGTACCAAGCCTTTTTACAATTATTTCCGTCAATTATTTGCCCAGGTGACCAATCCACCGATTGACCCGATTCGTGAGCAGTTGGTGATGTCTTTAGTGTCCTTTATTGGTCCTAAACCGAATCTTTTAGATATCAATAATGTTAATCCGCCACAACGGATTGAGGTGTCACAACCGATTCTAGATCATGACGGAATGTGGCGCTTACGGAATATTGAACAATACACCGATCATAAATTCCGTAGCTTTGAATTAGATATCACCTACCCAGTGAGCTGGGGAGTGGAAGGCATTGAAGCAAGCATCGCCTCCTTATGCGCCAGCGCAGCCGATGCGGTGCGTAGCGGCTATACGATTTTAATCTTAAGCGATCGTAAAGTGGATGCTGGCCATGTGGCGATTCCGGCGCTCTTGGCCACCTCAGCGATTCATCAACACTTGATTCGTATGGGTCTGCGTACCAATACAGGTTTGGTCGTCGAGACAGGTTCAGCGCGTGAAGTGCACCACTTCGCCCTATTGGGTGGTTATGGTGCGGAAGCGATTCACCCATACTTAGCCATTGAGACCATTCAAAGCCTCACCCAAGATGCGGAAAAAGGCGTCTATAACTTTATTAAAGCTATTGGTAAAGGCTTAAACAAAGTGATGTCTAAAATGGGCATCTCAACCTATATGTCCTATACTGGCGCGCAGATCTTCGAAGCGATTGGTCTGCAAGCCAAACTCGTGGATAAGTACTTTACCGGTACATCCAGCAATATTGAAGGGATTGGTATTTTCGAAGTAGCTGAAGAAGCTCTGCGTGCGCATAAAGCAGCCTTCGGTGGTGAGCTTGTTCTGAATGATGCGCTCGATGCAGGCGGTGATTATGCCTTCCGTATTCGTGGTGAAGAGCATATGTGGACGCCTGATTCGATTGCGAAATTACAGCACTCAACTCGCGCCAATAGCTATCGCACGTATAAGGAGTATGCCCAGCTAATTAATGATCAATCTAAGCGTCATATGACCTTACGTGGTTTATTTGAGTTTAAACTTAATCCAGCGAGTGTGATTCCATTGGATGAAGTGGAGCCAGCCAAAGAAATCGTTAAGCGCTTTGCTACAGGTGCTATGTCTTTAGGCTCCATTTCAACCGAAGCCCATGCTGTGTTAGCGGTGGCGATGAATCGCTTAGGCGGTAAATCGAATACCGGCGAGGGCGGTGAAGATGAGTTACGCTATCGTCAGGAACTTAAGACCGGCCAGAGCGGTGTGAAAGCCGATGATACTCTAGCCTCAGTCTTAGGCTCAGATCGTATTGCCGCACACGTGCCCTTACAGGCTGGTGACTCATTACGTTCTAAAATCAAGCAAGTGGCCTCGGGCCGCTTTGGGGTGAGCGCTGAGTACTTAAGCAGTGCCGATCAGATTCAAATTAAGATGGCCCAAGGTGCCAAACCAGGTGAGGGTGGTCAATTACCAGGTCATAAAGTCTCTGAATATATTGCTAAATTACGTTACTCAGTACCAGGTGTAGGCTTGATTTCACCGCCGCCACACCATGATATTTACTCCATTGAAGACTTGGCCCAATTGATCCATGACTTAAAGAACGTCAATCCGCGTGCCTCTATCTCAACCAAATTAGTCTCTGAAGTGGGCGTGGGTACGGTGGCAGCGGGTGTGGCTAAAGCCAAGTCGGATCATATCGTGATTGCGGGCCATGATGGAGGTACCGGTGCCTCACCGATTTCATCAATTAAGCATGCGGGTACGCCTTGGGAGTTAGGCTTATCCGAAGCGCAACAAACTTTAGTCTTAAATCGTCTGCGCAGCCGTGTGCGCTTGCAAGCTGATGGTCAGATGAAAACAGGTCGTGACGTGGTGATTGGCGCCTTGCTCGGGGCGGATGAGTTTGGTTTTGCCACGGCTCCACTCGTCGTTGAGGGCTGCATTATGATGCGTAAGTGTCACTTAAATACCTGTCCAGTTGGCGTGGCGACCCAAGACCCAGCTTTGCGTGCGAAGTTTACCGGTAAGCCTGAACATGTGGTGAATTACTTCTTCTTTATTGCCGAAGAAGTACGCGAAATTATGGCGCAATTGGGTATCCGCAAGTTTGAGGATTTAGTGGGCCGTGCCGATCTTTTAGATATGCGTGCAGGGATTGAGCATTGGAAAGCCAAGGGTTTAGATTTCAGCCGTGTATTCCATCAACCTGAGGTTGATACCCCACGTCTGCATACCGAAGGTCAAGATCACGGCCTAGAGAATGCCCTCGATAATCAATTAATCGAGCGTAGTAAGAATGCGATTGAGCGCGGCGAGAAGGTCTCCTTTATCGTGCCCGTACGTAACCGCAATCGCACGATTGGTGCCATGTTATCTGGGGTGGTTGCGCATAAATATGGTCATGAAGGCTTGCCTGACGACACCATTCATATCCAATGTAATGGTGTAGCAGGTCAGAGTTATGGCGCCTTCTTAGCACATGGCATTACCTTCGAGCTGGTCGGTGAGGGCAATGACTATGTGGGCAAGGGTCTTTCAGGTGGTCGCATCAGTGTACGTGCACCGAATGACTTCCGCGGCTACGGTCCTGACCATATTATTGCGGGTAATACCGTACTTTATGGTGCCTTAGCCGGTGAAGCCTTTTTCAATGGTGTGGTAGGTGAGCGCTTTGCAGTACGTAACTCAGGCGCCGCCGCAGTAGTTGAAGGGACTGGTGACCATGGTTGCGAATATATGACAGGCGGCACCGTCGTGGTTCTCGGTAAAACAGGCCGTAACTTTGCGGCAGGGATGTCAGGTGGCGTGGCCTATGTTTGGGATCCCGAAGGTGAATTTAGCGCGCGTTGTAATTTAAGTATGGTGGATTTTGAGCCTGTATTAAGCCAATCGGAGCAAGAGCAAGCGAATCAGCCTGAAATTTGGCATGCGGTGCAACGTGGTGGTGAGCGTGAAACCGATGAGGTGATTTTGCGTCGCCTAATCGAAGATCATTACCGCTATACCGGTAGCTTCCGTGCTCGTGACCTCTTAGGCGATTGGTCGCGTGCCCGTAAGCAATTCGTTAAAGTCATGCCGAAAGAGTATCGTCGCGCTTTAGCCGAGCTCTGGACTGCCTCACAAATCACTCAAAAAGTTGCTTAAGGATTCATTATCATGGGAAAAGAAACTGGCTTTTTAGAATTTGAACGTCTCTCTGAAAGTTATGAAGCACCGCAAGCGCGCCTCAAGCACTATAAAGAGTTTGTCTTAGCACTGGAGGATAAACAAGCCTCACAACAGGGAGCGCGTTGCATGGACTGTGGTATTCCGTTCTGTACGAATGGCTGCCCAGTGAATAATGTTATCCCTGACTGGAATGACCTAGTTTATCGCCAGCAATGGCAGCAGGCTGCTCAGGTCTTGCATTCGACCAATAACTTTCCAGAGTTTACCGGTCGTATCTGCCCAGCGCCTTGCGAAGCGGCCTGTACTTTAAACATCAACAATGATGCGGTGGGTATTAAGTCAATCGAGCATGCGATTATTGATAAGGCTTGGGCTCAAGGTTGGGTAAGCCCACAAGTGCCGAGTAAGCGAAGTGGGAAAAAAGTCGCTGTCGTGGGTTCTGGCCCCGCCGGCCTAGCTGCCGCCCAGCAATTGGCACGAGCTGGTCATAGCGTGACCGTATTTGAAAAGAACAACCGTATTGGTGGCTTATTGCGCTATGGTATTCCTGACTTTAAGTTAGATAAGAGTCTGATTGAGCGCCGTCTCTTGCAGATGGAGGCCGAAGGCGTGGAGTTTCGTCCATCAACCTATATTGGCCAAGCCAGTGATGCACGAGATGATGGTTCAAGCCATATTAGTCCAGAGCAATTGCAAGCGGATTATGATGCGGTAGTGATGGCGGGCGGCTCGGAAGTGCCGCGTGATCTGCCTGTCCCAGGCCGTCAATTGGAAGGTGTGCATTTCGCCATGCAGTTCTTAACCCAGCAGAATCGCCAGAATGCAGGCGATCGCTTGAAGGAGCAAATCAATGCCAAGGGGAAGCATGTGGTGGTGATTGGCGGCGGTGATACCGGCTCAGATTGCGTCGGTACCAGTAATCGTCAGGGTGCTGCCAGTGTGACCCAGATCGAATTAATGCCGAAATTACCTGAACAAGAGGATAAGGCATTGACCTGGCCGTATTGGCCAGCGAAATTGCGCACCTCGTCCTCACACGATGAAGGCTGTGAGCGTGATTGGGCAATTGTCACCAAGTCATTCGAAGGTAAGAAAGATAAGTTGACGAAAATCATTGCGGCGCGCGTTGAGTGGGTGCGTGATGAGCAAACTGGGCAGATGAAGATGCAAGAAGTGGAAGGCTCTGAATTTGAAATTAAAGCCGACTTAGTCTTCTTAGCGATGGGCTTTGTTTCGCCAGTGGAGCAAGTACTGAATGCCTTCGGTGTGGATAAGGATGTACGAGGTAATGTCCGTGCCAATACCGATGACTACAAAACTAGCGTGCCCAATGTCTTCGCTGCTGGTGATATGCGCCGTGGTCAATCGCTTGTGGTATGGGCGATTCGCGAAGGCCGTCAATGTGCTCGCGCAGTGGATGAGTATTTGATGGGCGCAAGTGTGTTGCCGCGTTAAGTACGCATTAAGCTCGCATTAAGTACGCGTTAAACTCGCAGCATTAAGTCGCATTAAGTATTTACGCCCTATCATTTTTAGAATTAAGGCCAGCTTGTCACATAGGCAAGATGGCCTTTTTTATAGGGTTTGTTGTATTCTGGCGCTTGGAGTATTCTGTGGCTGATTATTAAGGGCTTAGGTAAAACGAAGAGGGCCTTGTGCGAGTCTTTTATAGCCTAGACTTGTAAGGAACTGTAAAAATATTAATTTAAATGATTGATTAGGCAGATAGTTAGCCGAACCACCTAAAATTCGTTAAAATACTAGTCTTTCCCTTATTTTTCAATTTATTGTGTCAAGTGTAGAACAACAGCCAGAGACGATTCTGGAATTGACTGATGTCTCCTTGGGCTATGGTGATCGAACAATCTTAAGTGATCTCAATGTGCGCGTGCGCCGTGGAGAAGTGATCGCTATTATTGGTGGCTCAGGTTCAGGTAAGACGACCATGTTGCGTGCAGCAACGGGACAGTTGCGCCCTCAACAAGGGTGTGTGTCTTTATATGGTCAAGACATTACGCAGATTGGCCATGAGCAGATGCGACTATTGCGTCAACGCATGGGGGTCTTATTCCAACAGGGTGCCTTGTTTACGGATTTAGACGTATTTGATAATGTGGCTTTTCCTTTACGGGAGTTACGCAATGATTCTGAATTGGTGATTTTTGATAAGGTCTTGAATAAGCTGGATGCAGTGGGTTTACGTACCGCTGCGCACTTAGGCTTATCGGAGATTTCGGGTGGTATGGCGCGCCGTGTTGCTTTAGCCCGTGCCATGGTCCTAGAGCCAGAATTAATCTTGTATGATGAGCCATTTGCAGGTTTAGATCCCATCTCATTAGGCATGACCGCGAAGTTAATTCGTGATACGGCGGATCGCCTAAAGTGCGGTAGTGTCTTAATTACCCATGATATCGAAGAGTCGTTCCGTATCGTCGACCATGTGTATATGGTGGGGCAGGGGCGCCTCTTGGTATCGGGTACGCCTGATCAACTGCGCGCCTCGGATAATCCTTATGTGCAACAATTCCTGCATGGTAAGCCTGAAGGTCCAGTGGTATTTGAATATCCCGATACGCCTGACTTCGAGCGCTGGTATGCAGCACGTAAGGGGCGTTTGAAATCATGAATTATTTAGTTAAATCAATCACGGCCTTAGGTGGCTATATACTCGATAGTATTAATAGCGTTGGTACGTTTTTTAAACTGTTTATCAGTATTCTGTCCGAGTCACTGATGGTTTTCCAGCGTCCACGCCTAGTGAGTCAGCAGGTGCACTTTGTCGGCAATCACTCTTTATTAATTATTGCGGTTTCGGGCCTATTTGTTGGCTTAGTCTTGGGTTATCAGGGGTATAGCACCTTATCCATGTACGGTTCAGAAGAGGCCTTAGGTTTATTAGTGGCACTCGGTTTACTGCGTGAGTTAGGCCCTGTGGTGACCGCTTTGCTCTTTGCTGGGCGTGCAGGCACATCGATTACGGCCGAAATCGGTCTGATGAAATCAGGTGAACAGATTGCGGCCATGGATGTGATGGGGATTAACCCCTTACGTCGCTTATTGGTGCCACGCTTTTGGGGTGGCTTTATTGCTATGCCGATATTGGCGGCGATTTTCTCCGCCGTCGGCGTCATCGGCGGCTGGTTTGTCGGGGTTGTCTTAATTGATGTCGATAACGGCACTTTCTGGTCGCAGATGCAGAACGGGGTGGATATTTTTACAGACCTTGGCAATAGCATCATTAAGAGTTTTGTCTTCGGTGCCGCCGTGATGATGGTGGCCTTGTACGAAGGTTGGTACAGTACGCCGACACCTGAAGGGGTATCGCGCGCCACCACACGAACCGTCGTGAGAGCCTCATTATTGGTCTTAGGCTTAGATTTCATCATGACCGCAGTCATGTTTTCATAATTTTTTAGTAGGTAAGGTATTCTCAGCGCTTTATGCTGAGCTTAAGGTGTCATATGGCAAATAAAAGAACCGATTTTCTGGTAGGTTTATTCGTAGTGCTTGGTGCAATAGCGGTGTTGTTTTTAGCCATGCGGGCGGGGAATTTAAGCACATTCTCTTTTGAAAAAACGTACGAAGTCCATGCGAAATTCGATAATATTGGTGCGCTTAAAATTCGTGCGCCGATTAAGAGTAATGGGGTAGTGGTTGGCCGTGTTACGAAAATTGACTTTAATAATGCTGAATATAAGGCTTTTGTATCGTTTGATATCGAAAGTCGTTATCAATTTCCAAGCGACTCTTCCGCCTCGATTATGACGGCAGGTCTACTTGGCGAGCAGTATATTGGCCTGAGTGCGGGTGCTGAAGAGACGAATCTCGTTGAGGGCTCTGAAATTCAGATTACCCAGAGCGCTGTAGTCTTAGAAGATTTAATTAGCAAGTTCCTCTTTTCAACCGCGGAAAAAGAAGGCGCTAACTAAGCAAATGGAAGGTGAGTCTAGCAATTGGACGGTGCGAAGTAATTGGACGGCGAGTCCTAGCAATTGCAAGGCGCTAACTAAGCTAGCTTGGCGGGCATATTGTTAGGGCGTATGGCCGCCATGCAATACAAGAGCATTTACCAAGATGATGTGTGCTTTCTTGCTAAGCGAGATAATGCTAAGCGAGATAAGCGACAAAAAACAGAGATTAATTATCGTTTTGTAGAAGAATTAAGTGAGAAGAATATGGCGAACTATCCCATCCGTAAACTAGTGCTAGGTTCAGGCACTGCCTTGCTATTGAGTGCATGCGTCAGCGTACCGAATCCGAATCCTGACGATCCCCTAGAGAGCTATAACCGCACAATGTTTGAATTCAACGAGGCGGTGGATAAAGCAGTTTTCAAACCCGTCGCGCAGGGCTATGAGGCGGTCGTGCCTTCACCAGTGCGCACCTGCGTTAGCAATATTTTCGGCAATGTGGGCGATGTATGGTCGGGTGTAAATAGCTTATTACAAGGTCGCGGTTTAGACTTTGTGAATACCATGGGCCGCGTCTTATTTAACTCAACCGTGGGCTTGGGTGGCTGTATTGATGTGGCCACCATGAATGGCGCGAATAAGATTCCTAACGACTTTGGTACCACGCTAGGTGTGTGGGGTTTAGGCAACGGACCATACGTCGTTCTGCCGCTCTTAGGTTCAAGCTCAATTCGTGATACCGCCGGTCTTTTAGGCGACTCAGCAGGCACCATGTTAACCCATACCTCACCATGGGCCATCAGTGATGTCCCAGTACGCAACGTAGTCGTCGGTGTTGATGTGGTGGATTCACGTTACCAGCTACTGAATGCCGATGAATTAGCGAGTGATATTGCGATTGATAAGTACACCTTCGTACGTGATGCCTACAAGCAAAATCGTGAGGCCTTGCTGCGCTCTAAGCTGAGCGAAGAAATCACCGACGGTACGCCATTTACCGCCCATCAGTTTGTCGAAACCACCGATAGCGGCAACCCGATTCCTGGTGCACAACGTCAGATTGAATACCGCACCAAGAAACGTGAGGCGCGTTTGCAAGACAATGCTAAATACAATGAATTTAGCGTGCCAGTTTACGAGGATCCAGGCGAATAAGTGTGCTGCACTTAGCGGTTAAGCGGCTTAGCTGCTTGCCTTGGGTACTGCCTGTCGTGCTTAATTAGCCAGCAAGCTTGCGCTTAATGGTTGGTCCAGCTAGCGAAATCGCGCAAGCTATCCTAGCAAGCTCGTATAAGCTGTGCAAAGTCGTATCAAGCTGCGCAAAACCTGGCAAGGGCGCATCAGCGCAAAAGAGTCGTCAGACCTAAAGCTTGGCGACTTTTTTGTGGAGTTTACATGTCTTAACGATTGCTTTATTACAGCTTATTTCGTCTATGAAAAAGTCCTCGCTGACGATGTAAAATATGCTTACTTTATTGACAAAAATTGCTTAGCACTTAAGCGCTAAATCGCTTATAGTAAATCAAGCTTTTCTGAAGGTGGAAAGTCTTAATCTAATGAGGTGTGCCGTCTTATCGCTTAGATAAGTTGACTGTGTTAGCAAGTGGATTGATGCGCAGTATCTGTTGGGATGCAATGCACGAACCATTTCAAACCCCGTCTTACCGAGTGGATTGAGGCGCCATATCTGTTAGGGATGACATCCTCTTCAGGAAGCAGGATAAATTGATTGAATAGGGTAGTTAAGGACTATCTGTAGGAGAATAATACAATGCAAACATTGACCAAAACCAAACATGTTTTATTAGGTGGTGTACTCTCTTTGGGTATCGCTTTCTCTGTGCAAGCAGCACAGGACCCGAACCAGTATGTACAACAGATTGCTAATCAGACTCTGGATGCCGTGAAGCAAAACCCAGGTGCTCGTAGTGGTAATGTGGGCGATATTAATGCGATCGTAAACCAATACTTGATGCCGCATGTGAACTTTGAGCGTACCACGCGCTTAGCCACAGGTCAGCCATGGCGCCAAGCAAGTGCTGAGCAGAAATCTGCACTTACCAATGCGTTCAAGGGCACTTTGGTGCGTACCTATAGCGGCGCATTTAAGAACGTGAATAACAGCACAACGATTAATATGTTGCCATTCCGTGGCGATGCGAATGCGAATGATGTGGTCGTACGCTCTAACATTATCACCGCAAGTGGTCCTACCTCAGTGGATTACCGCTTAGAGAAAGTGGGTGATGGCTGGAAGGTGTATGACTTTAGCGTCGAAGGTATCTGGTTAGTACAGAACTACCGCAACCAATTTGCTGACCAAATTAGCCGCGGCGGGATTGATGGCCTGATTAAGTCACTGCAACGTTAAGCGGTGTTCGAGCATGGCTTGCTTAAGTCGCTGTAACGTTAAGTGGTGTTCCAGTGCTAAGGCGGGGTTTAGTTAAGTCAAGAGAGAACTTGCTGATATCGTAATGTCTCAGCGCACTTGCTTCAATAAGCAGTCCTGCCTTAACTAGGTGTTTCGCCTCTTTACCTGTCGCTCGGTGGTATAAT
Organism: Pelistega sp.; assembly: GCA_030538255.1. Classification (GTDB taxonomy): domain Bacteria; phylum Pseudomonadota; class Gammaproteobacteria; order Burkholderiales; family Burkholderiaceae_B; genus Taylorella. The sequence continues at coordinate 128,049 of JAUNUI010000002.1, read as the reverse complement.
AGAAAAGCTTGCCCTTAATTACTGGGGGTGAGCTTTTTTCGTGAATATTCATGGACTTATGTAGGCAATAATGTCAGCAGCAATCAGCATTCAAAATGTCAGCAAGGTTTACCCAAGCGAAGACTCCATATGGCAACGTATTACTGGTAAGCGCTCCGAATTGGGCGGTTTTCAGGCATTACGCAATGTGAGTTTTGAGGTGCAAGAGGGTGAGTTCTTCGGTCTTCTCGGCCCTAATGGCGCGGGCAAGACTTCTCTTATCTCTATCTTGGCCGGTCTATCGCATGCGACGAGTGGTCGTGCCTTAGTCTGTGGTTACGATGTACAAGACGACTATAAGATGGCGCGCCGCTCACTGGGCGTGGTACCGCAAGAGTTGGTGTACGACCCATTCTTTACGGTGCGTGAGACCTTGCGCAATCAATCGGGCTATTTTGGTCTGCATAAGAACGACGATTGGATTGACGAGGTCTTGTTTAATCTGGGCTTAAGCGATAAGGCTGATGAGAATATGCGTGCCTTATCAGGGGGTATGAAGCGCCGTGTATTAGTGGCTCAGGCCCTAGTGCATCGCCCACCCGTGATTATTCTGGATGAACCAACCGCAGGTGTTGACGTGAACTTACGTCGTAATCTTTGGGAGTTTATTTCACGCTTAAACCGAGCGGGACATACGATCTTATTGACCACCCACTATCTTGAGGAAGCACAATCACTCTGTGGCCGTATCGCTTTCCTGCGTCGTGGTAATTTAGTGGCCTTAGATTCTACCGCTGCGTTATTAGCGCAATTTGGTGGTAGTGATTTGGAAGACGCCTTTATTCATATGATGGACGAGGAGGTTTTGCCGAATGCGTAAACTATCTGAAACTCGCCGTGAGGCTTCCTGTTTAAGAAGAGGGGCCTTAAGCAATGCATAAATTACAAGAAAACCTAAAGTTCGGTTCAGGCTTTCCTGCCCTCTTGCGTAAAGAGCTCCTACGCTTCTGGCGCGTAGCTTTCCAGACAGTGGCTGCGCCCGTGCTGACCGCTTTGCTGTATCTACTGGTATTCGCCCATGTGCTTGAGGGGCGAGTCAATGTACATGGCAATATTTCCTATGTGGCTTTCCTGATCCCAGGTTTGATGATGATGAGTATGTTGCAGAACGCGTTCGCTAACCCATCGTCCTCCCTAATCCAGAGTCGCTTAACCGGAAATTTAGTCTTTATTCTGTTACCGCCCTTGTCCTACCTAGAAATCTTCTCGGCCTATGTCTTATCAAGCATTGTGCGTGGTCTAGTCGTGGGTGGGGTGTTGTGGTTGTTTAGCCTGTTTTTTGTCATTGTGATACCCCATAATGTTCTATGGGTGTTCGTGTTTGCCTTACTCGCCTGTGCGATTATGTCGGTATTGGGCTTAATTGCTGGGCTATGGTCGGAGAAATTTGACCAATTAGCGGCTTTCCAGAACTTCTTGATTTTGCCGATGACCTTCTTGTCAGGTGTGTTCTATTCGATTCACAGCCTGACCCCCTTCTGGCGCACGGTCTCACAATTTAATCCTGTGTTCTATATGATTGACGGCTTCCGCTATGGATTCTTCGGCGTATCCGATGTTTCACCATGGCAAAGTTTTTTTGTGGTACTTTTTACCTTTATTGTTTTTTCTTTAATAGCCCTGCGCTTATTGGCCAGTGGTTATAAGCTACGGACTTAATTATGTTACCAACCCCTGAACAAATTCGTGACTATATTGCAGCAGCCATTTCCTGTGAAGAACTTCAAGTTGAAGGCGATGGCTCGCATTTTCAGGCCTTGATTGTAAGTGATGCATTTGAAGGCAAGCGCTTAATTGCGCGCCATCAGCTCGTGTATGCAGCGCTGGGTGATCGTATGCGTGCAGAAATCCACGCTTTATCAATGAAGACATTGACCCCCGCTGAGTACAAAAATAATGGATAAACTACGAATTATTGGTGGTACCCCCTTACATGGGGAAATTACAATTTCTGGGGCGAAAAATGCGGCCCTGCCCATTCTTTGTGCCGTCTTGCTAACTAGCGAACCCGTTATTTTACGCAATGTCCCAGCGCTGAACGACGTCAAGACAACGATTCGCGTCCTAGAGCAATTAGGTGTCAAGTCACAGTGGTTAAGCGAAGACACCATTCAGCTACAAGCCGATGAAATCATTTCTTATGAAGCGCCATATGAGCTGGTCAAAACCATGCGTGCTTCAATCTTGGTTTTAGGTCCATTGCTTGCGCGCTTTGGTCAAGCCAAGGTGAGCTTGCCAGGCGGTTGTGCAATTGGCCAACGTCCTGTTGACCAACACATTAAGGGCTTAGAAGCTTTATCAGCGGATATTAAAGTCGAGCATGGTTTTGTGGTGGCACAAGCGGAGCGCTTAATTGGCGCCTCTATCCGCACCGATATGGTGACCGTAGGTGGTACTGAGCAGTTCTTAATGTCTGCGGCCTTAGCCAAGGGCACAACGGTTCTAGAGAATGCAGCACGTGAACCCGAAGTGGTGGATCTTGCTGAACTCTTGATTGCCATGGGCGCTAAGATTACGGGCCATGGCACCGATCGTATTGTGATTGAGGGTGTGGATAAGCTGCACGGTGCCGACTATACCGTAGTCGCTGACCGTATTGAGGCAGGCACCTTCTTATGTGCGGTTGGTGCGGCGGGTGGTGAGATTGTGCTGCGTAAAGTCGCTCCTCAAACCATGGGTGCAACTTTAGACAAGCTAATCGAAGCAGGACTTACGATTGAGACGGGTGAAGATTGGATCCGCGCCAGCATGAACCAACGCCCGCGTGCGGTGAATATTCGTACGCACGAGCATCCTGGTTTTGCGACCGATATGCAGGCCCAGATGATGGCCTTGAATGCGCTTGCGACGGGCACTGGCGTGATTGTTGAGAATATTTTTGAGAATCGTTATATGCACGTGCCTGAGCTCATTCGTCTAGGCGCTGATATCTCTCTTGATGGCCATACCGCCGTGGTGAATGGGGTTGAGACACTTATGGGTGCTAAGGTCATGGCGACCGACTTACGAGCGTCGGCAAGTTTGGTGATTGCCGCGCTGGCAGCCCAAGGTGAGACGATTATTGATCGTATTTACCATCTAGACCGTGGCTATGCCCGCATGGAAGAGAAACTTAAAGCCGTTGGCGCCAATATTGAGCGCATCTCTGGCGCCGCAGCGTGAATGACAAATTGAGTGCATTGCCGGTCCCCGTGCGGATCGCTAAAGTGCCTAGGAATTTGCGCTGCATGAATGACAAATTAAGTGCATTGCAGGAGCCTGAAGCATGAGCGAACTCAGCGAACTTAGCAGACTCAGTGTGCACATTTTAGGAGCTTTTATAGCATGAGCGATAATCAACTGATTACCTTGGCATTATCCAAGGGGCGTATTTTTGAAGATACCGTCCCTCTACTTGAGGCGGCTGGTATTCAGGTCTCTGAAAATCCAGAATCCTCACGCAAGTTGATTTTACCGACCAGTGACCCCAATTTACGTTTATTAGTGGTGCGTGCGTCGGATGTGCCAACCTATGTGCAATATGGCGCGGCTGATTTAGGGATTGCGGGCAAGGATATCCTGTATGAGCATACGCAGGAGCATCCTGGTGGCTTATACCAGCCAATTGACTTGGATATCGCTAAGTGCCGTTTGGCCGTGGCTGTGCGCGAAGGCTTTGACTATGAGGCTGCCGTGCAGCAAGGTGCGCGTTTACGTGTCGCAACCAAATATGTCAATGTTGCGCGTGAACACTTCGCCCGCAAAGGCGTATATGTTGATATCATTAAGCTATATGGTTCGATGGAATTAGCGCCTTTAGTCGGTTTGGCCGATGCGATTGTTGACGTGGTTTCAACCGGTGGCACATTGCGCGCGAATAATTTAGTCGAAGTGGAAGATGTCTGGCCAGTGTCCTCACGTCTGATTGTCAATCAAGCCTCACTTAAAACTCGTGGCGCTTTATTGCAACCTTTACTCGATGCTTTTGCTAAAGCATCTACCTCTGAATAATTATGAGCAAATTAATTAATCGTTTAGACTCTACGCAAGCTGGATTCCAGCAAGATTTAGCGACGCTATTAGCCTTCGAGGCTAGCCAAGATGACGCCATTGAACAAGCGGTCGCGGATATTCTCAAGCGCGTTAAGCGTGAAGGGGATGCTGCCGTATTAGAATTCTCGCAGCGCTTTGACCATGTGCAAGCTCAGCAGATGAGTGATTTAGAGATCTCTCTGGATGAGTGTCAACAAGCCTTAGCATCTCTGCCAGCCGCACAACGGGAGGCGCTTGAGCAAGCTGCCGAACGTGTGCGCCTGTATCATGAACGTCAACAAGCGGGCTCTTGGACCTATACCGAAGCTGATGGCACGGTTTTAGGTCAGAAAGTCACCCCAATGGATCGTGTGGGTCTGTATGTGCCAGGTGGTAAAGCCGCCTATCCTTCATCGGTCTTGATGAATGCTATGCCGGCTAAAGTCGCGGGTGTGCAAGAAGTCATTATGGTGACACCCACCCCGAACGGCGAGCGTAATCCTATCGTGCTAGCCGCGGCTGTGGTAGCCAAAGTTGATCGCGTGATTGCGATTGGTGGCGCGCAAGCCGTTGCTGCCTTGGCCTATGGTACCGAGAGCATCGCGCAAGTCGATAAGATTGTGGGTCCTGGTAATGCCTATGTGGCTGCCGCTAAGCGTCGTGTATTCGGCGTGGTGGGCATTGATATGGTTGCCGGCCCAAGTGAAATCTTGATTATCTGTGATGGTACCACCCCCGCCGATTGGATTGCCATGGACTTGTTCTCACAAGCCGAGCATGATGAGCTCGCACAAGCGATTTTATTATGCCCAGACCAAGCCTATCTGGATGCGGTTGAGGCATCGATTGCGCGTCAATTGCCATTGATGCCACGGCATGAAATTATTGCCACAAGTTTAAAGAATCGCGGCGCTTTAATTAAGGTGAAAGACCTTGATGAGGCCTGTGAAATTGCCAATTACATTGCCCCCGAGCACTTAGAAATCTCCACCCAAGAGGCGGCTCAATGGGCGGACAAAATCCGCCATGCTGGCGCGATCTTTATGGGTCCTTATAGCTCAGAATCCTTAGGGGATTACTGCGCGGGCCCAAATCACGTGTTGCCGACTTCGCGTACGGCACGCTTTTCTTCACCACTCGGTGTGTATGACTTTCAAAAGCGTTCAAGCTTAATTCAAGTATCTGAGCAAGGGGCACAGAGCCTCGGTCAGATCGCAAGTAAGCTAGCGCATGGAGAAGGCTTGCAAGCGCATGCCAAAAGTGCAGAATACCGCTTTACATCTACGGGAAAATAATGATTATGCGTTGCGCAGAAGTTATTCGTAATACGAATGAAACTAAGATTAAAGTATCTATCAATATTGATGGTACAGGTAAGCAGTCGATTAATACCGGTGTGCCGTTCCTAGATCATATGATCGATCAGATTGCCCGTCATGGCTTGATTGATATTGATATTGAATGTGATGGCGACACCCATATTGATGATCATCACAGTGTTGAGGATGTGGGTATTAGCCTAGGTATGGCGATTGCCAAGGCGGTTGGCGATAAAAAAGGCATGACCCGCTATGGTCATTCGTATGTGCCCTTAGACGAATGCCTATCACGTGTGGTGATCGACTTCTCCGGTCGCCCAGGCTTGCAATTTCATGTGCCGTTTACCCGCGCTATGATTGGCCGCTTTGATGTGGACTTAGTGCAAGAGTTCTTCCAAGGCTTTGTCAACCATGCATTGGTAACGGTGCACGTGGATAATATCCGTGGCATTAACTCGCATCACCAAGCCGAGACGGTATTTAAAGCCTTCGGCCGTGCACTACGCATGGCCATGACTGAAGACCCACGCATGACAGGCGTGATTCCGTCAACCAAGGGTGTGCTCTAATTATCGAAGGGCACTGTGTAGTCAACACCAAAGCATGGGAAGAATGTGTGCTGCGGTGTTGTAGGTCAGTGCTTTCGAACCTTGAATTTTCAACCCCTTTAGTGCCTGCAAGCACGATACATATATGAAATCATCCACGATAGCTATCGTAGATTACGGCATGGGCAATATTTACTCGGTTGCCCGTGCTTTGAAATATGCCGCCCCTGAGGCAACTATCCAATTGGCCACCCAGGCCAGTCATATTGATCAAGCCGATCGCGTTGTGCTCCCAGGACAGGGAGCCATGCGTGATTGCATGTTGAACCTAGAGCGCTCAGGCTTGCAAGAAGCCTTACTCAGAGCAGCGAAGAATAAACCTTTATTTGGCGTATGCGTTGGCGAGCAGATGCTGTTTGAGCGCAGCGCTGAAGGTGATGTGCCTTGTCTGGGCCTATTCCCAGGCACGGTTGAGCGCTTTACGGGTCCAGCTTTTGCCAAATTGAGTCAAGCGCAGGGCGGTGAACAACTGAAAGTGCCGCATATGGGCTGGTCGCAAGTCGCTCAGACCATGGCGCATCCGCTCTGGCAAGGTATCCCCGATCAGAGTTATTTCTACTTTGTGCATAGTTATTATGTCGTGCCGGCACAGGCTGAGTTAAGTGTCGGCAAAACCTTATATGGTGAGGACTTTACCTGCGCGGTTGCCAAAGATAATATTTTTGCGAGCCAATTCCATCCGGAAAAAAGTGCTGATGTTGGTCTGCGTTTATACCGCAATTTTGTTGAATGGGAGATTTAGTGACCAGTCCAACATTAAAATGCGTTATAAATACACTTTACTGGCAAGCGAATGCTTGAGTTAATCAGCTAACGCTTGGTTTTTAAACCTAATTCATTGACTTTTCTTAATCTTATATATTGCTATGTTGCTAATCCCTGCAATTGATCTTAAAGATGGACGCTGCGTCCGCTTGCGCCAAGGCGAACTTCATGACGCTACGGTATTCTCTGATGACCCGAGTGCAATGGCCATTCAATGGCTAGAACAAGGCGCTCAACGCTTACACTTAGTCGACTTGAATGGTGCCTTTGCTGGTAAACCGAAGAATGCCGCTGCCATCAGCAGCATTATTAAAGCGGTAAATGATGAAATTCCAGTACAGATTGGGGGTGGAATCCGTGATATGGAGACCATTGAGCACTACTTAGACTTAGGCGTGGAATACGTCATTATCGGTACCGCAGCGGTTAAGGACCCAGCATTCTTACAAGACGCATGTACAGCATTTGCAGGCCATGTGATTGTGGGTTTGGATGCGAAAGACGGTAAAGTTGCCACCGATGGCTGGAGTAAGATTACTAAGCATGAAGTGATTAGCTTAGCGCAGCGCTTTGAGGACTTCGGCGTAGAGTCGATTATTTATACCGATATTGGTCGCGATGGTATGTTGAGCGGGGTGAATATTGAGGCCACCGTGCGTTTAGCGCAAGCGGTGAATATTCCGATTATCGCTTCAGGCGGCGTGACCAACCTAGACGATATTAAAGCCTTATTAGAAGTGGAACCTGAAGGTGTTGAAGGCGTGATTCTGGGTCGCAGCATCTACGAAGGCACATTGAACTTTGAACAAGCGCAAGCGTTTGTCGATGAACACGAGGAAAGCAATTGAGCGTAAGCAATAGCCAAAATCAGGCCAATGGACAGGAAGCTGGGGCGCAGAGTGCGGCTCAAGATGCAGCAGGGTCTAGCCAGAGTGTAGCGGGCTCCAGCCAGGACACCGCGAATTCAACTTCGGGCGCGGCGAGTTCTGCTCAGAGTGCAGCGAACTCAACACTCACTAAGCGTATTATTCCTTGCTTAGATGTGACCGCTGGTCGTGTTGTGAAAGGCGTGAATTTCGTAGAGCTGAAAGATGCGGGTGATCCTGTGGAAATCGCGCGTCGCTACAATGAGCAGGGCGCTGATGAGCTAACCTTTCTGGATATTACCGCGACGAGCGATGGACGCGATTTAATTTTGCCGATTATTGAGCAAGTGGCTTCGCAAGTCTTTATCCCGCTCACCGTGGGTGGTGGCGTGCGTGAAGTCGGTGATGTGCAACGTCTATTGAATGTGGGTGCCGATAAGGTATCGATGAATAGTGCTGCAGTGAATCGCCCTGAGCTTGTGCGTGAGTGTGCCGATTATTATGGCTCACAATGCATTGTGGTGGCGATTGATGCACGCAAAGTCAGTGCGCCAGGCGAGCCAGAGCGTTGGGAAGTGTATACCCACGGTGGTCGTAAGGGCACAGGCATTGATGCAATCGAGTGGGCAATCAAGATGGCGGAGTATGGTGCGGGTGAGATTTTATTGACCAGTATGGATAAGGACGGCACCAAATCAGGCTTTGATATAGCCCTGACCCGTGCCGTATCGGATGCGGTTTCCGTGCCTGTGATTGCCTCAGGTGGCGTGGGGAATTTACAGCATCTAGCTGATGGTGTAACACTCGGTGGTGCGAGCGCCGTACTTGCGGCGAGTATTTTCCACTACGGCGAGTACACTATCGCTGAGTGTAAAGACTTCATGGCTAAACAAGGCATTGCCGTAAGGAGAACAACATGAGTTGGCTCAAAGAGGTTGTGTTCGATGATAATGGCTTAATCCCAGCGATTGCGCAGGATTATCAGACAGGTCGCATCTTGATGGTGGCGTGGATGAATCACGAGGCCTTGCAAGAGACCGTGAAGAACCGTGTGGCAGTTTATTGGTCACGTTCACGCAAGAAACTCTGGCGCAAGGGCGAAGAATCAGGTCATACACAAAAAGTTCATGAAGTTCGTTTAGACTGTGATGCCGATGTGATTTTACTCGTCGTGGAACAAGTCGCGGGTGTGGCCTGTCATACTGGCCGCGAGAGCTGCTTCTACCGCGTGCTTGATTATTCTGATAACGAGCCACAATGGCGCGAGGTTGATCCAGTCTTGAAAGACCCTGAGTTAATTTATAAAAAGTCAGATGAGCAATAAGAACCATAGCGGCAATATCGTAGAGCAGAGCGCAGTTAACGCAGACAGCGCCGAGGTTTCGACCTCGGCGTCATTAAGCGCTGTAAAATCAAGCGAAGTGTCGCGTGCAGAAACCTCAAGTGCTGAGACCGCTGGTGCCGAAGCATCAAGCGTAGTGTCGAGCATAGAGGTTTCGACTGCTGAGACATCAGCAGCAAGCTTGGCTTTTCTTGCGCGCTTAGCCGATACACTTGAGAGCCGATTGCCCGCTAATGGTGGCGATCCACAAGGCTCTTATGTGGCCAAGCTGTACAGTAAAGCCCCCGATGGCTTTTTGAAAAAAGTCGGTGAAGAAGCCACTGAATTAGTGATGGCCTGCAAAGACCAGGACACACAGAAAATTATCGCTGAAACCGCTGATTTATGGTTTCACAGTATGGTCGCTTTAAGCTATTATGGCTTAAGACCAGAGCAAGTGGTACAAGAATTAGCGCGCCGTGAAGGCGTATCGGGTCTTGAAGAGAAAGCTTCTCGCCCCAAAGATTAATGGATTGTGCCTTGGCTATTTATTCGTGAAAATAGTCAATATAAAGTGATGCATGCAATGATGTGATTGAGTATTCCATCGATGCCGCAGAGTAAGAGTAAAGATAGTGCACGACAGCTTAATGATTGTGCGTGATGTCAGTTTGTGGCACTATCATGTCGTACTATCAGTTTTCGTTCTAATTTTTTAGGAGTGTAATGTGGGTGGTTTAAGCGTATGGCACTGGTTAATTGTGCTACTAGTAGTTGTGTTAGTTTTTGGCACTAAAAAATTACGTAACGTTGGTGAAGATTTAGGCGGTGCTGTTAAGGGCTTCAAGAAAGGCATGAAAGATGCTGAAGGCGAACCAGGTCAAATCGCCAATAAAGTTGAAGACGACGTTAATACTGTTAACGTTGCCAACAAAGAAAAGTCTGAATAAGCCAAGACTCATCATATTGGATTCGTAAGGAAAGTATGTTTGGTCTGAGTATGGGCGAGCTGATGGTCATCGGCGTCGTAGCCCTAATCGTTATTGGTCCTGAACGTCTCCCTAAAGTGGCTCGCACCGTGGGTCACTTAGTGGGGCGTGCCCAGCGTTATGTGACAGATATTAAGTCCGACATCCAGCGCGAGATGGATATTCAGGAGCTGACTAAGATTAAGCAGGACATCCAAAGCGGTGCTGAAGAAATCAAGAGTAGCTTTGAGAAAAGTGTGGCCAGCATTAAGGACCCCTTTGAAGAGATTAAACAAGATCTCGGCGACACCAATAAGCAATTAAAGCAAGAGCTGGGTGAGTTGCCTGATTTGTCTGATTTGAAAAAGCCACTGAGCGAAACCTTAAGCGATACATCAACGCCACCGAGCGTAGAAACTGCCCAGGCACAAGAGTTGGCGGTGGCTAATCAAGCAGACTCAGCAAGCAATACTTCAACTGAGAGTCCTACTCAAGCCGTCGCTGCTAAACCACGAGGTGAGCCAGTCTCACCAGTAGCACCTACTGGGTCACCACTGATGCACGATATGAACCCACCGAGCGTAGAAACTGCCCAGGCACAAGAGTTGGCTGTGGCTAATCAAGCTGAGGCTATTGCTGAGCCAAGCGTAGCATCTACTGTGGCGACCGAGGCTCCAACACTGGCGGAACATAGTGCAGTAGCCTCAAAAAGCCCGACAGAGTCTAATGTGCCGTCCGAGCCTGCGACTGATAAGGTGGTTTCATGAGCAGTCAAACCAATACACCTGAAACCGAAGAAACCGCACAAACCTTAATTTCGCACTTAGTTGAGCTGCGTCAGCGTCTGCTTTATGCGGTGCTAGCGATTGTGGCCATCTTTATTGTGCTGTGTATTTTCCCAGGTAGTAAGCAACTGTATGATTTCCTGGCGGCACCGATGGCTGCTGCTTTACCCGCAGGCGATAAGATGATCGCCTATGGCGTGATTACCCCCTTTCTCGTGCCCTTGAAAGTAACCCTACTTGTGGCCTTTCTCTTTGCCTTGCCGTTCGTGTTGTATCAGGCCTGGGCCTTTGTCGCTCCCGGCTTATATAAGCATGAGAAGCGCTTAATTGTGCCGCTCGCTGTCTCTAGCTATTTGCTGTTCTTTGTCGGTATGGCCTTCTGCTATTTCTTTGTGTTTAATACGGTCTTCCATTTTATTGCCACCGTTTCTCCTGACTCGATTAATTTTGCCCCTGATATCGAAGCCTATTTAGACTTCGTGATGACCATGTTCCTGGCTTTCGGCTTAACCTTCGAAGTGCCTGTGATTGTGATGGTATTAGTCGGCACTGGCATGGTCAGCGTGGATAAATTGAAGAATATCCGTGGCTATGTCATTGTTGGCGCCTTCGTTGTGGCCGCCGTATTAACTCCACCTGATATTCTCAGCCAGTTTATGATGGCTGTACCATTGATTCTCTTATATGAAGTCGGTATTATTGCCGCGCGCTTTATCCGCCCACGCCCTATGGAGCGTGAGTCTGAGGAGTTGGAAGAACGTGGTTAAGAGGGAGCTCATAACGGAGCCCTGATGAAGACCCGCAGCCGCGTAATGTTCGAAGACCCGCAGCAGCGTAGTGTTGTTGTTCTAGGAGCTGGAAGAGCGCGTGTAAATGGTATAAGCAAGGGGCTACTTTAGGATTGACGGCGTCAAGATATGCAATAAGGCGCCATCCTCAGTGCCTTATTAAATTGGAGCGCGCTTAGTCCTTAACTGAGTTATCAGTAGCGTTATAAGCGTCAGTAGAATTATAAACGGCGTTAAGCGCGCACAAATTAGACCTAGTGCTGAATCCCACAAGAGCAGCGCTAAAGCCGACATACCAGCGCTAAAGCCCTCAAAATCAGAGCTAAATCCCACAAAATCAGCCCTTAATCCTGGTCAGAACCTTCATTCTGCGGACGTTCACCTAAGACCACTTCAATATCCACATGCTTGCCTGTACGCAACACTTTCAAGCGGATATGAGTTGTAGGGGGAATACTGGCAATGTCGTGCATCATCTGACTCATACTACCGACTTGCTTAGTATTCAACTGAATAATAATATCGCCGACCATCAGGCCCGCTTTCATGGCCGGGCCATTATTCACCATCGAGGCAATAATCACCCCGCGCGTCTGCTTTAAGTTGAACGCTTTAGCAATGTCAGCGGTCACATCTTGCGGCTCAAGACCCAACCAACCGCGACGTACCTTACCATGAGCAATAATCTCATCCATGATTTTTAAGGCAGTTTGAGCGGGTGTCGCAAAACCAATCCCTAAAGAACCACTGGAGTCTGACTCGGAGTAGATCGCCGTATTAATCCCGATTAAGCTACCATCAATATTAATCAGGGCGCCACCCGAGTTGCCTGGATTAATTGCCGCATCAGTTTGAATAAAATTCTCATAGGTACTGATACCCAAGCCCGTACGGTTTAAGGCTGAAATAATACCCATGGTGGTGGTTTGCCCAACCCCGAAAGGATTACCAATCGCTAAGACCACATCACCCACATGTAAAGTCTGTTGCTCGTTCACGCGAATCGGCTTGATATCCGAAGCCTCAATCTTCAATACAGCCAAGTCCGTATCAGGATCGGCACCAATAAATTGCGCGCTGAATTTACGCCCATCATCCAAGCCTACCTCAATCGAATCAGCCGCTTCGACCACATGATAATTCGTTAGCACATAGCCTTGACTTGAGGCGATGACCCCAGAGCCTAAGTTAGTTGGGTCATTCAGCCGCTTTTGATCTTGAATAAAAGGCCGTAGCGAAGGAACATCCGGTAGGTTCTTAAAAGGCGATACAATATTCTTAGTCGTGTAAATATTCACCACTGAAGGTCCCGCGAGCTTCACGGCCTCTGAATACGAGGTTACCATCGTTGTAATCACGGGGGCTTTTTCAGGCGTAGCTTTATCGCTGGTTTTATCAGTAGTTTGAACGCCTTCAGCCGCCTTAGTGGAGCTACTGTCATCAGGCGTCTGCACTTTCACGGTAGCCGTTGGCACTAGGGGCGGTGGGTCCGCAGGCAATAGCCAGCCTTTTACCCAGGCAGGACGTAAAGTTGCCGAGACAAAGACGAACGCTAGACAGATAGCGACTGTTTGAGAAAAAATTAACCAGATGCGTTGCATAAAGGAAAATAAATCAGATGAATCAAGTGAGTCGACAAGAACTGAGTAATTGGTTAGACCGTGAATTGCAAATCTACCGTTTTAAAGATTATGCACCAAATGGATTACAACTGCAGGGAAAGCCTTACATCCATAAGATTGTTATGGGGGTAACCGCCTCTAAAGAGCTCTTAGAAAAAGCCGCCGCCGCACAGGCCGATACGGTTATTGTGCACCACGGATGGTTCTGGAAAAACGAAGACGTGCGCATCATCGGTATGAAATATGAGCGTATCGCATTAGCGATAAAACATCAATTAAATGTCTTCGGCTACCACCTACCACTGGATGCCCATCCGCAGTGGGGCAATAATGCACAGCTCGCAAAAGTCTTAGGCTTACGACCGAATTATGTGGAAGGAGTGCCAGAAACCACGGGCCAAGACGACCTCGTCTGGTTAGGCAGTCCACCCGAAGGCGTACAGACCCTAGGCCAATTGACCGACGTCATCGCCAATCGCCTACAGAGAGAACCGTTGTTTATTGGCAACCCAGACACACCGATACAACGCATTGCCTGGTGTACGGGCGGCGCACAAAGCTATTTTGAATCCGCTATCTTGGCAGGTGCTCAAGCCTTTATCACAGGCGAGGCCTCAGAACCTGTCTTCCATATGGCGCAAGAGAGCGGTGTGGCTTACTATGCTGCAGGCCATCATGCGACAGAGCGTTATGGCGTACAAGCACTGGGTGTTGCGCTGCAAGCGGAGTTTCCGAACATTGAAGTGGAGTTTATTGATATCCCCAATCCGATTTAAAGCCAAGCGAGTTAAAACAAAGCGATTTAATCCAAGCGACTTGAGCAATACGACGTATTTAAAGCACATGCAAAAGGACGCTCGCTGAATGCATACGCTGCAGTTGACGTCGGGCCATGTGCATTGTGAATAAATGCCTTAAGGTCGTGACTTGAGGGTGTTTACAAACACATACATGTGTTGCAGAAAAGCCAAAAAAAGCGCACCGAGGATAAATTCGGTGCGCTTTTTTGTGGTGAAAAGTGATGCTTTAAAACGACTTATTTTTTCAAAGAGTCACGAATTTCACGTAGTAAAACAATATCTTCTGGGTCAGGCGTCACTTCAGCCGCTTTTTCAGCTTCAAAGCGAGCGCGCGCTTTAGAAATTGCTTTAACGAGTAAAAATACAACAAACGCCAATAAAATGAAGTTAATCAAGATGGTGATGAAGCTACCATAGGCGAACACATTCGCGCCAGCGGCCTGAAGAGCCTCTAGTGTCTGTGGGCCAGTGTAGCCTTCAGGTTGAGCTAAGACTATGAATTTATTAGAGAAATCAGCCTCGCCGCCAATGATGAAGTTAATCACAGGCATTAAAACATCTTTCACTAATGAATCAATAATCTTGCCAAAAGCCGCACCGATAATCACACCGACCGCGAGGTCGATCATATTACCTTTAACGGCAAACTCTTGAAATTCCTTAATAAATCCTTTTGCTTTGCTCATAATCGATCCTTTTTTTCCGTGAAATGATTAGACGGTATATAATAACTGGTTAATAGAATAAATCCATTTAAAATACGTTAATTTTTTTTACACCTTGGCAGTATCAATAAGGATAGATAGATGAGTCAGGAACCAAAAATATATGAGAACGAAGGGCAGTCTTCTCCAGACACGCTTCCAGCCGACCCTTCACGCCGCTTTTGGCTAGGTACCGCCTGTGCCGTTGGTGGTGTTGCTGGTGTAGCAACAGCAGTCCCGTTTGTTGCTTCAATGAACCCATCAGAGCGCGCTAAAGCCGCAGGTGCACCGGTTCAGGTGAACCTCAGCGCAATCGCACCAGGCACCATGTTCACTGCAGAGTGGCAAGGTAAGCCAGTGTGGATCTTGCATCGCACTCAAGAGATGATCGACGGCCTTGCTAAGGTACGTGGTCACTTGGCTGACCCCGATTCAGATCGTCCAGGTTTTACGCCTGAGTGGGCGAAGAATGAAGGTCGTAGCCGTAAGGATCAATGGCTCGTGTGTGTAGGTATTTGTACACACCTAGGCTGTTCTCCTTCACCACGCTTTGCCCGTGGTGGTGATGGCATGCCTGCTGACTGGGAAGGTGGTTTCCTATGCCCATGTCATGGTTCATATTTCGATTTGGCTGGCCGCGTTCTTAAGAACATGCCTGCGCCAGACAATCTATTGGTTCCTCCATACTATTTTATCGATGATAATAATATTATGGTGGGTGTGGAACAAGCAGGTTAATTTGCCTCATTAAAACAAGGAGCCTAAATTATGGCCGGCAATAAAGTTGTTGAAACGACGGGATTGTTAGGTTGGATTGACCAACGATTCCCTGCGACCAAATTGTGGAAAGAGCATCTTAGCGAATACTATGCGCCTAAGAACTTTAACTTTTGGTATTTCTTTGGCTCATTAGCCATGCTTGTACTCGTGATCCAAATCGTCACCGGTATCTTCATGGTAATGCACTACAAACCTGACGGCGAACTTGCTTTCGCTTCAGTCGAGTACATTATGCGCGAGGTGCCTTATGGCTGGATCATTCGCTATATGCACTCAACCGGTGCATCGATGTTCTTCGTGGTGGTGTACTTACACATGTTCCGTGGCATGCTCTACGGTTCATATCGCAAACCACGTGAACTCGTGTGGATCTTCGGTGTAGCGATCTTCCTATGCTTGATGGCTGAAGCTTTCTTCGGTTACCTATTACCTTGGGGCCAGATGTCTTTCTGGGGCGCCCAAGTGATTGTTAACTTGTTCCAAGCGATTCCTTTCGTAGGCGAGCCATTATCAATCTGGATTCGTGGTGACTTCGTGGTTTCTGATGCTACCTTGAACCGCTTCTTCGCTTTCCACGTGATTGCCATCCCATTAGTGTTAATCGGTCTTATCGTTGCGCACATTATTGCTTTACACGAAGTTGGCTCGAACAACCCTGATGGCGTAGAAATCAAAGAGAAAGTTGATGCTAACGGTCGTCCACTTGACGGCATTCCGTTTCACCCATACTACACAGTGCATGACATCTTAGGCGTAGCAGGCTTCTTGCTTGTGTTCGCGGCGATTATGTTCTTCGCACCAACCATGGGCGGTTACTTCCTAGAATCGAATAACTTCTTACCGGCTGACCCATTCCAAACTCCTCCGCACATTGCGCCAGTTTGGTACTTCACACCGTTCTACTCAATGCTACGTGCAACGACTGACGAGTTCACATGGGTGTTGGTGGCTTTTGCCCTAATCTTCGCCGTAGGAATTCTCCTCAGCAAGAACGTTAAAGCACCATGGAAATTAATTTTCCCAGTGGTTCTTATCGGTGTAGCGATTGCTCTACGCGTATTTGACGCGAAGTTCTGGGGTGTTGTTGTGATGGGCGGTACCGTTGTTATCCTTGGTTTCTTACCATGGTTAGACAAATCGCCTGTTAAATCAATTCGCTACCGTCCAGGTTGGCACAAATTGATTTACGTAATCTTCGTCATTAACTTCATTATCTTAGGCATTATTGGTACGAAAGCTCCTTCAGAGTTGCTGAATATTATTTCGCAAGTTAGTACGGTTCTCTACTTGGCGTTCTTCTTCTTTATGCCAATCTGGAGTCGTTTGGGTACATTCAAACAAGTTCCCGATCGCGTTACTTATCGTCCTCACTAAGATCATTAGGAAAGAACATGATTAAAAAGATTATAGGCGCGTTGGTTGTTATGTTGACTCTTGGTAGCGGTGCAGCGCATGCCGCTACAGGTGGTCACCCATGGGATGTCGCCCCCGTTAAAGCTACTGATAAAGCAGCATTACAGAATGGTGCTAAATTATTCGTTAACTACTGTATGAACTGCCATAGCGCAAAGCTCTTGCGTTATAAGAACTTACTGGATTTAGGTTTAAGCGAAACTGATATCACTGAGAACTTAATCTTCAATAATGCGAAGATTGGTGATTACATGACCATCGCTATGAAACCTAAAGACGCTAAGGCATGGTTCGGTGTAACCCCACCAGACCTATCCTTGATGGCACGTGCTAAAGCAGAGAACTTAGGTCAACCAGGTACAGACTACATCTATACCTATATGCGTACTTTCTACCGTGACAAGTCGCGCGACCTTGGTTGGAATAACTTAGCCTTCCCTAATGCTGGTATGCCTAACCCATTCTGGGAACAAGCAGGTCCAGTAGAAGTGACCTTCACGGATATCAAGTCAGTGGATAACAATGGCACAGCTGAGTGGCATAAAGTTGTCAGCAAAGTAGACCAGCACGGCTACCGTACTGAAGTCAGCAATGAAGTATTAGCTGACCACAAAGGCGGCGCCCACTCTGAGTCTGCGATCACTTACTTAGACACAGCAAAACAAGCACAGTTCGATAAAGACATAGCAGACCTCACAGCCTTCTTAGGTTGGGCGGCCGAACCATACGCCGAGAGCCGTAAGACACTCGGTATGTGGGTCATGTTATTCCTTGCTATCTTCTTCGTAGTAGCATGGCAATTGAACCGCACATACTGGAAACACGTACGTTAATTCGTATACGTTTTTAAGTAAAGAAATAACCACCGATGGGTAACTTCAACCGTCGGTGGTTTTTTTGTGTTTACAAACTTGAGAATACTTAGGTGAAAGCCTAGGACAATAAAGCCTATGCGTACTTTCCGAGCTATGAAAATTTAAGTCAAGCGACTTATGATATACAAGCTATAATTGTCAATGTTAAAAATATCCATCTTGATATATGGTTTGATATGTGTAAACTATATGATCAGAAACTAATTGATGACTAACTGTAGAATTCGAGGTGCTTGAATATGGAGACGGAAACCTTACCGAAGAGCTATTTAGCCGATTCTGAGCGTGAAGGCTTGACACAGAACGGCATTTATTTAGCTGAATCAATGGCCGCAGGTGACGCAGGAGACGAAGAAACAGCTTGGCAGTGGTTAAGTTATGCCGTGGTACCAGCACATGCACTTAAGAGTCTGAAAACTTTGAGGGGGGCTGAGTTTATTCGTGAGAAGGGACTGAGAACTGAGACAGCGCAAGCAGAATATGGCGAAAATTGGTTGGATGAAAACTAATGATAGATTCGCATAAGGAACTGAATAGACTTTATAGAATTTTAATGGTAGAGGCAAGTTTAATTCTGGAACATGACTTATCAATTACTGCCATCAAAGTCAAAAATGCTCGAAAACGCCTGTTAAAGCACATTGATTATATAGGAGATAGTGATGAGCTATCTCTTATACTTGCTACTGAGAGGGGTATTTTACAGAGTGACCTTGACCGTTACAGTAATAGCAAAGAGATGACGTCAAGTTTGATGGCTGCACTAAACGAATTTGATTCAGCAGAACGACATTTACAACTCGTGCAAGATAAGCACGAATATACCTACGTTAACTTAACACACAGTTTGCCCAAGAGACGAAGAGCTGGTCTGCCTATGGACGAAGCAAGGCAAGCATTTGAATCTCATCGCACAAGACTAAGCAATCTTAATAAAGCTCGCCTGGATATCGAAGAAAAATTAATTATTAACGCACGTAAAACTAATATAGACAAAGCGAGAACAATTTACGTTCAATATCAGAAAGCGGTCTTGTCGGATGGGTAGAAAACTATTGTGCCATAGGGGACACCTTATAATCCATACTCACCAACGTCGCTGAAGCCTGAGCTAAAGCACTCTCACGGTGTTCAATCTTTACCAACATATAATCCCAGCTAGGCGCCACATAGAAGCGCGTGATCCTATCCTTATTACTACGCTCACGCTGCACCACTAAGGCTTCTACATCACCAATACCAGTTTTCACCACTTGAGTACCCGTGACCACATAAGTGTGCTTACGCTCATTGCCCTTATAAATCAGGGGGTAGGTGAAACGCGTCTTACCCGCCATCAAATCACAGCGCGCTGCAAAGAAGAAACTAAGCGGATCATACAATGCAGGAACCAGACCAAAGCGCTTATTCTTATCAGCATCATTATTCGTGTAGCTCGCCTGCTTGCTGCCCCAATCGAAGGCAATATTCTCCTTCACACGCGACTTGAACGCTGGATTCGCATTATTTGAGTACGACTGAGGCTGCACCTGACATTGCTTCATATTAAAGCGAGCCTGCTGCGTAATATCCATCAAGGCATGCTCCGCCTCAAACTTCGCATCATACTGATGCCCATTACGTTGCACCGTTAAGCGACTATTGCCACCACTGGTGTTACTGTTATAGCCCACCGAGAACGTCGCATTAATCGAGTCAATATCTTGCGCCTGGACCACAGGAATCGAGGCTCCAAGACTTAAACTTGAGATGGCCAATGCTGATAATACATGCTTGTAGTTAAAAGATAATGGCGAGAAAAAAGTCATAACCCACTCACTCAATAGATGTTTACTAAGATACACCGAGCCATCGAACGAAGACTCTTAAATTAAAAACTTGCCTAGGCAAACTAAGATAATAAAAGCCATCATACCACTGGAGACCAGAGATAATTCTACAGAATGTTTCAGCTTTGCAAGGGTTTGTTAAGTGAGGGGTGATTGAGAAATGTATTGGAAGAATTGGGGGTGGGTGCATTGATTGCTGAGTGAGGAGTGCAAGGCATAAGTCGGCGGGCAGAGGAGACCCGCCAGGCAGAACAGTAAACTTGAGGGTCTAAAGCATCAGAAGGAAGCGATAAGGCCTTATCGCGTCGCTTAGGTGCCTTTGACAGACTATTTCCAGTAATTATTCGCCTGAGCGACCGTCTGAAAATTAATCGCCACCACTTGCGAGACCATAGTTAAACTGTCAGCACTATTGGCATAATCCGCGCGCAATTTCTCACGCGTCTCAGCACAGGGCTGTGTGAATTTAACCGCGAGTCGAGACAACTTCACCGCTAACTCATAACCCTCTTGTGGCGTGGCAGTGATAAGACTAGGTAACCATTGTTCCATGATAAAGCTCCTATTGTCGTGGCTTAAAAAAGCCGTATAGATTAAAAAAATAAGACTAACGAGTGTGGACCAAGAAACAGACTGATAAGGGCGAGATTGTGCAATGAGCTGCACATGCTCCTTAATAGACAAGCCCAACTAGAAAGAGAGAAGCGATTACTCGCCATAAACCCAGTATAACGAGCTTTATTGACAGGTTTGTGATTAACCTTATGGGATTAACGGCAATGTAATAATGATTACTGGTCAATTTTCAACTACCGTTGAGAATGGGAGGGGAGGGTTAGGAGATCATACATTCGATAAACTAGGATCATCGTTAATGAATGTGCTGCTTTTATTTGTGAGGTTACCTCAATTGTAGGGTAATCTTTAAACAACACTAAACTTAACTTAATTTTGCCCGAAGAAAGATTGTTTCGAATCATTTAATGGTTACAATAGCATGAAAGCTCATAAGGTAGCACCGTATAACTTGTCTTAGGATGATACCTATTTTGTTCTTATTGAGCACCCCATTGCCTAGGTTGTTACTCTTATCATCACTCTCTAAGAATTATGGCAAAAGATAAAATCACAATGCATAAAAGAACAACATTGCGCTCGTTAGCTGAACAACTTGGCATCCATGTATCCACTGTCTCACGTGTGTTAAATGGCACAGACGCTGAGGCCCGAAGTGCTGCATCTCAAGAAGTGATTGACCGTATCAAAAAGTTGGCTCAAGAACGCAACTATCGTCCTAACCGACAAGCGATTGGTTTAAAAACTCGTGAAACTCGCCTAATTGGAGTGATCTTACCTCGCATCACTGATTTAGTTGTTGCGACGATTTATGAAGGTATTGATGCCGCAGCCAAAGACTATGAATATCTGCCATTTGTTGGTATTACCCTAGACATACCTGAGCGACAAATTCAATTATCTGAGATGGCCTTGGATCAAAGTGTAGATGGTTTAATTGTTGCTGATGCCATGATTAATAATCTTGAGTATTTAAATAGCTTAAGAAATCGCAACTTCCCATTAGTGCTGGTTAGTAGGCACGCCCCCAACCATTGCGCAGTGACCTGTGATGATTACCTAGGTGGGCGCATGGCGGCAGACCATCTTATTGAGCAAGGGCACCGCCATATCTATGTATTGGCTGGAGAGCCGTATGCTACAACGGGTATTGATAGAACTAAGGGTTTTTTAGAGCGTTGCGCTGAGTTAGGTGTGGCTATTTCATCGGATTGTGTGCATCACAGCGGTTTTGATATTCAAAGCGGCAGAGTATTAGGAGAGCGAATATTTTCCAACAATAAATCAGCCAAAAAGAATCCAACAGCAGCGTTTGCCGTTAATGACTTCTTGGCGATAGGCTTAATGGGTGCTCTGCGTGATAAGGGTCTACTTGTTGGACGTGATGTAGCTGTATTAGGTTTTAATGATACCCCTTTAGCTGCCCAACTGCCGATTGGTCTGAGTACTATCTTATCGCCTATGCATCAAATGGGTTACCGTGGTGTTGAATTATTATTAGAAAAAATTAAAGGCGGCCAGCCTAAATCAGAGTTGCTTCCTCCTGTACTATGTGTGCGTGAGAGTACAAACTTTCGTGTTTAACTATTTATTTAAACAATAAGTCAAGTAAGTTTGCTTATTAAAACTATAAATAAGATAATACTCGCCGTTTCACCCAAACGTTCGGGTTATTCCTGACTTGATAGAAAACAATATCTACTCCTAAAATACCCTAACGTTTGGGTAATTGTTTTGCCTAAACCATAAATCTAGCCTACCGAGATGCATTTTGATATTTCATAAGGTGTTTGGAGAGCTAGAACAAACATTGCGGAGTAGAGACATTATGGATAATTTAATTCAGCAGTTTATATTTGGGCTGTCAGTGGGGAGCACCTATGCGCTCATTGCCCTGGCAATTACGCTCGTTTTTCGGGGTATGGATGTAATTAACTTTGCGCAAGGCGAGTTTTTCATGGTTGGTGCCTTTTTGGGCTACATCTTCCATGTAGATTTGGGCTTAAGTATGTGGTTGGCTCTTCCTTTAAGCATGGTATCGGCTTATTGTATTGGCTCAATTTTAGAGCGCGTATTCTTACGAAAATTAGAAAGCAATACTAATGCCTTGTCATTACTAGTGATGACGATTGCGCTCTTCATTATGATTCGTAGCGTGGCGCAGTTAGTATTTGGTTCATCAGCCTATCGATTCCCACCGATGACTGAGACAGTTGTGAGATTTGGTGGTCTGCAAATTAGTGCGCAATATATCATTGTTATTATCAGCACCTTTATCATCATGGGCTTGTTATATGTATTATTCACCAAAACAGCGCTCGGTCTATCGTTAAGAGCGGTAGCGCAAGATAAAACAACAGCACGTATGATGGGTATTAATGTATCGCGTGTGAATAATATTACTTTCGCACTTTGCTCTGTACTTGGTGCGGTTGCAGGCATTCTATATGCACCTATCGCCGTTTTGACATTCGATATGGGTCAGTTAATTATCCTTAAGGGCTTTACAGCAGCTTTATTGGGTGGCTTAGGCTTAGTATCTGGCGCAGTATTAGGTGGTTTTACACTTGGTGTTATCGAGCAATATGGCACTTTATTCCTGGCCTCAGCGTATAAAGAGCTTGTCTCATTCTCCATTCTTTTATTGATTATCTTAGTTAAACCGAATGGTTTGCTTGGTAAAAAACAAATTCAAAAAGTATAGGGGATAGAAGATGTTAACTAAAAAATATGCCAGCCTTATTGCATTAGCCTTTCTAATTCTCGTCCCTCTTTTGCTTAACGATCCTTTCTTAACGCATATGGGAATTCGTGCCACAACCGCGGCTATCGTAGTCATGGGGCTTACTCTTTTTATTGGTTATACCGGCCAAATTTCATTAGGTCATGCTGCCTTCTTCGGTTTAGCTGCCTATATATCTGGGATGCTAATGAAATCAGGTTTCCCATACTTTGGTTCCGTCGCGATAGCCACGATTAGTGTGGGTTTATTGGGTTGCTTAGTAGGAATTATCGTGCTCCGTACCAGTGGACACTATCTGGCTTTAGCGAGTATTGCAGTGGGTGTCATTATCCAGGTATTGGTGAAAAATAGCTCAATTACTGGAGGCCCTTCAGGTTTAATTGCGGTACCTAGTCCGAGTATCTTTGGCTGGACCTTAGATAGTGACCTTGGATATTACTATATGGTGCTCTTTTGTATGGTGGTTGCGTTCTTTGTTTTGCGCAGAATTACTGATTCACGGACTGGAGATGCCTTGCGATCAATTGCCAATAATGAATTGGCTGCCCAATCTCTGGGCATCCCTGTCTTTCAGTATAAAGTTCTCTCGTTTACCATTAGTACGATGTTTGCAGCATTTGCAGGTACGCTCTTTGTGCACTATGACGGCTTTATTGATCCAGACCGCTTAGGCCTACATATTTCCATCTTTTTCTTCGTGATGGCATTTATTGGTGGTATTGGTAACTTATACGGTTCAATTCTCGGCGCTTTCGCCATCACCATTCTAGAAGAGTACTCACAGGGTTTTGGTCAATATAACGTATTAGTTTATGGATTCTTACTTGCGATGGTGATTTTATTCCTTCCTAAAGGCTTAGCCGACTTACCGAATGCGATTCAACGCTGGAGGACTAAATAATGACGTTATCAGTACAAAACATTAGTCTTAAATTTGGTGGTGTGAAAGCTTTATCCAATGTTTCCTTCAATATTGAAAGCAATAAGGTTACGGGGCTTATTGGCCCTAACGGAGCTGGAAAGACCTCCTTATTTAACGTGGTGAGTGGAATTTATACCCCAACAGAAGGCAAGGTGTTCTATCACGAACATGAAATAAGCAAGATGCGTCTGGATCAAATTAATCGCTTGGGTGTAGCGAGAACCTTCCAAAATATTATGGTGTTCCCTGAGTTAAGTCTCGTAGAGAATGTGATGATTGGACGCCAAAGTAGAACCAAGGCAAGCGTATTTGCTTCAGTGTTTCGTACCAAATCAGAGCGTGAAGAGCGTGCTGAAGCAGAGCGTCGCTCAATCGAACTTTTATCCTATGTTGGACTAGAGAAAAAGAAGGACGAATTGGCAAAAAACTTACCATACGGTGAACAACGTCAATTGGATATTGCTCGTGCTTTAGCGACAGATCCTAAGGTATTGCTTCTGGATGAGCCTGCTGCCGGCTTGAACCTACAAGAACGGGTATCACTTAAAGCCTTAATTAAAAAGCTGAATGCTATGGGGTACACAATTGTTCTTATTGAACATGATGTGAAACTCGTCATGGACTTATGTAGTCATATTGTGGTGCTTGAATACGGTCATAAAATTGCCGATGGAGAGCCACATGATATCCAGAAAGATCCTAAAGTCATCGCCGCTTATCTGGGTACAGGAGAAGAGTGAAATGTTAAACATTAAAGATATCGATACATTTTATGGCCATGTGCATGCCATTAAAAAAATTAGTGTGGATGTACAAGCTGGAGAGTTTGTCACGCTGATTGGTGCCAATGGGGCAGGCAAGAGCACTTTATTGAAATCCATTATTGGCTTGCAACCTGTGCGTAACGGCAAAATCGAGTTCTTAGGCAAAAGCATAGAGAAATTAAGCTCAGATGCGATTATTCGTTCAGGGATTAGTATTGTCCCCGAAGGGCGCCGTGTTTTCCCTGAGTTTACAGTAGCTGAAAACTTAGCGGTAGGCGCAAGGGCAAGACGCTCAACGCACGCAGAAATGCAAGAAGATATCGACAAGATCCTTGTGCAATTTCCACGTTTAAAAGAGCGTTGGAAACAGAAAGCAGGCACTATGAGCGGCGGGGAACAACAGATGGTGGCGATTGGTCGTGCCTTGATGGGGCGTCCTAAGCTACTGTTATTAGATGAGCCTTCATTAGGTTTAGCACCTTTAATTGTTGCAGAGCTAATGACTAAGCTGAAAGAAATTCACGCTTCGGGCACAACAATTCTATTGGTGGAACAGAATGTGAATTTAGCCTTAAAAGTCGCTCAGCGTGGTTATCTTATGGAATCAGGAGAAATTATTGCAACAGAGGATACCAAAGTTTTACTAGAAAGTGATGTAGTACGTAAAGCCTATTTAGGCATTGAAGATTAATTGCAATTTAAAATTAAATTATATAAACATTATTAGGAGACAAATCATGTTGATTAAAACAAAACTATTCCAACTAGCTGTATGTTTTGCTGCCACGATGGGTGCTGTACAAGCACAGACACCTCTGAAAATTGGCATTATCGAATCAATATCTGGTCCAGCAGCTGCCTATGGTGAAAATCACCGTAAGGGCACTCGTTTAGCGGTTGATGAAATTAATCAAGCCGGTGGCTTTAATGGTGTACCGATTGAGATTCATGCAGAGGATGATCGTAGTGACCCAGCCGCTGGCATTAATGCAGCGAAGAAACTTATTACACAACAGAAAGTTAACGCTATCGTGGGTTCGGATGCTAGCCTTGTGACTATTGCCTTCTCTAAAGAGAACGAGCGCTACAAGATTCCACTCGTTAACGGTATGGCAGGCACCCCTACATTGACTGAGTTAGGTAATCAATATACATGGCGCATTAATATGACTGATGCACAGTTGAATACCAAGGCAATTGAGTTCTTTGCTAAAGAAAAAGGCATGAAGAAACTCTCGTTCCTCGTTGAAAACTCAGATTACGGCAAACCACCAACTAAAGCAGCTGCTGATCGTGCTAAAGAGTTAGGCGTAGACGTGGTTGCTTATGAAGAATATAACCGTGGTGAGACTGACTTTAAAGCGCAACTATCTAAGATTAAAGCAACTTCGCCTGAAGTGGTTTTTGTACATGGCTACTATACCGAAGGTTCCATCATTGCTCGTCAAATTAAAGAACTAGGCATTGATGCCACTATCATGGTGAATATGGGCCAAGGTGTGCCTAAATTTGTTGAGCTAGCTGGTGATGCAGCGAATGGTGCGATTTTCCCAACCTCTTGGGTCCCTGGTCTAGATACAGAGCGTAGCAAAAAGTTTGAAGAGTCTTTCCGTGCTAAGTACAATGCTGAGCCTGGAGCCTTTGAGGCAGGTACCTATGAGGCGATTTATACCGTACTTGAAGCGGCCAAACTCGGTGGAGGCAGTAGTGCCAAACAAATCCAAGAAGGTTTAGGCAAGCTAAGTGGATTTGACACTTTGCTTGGCAAGATCAACTTTGACGAAAAACATCAAAATAATGGTGAAGTTATTCTAGCCACCTTTGCTGACGGGAAAATTGTGCCCTATAAATAAGCATCAATAAACTTTAAATTGTAAGTAATGGCCTTTGCTAGAGACGTTTATTCAACTTAGATGTTGGGTAGTGCTCTAGCAAGGGCGGAGATAAGTCACGCTTGTTAATTGGACAAGTCGTCAAGAGTAAGGAATTAGAAATGACATTTCAATACGTAAAAGTGAGTGGTGAACCCTATGAGATTGGCGTGCAAATGGCCAAACAAGCAGGCGATAAAATCAATCGTTGCATAGATATCTATGCTGACTTATTTGCATCGGTAGGTGTGTCGTGGGCAGAAGCCCGACAAAAAGCCTATGCTTATATTCCAGAAATTGAGCGTTATGACCCAGATATTCTGGCAGAACTGCAAGGGATGGCTGACGGTTTAGAGCGTCCCTTAGTTGATATCGTAACCTTGAATGCTCGTTCTGAAGTGATTTTCTCAGCGGCTGCTGTTGATGGTTGCACCACGATTTCGGCTTTACCATCAAGAACCTCAGGCAGTACCTTAGTGGCACAAAACTGGGATCATTATCTGCGCTTACACGATGTCATGTTAATCGTGGATATTGTGCAAAAAAATAAACCTCGAATTTTAATGGTGAACGAAGCTGGTCTAATTGGCAAAATCGGCATGAACGATGCAGGTGTGGGACTTTGCTTTAATGCCTTAGGTTGCGAAGGAACCCCTGGTGGCTTGCCAATCCATTGTGCAGCTAGAGGAATCCTTAATTCATATACTATCGGCGAGGCAATTGGTGCAGCGATTCAACAAAAATCAGCGAATGGTGTGAATTTTCATATTGCATCTAAAGAAGGCGTATCTGTCTGTGTAGAACTGGCGAATGATGGTTACGATGTTATGTTCAACCATAGTGGCGCAATGGCACATGCGAATCACTTTGTAAGTCCAAACCTATTAGGCTATGTTAAAGACCGCTTCCAAGAGCGTACACCAGATACGCATATTCGTTTAGGTGTAGCACAGCACTTTTTAAATAATCACCAAGGCGAAATCAATGAAAGCGTGATTCAAGAATTACTAAAAAATCATGTGAATTATCCCGATGCGATTTGTCGCCATGGTGAAAGTGCTAATAAGCCAGTAGGTAAGCGTGGCAATATTTTCGAAACTGTGTTCTCGGTGATTATGGACTTAAATAAGGGAACGATGAATGTGGCTAATGGCCCACCATGTGAAACCCCTTATGTACAGCATAAACTTTGAGGGTGAAACAAATGACAAAAACTATTATGGCACTCTTAAGTGACTATAAATCGCGCAAAGTGTCGCCACTCGATGAAGTGAAACAGCAGTTATTGAAAATTGAAGCTTCCCCTTTAAACGCTTTTATTACCGTATTACCAGAGCAAGCTAAACATGATGCTCAATGTGTTCAAGACCGTATATCAGCAGGGGATTCATTACGCTCTTTGGAGGGTATCACGATTGCCATTAAAGACCTGATTGATGTAGAAGGTATCCGTACAACAATGGGGGCAGAGTCCTATGTAAATAATATCGCGAAGGAAGATGCTGAGGTTATTCGCTTACTCAAACATGCGGGTGCCATCATTATTGGCAAGGCTAATACTCATCAATTTGCCTATGGAGCAACAGGTGATCGTTCATATTTTGGGCCAGTTAGAAACCCCAAAGATAGTAATCGGATAAGCGGAGGATCAAGCAGTGGATCAGTAGCCGCAGTAGCATCAGGCTTAGTACATATCGCTATCGGTACCGATACGAGTGCCTCAATTCGATTGCCTGCAGCATTATGTGGTGTAGTAGGAATGAAACCTACTTTAGGAT
Organism: Pelistega sp.; assembly: GCA_030538255.1. Taxonomy (GTDB): domain Bacteria; phylum Pseudomonadota; class Gammaproteobacteria; order Burkholderiales; family Burkholderiaceae_B; genus Taylorella. The sequence goes on along the minus strand of JAUNUI010000002.1, from coordinate 99,902 downwards.
TGGTCTCAAAGCAAGGCGTATTTAATCTCTCTGAGACCTTAGATCATGTCGGTCCAATTAGTAGGTCGGTGGAAGACAATGCAATCTTATTAGAAGTCATTGCGGATAAACCAGTAGGTACTTATAGCCGTAAGATTGGTCAAAGTATTAAGGGTTTGATTGTGTGCGTACCGAAAGAGTTTTATGGTGAGTATGTCTCGACTGCAGTGAAAGTCCAATTAGAAAAGGCTATTGAAAAACTGAAAGCAGCTGGAGCAGAGATACGCCATATTGAAATTGCCAATATCTACGAAATCTATCAAGCACAACAACTTATCTTAAAGACAGAGGCCTATGCTACTCATGAAGATATGCTGGAGGCTCAGACTCCTTATATCCAAGAGGTTAAAGATCGATTATTGACGGGCAAAGATGTGTTAGCTTCTGAGTATCTACGTCGTAAGAAACTTCAATATCAAGCGCAAGCAAGTTTTGATGATGTATTGGCAAGTGTAGATGTAATCTTAACGGCTACATGTGGTATCACTGCACCATTACTGGATGAGCGAAGCACAGAAATTAATGGACAAATGCACCCGACACAATGGTTGCTGACTCGCTTAACTGCTCCTACAAATTTCTCAGGACATCCTAGCCTGTCGGTGCCATTTGGAGAGGATGATAAGGGCTTGCCCATTGGCTTACAGCTGATTGGGCGCATGCATGATGAGGCGACGGTGTATCAATTTGGGGAGGTGTTGGAGAGGTAGTTAGGAATAGGAAAATGATGTCGATTAATAGATCGGCATCATTTATTTTCTGTCTATATTGCTAAGTTAGTGATATGAACTCGCTTTTTCTTTGAGAATTTGGATAAATCTTCTAGTGGTCGCTTCAACACTCAAATCATCCCACAGGATGCCCATTGGGATAGCATTTTCAAACATCTTTAAGGGTATGATTTTAACGATATTCAAGCTTTCATAGTACCTTGCCATAGAGCGAGTGAGTAAACCTAGATAGGTAGATGAAGATAGCAGGGCTTGTTGTGAAATCATTGATGCAGTTTCAAGAGCAGGTTGTGGAATTTCAATCTTTGCTTTCATGACAGAGTGCTCGAACGTTGTCCGAATTAAGGTATGAGATGGCGGTAATATCCATGGATACTTTTTGGTTTCCTCCCAGTTTGCTTTAACTTTGTGCATAGGGTGATTAATATCAGCCACTACAACTACCTCATCTTGGAAGAGCAAAGTTTTGGAATATAGGGCCTTACTGGCTCTTAAATCTAATGGGCCTAAGATTAAATCAATTTCTTTGCGATTCATCTTTTCTAAAAGTACCTCAAATGAAGCCTCACTAATATTGATAATAATATTAGGATATTCCGTATGCATTTGAGGGATTGCTTTAGGTAAAACTGCCGCTGCTGTAGCGATAATTGTGCCAATATGAATGCGTCCCTTCGCACCTAATTTTACCGATTCTAGTTCATGATTAATGCGCTGAACATCACCAATTGTACGTAATGCGTATTGCTTAAAAACCTCGCCAAAAGGAGAGAGCTTCAGTTTTCTTCCGCGGATAAATAAACGCATGCCAATAACATCTTCAAGATCACTGAGCCAGTGCGAAACAGCTGGTTGTGTTAGATGTAATTGTTTGGCAGCCTCTGTAATACTTCCTGAATAATCTAATAGTAGAAATATTTCTAAGTGCTTTAATTTGAGCCGCTTAGCCCATGGGATGTCTTCGATATTCCAATACATGAGGTTTTCCTAATGGTTGGCTAATTATTTTTCATTGGTTATTTATCTTACAGTAATTAATAATGAAAGCTCAATATAAATATGGTGTAAAGAAACATCACTTACTGGAGACAAATAATGAAGTTTCATAATAAAACTGTTTTATCTTTATTTTCGGCTGTGAGTCTGTTGTTGGCGAGTAATGTTGTTTATGCGGACAATACTTATCCCAACCAACCGATCAAACTTGTTGTTCCACAGGCACCAGGAGGTGGCGTTGATATGACAAGCCGATTATGGGCATCATGGGTTGCCAAACACCTTAATGGCAATATCGTAGTTGAGAATCGACCAGGAGCAAACGGCATCTTGGCGACCACACATGCAAAACAACAAAAACCAGATGGTTATACAGTATTGGTTGCAGGTGTGTCACAGATGACTTTCAACCCCTTCATTTATAACAATCTCCCTTATGAGTCTGAAAAAGATTTTGATGGTGTTGCTATGTTAGTGAATACACCATTTTTATTAGTAGCGAGTAATAAATCAGGTATTAAGTCTTTTGAGGATCTAGTTTCGAAAGCTAAGCAATCACCAAATAAACTTAACTTCTCTTCAGCAGGACAAGGTAACTCCACTCATCTAGCTATGGAAATGTTGATGCAAAGAACAGGAACCAAGCTTACTCACGTTCCTTATAGTAGCTCAGCAACGGGATTAAACAGCATTATTGCTGGTGATAGCGATGTGATGGTAGATGTCTTGAACTCCGCCTTAGTCCAAGTGAAAGGTGGCAAGGTCGTACCTTTAGCCATTATTGGCCACTCGAAAATTGAAGAAATGCCAGAGATTCCTACTCTAGAAGAACTCGGTTTGGATAATTTTCCACTACCTGGTTGGACAACATTACTTGTACCAAAAGGTACGCCTGAAAATATTCGTTTAAAGCTAAACAAGGCTACACAAGATTTTTTTGCAGCACCAGAAGTTAAAGAACAATTTGCCCAAGTACGCATGGAGCCAATTCTGTCGAAGCCTGAAGATGTGATGGCTAAAGTGAGAGAAGACTCTAAAACCTGGGGTGCTGTTATTAAACAACTCAATATTTCTAATACACATAAATAATTCAAAGGTACAAAATGAAATCTCATAAAGCAGTCGTAGTAACACCTCAACCAGAAGCATCCGAAGCTGGCGTGGAAATTTTACGAGCTGGTGGTAATGCAATTGATGCGGCTATTGCATGCGCTTTTGTTCAAGGGGTGGTTGATCCCTTAATGTGTGGTATTGCAGGATTTGGTAGTTTAGGTTTTTACGAACAGCAGAGCAAGAGTACGTCATACATTGACTTTCATTCGCCAGCACCACAGGCAGTAAAACCTGATATGTGGGAGAAGCTAATTCTCTCTGAAGCAAGGGACGGATTTGGCTTCATTTTAGAAGGGGCTGTTAATGAAATGGGTTATCAATCTATGGGTGTTCCTGGCTCATTAAAAGCTTACCAAGAAGCGCATCAAAAACATGGTAAATTACCTTGGCATGTATTGCTTGAACCCGCTATTGAGTGGGCCAAAAATGGTTGGAAAGTCCGCCAACACGTAGAAGAGTTTTGGTCAGATGAAGGACAAATGGGCAGACGCTCAGTAAGAGATCGAATTGCATACTCGCCATCTGGCAAAGCGATGTACTGTCGTGAAGATGGTTCACCGAAACGAGTTGGAGATCTCGTTATCAACTCTGATTATGCTAATACACTTACTGAGATCGCTATTAAAGGGGCCGATACTTTCTATTTTGGTGAGATTGCAGAGCAAATTGTTGGGGATATGAAACGCAATGGCGGCCTAATTAGTATGCAAGATCTTAATAGTTTTAATGTGAAATATAGAGCGCCACTGCGGGGACGCTATAAGGAATTTGATATTGCAACTAACAACCCTCCTGGAGGTGGGCTGCTATTACTGCAAATGCTGAAGATGTTAGAGCATGTTAACCTGCTAAGTCTTGGTCATAATACAGCTGAGTATATGAGAGTTGTGTCTGAGGTGATGCGTAGAGCAACAGTGAACAAGGACAGATTTATTGGCGATCCTGCTTTTGTCGATATACCCATAGAGAAATTGCTGTCCGAGAGTTATATTCAGCAAATGGTCGAAGAAATTAAAGCTGGTGTACGCCAGACTGTTCCTCGATTTAACAGTGGTCATCCATCAAAAGACACTACACATATTTCTATTGCCGACAAGGAAGGTAACTGCGTCTCAATGACTCATTCTCTAGGTATGCCATCAGGCGTGATCACTGATGGTTTGGGTTTTATGTATAACGGATGTATGGCGGTTTTTGACCCTCGACCTGGACACGCCGGTTCATTAGCGCCTGGAAAGTCCCGCTTTACTTCACTTTGTCCAAGTTTCTTATTTAAAAATAATGAACCGTACTTGGTAATTGGTGCTCCTGGTGCAACACAAATTGCTATGGGTGTCTTGCAAGTTATTTTGAATCATATCGAATTTGATATGAATATGACCGAATCAGTTTCAGCCCCTAGGTTCTCGGGTACTAGTGATGCGTTAGATGTATCAAACAGAATACCGCGTTATGAAACTAGGGAATTAGAGAAACAAGGTTACGAGGTTATTCGTAATCCATTCACATATGGCTTTGCATCTGTTCATGCAATTTCATTTGCCAATGGTAAAACAGATGGCGCAGCAGATCCAGGACATGATGGTACTGCTTTATATTGCTAATAACTTAGAACTACTGAAGTTCAATTTTAGATAAAGATAATTATGGAAAAGAAAAAATTAATTTTTTCTGGTGTGTTGGCGGGTGATGAGATGATGCATTTAAATGCATCTAAAGGATGGCATCCTCCAGCTGCTGCTGGACAGAGAGATAGAGGCGATGGTCCATATAAACGTTTAGTCTTGCGGGGTGCAACCATTATTGATGGTACTGGAGCTCCACCATGGGGGCCAGCGGATATCGTTATTGAAAATGATCGCATCGCTGCGATTGTGAATGTAGGAGCCCCAGGCTTACCCATTAAACCAGAGCGTCGTCCAGCTCCTGGTGATATGGAGATTGATTGTTCTGGTAAATATCTAACTCCAGGACTAATTGATGCGCATGCACATATTGGCACACCTTATCATAATATGAGTGGACCAATGCCACCTGCTGATTATGTATATAAGCTATGGTTAGCACATGGTGTGACCACTATTCGAGAGATGGGTATGCTGAATGGTCTTACCTGGAGCCTACAACAAAAGGAATTGGCGAAAAGTAATGCAATAGCAGCGCCAAATATGCAACTGCATGCTTATTTTCCAGCACTCAATGAACGTTACAAAACAATATTTACGCCAGAGGATTCTCGAGAGTGGGTAAATGCAATCAAGGAGCGAGGTGCTGATGGGATTAAGTTCTTTGGTGCACCGCCTTCCATGATGAAAGCAGCCTTAGATGAAGCTAAGAAAATCGGTTTAAAAAGTGGCTGCCACCATGCGCAAATGGCGGTTAGTCGGATGAACTCCTTAAATTCTGCTCAATGGGGATTGACGAGTACTGAACATTATTATGGTATTGCGGAAGCCATGTATACACAGCAAACCATACAAAAATATCCAGTCGATTATAACTATAGCGATGAATATCATCGTTTCTCTATTGCCGGGCAAAACTTTCTTCAAGCGGCAGAGCCTGGTTCAACAAAGTGGCAAGAGACTCTCTTAGCATTTCGAGAACTTGATCATACATTTGTTCCGACCTTTGTTGCCTATGATGCCACGCGAGATCTTATGCGTGCTCGTCAGGCAGATTGGCATAAAGATTACACATGGCAGACGATTTGGAAATTCTTCCAACCACAACGTGGCGCACATGGCTCTTTCTGGCATGCTTGGAGTACATCGAATGAGATTGATTGGAAGCGCAATTATGAGCGTTGGATGCGTTTTGTCTATGACTATAAAAATTTAGGTGGAAGAGTTTGTATCGGAAGCGATTCAGGATTTTTATATCAAATCTATGGTTTTGGTATTGTGAGAGAGATGGAGTTATTTCAAGAAGCAGGCTTTAATCCCCATGAAATATGGCAGTCAGTTACATTAAGAAATGCTGAGCTTTTAGGTATAGAGGAAGAAACAGGAACAATTGATATAGGCAAAAAGGCCGACTTAATTATCCACTCTCATAACCCATTAAGTGATGTTAAGTTAATGTATGGCACAGGAACTATGCGTTTAAATGACGAAACACAAAAAGTAGAATGGCATCGTTGTATTGAGAAAACTATTAAATCTGGTATTGTTTACGACGTTGAAGAACTACTTGCAGATGTTAGAGCAATGGTGCACAACAGTTTTAAAGGTGATTAAAGTATGTCTACTAGTTTGGATATTGTAATTTTATCTGGTTTCTTAGGGAGCGGAAAAACGACACTATTATTGGATTGGTTAAGGCAGTATCCTGATGAGCAAGTAGGTATTATTGTGAATGAGGCTGGTAGCATCGATATTGATGGAGAGCTTGTACATAATGCGCAAGTTGATAAGCCGATTAAGCGTTTACCATCGGGCTGCTTATGCTGTACTTTACAAAGTGATGTAGTCGATACGGTAATGGAACTTCTTGATGCTAAGTATGAATTAGATAGTAAACCGCTTGAAAAGATTATTATTGAAACTAGCGGTTTATCCAAACCAATTAGTATTGTATCTCCTCTTTTAAACTCTGAGTTACGTAGACTAAACTTAAATATCCAAGTGGTGTGTGTTTTTGATCAGCTAAATGGGGTAGAACGCATAAATCATTCAGCTGAAGCAGCTACGCAACTTGCTTCAGCACAGAGAATCGTATTCAATAAATTAGATATTCCGCTCTCAAGCCCTCTAGATTCAATGATTTCGGCAGTAAGAGCTATTAACCCATTAGCGGAATTATATATATCAAATGACAGATCGTCTGTACTAGAAAATTTATTTTCTCGACAAGTTGGCTATAGCATTAATAATGCGCATGAGTTATTGTTTCTGATGCCGAAGAGGTTTGCTTATCAGCATCCTAATATTAAAATCTTTAGCAAAACTTACCCTGGCAGTTATGATTTGACTGATATAGCAGAAAAAATTGAAGATTTAAGTTTCATGTTGTCAGAACGGCTGTTACGATCTAAATGTATTTTCAGCATAAGAGGTGTGGGTACAGTATTAATGCAAAGTGTTGGTTATATTTTTAGTAATCCACAGCTCCTTAATGAAAATCATGCGTTCAACAATCAGGTGGTCTTTATTTGTCAGGATATCGAAGAGACTGAATTGGAGAGGGTTTTTGATCGTGTGTTCAATATGCAGGAGCTTGACTGTCTAGTATTGTGAGAGCAGAAGTAAATCGTACTTGTTTATATATAAGGTATAAGGCGAGGTTTATAAGTCGTTATAGACAATTAATTATTTAAGAAAACCCGAAACTAAGCTTAATAAAAGTTAGTTTCGGGGGGCAGTATAACAACTTACTTGGATGTAATATTAGTAGTTGTTTTGTTTATGCTTGTCACTGTATTCAATCCAAAAATCAGCATTTTCAACACCTGCAACACGTGGATCGAACACTGGGTCTAGGCCTGCTTTCTTTTGTCGGTCATAATCTTTAAGTACTTTTAGAGCTGGTTTGCTGAGAAGCACAATAGCGATGAAGTTTAAGTAACACATACTGCCGAAACCAATATCACCTAAGCTCCACATTAAACTAACCGATTGGATACTGCCAATAAATACCACAGCCAGGAAAACAATTTTTAATGCAAGTTTTAAGATAGGGTAGCGTAGCTTTTCGTCTAAATAAACAATGGTCGTTTCAGCAATATAGTAGTAGGCCATTAAGGTAGTGAAAGCAAATAGAAAAATGGCGATAGCAACAAATGAACTGCCATAGCTTTCAAAGACCGTAGAGACTGCTGCTTGTGTATAAGCTGTTCCCGCAACAATGCCAGGAATGTTTTCAACTAACGGAGCACCCACGCCATTGGGGATAACGTTGTACATGCCTGTAATTAAAATCATCAGTGCAGTAGCAGTACATACAACAACGGTATCAATATAAACTGAGAAACCTTGCACTAAACCTTGCTTGGCTGGATGCGATACCTCGGCTGCTGCAGAGCTGAATGTGGCTTCACCAGCACCGGCAACATTAGAGAATACTGCACGGCGTACACCCCAAGCGATAGATGTACCGACAATACCACCAAAAATTGGATCTAAGCCGAAGGCACTCTTGATAATTAGCGATACCATGCTTGGAATTTCAGAAATATTCGTCCCCAGGATGATGACCATCAAGATAACATACGCAATCGCCATGATGGGAACAACTTTATCGGCAACACGAGCGATTCGTTTAACGCCACCAAAAATAATCACGCCCAGTAAGGCTACAACAATAATACCTGTTACATAACTGGGTAGGTCAAAAGCATTCGAAAATGAATCAGCGATAGTATTGGCTTGGATGCCTGGTACTAAAACACCATAAGAAAGACCGATGACTAGCGCCACAAACATAGCGAATGATTTGAGTTTTAAACCCTTCTCAATATAATGTGGAGAACCTCCACGATATTGTCCGTCTGCTTTTTCTTTGTATAGTTGAGCTAAAGTGGATTCAATAAAGGCACTGGCACCACCTAAAAGTGCCATGACAATCATCCAAAATACAGCGCCTGGACCGCCCGCAGCAATGGCAGTAGCGACGCCAGCAATATTGCCGACACCCACGCGACCAGATAATGCCATACAAAAAGCCTGAAAGGACGATACGCCTTCCGATGATTCTTTACGCTCTCGCAATAGGCGAATCATTTCTGCAATATATCGGAACTGCACACCTTTAGTAATGATGGTGAAATATAAGCCAACACCTAGCGCTAAGTACACTAAAGCGTTACTCCATATATAACCCACGATTGTGTTTACTACTTGCTCCATGAACACTACTCCTTTGTTTTGTGGATTTCGAGAAAAAATCCCCCTGGGAGAACGCCAAAATGGCGATCTCCTATCATTTATCTAATTTAATTATTCAGGGGGAGTTTATTTAATTGATATACCAAATGGTTTTTGTTTGAACGTATTGCTCCAGTGCTTCTAAACCTTTATCACGCCCTCCGAAACCAGACTGTTTATAACCACCGAATGGAGCGGTAATGTCACCTTCAGAGAAGCCATTAATAGAAACGGTTCCCGCTTTGATTGCCTTGGATACTCGGTGCGCTCTTTTAATATCATTGGTATAGAAGGATGATGCTAAACCGTAGTTGGTATTATTAGCTAGCTGAATAGCTTCAGCTTCGGTGGTAAACGTTGTTACTGCTAGCACAGGACCAAAAACCTCTTCTTGGAAAAGCGTCATCTCAGGGGTAACATTATCAAAAATTGTTGGTTCAATATACCAACCACTACCGAGATCATTGAGGACTTTGCCTCCGCTCACTAAATTGCCGCCTTCAGAACGTGTTTTATCAATAAAGGATTTAACTTTTTTGAAATGAGCTTCTTCAACCATTGGGCCAAGCATGACATCACTTTCTAGGGGATTGCCAAGTTTCCACTCAGCAAGTGCGTTAACTAATTTAGGCAATAATTTATCTTTAATTGATGCATCAACTAGTAAGCGTGAGCCGCAACTGCAGTTTTCACTCATGTTCCAAAATGCTGCCGCAAGAATGGAAGGAATGGCAGCATCAATATCTGCATCAGCAAAAACGATTTGAGGACTTTTGCCACCACATTCGAGCACAATCTCTTTTAAATTACTTTCTGCAGAGTATTTTAAAAAGTAGCGACCTACTTCAGTTGAGCCAGTAAACGACACCATATCGACATCATGATGTCTGCCTAAGGCCTCACCGACCTTTTCGCCTAGGCCGCAGACTAAGCTCAAGGTCCCTTTAGGTACGCCAGCTTCATAAGCTAATTGAACCATTCGATAGGCACTTAATGAGGTGAGTTCGGCTGGTTTCACGATAACTGCGTTACCTGTAGCGAGAGCAGGGGCAACTTTCCATGCAAACATTTGAGCAGGGAAGTTCCAAGGCAAAACGACACCCACTACACCGATTGGTTCTTTGATAATAATGCCTAAGGTGTCGGTGCCAGTTGGTGAAACCTTGCCGAAAATCTTATCAATAGCTTCGGCATACCAATAAAAGGTTTCAATAGTTGCAGGCATATCAGTATTTAAGCATTCACTGATGGGCTTGCCTGCATCAATACAATCTAATGCAGCTAGCTCTTCAGCATGTACCTTAAGGAGATCTGCCCAACGCAGCATAACTGCCTTGCGCTCTGCTGGTGATAAGCGGCTCCATTCACCAGACTCAAAACTTTGTCGAGCAACTGTAACGGCCGCATCAATATCAGCTGCTTCTCCATCGGCAATATATCCGATCAAGCTATTATCGATAGGCGTTCTGTTTTCTAGCTTTCTATCTGTCTCAGTATGGTTAAGAACCAAGTGTCCAGCCCATAATTTGCCTTGTTTTGCTTGTTCGAAAATAGTTTCCTTAGCGATTTTCATAAGGACTCCTAGAAATTAAGTAATGATAAAAAGTCTCGTTGCTCAGCGTCCGACATCTGCGCTAGTGGTAAGCGAACCGTTCCTACTTTCGCTTGTCCTTTTAGACAACCAAGTTTGGCTTTTTGATTGTAATTACCACTTTCCATTGATTGGATGGCAGGGTACATTTTGGTCATGATACCTCGTGCTTTAGTCCAGTCACCTTCTTGTGAAGCATTAAATAAAGCGACTTGCTCTTCAGGTAGGACATTGGCCGCACCGCTGATCCAGCTTTTTGCACCCCAGAAAAAGAAATCAACAGGTTGATCATCACAACCACATACCACTTCAAAGTCCTTGAAATTGGCTTGCATTAAGCGCAATGCTCGGCTAAAGTCCCCGCTACTTTCTTTGATAGCAACAATACGTGGGTTTTTAGATAAGTGAGCAACGGTATCAAACTCAATCTCAACACCAATGCGAGCAGGGAAGTTATACATAATAATAGGTAGAGAAGTATTCTTTGCAACTTCCTCATAGTGCGCAATAATACCTTCTTGGCTTGGTAAGCTATAGGCGGGTGGAGCTAACATTAATCCTTCATAGCCAAGTTGTTCCGCTTGTTTGGCACGTTGAATAGCGCCCTCTGTAGAAAGATCGTTAATGCCCGCGACTAAACTCACTCGTCCCTTCGCTAATGTGGCTACGGTTTTGAGTACTAATTCACGCTCAGCTTCTGAGAGTGTGTAATACTCTCCAGTTGTGCCACATACGACTAGGCCTGATACACCTTTCTCAATAAATGCTTCAGTAATTTGTTCTAAAGCAGGAAGGTCAAGTTGTTTGTCAGCAGAAAAAGGGGTGACCATTGGGACTAAAATGCCATGTAAATTCATTGTGATACTCCTCGTATATAGGTAATTTATTTAAAACGGTTTAATTGATAAGCCGAGGTTTCAATGACGGTCGGCTCATTGAAATACATTGCAGTGATCAGTTGCGAAGTGATTGCTGCATGTGTTAGGCCAAGATGCTGATGTCCAAAAGCGAGATAGACGTCTTCAACCTTGTCGATAACAGGTAGAGAATCAGAAATGGTGGGTCTAAATCCCATCCATTCTGCAGCCCCGTCCTGCTGTAATGGTTCTTTAAACATAGCTTGCGCTAAGGGAATGAAATTTTGTGCCCTTTTCATATTGGCGGGCAAATTTAACCCTGCGTATTCAACTGTTCCAGCGAGTCGCAGTCCATTATTCATGGGTGTCATAATAAAGCGGCGATCAGCACTCGATACTGGGATTGCAAGTCGACTTTTTTCTTGCGGTAGCATTAAGTGATAACCTCGTTCAGTTTCAAGAGGTACAGAAACCCCTGTTAGCTGTTTTGTAAGTTCTTTAGAATAGGCGCCAGCAGCAATGATAATTTGCTGGCAAAACATTTCACCTTGAGAAGTTTGCAACTTGAATGATTGCTCAGATACTTTATGAGCTACCCTTACATGGCAAGCTTGGACGACATTACCACCCAGCGCTTGAAATTGGTGTAATAGCTGCTGTATGACTGCTTCCAAATCAATAATATGGCCTGTATCAGGATAAAATAGAGCACCAATTTGTGTCTCAGCGAGAGCGGGCTCTCGTTCATGTAATTCATCGTAGGACAACCATTGATTGTTAACACCAATAGACTTTAAGTAAGCGCCGTGCTTTTTTAGTGTCAGTGCAGTGCTCTCATGCTCAGCCACTAGTAAAGAACCATTGATTTTTATCCATGGTGATAGATCCCAAGTTTTTGCAAAGTGCTCCCACGTATTAAGGCTTTGTGCGTTGAGTCTTAATAGCGCTTGGTGGATTTTTTGGTAGGGAGCACTGCGCATATTCGCTAACAAACGCAGTAGCCATGGTGTAATTTTGTGTAAGTATCGCCAATCCAAACGTAAAGGACCTAAGGGGTCCAGCAACATACTCGGTATTGATTTAAGAACACTAGGATCAGCAACAGGGAAAACTTGCTCCGTTGCCAGATGACCAGCATTACCCCAAGAGGCGCCTTTGCCTACTTCTTGGCGTTCTAGGAGTGTTACTTTAACTCCTTTGCTTTGTAGGCTTAATGCAATACTCAAGCCAATAATTCCACCACCAATAACAACTACTGGCTTTATCTCATTCGACATTCTGTGCTCTTTATCATATTTATCAGACTAGATTGCTGTTCGCTTAAGCAACAATCCCCCATTTGAACGGATCTTTATCATCAATTATTAAAGTATTTTCAGCACAGATATAGGCCTTCCCTCTAATAAAAGGAATAATGCCCTGTTGCTCAGGTGTATGCTTATAAGAGGCTTGGAACTCACTACCAATTACGCTAGCCTGATGCCAGACCGTCTCAGGTGCTAAAACACCATCAGCAGCCAAACAAGCTAATTTAGCGCTGGTGCCTGTGCCGCAAGGAGAGCGGTCATAAGCGTTGCCTGGACAAAGTACAAAGCTTTGGCTGTCAGCGGTAGGATGATCTTGAAAGAGTTCGATATGATCAATTTCGGCACCATCTTTGCCCGTGATGTTGTTGGCCTGTAATGCTTGCTTAATAGTTGAACTAATAGTGGTGAGTTCAGATACATTAGCAAGATTAATATCAATAAATTTTTGACTGACTAAGAAAAACCAGTTTCCGCCCCAAGCAATGTCGCCTGTGACTGTTCCTAATTCTGGTACATCAATAGAGATGGTTTTTTTATAGCGGTATGAGACGATATTTTGTATGCCCACGCTGCCATCATTAAAAATCGTACAACGAACATCACCAACAGGGGTTTCAATAAGGTGTTCGCCAGGCTCAACCTTGCCGAGGTAATGTAGGGAAGCCATTAGACCAATTGTGCCGTGTCCACACATACCTAAGTAACCAGAATTATTAAAAAATATAACAGCAGCGGTTGCTTCTGGTTTCGATGGTTTGCATAATAAAGCACCTACTAAGATATCATTACCACGTGGTTCAAGAATTACCGCTTTACGCCATTGATCGTGATGCATTTTTAATTGTTGCAATTTCTCTTGAATAGAACCATCGCCTAAATCAGGGAAACCTTCGTATACTAAGCGTGTGGGCTCGCCTTCTGTGTGGGAGTCTATGATGCGAATTTTTGTATAACGTTCAGTCATTGTTCTGCTCATGTCTAAATAAGATATTGGGTAGACTCAATACTGAAGGAAAGGCTAAATACTGTCTTGATGAATTTTTGAAATAGGATGCGCAAATTAGCATAGTGGCCCTAATTCTAGGGTTATTCCTAGTTAGGTATATTACTGAGCTCGCTAATTTAGAAAGGTATACCATGAGTAAGAAAGAAGTAATTGATGATGATCTCCTAAACCTACTGAACTTAAATGATGGGCAGAATAATTTCAGGCCGCAGAGTCTAATTGACGTTGTTGAGCATGTTTCCTTGCTTATGCCCTTGTTGAATCGAATTACTTCTTTGGTCTTTTTTGTGAAAGATAGAGAGGCCAAATATGTGTTAGCTAATCAGACGTTGGCAACACGTTGTGGCTTTGGAGGCGTTAAAGAGCTGTTAGGTCAAACGTCAACAGATGTGTTTGGGTCCTCGTTGGGTGAAAGCTATACCGAACAAGATTTTCTTGTGCTTAAAGAGGGGAATAAAATTATTGATAAGCTTGAGCTCCACTCTTATCGTACAGGTGAGCCAGGATGGTGTCTCACACATAAACTACCGATTTATGATGTTAAAGAGCACATAATTGGCATGGTGGGTGTTTCCCTAGACATTCACTCAGAGGAAACGAATCAACCCGAAACAAATGAGCGTATTCATAATGCTGTTCGATATATCAGGCAAAATTTTGATCAAAGTTTAAACATGGAAACCTTGGCGAATTTGGCGAACATATCGATTTCACAATTTGATAGAACCTTTAAGAAGTTATTTCACATGACACCGACACAGTATATTCAGAAAGTGCGTTTTGAAAAGGCGATAGAACTTTTGAGACAAGATTTATCAATTACTGAGATATCGGTCTTATGTGGGTATTCAGACCACAGCGCATTTAGTCGACAATTTAAACAGTTGACAGGTTTGTCTCCGAGTCAGTTTAAAGAAGGGATGGGGTGATTGGTTACGGTACCGTTATGAGATTTTGATAGATGTAAAGAAATGAGAAAAGGGTTATGTAAAAATGTCCGCATCCCAGTGTTTACTCTTTTAGCGACATAGTATAAGCGCCGATACAAGTAGTTTATGCCCTTGCTTTGAAACTGATGAGGAGCGTTTGTATTTTTTAATTCGCTTACCTGTGCATGAGGGTTTTCAAGAGATTGAGCAAGAAAGTGGGTTGCTGACCCCCGAAGTAACGGGCGCGGGTGGCGGCGGGGGGGGCGCGGCGGTGGGG